>JBFMBF010000010.1:0-41604 GCA_040755315.1 Hadarchaeota archaeon (SeqCode) | reverse complement strand
GTTCGTCCATCGCGGCTTTTGCCATGTCGTGCCGCGCAAAAGTCGTGTCAACAATTCCTACCAGCATCAGGCTCCCCTCCCTAAATAGGCTCGGGCGATGTCCGCGCCGTCCAGAAGCTCAAGCCCGAGTTCTCTGGCATACTTGGCCGCATCATCTTTTGAAAGTGCCTTGCCGGTTTTTTCGTCCAGCATCTCACAAATGGCCACGACCGGCGTCACCTCGGCCAGCTCTGCCAGCGCCACCACGAGCTCCGTGTGACCCTTTCTTTCCTTCAAAATCTCTTCTGTAGATATCAAAAGATGGACATGTCCGGGGCTCCTGAACTCTTTTCCAAATTCGTCCGCCGCTGAACCGTTCAGCGCCTTTGCCCCCAGCTTCCCTAACTCACTTATCGTCAAGGCCCTGTCCACATCAGTTATCCCTGTGAATGTGCGGCGGTGGTTGACTGATATGGAGAACGCCGAGCGCTCGTCGTAGGGAATGTCATCGGCTTTTGCCATGGAAAGGATGCTGAAGTTGGAGCTCGCCGCCCTGTAAATTTCCTGCATGTATGGGAGGTTGAAGTTTTTGGCTATTTTTGGGTGTAGCGCCACACAAACGAGCCCTCCGCCATCCCTCCGCATCAGGGCCACATGCGAAGGTTTAACAGCGTCGGCCCTCATCACCATGTCAACCTCGTTCTCCCTGTGGGCCGAATCGTGTACAAGGAGAGGCAGACCTTTTTTCATGGCCTGAACGGCTTTTTCCACACTCATGCGATCACCTCAATTTCCACCAGATCCCCGTCGTTCAGCTTCATGGTCTTGCGAAGGTTTTTCTCAGACACAAACTCAAGCATGTCCTTGTGGTGGCCGCGCGCGGGCATTACCACGGCCCCTTTTGCCCTCCCCAGCTTTGCCGGAAAGAACTTGACAGCACCGAAAGTCCGGCCCCCTTCCTCAAAACCGGCTATCTCTCGCCCCGGCATCTTGGAGAGCAGCTCCCTCACGGGCAAGGATTTTTCATCCAGCCTGACATCCAGCGTCCCTGGGTATGGGATGAAATCCAGCTCCTCCTTGAAGCGCCTTTTGTAGTTTTCCTGCGCCATGTAATAACCCCCTTCTCCTAACCCCTCACTGACGATGCCGGAGACTTTAATCGGCCCTGAAGAGCTTTTGAAGACCTTCCCGAGCTCAGAGTGGACGGCCCTCAAAGCCGCAAGCCCCGCAGGAGTTATGCGCAGGGCCTGTCCTTTCGGCCGGTGTATTTTTGTTATGAGGCCGCGGCCCTCTAGGTCTGAGAGTCTTCTCGCTGCAGTCTGTTTCGAGGCCCCAAGACTTTTGGCAAGCTCGCTGAGCGACACTTCAACCTGCCTTTCCTGCGCCCCCTGCTTCGCCAGCAGCAGGAGCGTCTGGAACTCGATTTCGCTGTTCATGCCATCTAAACAGGTGGGGGGCGGCGCCTTTTAAACCTTCTCAAAATTGGAACGCGTCTTAATAATGGAGCCATTTAATCGGCTGTGACCATGCATGTACAACTTGCGAAAAACATCGAGCGTCACCGTTAAGTTTAAACCAACTCTCTAAAAATGGCTTTGAGGCTGAAGAATGGCTTTCCTAACGCTCGACAACGCGGACGTGAAGGGGAAAACAGTAATCGTCCGCGTCGACATAAACTCCCCAATTGACCTCAAGAGCGGGGACATTCTGGACGACACTAGGATAAAGGAGTGCGCCCCCACCCTTAAGGAGCTTGCGATGAAAGGGGCGAAAGTAGTCGTCCTAGCCCACCAAGGGAGGGCCGGAGACGAGGACTTCACTACCCTGGAAAAACACGCGAAGAGACTCGGTGCCGTTGTCGGTCTTGAGGTGAAGTACTTCCCGTTCTCATTGCTTGGGCCGATTGCCGCTGGCACCATCAGCCTCATGCGTCCCGGAGAAATAATGCTCCTAGACAACGTGAGGCTCTTGTCCGAAGAGAGCCTGAGCGGCCCGCCAGAGGAGCTCGCAAAAACCCTTCTTGTGCGGAGGATTGCCTCTTCAGGGCAGATTTACGTGAACGACGCCTTCGGGGCCGCTCACCGCTCGAGCCCCTCCTTGGTCGGGTTTGCGGCAGTTCTCCCAACTTACGCCGGGCGCCTCATGGAGCGTGAGCTGAAGGGACTTGGCAAGGCGCTGTCCCCCGAGCGGCCATGCACCTACGTCCTCGGTGGGGCAAAGTTTGACGATTCACTGAAAATCATTGAAAATGTGTTCTCAAAGGGGATAGCGGACTCCGTACTCACCGGCGGGCTGGTGGCCAACGCTCTGCTTGTGGCGGCCGGTGCAGACCTTGGTAAGCCGAACATTGATTTCATGAACTCAAAAGGCTACCAAAAGGAGGCAGAGCGCGCCAAAAACATCATTGAAAATTACGGGGACAAAATCCACGGCCCCGCAGACTTTGTCGTCAATGCCGGAGGGCAGCCAAAGGTTGTATCCATAAGCGAGTTGCCTACTGAGTTCCAAATACTTGACATAGGACCGAAGACAGTTGAAGAGTACTCCAAGGTTATCTCAGAAACCAAAACAATTGTTGCTAACGGCCCCCTTGGGGCTTTTGAGAAGGCCGGCTTCGAAAAAGGCACATTTGGAGTTCTGAACGCCATAGCCAACGCCACAGGCTACTCGATACTTGGGGGCGGCCACATAGTTGCTGCAGCGAGCGTCGCCGGGGTCGCTGAAAAGATAAAACATGTGAGCACAGGCGGAGGGGCAAGCATAACTTTCCTGACCGGCGGGAAGATGCCAACCGTGGAAGCGCTTGAGCTCGCCGCCGAAAGGATGAGAGCGACGTCCAAATGACAAGAATAGTCATCATAGGATTCCAGTCGGCTGGGCTTACGGCGGCCGGCGCTGTGCGTCTTTTTGACCGAGATGCAAAAATCACCGCCATAGAACGGAGGGCGTACGCCACCTGCCATCCGTGCGGCCTCCCGTTTCTGGTAGAAGGGAAAATCCCAGACATGGATAAGTTGATTGAGGTTGAATCAAAAATCCCAGGCATTGAGGTCAAATCAAAAACAGAAGCAAAATCAATAGACAGGAAACAGAAGGTAGTGGAGGTCCAGGACATCACATCAGGGCGTTCAGAAAAAATCCCATACGACAAGCTGATTATCGGCACCGGAAGCATCGCCCTGAGGCCAAGAATCCCAGGGGATAACCTGAAAAATGTTTTCACGATGCAGAGCTGCGAGGATGCTGCTGGCGTGCTCTCCATGGTCAGTGCCGGGGCAAAAAGCGCTGTGGTCATCGGGGCGGGCCTTATCGGAATTGAAGTGGCGTGTGCGCTCAGGGCCCGTGGTCTCGCCGTAACTGTCGTGGAGATGCTGTCAAATGTTCTGCCTGGCTTTCTGGACCAAGACATGGCGGATATTGTCGTCGAACACATCAAAAAGATTGGTGTTGAAGTTCTCTGCTCCACCCCCGCCAAGGAGATAATCGGAAAGACCAAGGTCGAAGCGGTCTTAGCCGGAGAGAAGAAAATCCCGGCGGACTTTGTCGTGCTGGCTGTCGGTTTCAGGCCGAACGTGGAGCTTGCCGCGAGGGCAGGACTGAAGCTGGGTCCCACAGGACTGGTGGAGGTCGACGAGCAGCTCAGGACGAGCGACCCTGACATCTACGCGGCGGGAGACTGCGCCGAGTCAAAGTGCCTGATCACAAAGCGCCCCGTGAAGAGCCAGCTCGCGACGACGGCCATTAGGATGGGAAGAGTCGCCGGAATAAACGCCGCTGGGGGGAAGGAACTGTTTCCGGGTGTCCTGAACACGGCCACCACAGCGGTCGAAGGACTTGAGGCCGCCTCCACGGGTTTGACTGCATCAAGAGCTAATGATGTTGGGCTGGATGTTTTTGCGGCGAGGGTGAGGGCATCTAGCAGGCCGCGCTACTTCCCCGGCGCCGCGCCGATAACTGTGAAGCTGATAGTCGAGCGGGGGAGCGGGAGGGTGCTGGGCGGCCAGATAATCGGGGAAGGGGCTGCCGAGCGCGCCGACCTGCTGGCTTTCGGGATAGCGAGGGGCGTGAAGGTGGGAGAGCTTGCGCAGATGGAGTACTGCTATGCCCCGCCCGTGAGCGACGAGATAGAGCCGCTGGTGGTGGCCGCACAAGCAGCGCTCCGAAGGCTTTAGACCATGCTTTTTGTCATCGAACATTTGGAGCCGAAGTTGAGTGAATGGCTTTTCATAGAATACTCTAGCGCGGCCAGGATTGTCGGGAGGAATAATCTGATGATAACAAACTTGAAAAGTCCAGGTGAACTCCGCAGACTCGGCAAGATTTCCAATACAGAACGAAAACGGGTGGGGGATGTTTTTGACCTCGAAGAACTCGTGGTGCTTGACCCGCGCGCAAGGAAAAAGCTGTCACCAGCTGACCTAGACGGGAAAAAAACAGTGGTGGTCGGGGGAATCTTGGGCAACGACCCTCCTATGGGTCGGACTGGAGAACTTCTAACAAAACATCTCCAGCGGGCGACCAAGAGAAACTTAGGACGGAACCAGTTCTCCATAGACGGCGCAATTTACGTTGCAAAACTTGTAGGAGAGGGGAAACAGCTTGAAGACGTTCCAGTCCGGCTCGGGCTTGAGATAAAGATAACAAAAAATTATTCAGTCTCGCTGCCATATGCATTCCCGCTTGTTGGACGAAAACCATTGATCTCTCCGGAGCTTGTGGGATATCTGAAAAAACACTGACAATCAATCGGTTCAGATTGTGAGTTTAAGGTGGCGCGATTCCTCCGGGATTCAGGCTGCAGACAACGTGCGCCAGCTTGCCGGAGCGTTGCCCTGCCCCGTCGTCGGGTTGTAGTAGTACGTGTCGTTGAAGTAACCCCAGACTTCAAGCGAGGGAAATGTGTGAGTCAAGAAGTAATAATAAGGATATCCGCTGCTCTGGTACAATCTTCCGTCTTCGTCGTCCCAGTAAGGTCCTGATGTGGCTTCCAACGCTAACCACCTCCCGCCCTCGTAAACTTCAACCCATGCATGGCCCCCAATTTCCCCGTTGAAATTCACTTGCCCTACCACGACCCTGACATCACTGGCAGAAGTTCCAATCGCCCGTATCAAAGAGACTAGGGTGTACGCCTGCTCCTCGCAGTCACTCGCAACGTGGCCCGCGGCTGGGTTCGTGGGGTAGCTCGGAGTGTTCGTCAAAAACTCGCTAGGCATGAGCCATTTCTCGGATATGCCGTTGAGAGTCGTATCCGAGACCCACACCCATTGGACGGCCGTCGAGTATGCTTGCTGCTTGGTGGACCCGCTCGCCAGCGTCTGGACAGCCGAGTCATTTGGTGTGACGTAAGCCTGGTATGGCGAAAGCTGTTGGAAGTTCTCTTTCTGCAGGAGGAGCTTGCTGCGTCTGATCATCTTGGGCAGGTAACCCTTCCGGATTGTTGTGATCTGCTGGTTCTCAGCCTCGATCATCTGCGTCACAAAGTAAGCGCTGAACACAAGGGCCACAGACGCAGCAGCCACCAAGACGATAACCGCGCTTTTCAAGGTTCCACCCGAGTACAGTCAGTTTTCATTTTATCTGAATGCCAAGCCCCTTCGCGATCTGCTCGAGTTCCGCCCAGACTTCGTCCGCAATCGTGTATCCATCTTTCAGGCGCTTTTCACGAGCCCTCAGCTCAGGCTCTCCTGGGACTAGTATCTGCTGCACGCCCGGAGCCTTTTTCGACGCCTTAATCTCATCTACATATTCCTTGACGCGGGTTCTGAACTCCTCAGGCGAGACGAACGCTGCAGGGTCGACGGCCATCATAAAGTCCCCCTTTGTGCAGAATCCGCTCACAGGCTCCAGAGTACCATCAACCCCCTTCCCAACTCCAGCCCTCACCAAAGGCCCTGCGAGGAGCTCCATCGCAAAAGCCAAAGCATAACCCTTAGGCCCGCCAAACGGGCTCAGTGCCCCCTTCAGCCCTTGGGCCGGGTCGGTGGTCGGCCTGCCTTCCGGGTCTATTGCCCAGCTTTCAGGAATCTTCTGTCCCTTCTTCATCGCATCCACTAGCTTCCCCCGCGCGGCTATGCTCATAGCCATATCGAGCAAAACCGGCGGCTCTGTCGGGAAGCCTATGGCGAGCGCGTTCGTCCCGAGAAGCGGCTCGACGCCGCCCCATGGATGAACGAGCGCGTCTGTCGTCGTCGTCACGATGCCGACCAATCCTTCCTTCATCGCCATCTCAGCGTAGTAGCCGGCAATCCCAAAGTGGTTAGAGTTGAAGACGCCGACCGCGGCCACGCCCTGCTTCTTCGCCTTTTCTATTGCAATCTTCATAGCTTTTTTTGCGACGAAATGCCCCAATCCATGTCCGCCGTCCACAAGCGCGGTCGCAGGGGCATCTTTCACGACAATCACGTTTGCCTTGACCAAAATCGTGCCTCGCTTGATCGCCTTGAGAATGTAAGACAATCTAAGTATTCCGTGGGAGGCAAGGCCTCTGACATCCGCCTCAGCTAGAACCTCTGCTGTGGCGTTCGCTTCCTCCTCGGTCGCGCCAAGTTTTTCGAGCAGGGCCCGGATGAACTCCTTTTCCTTTTCGAAAGTGACCATCATAGCCGTCCCATCACATCTTGAACCCTGCGCTTAAAATCACCGCGGGAGGCACCGAAAACAGCCGCCGAATGCTTTAAACTTACAAAATCATGTTGTTTTGGTAATAACTTGAAAAGACTGTCACTTGCTATCGTGTTGTCGCTGCTGACAGCAATTATTGCAGCTCCCGCAGCTACAGGGCTGACTTTCTCAGCAACCATCAGCGAAAACAACATCCACATTGGTGTTGATGTTACATTGGTGTTGATGTTGTCGTGGCGCTGGATCTTCAAACAATTTACAATTATCTGAGGGAGTACCTTGAAAACTTCGGGGTGTCAAGCGCCCTCATACCATCCATCGACCAGGTGCTTGATAACCTGGACTCGACTTTTGAGCAGGTGGAGGATGTGTGGGAGAACTACCGGACAGATTTTGAAGAGGCGATTGAGGATATTGCAGAAACAAGAATAAAGGATTACGTCGCAAACGCCGACATAGACAATTTGAAAATCACTTTTGACTCACAGAGGGAAAACTACGTCATAACCGTGGCCACCAATGTTGAGTTTGACATAAGCGGTGTCAGCGTCTTCACTGATACCTCTGACGGCAAAAGAAAAATCAACTTGAAGTGGGGGGGATTCAGGTTGTCCGGCTCGAAGCTAGTTCGAGGCAGGTTGATAGACTCCAGAAGCACGTTCCTTGACCTTTCTGGTTTCGATTATCCGCTAGAGCAGTGGCAAAAGCGTGACGAGAATGGCAGGGTGGTTCTCACATGTACTCTGCTGTACCAGGTGAGTCTGCCCGGCTACGGCGTCGGCGTGACAATCGACCCCACTGCGACAATCGTTGGTCCGCCAGGCTCTGCTGGCGCATCTATCTCCGGGGACGAAATTGTGATGACGCTTCCCACCCTGCCTTTCGCCGGAATCCCGCCTTTGTACGTGGTGATAGTGGCAATGGTAGTGGTGGTTGTTGTGCTTGTCGTGGTAGTGTTAAAGTACACCTCCCGCACCTACGCAGAAGCCGCTCGCAAGACTCATTGAAACTTTTTAAAGTTGAACAGCTTCGCAGCGTTTTCAGTGGTAGCCTCTGCCACCTTCTCCTCGCTGACTCCCTTGAGCTTGGCCACAGCCCTCATGACTCCCACGACATCGGCCGGCCTGGAAGGCCGCCCCCGGTAAACGACAGGAGAATCAGTCTCAAGCACAAGCTGGGAAAGAGGCACTTCAGACACGACAGGCCTGTGGTACTCGCTGTACTCAACAGCAGGAGTCGCCGAAACAAGATGGCCCAACTCCAGAAGCTCGCGCAAGACATCCATCGGCCCGCTGTACCAGTGGAATATGACTCCCCGGGCACCCGCTTCTTTTACGAGGTCAAAGGCATCCCTCCACGCCCAGCGCGAATGGACGATAACTGGTTTTTTGAACCTCCCCGCAAGCTCCAGCACCCCCTTAAATGCCGCAACCTGTAGCTCCTTTGGCTTTTGAATCTTGAAATCCAGTCCAACCTCCCCAATGGCGACGCACCTTTCAATATTTCTTTCCATGAACTCAAGCATCGGCCCAAAATCTTCCCGGAGATTCCACGGGTGCAGCCCCAGAGCAGGGAATACGAGGCCTCGATGCCGTCCCGATATTTCAAGCGCGGCTTCATTTGACTTTTCATCTGAGCCTACAGCGACCACTGCAATGACTCCGGCCTCCCCGGCCCGGGAAATTTCTTCATCGATGTCAGGAATATCTTCCAAGTGTGCATGGGCGTCGACCAAGTGCGGCAGAATTATTTTTTTCTGCAAAGCTACACCAAACCGTTATCTCTTCAACTTATCCAGAAGACTTCGCCAGCCTCTCAGCGAGCTCAAGCTGGCTCAGTATCCTCCCGCTTTTTGGGTCAAGCACCCTCATGGTGTCCCCGCTCAGCGCGTCAATCATCGCGAGCTTTTTCTGAATTCTCCCGAACTCAAGCTTCATGTCGACTAGTGTCAACCCATACCGCTCGAGGTCTTTTGAAACACACATGTAGATTTTTCGCGTAAGCTGCTTCATCCTCCTGATTTCATCGGCGCTGGCTATTTGCAACCTAGCTATCGCATCATCGTTGATGAGCGGGTCGTGCAGGATGTCTTCTTTCATGTTGAACTCCACAACATCAAGCCTCGAAAGCTGACTAACGTGGCCTCTGTACCTCCTAAGAAAGCTTCCGTAAGCTAGGGCTCTGTATACTACTTCCAACCTTATCGGCTCAGCCAGGCGAATTTCAAGTTCATCTTTCGAGTGCTGCCTGACATAGTGGGTCGGGACATGGGCGCTTTTGAGCACCTTAAAAAAACGCGCGGCAGACGCTGCAGAAGCGATGCCTTTACCGGGCACGCGACCAACTACAACATCCCCTCCAGGGTCTACCCTTCTATGTTCGTCACCCAACAAAGTGTCTTTGAACCGGAGCAGCAGCTTCCCCCCCCTCTCGACAATCGTGTTGGTCTTGCCGTCATAAATCACGTTCATGTACTCACTCTAAATTGTGCCGCGGGTTTTTATCTTTATAAAAATCGCTGTTTCTGGCCGCCGCGGGGTTTCAAAAACATTTAAATTGCCGAGAGGAACCCAATCACGGAGGTGAACAATTGTTAGGAACGCCAAAGTACGTTGGGTCAATGAAAGGAAAGGACTTCCTTAACACCCAGGATTTCACACAGGATGAACTCAGGAGAATCTTGGACGCCGCAGACGACCTCAGGACAAAGTTCAGAAAGAAGGAGATGACACACTACCTGCCTGGGCGGACTCTGTTCATGATTTTTTACAACCGCTCGCTCAGAACCAGGAACTCCTTTGAAGCAGGGATATATCAGCTTGGAGGGCATGCGCATTTCCTCAGCCCTTCTGATCTGTACACTCCGACACTCCCTGAGGACATGGTCCCCTACGCCACCGAAGCCATCTCAGATGTGGCCAGAGTGCTCACCCGCTATGGAGAGGCTATCGCGATAAGAATCTACGGGGACGCCGCAAAGTGGACGATAGGGCGCGGGCACAGAGTAATAGAAGAGTTCGCCAAATGGTCCGACATTCCAGTGCTGAACATGGAGGACGACCTCTACCATCCCTTCCAAGCGATGGCCGACATCCAGGCTGCGAGGAACTTCGAGCCGAATCTTCAGGGGAAGAAGTTCGTCGTGTCCTACGCCTACTCCGGGGGGTTGAAGCCGCTGGCAGTGCCGCAGAGCGAAGTCTTGGTGACCACCCAGTTCGGCATGAATGTTGTCCTAGCGCACCCAAAAGGCTTCGAGCTTGAGGACAGTGTAATTAAAGCAGCAAAAGAAAACGCCAACCGCTACGGAGGAAGCTTCGAGGTTTCCCACGACATGAAGGAAGCCTTTGAAGGTGCCGACTTCGTCTACCCCAAGGCCTGGTCACCAAAGCAGTTCGTCCCGCCATACAACAAGGTGGTCGACAAGGACGGCGCATCCAATTACCAGGAGAAATTCAAGGACTGGATTTGCACGACCGAGCTGCTCGACAAGACTCATAAAGCATTCTACATGCATTGCGGGCCAGCTGACCGTGGACAGGAAGTAACCGACGAGGTTCTCGACAAATACACTCGTTCCCTGTACTTTGAAGAGGCCGAGAACAGGCTGCACGCCCAGAAAGCAGTAATGGCAATGTTCATGTAAGGGGCAATAAATTTTTTTTATTTTTATTTTTGCAAACGCGGCGATAGCTCTGTATTACCGGGAGTCGACTAAAGCGCTGGCAGAAGCTTGTTTATCTCCCAGTCCGTGATGTGCATGCCGTAGCTTTGCCATTCCTTCTCCTTGATATACAGGAAGTGGTTGAACAGATGCTCCCCCAAAGCCTCGCGGATCAGCGTGCTCTTTCTCATGCTGTTCAGGGCCTCCCCCAGGTTGCCCGGCAAATCCCCTATTCCAAGCGCCTC
Organism: Hadarchaeota archaeon (SeqCode); assembly: GCA_040755315.1. Classification (GTDB taxonomy): domain Archaea; phylum Hadarchaeota; class Hadarchaeia; order Hadarchaeales; family Hadarchaeaceae; genus DYTO01. The sequence continues at coordinate 31,095 of JBFMBF010000010.1, read as the reverse complement.
CCTCTCCTCCACACCCATGTGGAAGATGTCCTTCTCCACTGGCTCCGGTGGCTCTATCTTGTCCTCGATGCCCTTCAGGCCAGCGGCGCACATGACCGCAAACTGTAGGTACGGGTTGCCGACCGGGTCCGGGTTCCGCAGCTCTATCCTGGTCTTTGTCCCCCTCCCTGCCGGCACCCTGATGAAAGCGCTCCTGTTGCGGTTGGCCCAAGATACATAGACAGGCGCCTCGTAGCCCGGCACAAGGCGCTTGTATGAGTTGACGGAAGAAGCCAGGATGGCACATGTCTCCCTCGCATACTTCAGCAAACCACCTATGAAGTACATGGCAGTCTTGCTTAGCTTGTACTGTCCCTTCGGATCGTAGAAGACGCTCTTCCCGTCGGTTGTAATCAGGGACTGGTGAGTGTGCATGCCGCTCCCGTTTATCTCGCAGATTGGCTTGGGCATGAAAGTTGCATAAAGGCCATGCTTGTAGGCTATTGTCTTCGTCACGTACTTCATCATGGCCACGCGGTCGGCAGATGTCAGAGCATCCGTGTACTTCAGGTCTATCTCATGCTGCCCCGGTGCGACTTCATGGTGAGAAGCCTCAACCTCAAACCCCATGGAGTTCAGGTAGTTCACCGTCTCCTTCCTGACATTGTCCCCCCTGTCTCTCATCAGGTCGAAGTAACCACCAGAGTCGGAGGGCTTCGTGGTTGGGTTCCCATTCCCGTCCAGCATCAGGTAAAAGAACTCGTACTCCGGGGCGGTGTTGAAAATCCATCCCTTTTTCTTCGCAGCCTCCAGCTGCTTCTGCAGGGCGGCGCGTGGATCCCCGTCAAACCTGCCCCCCTCGTGGTCGTAGACATCACAGAAAAACCTAGCTGTTTTCAGGTCTCCCTCAAGCCACGGGATAACCACGAAGGTGTTTGGGTCGGGCATCAGCCGCATGTCCGACTCTTCTATCGTAGCGTAGCCCAGAATGGAAGAGCCGTCAAAGAAGACTCCCTCGTCAATAGCCTTTTCAAGCTGGCTGATGGGCAGAGTGACGTTTTTCACGGCCCCCAAAATGTCCATGAACTGCATCTGAATGAACTTTACTCCCTCCTTTTTCACCGTCTGGATTATCTCCTGTTTGGTTGTCATACCATCTCAAAAGAGTTATTAGCACTCCATTTAAATTTGGCGTTGCTATATAGTGGGGAATATAGAAGGGTAGGGACAACATGCCAAGACCAACAGGTCCAACAAACCCGGTGCTGAAAAGGCTCATAAGGCAGCTGAGAGATCAGGGAAGAAGTCAGAAGAGCAAGCTTTGGATTGAACTGGCCGAACGCCTGGAGCGGCCAAGAAGGTCTAGGGCGGAGGTCAACCTCAGCCACCTGAGCCGCCATGCTGCAGAAGGTAACACCGTGCTGGTGCCGGGGAAAATCCTGGCGGCCGGGACGCTTGACGGCCCCATGACGGTGGTCGCGTTCAAGTTCTCCGGCCCGGCGAAAAGGAAGATAACCGCGGCTGGCGGGAAGGCACTCACCATCCAGCAGCTTCTGGAGCAGAACCCTGCTGGGAAGGGAGTCAGGCTGATGGAGTGAGTGGGATGCTGATCATCGACGGAAAAGATTTGATACTGGGGCGACTCGCGACTTTTGCCGCGAAGAAGCTACTCGAGGGAGAGAAGGTCACCATCGTCAACGCGGATGAAGTGATCATCTCTGGAAGGAAGGACTCAATACTTGAAGAATACAGGACCTGGCTGGAAACAAGGACAGTAACCAACCCCCGCAAGGGGCCGTTCCATCCAAAACGGCCCGAGGACTTGATCAGAAAGTCAATCAGGGGGATGCTTCCATGGAAAACGGCGAGGGGAAAAGATGCGTTTCACAGGCTCAGAGTGCACGGGGGGGTGCCTGAGGAGCTGGCAGGGAAAGAGAAGGTGGCCGTGCCAGACGCAGGCCTCGAGCGGCTCGGCACTGGGCGGTATTTAAAGCTTGAAAAGTTGAGCAAACTTTTGGGGGCAAAGGAATGAAGAAAACGATTGGTGTGGGAAGAAGGAAGGGAGCAATAGCGCGAGCCCTCGTCAGGGACGGTCAGGGAAAAGTCTTTGTCAACGGCCGAGCCCTGGAAGTTTATGAGCCTGAACTGGCAAGACTCAAGATAATGGAGCCGCTGGAGCTCGCCCCGGATGTCGTGAAGAAGGTGGACATAGACGTCAGGGTCGGCGGGGGAGGCTACATGGGGCAGGCCGACGCTGTGAGGACTGCCATCGCCCGCGGACTGGTAGGGTGGGCGGACGACCCCAAGCTGAGGGAGAGCTTCAAGCAGTACGACTGGACGCTGGTTAAAAGCGATGTCAGGTTCAAGGAGTCAAAGAAACCCGGAGGGCCTGGAGCCCGTTCCAAGTTCCAGAAAAGTTACAGGTGACAAGATGAGACCAATAAGGTGTTTCAGCTGTGGTGAGCTTCTCGGCGACAAGTACGAGCAGTTTGACGCGAAGGTGAAGCAGGGCGAGGACCCTAAGAAGGTCCTAGACGACCTCGGGCTGAAAAGATACTGCTGCAGGGCCGCCATTCTCAGCAGCATTGACGTGATGGAAGAGATTGGCAGGTTCAAGAAGTGATGCCATGGCTAGGACTGCCGTCGTCGGCATTGTGGTTGTACTAGCTGTAGTTGGATTCACTGCCGCGGCTTTGCTCGTTAGACCTGGTGGATCTCCAAGCTCCACTCCCAGCGCAAGCTCCAGCATGAAAATAACAAGCAGTGCATTTTCAGAAGGCGGGACCATCCCGGAAAAATATACTGCGGACGGGATAAACGTCTCGCCTCCTTTGGGGATAAGCGGCGTTGATCCGGCGGCCACGGGCTTGGCTCTGATTGTTGAAGACCTTGATGCTGGGAACTTCACCCACTGGATCATCTGGAACATCCCGCCAAACACGGAAAACATTCCAGATGACATTCAATCTTCAGACATTGTAACGAGTTCTGGCGCAGTGGAGGGAGTTAATGATTTTGGGAACCTCAGTTACGGTGGACCGGACCCACCGGCAGGTCCAGCTCACAGATACAGGTTCAAACTTTTCGCCCTCAACTCCGTTCTTTCCCTGGAATCTGGCGCGACAAAGGCGCAGCTTGAGCAGGCCGTAAGCGGCCATGTTATCGCAGAAGCCACTCTTACTGGGACATACGGTAGATGATTGGCTGGCCGACGCTATTTTTCTATCCCAGCCCACTTCCTCAAATCTCGCCCGATCCTCTCGACCAGGTGTTTGCCGGCTTCCTCGCGCATGCGTTTGAGATTGGGGATTCCCTTTTGGCTCTCCTCAATCCATTCCTTCGCAAACTTGCCGCTCTGCACTTCCGCCAGCATCTTCTTCATAGTCTTTCTCGCCCGGTCGTCGATTATCAGCTTGCCTTTTGTCCTTCCGCCGTACTCAGCTGTGTTGCTGACGGCTTTCATCATCCCCTCTATGCCGTGCTCGTAGACAAGGTCGACTATCAGCTTCAGCTCGTTTAGGCACTCAAAGTAGGCTATCTCTGGCTGGTATCCCGCTTCCACCAGAGTTTCAAACCCTGCTTTCATCAGCTCTGAAACTCCCCCGACAAGGACGGCCTGCTCCCCGAAGAGGTCCGTCTCCACCTCCTCTTTGAATGTGGTTTCAACGACGCCTATTCTCGTCAGCCCTACTCCCTTCGCCATCGCCAGGGCTATCTTCTTTGCCTTCCCGCTCGCGTCCTGCTCAACCGCTAGGAGTCCCGGTGTCCCGGATCCCTGCTGGTACATCCTTCGCAGAAGAGCCCCAGGCGCCTTCGGAGCAATCATTATCACGTCCACGAATTTCGGCGGCACTATCTGCTTGAAGTGGATGTTGAAACCGTGGCTGAAGCAGAGCACCTTGCCTTTCCTCAGCTGTGGGGCGATTTCTTTCTCGTATACTTTTGCCTGGTACTCGTCCGGGATGAGGATGTGAATTATGTCCGCCATCTTCGTCGCATCTGAAATACTGTGGACTTTGAAGCCGTCTTTCAATGCTTGATCGTAGCTGGCGTCTTTGATGCTACCTATGATCACCTTGCAGCCAGAGTCCCTGAGGTTGTTGGCTTGGGCCTGTCCCTGGTTCCCGTAACCCACTATCGCAATTGTCCTTCCATCGAGAGGGTCCATCTCCGCGTCCTTCTCGTAGTAAATTTTTGGCACTTACACACCGGTGAGAGTGAGTAGGGAGGATATAAAAACCAATCCCCAAATTTTGCAAACCCCGGCAAACTTGATTTGGGCATCCCTTTAATTATTTAAATTCCTCTCCAGAAGTCTCAACGGAACCCATGGCATTGCTGAAAGTCCAACCGTCAAAGGTATTGGGAGAGATCGTTGCGCCCCCATCCAAGTCTTACACTCACCGCGCATTCATGATCGCCCTGCTGGCTGACGGGGAAAGCAGGATTCGGGCGCCACTTCTGGGCTTGGACACGCTGGCCACAATAGATGCCGCAAGAATACTGGGCGCAGAAGTTTCGCAGGACGGGGAAGTCTGGCGAGTCTGCGGGACAGGCGGCAAAATCAAACCAAAGAAAGATGTCATAGATGTAAAGAATTCTGGTACAACCATCAGGATGATCAGCGCGATTTCCGCCCTCTCCCACAAGCCTGTAAAGCTCACGGGAGACGAATCCATCCAGAAAAGACCGATGGGACCGCTTGTCGAATCACTGAAAAAACTTGGGGCAAAGGGACGCTGTGAGGGGCCCGATGGAAGACCGCCAGTCGTCGTGGGAGGCGGGCTCGCTGGAGGTGAGGTGGAAATAACTGGCGCCGTGAGTTCCCAGTTCATCTCAGCGTTGCTTCTCGCCGCACCATATGCAAGGGAAGACACAAAAATCACAATAACAGAAGAGCTGCGCTCCAAGCCCTACATCGAGATCACCCTCGAGCTGATGGAGGCGGCAGATGCAAAAGTGAAAAGGAACAAGAGCCTGACCGAGTTCTCCATCCCAGGCGGGCAAGTTTTCAAGCCTCTCGATTTGGCAATCCCCGGTGATTTTTCATCCGCTGCATTTGTACTCGGTGCGGCCGCAATCACCGCGTCGTCTGCGAGCGTGAAAAACCTGAACGTTAAAAGCGCGCAGGGCGACAAGAGAATAGTTGATTTTCTCGGCCAGTTCGGTGCAGATGTTTTCGTTAAGGGAAAAACAGTCCATGTTTCAAGCACTGGAGAGCTTTCAGGAATAGAAGCCGACTGCGGGGACAACCCAGACTTGGTCCCAGTCCTCGCGGTCCTAGGCTCAGTCGCAGACGGCAAGACCAGACTGAGCAACATCCCACACCTGAGAGTAAAAGAGACCGACCGGCTCAGGGCACTAGCTGTCGGGCTCAGAAAGTTCAGGGCCGATGCAAAAGAGCAGCCAGATGGGCTCCAGATAAACGGCGTGAAAGAGCTCAGCGGTGCCAAGGTTGAGTCCTTCGGAGATCACAGGATGGCGATGGCATTCGCGGTGGCGGGACTGGTGGCACGCGGGCAAACGGTGGTCGACGGCGCTGAAAGCATTCCTGTTTCCTACCCAACTTTTGTCGGCGACATGGTGAAACTTGGGGCGAAGATTGAGCTAATCGAGTAATCATCGCCGAACGAGTGGACTATTAAGTAGCTGCTCGTTAGTATTTTGGGACAATGGAAGAAGAAAAAATGGCGGCTTTTGGGCCGTGGAAGGGCAAGATAGTCCAAATTGATGAGGTCAGATGGGAGATTCCCAAAGGTGCCAAACCAGGGATGCTGGTCCCCGCCAGGATTTACGCCGACGCCGAGATGCTGAACGACATGAGAAAAGACCTCACATTGGAGCAGGCCCTAAATGTTACCTTTTTGAGAGGGATCTACAAATACTCGGTGACACTGCCTGACGGGCACCAGGGATATGGATTTCCAATAGGGGGTGTCGCGGCCACAGATGCCGAAACTGGAGTCATCAGCCCCGGGGGCGTGGGATACGATATCAACTGTGGCGTCAGATTGCTCAAGACTAACCTTGACAAAGCCGATGTGGTGCCAAAAATTAAACAGCTGGTCGAAACACTTTTCAGAAATGTCCCGTCCGGTCTGGGGAGCACCGGCCACGTGAAACTTACGCCCGCCCAGCTTGACCAGGTGCTCGAAAACGGCGCGATATGGGCCGTGGAGAACGGCTTCGGGTGGAAGGAAGATGTGGAAAGGCTGGAGGAAAGGGGCTGCATGGCTGGTGCCGACGCAAGGAAAGTGAGCCCTGAGGCCAAGCACAGGGGCTTCCCACAGCTGGGCAGCCTCGGCAGCGGGAACCACTTTTTGGAAATACAGACTGTCAACAAAATCTACGAGCCCGATGTGGCAAAAAAATTTGGCATTGAGCGGGAAGACCAGGTCACAGTTATGATTCATACCGGCTCTAGGGGGCTCGGCCACCAGGTCTGCTCGGATTACTTGCGAAACATGGAGCGGGCAATACACAAATACAACATCCAGCTTCCTGACAGGGAGCTCGTCAACGTTCCGGCCAACTCTCCTGAAGGGCAGGACTATCTCGCCGCCATGAAGTGTGCGGCAAACTTTGCATGGGCCAACCGGCAGATGATAGTCCACTGGGTCCGGCAGTCTTTCGAGCAGGTCTTCGGAAAGGACGCGGAGTCTCTTGGTCTCCACATTGTCTATGACGTCGCCCACAACATCGCCAAGCTCGAGGAACACAAGATTGACGGGGAGCGCAAGAAAGTCTATATCCACCGCAAGGGGGCCACCAGGGCTTTCGGGCCAGGACACCCGGACATTCCTTCCTTTTACCGCGATGTCGGGCAACCTGTGCTCATCCCGGGAGACATGGGGCGAGCCTCCTATGTTCTGGTCGGAACCCAGCAGGGTATGGAAGAAACGTTCGGGTCCACGGCTCACGGAGCTGGACGCCACTTGAGCAGAACAGCCGCCCTGAAGCGCTTCTGGGGAGAAGATGTCAGACAAAAACTTGAAACCCAGGGGACAATCGTGAGGGCTGCCAAGATTTCCGTGATTGCCGAAGAAGCTCCAGAAGCATACAAGGATGTGGACCGTGTGGTTGACATCTCACACAGGGCCGGCATATCCAGAAAAGTCGTAAGGCTGAAGCCCATCGGGGTCGCAAAGGGATAGCATAGTAAGGAATATCATGAAGCCTGAAACTTTTGTCCTACTGCCTGCTTCGCTGGCAAGCGACTCGTATGAACTCTCGCAGAAAACAATTAAGGTGGGCATGGTCGGCCGCGCTCTGGCGATATTTCAGGTAGACAAGGTCTGCATTTACAGCGATGACGAGCCCCAAGTAAGAAACCAGGAGAAGGAGAAAAAGCTCATAACCATCCTCCTGAACTACATGGAGACTCCGCAATACTTGAGAAAAATATTGTTCCCTGTCAAAGAGGAACTCCGCTACGCCGGCCTGCTCCCTCCGCTCAGAACACCTCACCACCCCCTCGGGGGTGAGAAAAACAGGCCGGGCGACTACCGAGAAGGTGCTGTGATAAATATTGGCAAAAAAAGCCTGGTCGAAATAGGCCTTCCAACCAAGGGTATAACGGACGCCAAAGTTAGGCTCCGCCAGCGGCTCTCTTTAAGGCTTGGGGAAAGGGCTGAAGAGTTCATCCCCGTGACCCCTGTCCGGAAGGGTGAAATCCCTGAATACTGGGGTTATGAGGTTCTGGAGGCGAAAAGCCTGGCTGACGGCCTTGACCTCCTGAAGCCGGAGCTCAAAGTCGGTACCTCAAGACTGGGCCAAAACTTATATGAGCTTGAAAAATCCATAAAAGGGGAAAGGGCGCGCAGCGTGGCTGTGGCATTCGGCGGCCCATACGCGGGCCTCCAGAAGATATGCGAGCGCCAAGGCACCTCCGTCGAGGGCATCTTCGACTTGGTGGTGAACACAGTTCCTGACCAAGGTACTGTAACCGTGAGGGCCGAGGAGGCGCTAGTTGCCACCCTATCGCTGCTGAACACCTTCAGGAGAAAGTAAAATGGGAAAGCGCGCGAGCCATCCGCGAAGGGGCTCCCTCGCGTACATGCCGAGAGTCAGGGCCCCAAGGTTGGTAGCCCAGGTGCGGGCATGGCCAGAGACTACTGCCGTTGGTCTACAGGGCATAGCCGGATACAAGGCTGGAATGATCCAAATTTTCATTATGGATGACAGAAAGGGCACTCTCACCAGCGGTCAGGAGATTAGCGTCCCTGCTACCGTGCTGGAGGTTCCTCCTGCAATCGTCTGCGCCGTTCGCCTTTACGGGAAAAAAATCAGCGCTTTAAACGCAATCACCGACGTCTGGGCGGCGGAGCTTCCAAAGGAGCTGTCCCGACTTCTCTCGCTTCCGAAAAAGCCGGACCTTCAGAAGGCAATCGAGCGTGGGGAAGCCATGGTCAAAGGCGGAAAGGTTGTAGACATCAGAGTCATAGCCTGCACCCAACCATCCAAGAGCAGCCTTCTGAGGAAGAAGCCCGACCTTGTAGAGATTAGGGTTGGAGGAAGCTCAGCGGAAGAGAAGTGGAACTACTCCAAGGGGGTGCTCGGCAAAGAGGTGAAAGCTCCGGAGGTGTTCAAGGAAGGCGAGCATGTGGACGTGATCGCCGTCAGCAAGGGAAAGGGCTTCCAAGGCCCTGTAAAGAGATGGGGAATCAAGATACTTCCAAGGAAGTCGGAGGGCGGGAAAAGACAGGTGGGAACTTTGGGTCCATGGAGTCCCTCAAGGATATTCTGGACTGTCCCGGCTCCCGGCCAAATGGGATACCACCAGCGCACCGAGTTCAACAAGCGCATACTCAAAATCGGCGGTGACGGCAAGGAGGTCACGCCCAAAGGCGGATTTCTGAGATACGGCGGGATCAAGTCGGGCTACGTGGTGGTTGCGGGGTCTGTGCCGGGCCCAACAAAAAGGCTCGTGCAGTTAAGGCAGGCTGCCAGGCTGCCGCCCACGCGTCCAACATCGCCTCCGACCATCACATACATAAGCACGGCGTCGGGACAGGGGAGATGATGAAGGCCAAAGTATTTTCAATCGAAGGACAGGAGGTTGAACAGATGGACCTCCCCGAGATATTCGAGACGGATGTACGGCCGGACCTGATAAAGCGCGCCGTGATATCTGCTCAGACGGCCAGAATCCAGCCTTGGGGACCGGATACAATGGCCGGGAAAAGGACATCGGCCGAGACATGGGGCAAGGGACACGGCACCTCCAGAGTGCGGCGCGTGAAGGGGAGCAGATCTCCTGCATCAGGTTTGGCGGCTTTCGCACCTCACACAGTCGGCGGCAGGAGGGCCCACCCGCCAAGGGTGGAAGAGGTAATCCACGAGCGCATAAACAAAAAAGAGAGGAAACTCGCCATACGGTCAGCCATTTCAGCCACGAAATTGAAGTCCCTCGTCGCCTCCCGCGGACACATTGTAGATGATGTCAAGGAAATTCCGCTTGTTCTTGCAGATGACTTTGAGGGCTTGAAGAAGACAAGCGAGGTGAAGGTTGTCCTCGAGAGGTTCGGCGTGTGGAAAGATGTCGAGAGGGTGGAGGCCAGCAAGAAGGTTAGGGCCGGCCGTGGGAAAATGAGAGGCAGGAGGTACAGGTCTGCAGTAGGGCCGCTTCTGGTTGTCGCTCAGGACAAGGGGCTGCTTAAAGGGGCGCGCAACATCCCAGGACTTGATGTATCCACTGTTGCGTCTCTGAACGCGGAGCTGCTAGCTCCAGGCGGGACCCCAGGAAGATTGACCGTCTGGACCAAGGGCGCAATCCAAAAGCTAGCCGGGGGGGCAACATCGTGAAAGATCCTCACAAGGTCTTGCTTTATCCAAAAGCCACCGAAAGAGCCGTGACTCTGGTAGAGTCGGAAAACAAGCTGATTTTCGCTGTGGCCAAGGATGCCAACAAATCTGACGTGAAGTATGCCGTGGAGCGCCTTTACGAGGTGAAGGTCACAAAGGTGAACATGGAGACAACTCCGAAGGGAGAAAAAAAAGCGTACGTGAGGCTGGCGCCAGAATTTTCCGCTGCGGACCTGGCGACTAAGCTGGGGATGATCTGATGGGCAAGCACACAAGATCAAGAAGAATGGGAGACAGTGCCCCGACATATAGGGCGAAGTCCTGGAGGCGACTTGGCGAGGTCAAGCTGTTGAATGAAGGGGAAGCGGCTGTCGTGGACATCCTCCATGACCCCGGAAGGATTGCCCCCGTGGCGAGGGTCAGATACAGCGATGGACAGGAGCGTCTTGTTTTGGCCCCGGAAGGGATGAAGATTGGTGACAAAATAATTGCTGGAATTTCTGCTGAAATAAAATCTGGAAACACCCTTGCCCTCGCTGAGATCCCTGAAGGGACCCAAATCCACAACATAGAGTCCATGCCCGGAGACGGCGGGAAGTTTGTCAGAGCCTCCGGGACATCCGCGGTCTTGATTGCTCATGATATAGGGCGGGCGACCGTCCAGCTGCCGTCCGGGGAAATAAAAGAGTTCGATCCTAGGTGCCGAGCAACGGTGGGAGTCGTCGCGGGAGGCGGCCACGGGGAAAAGCCGTTCGTCAAGGCTGGCAAGCGGTTTCATGTGATGCTGGGGAAAGGAAAGCCATACCCACGGGTCAGGGGAGTGGCGATGAACGTGGTGGACCACCCGTTCGGAGGAGGCAGAGGGAAGCATGCTGGGCGTCCAAAGACTCCGCCCAGAGGAGCACCTCCAGGGCAAAAGGTTGGCTTAATAGCGGCTAGAAGGACTGGTAAGAGGTAAGTCGATGCCGAAAAAATTCACATTCAGGGGGATGACAATCTCGGAGCTCCAGAAGCTTTCCATGGATGAGTTCGCCAGGCTTCTTCCGTCGAAACAGCGTAGGATGGTGGCGAGGAGCTTTTCACCAAAACACAAGAAACTGCTCGAGAAAATAAGGAAGGTCAAGGATGCTGGCGGGACGGGGCCTATAAGAACCCACCTGAGGGACATGATTATCTTCCCTGACATGGTTGGGTTGAAGTTCGGCATCCACAACGGGAAGGAATTTGTGATTGTGGAGATAGCTCCTGAGATGGTAGGACACAAGCTCGGCGAATTTTCTCCGACCAGAAAGAAGGTTACACATGGGGCACCGGGGATAGGGGCCACGAGAAGTTCCATGTATGTCCCTCTGAAGTGATGACATGCCGAAGTTTGGTTACTCCGCAAAAATTGACGAGCCGTGCGCCAAAGCATATGGGAAAGAGCTTAGGGTGTCTCCCAAAGATTCTGTTGAGATTTGCAGGGCGATAAGGGGGCTGCCGCTAAGTGTTGCCAAGGATTACTTGGAAAAGGTCAAGATGAAAAAGAAGGCAATCCCTTATGTCCGCCACAACAAGAAACTTGCCCACAAGAAAGGAGGTGTTGGGCCGGGCGCGTATCCTGTCAAAGCCGCGGGTGAGATTCTGAAGGTGCTTAAGAATGCCGAGGAAAACGCAGGCTACAAGGGAATGGATCCAGAGAAGTTGAAAGTGGCTCACGCCAGCGCCTCAAAAGGGATAACCATGCCTGGGATAATACCCCGTGCTTTCGGACGGGCATCGCCCTTCAACAAGCCCACCACAAATGTCGAGATAATACTGAAGGAGGCTTCCTGATGCCCGCGGAAGCATTTTTCGTAAAGAAGGGCCTAAAAAGGGTAGAACTCGAGACCTACCTTGAGGAAGAACTCGGCAGAACTGGCTACGGGGGAGCTGAAATAAAGAGGATTCCCACGGGCACACGTGTGGTCCTGCATGTCGAGAGACCCGGGATGGTCATAGGGCGAAAGGGAAAAAGCATCAAGCAACTCACGGAGACGCTGGAGAAGGAATTTGAACTAGAAAATCCGCAAATCGAAGTGCTGGAGATACCCAAGCCTGAACTCCACGGCCAGATAATGGCGAAGAGGATTGCTTTCGCTCTGGAAAAAGGGATAGGTGTGAGAAGGTTGGGGGAGATGATGCTCAGGAGAATAATGGAAGCTGGGGCCCGCGGAGTCGAGATAGTAATCTCCGGCAGAATCGCGGGGGAACGGGCAAGGAGCCAGCGATTTTATGCCGGATACTTGAGCAAGGCGGGGAAGCCGGCTGAAATGCTTGTGAGCCACGGCTACGCTCCTGCGCAGCTTAAGGCTGGCATCGCCGGAGTGAGGGTTTCAATAATGCCGCCAGACGTGCACATGCCAGATGAGATAAAAATCGAAAAGAAGGAGATTCAGGCTCAACTGGAGCAGCAGGCTGCCCAGCCAGAGACAGGCACGAGCGGGGAGCAAGTCCCGCCGCAGGCTGGCCAGAGCGAGGTAGAGGCCCAGCCGCAACCTAAGCCCGCCCCGTCCGAAGAAACCAAATCTGAGGTGGAGAACAGTGGCGATACTGAGGGCGAGTGAAATAAGAGCAATGAGTAGAGACGAGATGCTCGCGAAGCTGACAGAGCTTAGGGCGGAGCTGGTGAGGTCTCGGGCTACGACGGCCGCTGGAGGAACCCTTGAAAACCCAGCAAAAATCAAAGAGATTAGGCACACGATCGCCCGGATAATAACGATAATGAAGGAAAAAGGAGGTGCGTAAGAGCTGCAGGAAATCTGCAAGATATGTGGCCTACCAAAGGACATATGTGTCTGCCAAGACATAGCCAGAGAACAGCAGAGGATAAACATCTATTCCGTGAAAAGAAAGTTTGGCAAAATCGTCACGGTGATAGAAGGCCTCGATGAAAAAAGCATCGATATGAAGGAACTGATGAAGGAACTGAAGTCCAAGCTGGCCTGCGGCGGGACAGCGAAAGGCGGGCACATAGAACTTCAAGGGGATCACAGGCCCCGCGTGAAGGATGTCCTTGTGGGGATGGGCTTTTCTCCAGATACAATGGACATAGGATGAAAGGTGGTTTGATGTCGGCGACCAAAAAGAATCTGTTCAGGCATGAGCTGATAGGGCTGGAAGCCAGAGTCATAAGTAACCCCGACACCGGGCTGTCCGGAGTATCCGGAAAAATACTCGATGAAACAATGGGGACTTTGATTATAGAGACAAAGGGGGGAAGGAAAGTCGTCCCGAAATCAAAGACCACATTTGTGATAAGTCTCAATAACGGCGAAGTCACCGTGCCAGGGGACAAGATATTAGGCAGGCCGGAGGACAGGATAAAGAGGTGAAAAAATGGTCGGAATGGGAATAGAACCTCCTAAGGAAAGCTGTACAGACCCGCGGTGTCCGTTCCACGGCAGCTTGTCTGTCAGGGGGCGTGTCTTCGAGGGGAAGGTCTCCAGCGACAAGATGGCCAGGACTGTGACAGTTGAGATGGAGAAGATGCACATGGTTGGGAAATATGAGAGGTACGAGAGGCGGACATCAAAAATACACGCTCACAACCCGCCCTGCATCAACGCCAAAACAGGAGAAAGGGTGAAGATAATGGAGAGCAGACGGCTGAGTAAAACAAAATCGTTTGTTGTCGTTCAAAAGATGGGGGCGTGAACGTGGGAAAGAAAGGTGCCGGAGCTTCCATAGGGGTGACCGCGGTTGCGCCCGTGAGGGTCCTACCGGTAGGCGCAAGGCTAGTTTGCGCAGACAACACTGGCGCGAAGGAGATACAGATCATCAGTGTCATGGGATACAAAGGTGCAAGGAGACGTCTGCCGAAGGCTGGAGTCGGGGACAGGGTGGTTGCGTCTGTGAAAAAAGGTACGCCTGAACTGCGAAAAACTATGGTGCAGGCCGTGGTGGTCCGCCAGAGAAAGGAGTACAGGCGGAAGGACGGCATCAGAATAAAATTTGAGGACAACGCCGCAGCGCTGATAACCCCTGAAGCCGCTGCACGAGGGTCTGAAATAAAAGGACCAATCGCGAGGGAAGCCGCAGAGAGGTGGCCAAAGGTGGCGGGGATAGCCGCCTCGATTGTGTGATGACATGAGCAGCAAACAACCCAGAAAACAGAGGGCGGCCGTTTATTCTGCTCCGCTGCACATCCGGCACAAGTTTCTGTCTGCCCCCCTGTCGCCAGATTTGAGGAAGAAATACGGGAAGCGCTCCTTGGTCGTGAGAAAAGGGGATAGGGTCCGTGTCCTCAAAGGAGACTTCAAGAAAATTGAAGGGGAGGTTACCAAGGTAAACACGAAAAAACATGCAATTTACATTTCCGGAATCACCCTGACAAAGGCGGACGGCACTCAAATCCAGAGACCGGTCCAAACGTCCAAAGTCATGCTGTTAAGTTTGGTTGAAGACAAAGAAAGGATGCAAGCAATATCAAGGGGGAAGAATGTTGGCTAAAAAAGGTGGGAGAAGGAAGCTCAAGCGTTATGCAGCCCCGAGGGCGGTGAAGTTGTCCAGAAAGGCCACCAAGTGGACGACGAAAGCTGCCGCCGGACCGCATCCAATTGAGCGGGCCATCCCACTGAGGCTGGTCGTCAGGGAATACCTCTCGATTGCCCGCAACGCTAGGGAAGCCGATAACATTGTCTCGAGAGGCAGCATTCTTGTGGACGGCATAGCGAGACGTGACCCCAAGTTTCCCGTGGGGTTCATGGATGTGGTCCAAGCGCAGGCCACAGGAGAGTCCCACAGAGTCTTGCTTGACCACCGGGGGCGCCTTGTTTTAAACAAGGAGGCCGGCGGGGATTCTGTGAAACTTTGCAAAGTTGTTGGGAAAAAAATAGTGAAAGGTGGCAAAACACAGCTAGCATTCCATGATGGGAAAACAATGGTCGGCGACTTCAAGGAGTTCAAGGTGGGAGACGTTGCCCAAGTCAACCTTCCAGGGGTAGGGGTTGTCGGACGCTTGCCTATGGAAGCTGGGATGCTGGCCCTTGTTACCGGTGGTGAAAACACAGGCAGGGTCGGTCGGATTGAGGAAATAAAGTTGATTGCGGGGACGCAGCCGAACATCGTCATCTTGAAGTCAGGACAGGACAGCTTTCAGGCCCCGGAGCACTACATCTTTGTTGTCGGGAAAGAGAAGCCGGTGACATCGCTTGGGGGTGGCGCGGCATGAACCCAATGAGGGAGGTAAAGGTGGGCAAAGTGGTTTTGAACATCGGCGTTGGCGAAGGGGGGGACAAGCTTGTTAAGGCCGAAAAGGTTCTAACCCAAGTCTCTGGACGGCCGCCCAAGAGAACTTACGCAAAAGACGCTGTGAGAGAGTGGGGGGTGAAGGCTGGAAGCCCGATAGGCTGCAAAATCACGCTCAGAGGGGCTAAGGCCGAGGAGGTTTTGAAGGGGCTTCTGGAGGGGGTTGAGCACAAAGTAAAAGAAAGCTCATTTGACAGGACCGGAAATCTGGCATTCGGCATAAGGGAGCACATAGACATCCCAGGCGTGGCATATGACCCAGAGATAGGCATATTTGGGATGGATGTTGACGTGAACCTCACTAGGGCAGGCTACCGGGTAAAGATCAGGAGGCGGCGGCCCAAGAGTATACCAAAGAAACACATTATTACAAAGCAGGAGGCGATTGATTTCATGACGAATAAATTTGGGGTGCAGGTGGTCTGATGGTCAAGAAAAAATTTGGGAGGGGCGCACACTTCTGCCAGCACTGTGGGAGACACGGCCACATTTACCAGCAGCATGGCTTGAGGCTCTGCAAGAAGTGCTTCAGGGAGCTGGCGCCGAAAATCGGGTTCAAAAAATATAGCTGAGGGTTAAAATGTTGTTGGATCCACTCGCGAACGCAATGTCAAAAATCCAGAATGCGGAGCGGGCTAGGAAAAAGGAGGTGAAGGTGGCCCCTGCCTCGAGGCTGGTCTCCGAAATCCTGAAGTTAATGGTAGAAGAGGGCATGTTGAAAGGCTTTGAGGCGGTCGAAGACGGGCGGGCTTTCAGGGTTCTTCTTCACGGGAAGGTCAACTCATGCGGGGCGATAAAGCCGCGCCACCCTGTGGGAATCCAGGATTACGAGAAGTGGGAGAAGAGATACCTGCCAGCCGCGGGGGTTGGGATTTTGGTGGTGTCAACCCCGAAAGGAGTGATGACCCACAGGAAGGCCGCTGAACAGGGGCTGGGTGGGAGGCTCCTCGCCCATGTCTACTGACGCGGAACTGTTTTAAGAGAAAAAACCGAGGTTAGGCGGCGTGAATGCAATGGCAATTGGCATAAAAAACAAAATAAACATCCCGGAAGGGTTGCAGGTACAGGTCAGCGGGCGCTCCGTAGAAGTCAGCGGGCCAAAGGGCAAGCTCTCCAGAAACTTCAGGTTCAGTGGGGTGAAAATCAAGCTCGAAGGAAGCGAGGTTGTATTGGAGGCCGAATCAACCAGCAAGGCATCAAAGGCCGCGGTGGGCACGATAACGGCGCACCTGAAAAACATGTTCAAAGGGGCCAAGGATGGATTCACATACAAGCTCAAGGTGGTTTACTCTCACTTCCCGATAACGGTAAAGGTGGACGGAAAGAAAGTGCTCATCCAGAATTTTATCGGGGAAAGAAGCCCAAGGTCCGCCGACATAGTTGGCGGCACCAAGGTTGAGGTCAACGGCGACGAAGTTCTCGTCAAAGGAGTGGATAAGGAAGAGGTAGGGCAGACGGCCGTCAATATAGAGCGAGCGACCAGGGTCCGTGGAAAGGACAGGCGAGTATTCCAAGATGGATGTTACATAGCGGAGGTCCAATGATGAAGAAAAAACCAAATTTCAGGCGGGAGTCGTGGTTCGGGCCAGAGAGGCTTGGAGAAAAGTGGAGGAAACCCCACGGGAGGGAAAGCAGGACGCGGCTCCGGATGAAGGGAAAGGGAGCGCTAGTCTCCATCGGCTATGGCTCTCCGGCTTCTTCTCGCGGCCTCCACCCATCAGGCCTTTCCGAAGTTTTGGTTCACAACCAAAAGGAGCTTGAAAAGGTGAACCCACAGCGGGAGGTTGCAAGGATAGCCTCAGGTGTCGGAGCAAAAACACGCGAAACCATAATCGTCAAAGCCAAAGAGCTAAAGGTGAGGGTGTTGAACCCGGTGGTAAAACATGAAGCTGAACAAAAAGAGACGACTGGCGTCTGAAATCCTGAAAGTTGGCGTCAACAGGGTCTGGATAGACCCAACCAGGGGGGAAGACGTGTCGGCGGCCATTACCCGCGAGGACATCCGGTCCCTCGTGAACTCTGGAGCAATAAAGGCCAGGCCGGAAAAGGGAACGAGCAGGGGCCGAGCGAGGGAGAGGGCTGCCAAGCGAAAGGCTGGAAAGCGAAAGGGACACGGCAGCAGGAGAGGATCAAAGCATGCTCGGTTCCCAAGGAAAGAAAGGTGGATCCAGACCATCAGGCCTGTCAGGGAAAGGCTGGTGGAGCTGAAAAAACAGGGGGCAATCGGGCCGGGGGAATACAGGAAATTATACGGCATGGCCAAGGGAGGGATGTTCAAAAACAGGGGGCACCTTGAAGTTTACTTGAAGGAGCGGGGGACGATTAAGGGATAAACATGAATAGAATTGGACCACGCTACAGAGTGACATTCAGGAGGAGGCGCGAAGGAAAGACAGATTACGGGCAAAGGCTGAAACTGTTGAAGTCTGGGAAGCCGATATTTGTCGTGCGGCTTTCTCTGAACCATGTTTTAGCGCAGGTCTCGAAAGCATCGTCTGTGGGGGACATGGTTTTGGTCTCTTCCCACACGAGGGACCTTGAAAAGTTCGGGTGGAAAGGGGGCACATCGAATGTCTCGTCGGCCTACCTGGTGGGGCTGCTCTGCGGTGTCCGGGCCTTGAAGGCAGGGGTGAACGAGTGTGTGTTAGACATAGACAATTACAACCCAGTGAAAGGTTCCAAAATTTTCGCTGTGCTCAAGGGAGCGCTGGACGCTGGGCTGAAAATCCCTCATGATGAGGCCGTTCTTCCGGATGAAAGCAGGATAAGGGGAAAACACATCGCGGATTACGCAGAGGAACTGAAACAGAGTTCTCCAGATGTTTATCAAGCCAGATTTTCAAAGTACATCTCACGCGGCCTTCCTCCCGAGCAGCTCCAAGAACACTTTGATGTGGTGAAACAATCAATACAGGGTGGTGGGTAAGATGAGAAGAATGAGGAGAAAGAAGGAACGCGAGAAGTTTGACATAAACATGTGGCAGCCGCGGACGGGGCTGGGACGGGCAGTGAAGGAAGGAAGGATTACTAGCATTTCCGATGTATTCAGGACTGGGAAGCCAATAATGGAGTCAGGGATAGTAGAATCCCTTGTGCCGAACATGGAAGAGGAAATCCTCGGGATCAAGCTTGTGCAGAGAATGCACAAGTCTGGGAGGCGGGTTAAGTACCAGATAGTCGGAGTGGTGGGGAACTTGGATGGAATCGTGGGCGTGGGGAGCGAGAGTGCCCAGGCAATCGGCCCGGCGATCAGAAAAACAATGAACGCCGCGAAGATGAATGTTGTGGAAGTGATGAGAGGCTGCGGGAGCTGGGAGTGCGGATGTGGGAGGACTCACTCGGTGCCGTTTGAAGTCGAGGGAAAGAGCGGCAGCGTTACAGTTGGTATAAAACCAGCGCCCAGAGGCCTTGGGATAGCCGCGGCGGAAATTCCAAAGAAGGTGATGAGGATGGCGGGGGTCAAGGACGCTTGGACGGCATCGGAGGGCGAGACACGCACAACCCTTAACTTTGCACTCGCCACTTTGAGTGCCTTGCGGCAAACAACAAAGATGGGCCAGCCGGCGCAAGTTGTCAGAACTGAGGGAGGGGAACAGAGTGGCTAAGTTGGCGGTCATCAGGCTCAGGAGCGGGATAAACGCCAACGAGGATGTCAGAGACACCATGAAAATCGTCGGGTTGACAAAGATCAATCACTGCATACTGGTGGACGACAGCGATGCGGTGCTGGGCATGCTCCAGAAGGCCAAGGATTACATAACTTGGGGAGAGGCAACGCCGCAGACCATCGAGCACCTCCTGAGAAGGTGGGGCAGGCTCAGTGGCAACAGGCGCCTTACCGATGAGGAGGTCAAGAGCAAAGGCGCTTTTCAATCGATAAAGGACTTCGCGGACGCCATCAGCTCCGGGAAGGCGGGAATTTCTTCCCTGCCGGGACTCAAGAAAGTTTTCAGGCTGCATCCCCCTCGCAAGGGGTTCAAGTCCACGAAGAGACCGTTCAAGGACTTCGGGGACCTAGGTTACAGAGGAGAGAAGATAAACGATTTGATAATAAGGATGGCTTAGGTGGTCCTGTGGTGGTAAGGAAAGAAAAGAAGGTCAAACGGCAGCGGGGACGACGCACATATGGGAAGGGCTGCTCCAAGAGGGGGAGGGGTAGCGGGGAGAGAGGCGGCACAGGGATGAGCGGCGGCCACAAGCACAAGTGGAGTTATATCCTGCGCTACATGCCTGACTATTTCGGGAAGCACGGCTTCACGATGCCGCCGGAAATCAAGAAAAGGCCCACCACAATCAATGTCGGAGATATAGACGAATGTATGAACGAGCTTCTGAAGAGTGGCGTGGCAAAGCTGGAGGGTGAAAAAATAACTGTGGACGCTTCGAAGCTCGGCGTGGATAAGGTCCTGGGAGGCGGAAGAGTGACCCGCCCCATTCAGGTGGCGGCCAAAGGTTTCTCAGAATCAGCCAAAAAAAAGCTGGAGGAAGCCGGCGGCGGCGCCTTGGCCGGGTGAGGCTATGGTGGAGGAGACATCCAAGCCCCGGTCACGAATTTACATTTTGGAGCCTGTGGTAAAGAAACTGCCCGAAGTAGCGGTGCCCAAAAGGCACATCTCTTTCAAGGAAAAGTTTCTCTGGACGGGGCTGGCACTCCTTCTGTTCTTCATAATGTCTCAGATCCCACTTTACGGC
The DNA here is from genome assembly GCA_040755315.1 of Hadarchaeota archaeon (SeqCode). Lineage (GTDB taxonomy): Archaea > Hadarchaeota > Hadarchaeia > Hadarchaeales > Hadarchaeaceae > DYTO01. Next base: position 11,352 of record JBFMBF010000010.1, on the reverse strand, counting down.
ATACCAAGAGGTACCAATGTCGGGGAACTTCTCGGACAGCTCAAATACGTCTTCGCGAGTCAGACGGGCACCCTGATGGAGCTCGGGATTGGACCGATAGTAACAGCGGGAATCATACTCCAACTGCTAGCGGGTAGCAAGATAATCGGGCTCGACCTTTCCGACCCGGATGACCGCGCGATTTTCACTGGGACCCAGAAGCTGCTGGCGATAGTGATGGGAATCTTCGAAGGAAGCATGCTCGTGCTGGCGGGCCGCTACGGGGTGTTTCTGGACACCGGGCCCGGGCTATTCATTCTTTTCCAGCTGGCACTGGGCAGCGTGATAGTCATTTACCTAGACGAGATAGTCTCAAAGTACGGGTTTGGAAGTGGAGTCAGCCTTTTCATTGCCGGTGGTGTGGCCATGACGGTGGTGTGGCAGGCACTCAACCCGGCTTTCGGAGTGGTCCCGACATTCGCAAGGGATGTGATGGCTGGGGAGAGCTTTTTGGACGCCTTCTTCGCGCCGAGAGCTGCAAACATGATGGGGCTGGTCGCCACCTTCATTGTGTTCTTGATTGTGGTGTGGGCGGAGAGCGTGAGCATAGAGGTTCCGCTCGCTTACGGGAAATTCGGGGGGGTTAGGGGAAAGTATCCGATCAAGTTCATGTACACTTCAAACATCCCGGTAATCTTGGCCATGACAGTGTTTGCCAACTTGAGGATAGTTTCCGCAGTCACGGGGGCGGGGTGGCTGGTACATTACACGACGCCTCCAAACGGGCTTGCAGACTTTGCGGCTGATCCATTCAGGGCTGGAATATACACACTGGTGCTCCTTGGGCTCTCCGTGGGCTTTGCCTATCTTTGGGTACACATGACGGGAATGGGGCCGAAGGATGTCGCAAACCAGCTTGAAGAATCTGGAATGTTCATACCAGGGCACAGGCGGGATCCCAGAGTGATGGAGCAGACATTGGGCCGCTACATAATGCCAGCGGCCGTGGCCGGCGGGGCTTTTGTCGCCCTCTTGTCGGCTGGGGCGGACATCCTCGGCGCTCTGGGCAGCGGGACGGGGATACTTCTGACGGTCGGCATAGTGCATGGATTATATGAACAGATGGCGAGGGAGCAAGTGGCTGAGATGTTCCCAGCGGTCAGGAGGATTATGGGTGAGTAAGGTTGTCGTGGTCACAGGAGTGCCGGGCTCCGGGAAGAGCACGGTTGTGGATGGCGCCCTGAAAAAACTGGAAAAGGAAGGAGTGGTCTACCTGTTGATGAACTACGGCGACGCTATGCTTGAGCTGATGAAGGAGCGGCACGGCGTCACCGACAGGGACGAGATGAGGAAAGTGCCGACGGAGTCCTACCGAGGAATTCAGCGGGAGGCTGGAAGGAGGATAGCAGAACAAGCGAAGAAAAATCCCGTCCTTGTCGACACACACTGCCTCGTGAAAAAGCCAGAGGGTTACTACCCGGGCCTTCCCCTCTGGGTGCTAGAGGAGCTAAAACCGGAGCTGATAATAATCGTCGAGGCCAGCGCGGAAGAGATAGGGGGGCGGAGGTCGAAAGACGCCAAAAGGATGAGAGACAAGGAGATGCTGCACGATGTGGATGAACACCAGCAGCTGAACAGGGCGGCGGCGATGGCTTACGCCGCCATTTCCGGGGCCACCGTCAGGGTCATCCAGAACAGAGACAAAGGGTTAAACGATGCAGTGATGGAGATGGTTTCGGCATTGAGGTGATGATGTGGATCAGAAGATACTCGCGTGTGCGGTGATTCTTGGACTTCTGGTGGCTGGGTTGTGGGCCGGGAAGGTCCAGACCAGCGGCGACCACTACTCTCTCTGGAGGGTCTTGACGGGGCTGGACTCCGCCGTGGCGACGCTGAGGAAAGGCGGGAGCGCGTCCGGGATTATTTCATCGGCTTCTTCCATCTATCAGCAGGCTTTCACACCCCAACTTGAAAACACCGCCAACAGCAGCCTTGACAACAGCGTGAGGACGAAGTTCTCGTCTATGGCGGGAACGCCGACGGAAGAAGGGATACTCTCACTCAGGGCGGACGTGGTTGCGGCAGCATCAAGCGCTGGGGTCACCATCTCACCCGTTTACGGGCTCGCCATTTTCATAATTTTGGCGGTGAGCGTCATGGTGGCGCTCCTCACGACGCTCATAAACAAGCGGGTTGTCAACTGGGAGTTTGTAAGGGACGCCAAGGCAAAGGTCGGAGCTTTCATGAAGGAGTACAGGGCGGCCGCCATGAAGAGAGACGTGAAGCACCTACACAAGCTCGACCAGAAAAAGGCGGAGATAAACAAGCTTCAGAGCCAGATGTTCTCCCAGACATTCAAGCCCACCATAATTTACACCATCCCGCTCCTGTTCATCTGGTTCCTGCTTGGAACCGTTTACAGCGGCTGGACGGTGGCTTTGCTGCCGTTCGGGCTGGATCTTCCTGTCTTCGGGCCGCTTGTCGCCTTCGGTTTCGGCTGGTGGTACTTCATCACATCCTTGGGGTTTTCCTCGGTGTTCAGGAAAATTTTGATAAGGGAGTAACATGCCGGCGCGCAGACATAGAACTTTCAGGTACAGAAAAAAACATGTCAGGACTCCCTCTGGGAAGTCAAGCATCCAATATAAAGTGAGGAAGGCTGCCGTCGCCAAGTGCTTTTCTTGCGGCAGGCCATTGGGCGGGATGCCCATCAATGCCAGATATCTTCCAAAGAGTTCTAGGAGGCCGAACAGGCCACTCTCCGGAAATCTCTGCGCCTCGTGTTCAAGGGAGCGGCTGAAGCAGCTGGCCAGGGAGTGATGTCGTGGTTGTGGTGGCAATAAGCGGGCTTCACGGAACCGGGAAGACAACAGCGGCAAAAAAATTGGCAAAAAAATTCAGGCTCAAGTACATTTGCGCGGGGGAGGTTTTCAGGCAGATGGCAAAAGAGAAAAACATGAGCCTGGACGAGTTCTCCAAGTACTCCGAAAAGCGCCCGCACATTGACAGGATGATTGACCGAAGGACGGCGGACGCATCAAGGCTGGGGAATGTGCTGATTGACGCGAGGCTTGCTGGCTGGATGGCGAAAAATGCCGACTCAAGGATATTGTTGACAGCACCGCTTGAAGTCAGGGCAAGGAGGATAGCGAGAAGGGAGAAGCGCAGGTACAAGGAAGTTCTGAACGAGACCAGGGTCAGGGAGCGGAGCGAGGCTTGGCGCTTCAAGAAGTTTTACAGGATAGATGTCAACGACTACTCGCCTTTTGACCTGGTGCTGAACACCGGAAGGCTTTCCATTAAGGAGATGACGAAGATATTGAATACTGCGGTAGCAGTTACAGTCGGGAGGAGGTCTTGAGATTGTGATGGATGTTGGTAGGGTCTGCGTGAAGGTGGCTGGGAAGGACGCCGGAAAGAAGTGCGCGATCGTCGAGGTCCTTGACAAGAATTTCGTGATTGTGAGCGGGCTTGGTATGAAGAGGAAGAGGTGCAACATCACGCACCTGGAGCCCACTGAACTCAAGCTTGAGATATCCAGCGGGGCATCGGACGAAGAAGTGAAGAGGGCCCTAGAAGCCGTCGAAGCTGGCCGGGTGTGAAGATTGGGTAGGCTACCCTCGGAAGTAAGACGACAGGTCTTGGTGAAGGGGCAGGATACCACGGACCCTGCGCACGGGTGCGAGCCTTCCAAGCGGAAGATGTTGCAGCACATCAAGTTTGGGGTGATAAACCTTGACAAGCCGCCGGGGCCGACCTCCCACGAGGTGGTGGCGTGGGTTAAGAGGGTGCTGGAGCTGAGGCGGGCTGGGCACAGCGGGACGCTCGACCCTGCCGTTAGCGGGGTTTTGCCGGTCGCTCTGGAGGACGCGACAAAGGTTCTGCAGTCGCTGCTTCAGGCGGGCAAGGAATATGTGTGCTCGATGAGGTTACACGGGGCCATCCCACAGCACAGGCTTGAACAGGTGATTCGAGAATTTACCGGAGAAATTTACCAGAGACCACCCCTCCGCGCGGCAGTAAGGAGGGTGACCCGCACGAGGAAGATTTACTATCTCGAGATGCTGGAGAGGGAAGACAACAGCGTTCTGATCAGGGTGGGGTGCGAGGCGGGGACATACATGAGAAAGCTTGTTCACGACATTGGGAGGGCCTTGGGCTGTGGGGCGCACATGAGCGAGCTGAGGAGAACCAAGACAGGACCTTTCACGGAAGAAAATGCTGTGAGGCTGCACGACCTCGCGGACGCTTATGCATTCTGGAAGGAGAATGGCGACGAGACGCACCTGCGCAGGGCCATACTGCCGGTTGAAGATTCCGTGGGGCACCTTTCGAAGATAGTCGTGAGGGACGGGGCGGTGGAAGCCCTGTGCCAGGGGGCCAGCCTGGCTGCCCCAGGAGTGCTGACTGTGGAGACGGGAATTTCCGAGGGAGAACTGGTGGCCGTCATGACCCTGAAAGGGGAGCTAGTCGAGCTGGCAAAGGCAGTCATGAATTCCAAGCAGATTTTAGAGGCGGAGCACGGGATAGTCGCGAAGCCCGAAAGGGTGGTGATGCCCGTCGGCGTATACCCGCGGCAGTGGAAGTAGCGCGACTCCGATTGGAATACTGACTTGCGCCGCATTGTTGATAGCAAAATAATATAGCGCCAAAGCACATGTAGAAACAGTGCCGGGGTGGCCCAGCCAGGTAAGGCGCGAGCCTGGAGAGCTCGTTACCCGCAAGGGTAGCAGGGGTTCAAATCCCCTCCCCGGCGCCAGGCTTTTTGGATTTGTAAATTCCTGCTGTGTTGCATAACTCTCCGACATTTGCCCGATTTTTCTTTCTCCCCTATGCTTTCAACCCATCGCCCCCACGGTGACCTCCCGGTTGAATCGTACTTGAGAACAGCGTTGTGATTTTAGGTGTTAAACTTCCCTGAAAGAAATGTTTCCATTCGCGTTGCCTTTTCTGATTTGGTGGAGCTCCTCGCTCGCCAGCTGCGCGGCTTTAGCGGCTGTGCGGGCGGCACCCACTCCCGCCTTCAGCTCTATCCCCAACTCTTGCTTCACCTTCGAGAAAACTCCAGCAAGGTCATCGGCCCCGACGCCGTTTGAAGCGGCCATGAAATTGTCCCCGCCAGTGTAAAAGACAAGCGCATCCTTCCATGCAAGGGCAGACATCAGCGCCAAGTTTGTCTTCTGAATCAGCATGTGTGTGTCGTAAATCGGCTCGCTATCCGTGAAGAGTGTTGAATGGTTCACGTCCATGTGTGCAATCTGTACCCAGTCTTCATCCGCTCCCGCGACATCCTCTCCCGCCAGCGCCCCTCTCCGAGTCGGCGACCTGCTGCCTCCGGCCTTTTGGAGGGCAAGGGTCGCGAGGACCTGCGCCTTGTATGGGGTTTCGGCCGCTCCGACCCCCATGCTCACGCTGACAGGGAACTTCTGGTTCACAACGTCCATGATATCCTTGTGCATCTTGAGAGAGACGCCATTCGTGATGGCAAGGAAGTTGTCCAGCCTTGTTGAGAAAACCAGTGCCTCTCTCTTCCCAAACTGTCGCTCCAGCTCTGCCAGAAGCTCGGCTTGGAGGGTTTGGAGCTCCGCCTCTGGTTTGGGCCTGGGCGCCACTGTCCATGGCCCGTAATTGTCCAGCTGTATCAAGGTCATCTGGATTTTCTTCATGTAGACCTCTAATTTTATTGCCTGAAGTTCTAATAAAACTGTATGAAGGTGTACTGCGAAACGTTCGGCTGCACCATGAACCAAGGCGACACCGAGACCATGCTAGGACAGCTGGCAGGCATGGGCCACAAGCCGGTCATGGAAGTAGGCCAGGCGGATATTTTGATAGTGAACACCTGCGCCGTCAAGGGAAAGACACAGCGGCGAGTGCTACGCAGGTTGGCAGATTTGAAGAGGGTCAACGGGAAGCCTATAGTAGTGGCAGGGTGCCTCCCCCTTGTGGATCTGAGCTCGATAGAGAAACTAGGTTCGTTTGCGTGCATCACTTCCTGCCGAGCGGTTTCATCGATTGGAAGGATAGTTGAAAAAGTCCAAGCCGGCGATTCCAAACTGAAACTTTTGGAACAGGCGCCATGCGAAAGGCCCCTGATGCCAAAAGCCAGAAGCGGCCCCGTTAGCGCGATAGTTGCTATAGCCGAGGGGTGCCTCTCCAGCTGCAGCTACTGCTCGGTCAGGCTGGCAAGGGGCGCCCTTAAGAGCTACTCGCCGGACTCCATCAAGGAAGAAGTCAGGTTGGCCCTCCGTTCGGGCTACAGGGAGATCAAGATAACGGCCCAAGACACGGCCGCATACGGAGCAGACATAGGCTCCAACCTGCCCTCCCTCATCAACGGGATTTCTTCAATTCCAGGGGACTTCAGGATACGGGTAGGCATGATGAATCCCTCTTTCGCAAAGCGGCTGTTGCCTGGCCTTCTTGATGCCTACAGAAGCGATAAGGTGTACAAGTTCCTGCACCTGCCCGTCCAGAGTGGTGATGATGTCGTGCTGGAGTCCATGAAACGGGATTACACGGTTGATGATTTTCTTGAAGTAGTTGAGGCGTTCAGAGACAATTTTGGGGACATCTACCTGTGCACAGATGTCATCGTTGGTTATCCCGGCGAGGGCGAGGAGGAGTTCAGGCACACATATGAGCTAGTTAGGAAGGTCAGGCCAAACAAGGTCAACATCTCTCGCTTTTCTCCCATGCCGGGGACGGAAGCCGCCGGGATGCCACAGATGAACGGCAGGGAAGTGATCAAGCGCTCCCGTCCCCTCGATGTGTTGTCTCACAAAATCGGGCGTGAGATAAACAGTTCATGCGTGGGGCGGGTGGAAAGGGTTCTCGTGGTGGAAACTGGGAAAAAGGGAGGCAGTACGGCTAGACTGTCGAACTACACACCCGTGGTTGTCCAGGGCGGACGCCTCGGTGATTTCGTAAATGTAAAAATAGTCGGGGCAACGTCAACATATCTGGAAGGGGTGCTGGTTTGAAGGTGCCATGTGCTTTGACGATGGCCGGCTCGGACTCGGGAGGCGGGGCAGGGATACAGGCAGATTTGAAAACTTTCGCAGCTTTCGGCGTCCACGGGTTGTGCGTCGTCACAGCTGTAACGGCCCAGAACACCCTAGGAGTCGATGCCGTTCATGAGCTGCCACCGGATTTCGTGGGGAAGCAGCTTGACTCGGTCATGAAAGATTTTGAAGTGAGATGGGCAAAGACCGGGATGCTCCACAACTCAAAGATAATTCAGGCGGTCAAGAAGGGGGCGAAAAAACATGGCCTAAATCTGGTGGTGGATCCCGTGATGGTGGCCGCCAGTGGTTCCCCTCTCATGAAAGATGAAGCGCTCGATGCCTTGCTGAAGCTTGTTTCGGACGCAGAAGTCGTCACCCCAAATATACACGAGGCCGAGAGGATGGCCACCATGAGGATCCGCTCAGTGAGAGACATGGAGAAGGCCGCGAGAGACATTTCAAAGCTGGGTCCGCGCGCTGTCCTGGTCAAGGGCGGCCACATGCCTGGAAAGACAGTGACTGATGTGCTGTTTCACGGTGGCAAGGTCAGGATGTACACTGGGCCAAGGGTCGGCGCCGGGATGACCCACGGCACGGGCTGCACATATTCATCGGCGATAACCGCGGAGATGGCGAAAGGGAAAAGGCTTGAAGATGCGGTGGCGAGCGCGAGGGAATTCATGACAGCATCCATAAAGAACAGCTTGGGTGTAGGGCGAGGAGTAAAGCCCGTGAACCAGATGGCATCGCTCATCCGTGAGGCCGAGGTGGGGCGAGCCCTCAGCGATGTGTGGCTGGCTGCCAGAATGCTCGCGGACTCTAAAGATTTTGTTCACCTAATCCCGCAGGTCGGTTCAAACATAGTGATGGCCATGCCGTGGGCTGAAACCCCATCTGATGTCGTGGGGCTTTCCGGCAGGATCATCAGAGTTGAAGGCCGCCCCCGCCTGACAGGATTCCCAACGCTTGGAGGCTCGATGCACGTTGCAAACATCGTCATCACCGCGATGCGCCACGACCGAACAAAAAGGGCGGGATTGAACATCCGTTATTCTCCAGAGGTTGTCAGGGTGTGCAGAAGGGTGGGGCTATCAGTTGGGAACTTCGAAAGGCGGAGGGAGCCGCGTGGTGTGAAGACTATGGTATGGGGCACAGAGCAGGCTATCAGGCGGGCCGGGATGGTCCCCCAGGTCATCTTCGACGAGGGAGGTAAGGGGAAGGAGGCCATGGTCCGACTTTTGGGAAGCTCCGCCGTGGAGGTAGCCAGCCTAGCCCTGAAAATAGCCGGAAGAGCAAAGCATTTATCAACAAAAATTAACCCAGCGGGGTGATGAATTGGGCAGAGTAAGGCCTACTTACATAAAAAGGGCGGCGCGGCAGCTGGTGGAGAATTACCCAGCTAGATTCTCAGGGGATTTCAGGCAGAACCGCTTGGTTGTAGACGAGCTGCTGCCTCAGTTGAACAAGCCTCTTCGCAACAGGATAGCGGGTTATATAAGCACCCTTTTGAAAAGTGGGAGGAAAGAATAATGCCTCCAACAGTGAATTTGAAAAAATGCCAGGGAGCTGGCTCATGCGCCGAGGTATGCCCGACCAATGTTTTTGACATAGTGAATGGCAAGGCGATTGTCGCCAGGCCGGCTGACTGCATAGAGTGCCGCGCTTGCGAGGCTTCGTGCCCGCACAGCGCAATAAGCTTTCCATAAAAGTTCAGTAGCGGCCAGTGCCAGAGCCTTTTGAACTTGCATCTGCGCCTTCTTTAAACAACCACGCCAATGATAGTTTGTGGAATCTTGCGAGTAATAAATTTGGCGATGGCTGGAGTAATTTCAGTGGAGTTCGTCCTGTTCTGGCTTTCAATGCAGGCAAAATCGGCTTCGGAGCAGAGCGGCCTCCTGCTGTTTTCCGTCATGCTGCTGCCGCTTGTTGCGGGAGTTATTTTTTTGACCTGGGCCCCGCCGCCCAAGCCGGTTGCCAAACCATCGCTTGAGCTGCGTCCTTTTACAATTCCCAAACCAGGTGTAGCCCCGACCAGAGCTCCGAAAGCCGTGGCAAAGGCCGGGCCAGTGAAAATCACTGAGGCCAAGCATTCCTGGGAGACACCATTGATCGTCAGAAGGGACACACTTGCAATTGGCGGAGGCGGTGTCGGCCCGGTTGAAAAACCTGCAACTTCCGAGGGGTTGGTTCCAAAAACTGTGGCCATTTTTTCCTCGGCCCCGACCAAGCCAGTACCTTCAATCATCCCCTCAGGTTTGGTGAAACCAGAGGACGCTGGCCCCAAGGAAAAGTATGCATCTATAGTGCCTCGCTCAGCGGGTGTAAAGGCCCCAATCGCCAGCAGGCCCACGATAGTCCCGCAAATTTCCGCAAAGCCGCAGGAGCAGCTTGAGAAGGTCTCCAGGCGCTTGGAGTTCCACAAAGAGGAGAAGGTGAACTACGAGGCCCTGAAGGTCAAGGCAAAAGGGATGAAGTTCTCGCTTACGGGGTGGTGGCCCCTAGGGTGGTCCCGCGTCATAACAGACCCAGAGCTGCCAGCCCAGTTCTGGAAGCTTCAGGAGGGCAAAGTTGTCAGTGGAGTGCTCGTGGGATATGACGTGGAAAACAGCCAGTATGTGGCATGGATGGCAAGGATTCAGGACGGCCTCTTTTCAGACGTCCATGAGATGGCTAGGTCAAACAACGAGCAAGACCTTATCAAACGCGTGAAGGAACTCCTGAGAGAGGTCGACCACAGAGAAGCCGAGCACGCGCACGAAGCCGCGGAAGAAAAGTAATGGTTCCTTTTTTTGTAAATTTAAATCGCGTGTAAAAGTGACGCCGTGCATGGGTCGTCCCAGCGCCTGTCAGACAATGGAAAACTTTGGACTGTTAGTACCGGTGGGCTGAACACGTCGCCGAAGCTTCGTGCTTACACCCCCGGCCTATCAACGGGGTCTTCTAGCCCCTGCCCTTCACCAGAGACCCTTGCGGGCCTCTGGAATGGTGCCTATTTTTAGGGATTGCTTCGGCCTTAGATGCTTTCAGGCCTTATCAACCAGCGCGTGGCTACCCGGCCTGCCCTGTCGGACAGCCGGTAAACTAGAGGCGCCGGCATCCTGTTCCTCTCGTACTAGGGACGCCTTTCCCTCAGGCACCAAACACCCCCGAAAGATAGCATCCGACCTGTCTCACGACGGTCTAAACCCAGCTCACGTTCCCCTTTAACGGGCGAACAACCCTACCCTTGGCCGCTGCTACACGGCCAGGATGGAAAGAACCGACATCGAGGTAGCAAACCGCGGGGTCGATGGGGACTCTCGCCCGCGACAACTCTGTTATCCCCGGGGTACCTTTTCTGTCATCTGAGGCCCTCATCAATAAGGACACTCAGGTTCGCTAGGCCAAGCTTTCGCTCCTGCGAGCCTTGGTAATGAGCTCACAGTCAGGCCGGCTTTTGGCCTTGCCCTCTACGGCGGACTTCTGACCCGCCTGAGCCGACCTTTGGGCTCCCTTGTTACATTTTCGAGGGACTGCCGCCCCAGCGAAACTGCCCACCTGCTGCTGTCTCCCTTTCGAGGTTAGAAGCGCAGTCGCGAGAGGGCGGTGTTACATCGTCGCCTCAACTGGACCCGAAGGCCCAGCTTCGAAGGCTCCCGCCTACGCTCTGCAATCACAACCGTACCCCAACGACAGGCTGCAGTAAAGGTCCACGGGGTCTTTGTTTCCCTTCGGGGGACCCCGGCATGTGCGCCGGCTAGCAGGTTCACCGAGTTCCGGACCGGGACAGTGGGGGGCTCGTTGATTCCTTCATGCAAGCCGCCAATTAAGCGGCAAGGTATTACGCTCACTTTTGTTGCTACCTCCTTTCAAAGGCGGGCTGGTCATTTCTGCCAGCCTCTCCACATCGCTGTGGAGGTCGGACTGTATCTTTGCCTTTTGAAGGCATCTGGCGTACAGTCTCTGAGGATTCTAGATGCAATACCTTTTGGTTCGTCTGTTCATCTCAGAAGCTAGCTCAACTATTTTGTGGAGCCCTTCCTTCGTAAGGACATCCTTCTCCATCGACGAAACCAACTATCCAAGCGGCGTCTAGCCTTTCCTGCTGATTGCCTGCACCCGTCACATTGTCACCCATTATCTGAATCCCACTGTTCTAAAACCTCTTTTCTAGAGAGGTCTCCGAAAGTATTCGATGGGTAGTGCGGGATTCTCAGGTTTCCCAGCATACAGCCAGATTTTGTTAAGGCAACATGTGTCACCTTAAGAGGGTTATAGTTACCCCCGCCGTTTGGCGGCGCTTCTACCCATTGGACTGGGCTTTCACGTACCGCCACTGGGCAGAATTCACTAACTGTACACAGCCTTTCGGCCTCGCAGTTAGCTA
>JBFMBF010000009.1:0-42592 GCA_040755315.1 Hadarchaeota archaeon (SeqCode) | reverse complement strand
TGCGGCTGATGTGGCAGGGAACGTCGAGAGTGCGCCAGATGTTGCGGATGCTGCGTGCGGATTTTCAATCCCGGCCGCAGTCGACATCGACCCGGACACCCTGAACCTGAAGGGCAACGGCAGGTGGGTAACAGCATACATTGAGCTGCCGCAGGGTTACGATTTCGGGAACGTTGGCATACCGGCCATAATGCTGAACGACGCGGTCCCGGCGGAGTCGAGCCCCACATACGGGTTCGTGAAGGACCCGCAACTGGTCGATCGCGACGCAGACGGCCTGCCCGAGCTGATGGTCAAGTTCGACAGGGCGGCGGTGCAGGCGCTGGCAAGCGTCGGCGATGTGAAGCTGACGGTGACCGGGAAGTGGCACGCGGTGCTGTTCGAGGGGAGCGACAACATCCGGGTGATCGACCCGGGCCAAGGAAACGGCGGCGGCCAAAACCACGGCAACATACCCGAATCCCCGCCCGGCCACTCCGTAAGCCATCCGGCACAGGGCCACAGTCCGCCGAGCACGCCGCCGGGGCAGGGGGGGACGCCGCCCGGCCAATCATCTGACCAAAGCCAAGGAAACGGTGGAGAGCAGGGAAACCAAGGGAACCAGAACTCTCAAGGTAACCAGGATGGCGGGCAGGGACAAAGCAGCCAGTCCCAAGAGCATGGCAACGAACAAAGCCATAGCAGCCAAGAGCAAGGAAACGGCGGAGGGCAGGGCAACGCTGGCGGGAACCAGGGGCAGGGAAATAGCAATAAGAAGAACGAAGCTCAGGGAGAGTAAGTCAACGGCAACAAGAACGCTTTAGTGAAGTTGGAAGAGTTTACTTGGTGATAAAATGAAAGTAAAAGTCGAGCTCATGCCGGGGCTACGCCAGCAGCGCAAGGAAAAGCTCGAGCTAGAGCTTCCGGAAGGGACAACAGTCAGGGCGATGCTTCTCAGGCTGGACTTCAAGGAGGGCGAGATGGAACCGCTGCGGGTCTTCGTCAACGGTGAGCTCGTCGGCCTGAACAAAGCGTTAAAAGACGGCGACGATATCTGGGTTGGGATGGTCATCGGAGGAGGTTGAATCCCACCATTCCAAAATCGCAACTTCAAATTTTCTTGCTTAAAAGTTCCTTAGCTTTTAGTAGAAATTTTTCAGCAGTTGATATCGCTTCCTTTGCCTCCTCTTTTCTCACAGCAACTTCCGCGAACCCGTACATGATTTCATGTCTTTCCTCACGGAACGTGTTGAGCAGCGTGATGAGTCCAGGGTCTATTTTTCCGGTTTTCAAGTATTTTTCCTCCAAGTACTTTGCCAGACAGTAGTGGGATTTTTCCTGAATTCCGTCTCTGTACAGGATTGCCCTCCCCGCCCCAAACATGCTGGCGTAGGCGTACAAGAGGGCAGCGTCCGCATGGTTGTCATCCATCAGCGCTTTTGCCCCATTCAACTTCGCCTCCGCGGCTTCAAGAGATTTTGTTGCTTTGAGCATGTCTGGGCGTATCCTGCGCAGTTTTCCAGAAGCGAAGCATTCGTTCAGGGTCAATCTATCACCGGCTTTTCACCGTAAAGTGGTATAGAGTTGCTTATAACATCCAAGTAAAAGGCCCTGTTTTTCTTGGAAACATTTTTCCACCCCGCGGCGTCGAACACTTTGAGGTTGGTTTCCCTGCCGAGCCTTCCCGAAAGCTCGTCAGAATTTACATCGCACCTTGAAGCTATGACAAGAAAGTCATAGTCGCTGTCGGGGCTGTCTTCCCCTTTTGCGGCGCTTCCGTAAAGCAGCATGGATGCCAGACCAGCCGACCTTTCCCTGATCAGGCCAACCACCCCAGCGTCGAATATCTTTGATACCGTGTGGGCCTTTTTCATCTCCCTGAACTCCGGCGTGATGTTGGCTTTGAAATATGTGGCGTTCCTTTCTACACGTTTCACAAGCAGGTTTTTCTTGACCAGAAGTTGGGTGGCGCGCATGGCGGTGGCCGCGCTCATCTTTATCCTGCGGGCAAGTTCGCGCAGGTAAACCTCTTCCATTGGGTCCTCGAAAAAGTGGGCCAGTACATCCAGCTCTTTTTTGGTCAACTGTTTCATTATTTAAACAACTGTTTCAAAATTTAAATAGTTTGTGGGATGCCCAGCAAGTGATGGCAAACCTACCAGTCTGAACAAAACGTTAAAAGACGGCGACGATATCTGGGTTGGGATGGTCATCGGAGGAGGTTGAATGGAGTTTCACCACCCGAAGAACTTGGCCGAGGCGGCAAGGCTGCTCAGGAGGTCATCCAGCATCGCGGTGGCGGGGGCGACATCTTTCACCAGGCAGCCAAAAGTCTCCCACCTCGTGGGCATCACGCGACTGGGGCTGGGCTACATCAAGGCAGACAAAAACAACATTCACATCGGCGCCGGAGCGACTATCTCAGACCTGGAGAAGTCGGAGGCGGCCGGGCTTGCGTCGGGAATATTGCGCGCCGCCTGCTCGACACTGTCGGACACTCCCCTTAGAAACATGATTACTGTCGGTGGGGACATCGCGTGCAGGTTCCCGTGGGCCAACCTCCCTCCCGCGTTGCTTGTGCTGGACGCCGAGATTTTGACGGCTGGCCGAAAGCGCCCGGTCCCGCTCGAAAAGTTCCTGGGCGCTAGGCAAAAGAGCAGCGAGCTGATAAAAGAGGTCGTCCTCCCGAGGAGCCTCCCGGGGAAGGGCAGCTTCATCAAGTTCGCAAGGACAAAGACAGATTATTCAATCCTGACTGTGGCTGCCTACGCTGAGATGGCAGAACAGAACATCTCAAAGGTCAGGCTGGCGGTATCTGGCAACTGCAGGCTCGGCCGCCTGAAGAAGCTCGAGTGGGAGCTTGAGGGGATGGCGCCGGAAGCGGTGGAATCAGCAGTGAAAAATCATCTACCGAGCCTGCCGATATACAAAAGCATCCTCGCCAGCGAGGACTACATGAGAGAAGTTCTTGGGGTGCTGTTGCGCAGGGCCCTAGCGGATGTTGTGGGAGGCGAGTGAGTGGAAATAATCTGCAAGATAAACGGCGAGGAGAAAAAGCTGGTCTTCGAGCCCCATGAGAGGCTCCTCCATGTGCTCAGGCGCGAGGGCTACTATGGGGTGAAGAACGGCTGCGGCACGGGGGAGTGCGGCGTCTGCACCGTCCTGGTCGACGGAAAGCCGGTCAAGTCATGCCTGATGTTCGCGGCGCAGGCGAGTGGCAGGGAGATAACCACGATAGAGGGTCTGAGCAAGGACGAGCGCCCCCACGCCATCCAGCTGGCGTTCGCGGACGCTGGCGCGGTCCAGTGCGGCTTCTGCACTCCGGCCATGATTCTCTCGACAAAGGCCCTGCTTGATTCAAACCCGCACCCGAGCGAGGACGAGATAAAGAAGGCCTTGGACGGGGTTCTCTGCCGCTGCACAGGATACATGAAGCTGATTGACGCTGTGAACCTGGCCGCGGAGAGGACGAAGAGGTGAGCGCATGAAGGTTTTTTCAGGTAGAGTTGTCGGGAAGGACGCGCGCAAGATAGACGCCATCCCGCTTGCCATGGGGAAACCATTATACACGGACGACTTCACACTCCCCGGGATGCTGCACGCGAAAATTCTCTGGAGTCCGCACCCGCACGCCTTGATCAAGGACATTGACACAAGAAAAGCCGAGGCCCTACCGGGAGTTCGCGCCGTCATCTGCTACAAGAACATCCCGCGGGTCATTCACACGACCGCCGGGCAGGGGTGGCCAGAGCCCTCACCTTACGACACCGTGATGTTCGACAACAAGGTCAGGCATGTCGGGGACAGGGTGGCCGCGGTGGCCGCCGACACAGAGGAGATAGCCGAGAAGGCCTTGAAGCTAATCAAGGTGGACTATGAGCCGCTGCCGGCAATCTTCGACCTCGAGAGGGCGATGGACGAGGGCGCGCCGGTGATACACGATGAGCCCGACTGCAAGTATATCATCCCCGTCTTCTATGACCCGAAGCACAATCACTGCGCCCACATCGACTTGGAGGCGGGTAGCTTCGATGATGGAGTCAAGGATGCGGATTTCGTCATCGAGCGCAAGTTCAAGAACCACTACGGGCAGCACTGCGCCCTGGAGCCCCACTCGTGCATCAGCTATCTTGACCCCGGCGGCCGCCTGGTGGTCCGCTCAAGCACCCAGGTCCCGTACCACGTCAGGAGGATAGTTGCCCAATGTCTGGAAATACCGGAGAGGATGGTCAGGGTGATAAAGCCAAGGATAGGCGGGGGCTTCGGCTCCAAACAGGAGATGCTTCTTGAGGACGTCTGCGGGATGCTGACACTAAGGACGAAGCGGCCCGTCAGGCTGGTCCTCAGCAGGGAGGAGGTGTTCGTCAGCTCCAGGACGAGGCACCAGATGGCATTCTGGCTGAAAAGCGGCGTGAAGAAGGACGGGAGTCTGGCGGCCATCTCCATGAAGGTCATCAGCAACGCAGGGGCTTACGGCTCCCACGCGATGACAGTAATGAGCAACTGCTGCGCGAAGACCCTGCCTCTTTACAAGTGCAACAACATCAAGTTCGTCGGAGACACTGTCTACACCAACCTGCCGCAGGCGGGTGCCTACAGGGGTTACGGAGTATTCGAGGCCTCCTTCCCGATGGGGGTGATGATGGACGAGATGGCCGAGGCGGTGGGGATGGACCCGGTCGACTTCTGGCTGAAAAACACCGTCAGGGAGGGCGACACCCACCCGATATTCGAAAAGCTGGGCGAGGTCGGGAAAGGTGTGGCCATGACAATCAAGAGCTGCTCACTCCCGGAGTGCGTGAGGAAGGGCGCGGAGATGTTTGGCTGGAGGGAGAAGCGGGAGGAGTACAGCAAGCAGAAGGAAGGCAAGCTGATGAGAGGGGTCGGGATGGTCTGTACCGTCCAAGGGGCGACTGTTCCTTTCATAGACATGGCATCGGTTTTCGCGAAGATGAATGACGACGGCTCTTTCAACCTCCTGATGGGTGCCACTGATCTCGGGACGGGGGCCGACACAGTCCTTTCGCAGATATTCGCCGAGGTTCTGGACATCCCGCTCGAGGACGTCATACCGTATGTCTCTGACACTGATATCACTCCTTTCGACAAGGGCGCTTACGCTTCGGGCACAACCTACCTCACGGGTGCAGTGGTTTTTGATGCAGCTCACAAGATAAAAGAACAGATACTACACGTCGCGGCTGAGATGCTCGGCGAGCCGAAGGAGAACCTGAGGGTGGAAAACAAGGGAGTGGTCTCGGTCAGCACGGGAGAGCGGGTGGAATACAGCCAGATAGCCGGCAGGGCGTTCTACGGCAGGAACCAGTTCCAGATTTCCGCCACGGCTTCGCGGTTCAGTCCAATGCCACCACAGTCATACGCAGTTCACTTTGTCGAGGTGGTCGTGGACACAGAGACCGGGCAGGTGACCGTCCCGCGCTACGTGGTCGCCCTCGACTGCGGGACCCCGATCAACCCGAGGCTGGCGGAGGGGCAGGCCGAGGGAGCTGTCCTGAACGCCGTGAGCTATGCCCTGACTGAAGAGTTCATATTTGACGGCAACGGAAGGGTGCTCAACCCGTCTTTCGCCAACTACAAAATTTTCACGATAGCTGATGTCCCAAAGATAATTTCCATCCTCGTGCCCAGCTACGAGCCTTCCGGGCCCTACGGGGCGAAGAGCGCCGGGGAAGTCTGCATAAACGGGGCCCTGCCGGCGATATCCAACGCTATTTACAATGCCGTTGGAATCAGGCTCTACGAGTCGCCGTTCACGCCCGAGCGAGTGCTGAAGGCGTTGAAGGAAAAGAAGTTGTGAAGATGCCGAGCGGGAAAGTAATTCTGGTTTTTGTCCTGATCCTGTCTGCCGCCGGAGCGGGCGCTTTCTTTGTCGCTCGCGGGGCCCCGAGCACCACAACTGCCAGCAGCCCGTTCGTCGTTTCGGTTTACAATCAGGCAAAGGCATACAACGGCACGACCCTTTTCACCGACACTCACGACAGGGACAATCCAAAAATTTACGAGGTCGACATGAACGGCAACGTCGTTTGGGAGTTCACACTCCCTGACAACTGGACGCCAAGCGGGACAATAGTCGGCTTTGACGCGGAGGTGCTCCCAGACAACCACATATTGATTTCCATATCCAACAGCGGCATATACGAGATAAACCGAAGTGGAAATCTCGTTTGGTCACATTTGGACCAGAAAAACAGCCATGATGCCGACAGGTTATCCAACGGAAACACGATTTATGTGTTTGGAAACAACGACGCGCAGACAGATGCCGTGGTCAAAGAAGTCAATTTCAGCGGCAGTCCCGTCTGGTCTTGGTATGCGAAAGATAATTATCTTCAGAGGTTCCCCACTTCGCAGTATTCATTTCAGGGCTGGACACATACAAATGCCGTCCAGAGGTTGAGCAATGGGAACACGATGATAAATATGAGAAACTTTTATCTGACAACGATAGTGGACGAGACTGGTAAGGTCGTCAAGGAGCACGACTGGAGTTCTTTTGGGACTGACACGGACCCTCACGAACCAGAGATAGATGAAAACAGGGGCACCATGTTGGTTTGCCTCCAAAATGATTCCCCTTACGTGGTGGTGGAGGCCGGGCTGGAAAACGGGCAAACCATTTGGACTTACGGCAACTCCAACCTGCGGACGACCAGGGACGGCGATTCGCTGCCAAACGGAAACGTTTTGATCGTGTCGGTGAACACGGGTGGGACTTTAGGCAACATGAACGACGACGTGTCAACCATAATTGAGGTGACTCGCGCGGGCGAGATAGTCTGGCAACTCGAGCTCCAGAGCACAAAAGTTGGCCAAGCTCCGGGATTTTTCTACAAGGCCCAGCGCGTCTAAACAAGTAGCGGCGGCCAAGTAAAGAGATCTGGAGTAGCCGATGCCGCCTGAGCAGCCCCTGATGAGCACGACTTTGCCCGTCATCCCGCTCAAGCCAAAACCTCCAGAATTTTTGGGTCTGTGAGGTCCCTGAAGAGGTAATCCGGCGAGTGTTCCATCAGTTCCTCCCTCGAGTGGAATCCAGTTGCCACCGCGATTGTCACGGCCCCGTAGGGCTTCCCGCAGTCAATGTCGTGTATCGAGTCTCCGATGGTCACAAGGTCCTTTCCCGAGAATCTTCTGCCAGTCTTCCCTTCAGCCCTGGCGACGGCGACCCCGACCAGCTCCACCCTGCTCTTGCCCTCCGGCCCGAACACCATAATGTCAAAATATTTCTTGAGGCCGGCTTTTTCCAAGATTGACTCGGTCACAGCTTTTGGGCTCCCTGTAAGAATCCCAATGACATGTTTTCTTTCCCTCAGTTTTTCAAGTAGCTGAACCACCCCTGCCAAGACTTTCACATGGTTTTTGTTTACGGCTTCCTTGGCGAAATGTTCGACTTTCTCCACGGCCTCGGCAAGCCTAGACTCCACCACATCTTTGGAGATTCCCTTGAGTTCACCAAGCTCCCTGATAATGTTCGGAACGATTTTCCCCGCGAATTTTATTTCAGTCAGCTGGGCGTCTACCCCGAAAACTTCTTTCATAGCTTTACTGTAACCGTAGTTGTGGTGCTCCAGAGCATCGACCAGCGTTTGGTCCACGTCAAACAATACCAGCTTTGTCATCTTTTCCAACTGAATTTGGCGCACAGGCTATTAGGCACTATGGCGTCGTCGCCAAACTTTATTCTTACCGGAGGAACACATGTGTGCATGATAACGGGAAAAAGGGCGGACCTGCACGTCAGGACGACGACCTCCGTGGGGAAACTGGAGCCGGAAGATGTCGTCAGGGCAGCGAAGGAGAAAGGCGTCGCAGCGATAGCGATAGTCGAGCATGACACGGTTGAGGGCGTACAGGAAGCGACTGGAGCGTCAGAGATGTTCGGAGTGGAGGTCATCCCAGCCGTTGAGATGATTTACGAGGAAGGGATGCGCAACGCCCACATCATGGGTTACTTCATAAATTACCACAACCGCCAGCTTATTTCTGAAATAGGCAGGGCCCAGATGGAAAGAGCGAACAGAGCGATATCGGTTATTGAAAAGCTACAGCGCCTGGGCCTCAAGTTAGCCTACGAGGATGTTTTGCAAGAGGTCGGCGACTCAAGCATAATTGACATGACCCACATAGCCAGCTACCTGAAGATGACTAGGGCCGTGAGTAGCATGAGGGACGCTTTTGACCGTTACCTCGGGCCGGGGAGGCCAGCGCATGTTCCCATTGACCAGCGTCCGCTCCCCGTCTTGGTCGATCTGATACGCGGTGCCGGAGGAGTTGTCGCTTTGGCGCACCCAAAGTTCGGTGAAGCCGAGGGGTTCATTCCGCAACTCGTCAAGGAGGGCCTCGCCGCGATTGAGGTCTACCATCCGACGCACACCCCTATGGAGGTTAAGAGGTTCCGGACGATAGCTCGCAAGTACAACTTGGTCAAGGTTGGAGGGACCGACTCCGGTTCGGGCGCGGTGGGCGACATCACAGTGCCTTACAGGACAGTGGAGCGGCTCAGGAAGTTCGTCAAGTAACTTGCCCGAAGCGGTTTGCAGCGCCCCCGAGAAAAATCTATGCTCGGTTCCCGCCGTGCGGGTACTTTTCAAGCGGCCACAGCGGCGGCCCGTCCCACTCTGGGTACGGCATGTTTGCCTCAAGCTCGTCGGCCACGCGATGCAGCCCCAGCTTGTTGAGAGTGTCCTTCGTCGGGACGCCGCTCTTCTCCTCCCACCCTCTCATCTGGTAGTACTGCGTGAGCATCCTCTCGTGGTTCTTCTCCTCCTCCAGCCCTTCTGGAGTGCCCTTCTTCCCGGGCCTCTGCACCAGCCGGTCTTGCTTCCTGGTTATCCCCTGTCTTATGAGGAACGCCCTCTCGATGGCGTAAATCCTCTCGAGCGCCTGCTGCACCGAGGCGGAGGTGTACTCGACGCCGGTCACGGCCGTGAGCACCATCGCGATTCCATCCCACAGCGGGTACCTGAACACAAGCGGCACGGCCGCCGCCCAGTTGTTGACGCTCCCCTTGCAGCGGCCGAGGGCGTCCGCGAGCGTGCATGCATTCTCAGAGACGACCAGCGCCGGGACGGGCTCGGACGGGATGTAGCCCTTCTTCTGCAGGTCGGGGAACACGTCTGGGTCGTTCTCCCCGAACGCCCAGCTCCTCCCCCTGAGGTGGTCGGCCCCGCGCGTGGATGTCGCGTGCGCCAAGGTAAAGACTCCGACAGGGTAGTCAGAAGGCCCGCGGCACGACCCCTTGACGTGATAGCAGTAATCCATAGCCTCCTTGCCGATCCTCTTCGCCACGCTGTACATCCCCTCGGCCAGGAAGTTACCAAACCCTTCCCTCAGCGCTATCCTGTGAATCAGCTCAATCTGGTCGTCAATGACCTCCCACTCCAGAGAGAGCCCGCCCGTGTCCTTCTTCGTTATGATGCCCTTGTCGTAGAGTTCTTTCGAGAATGCGACAGCGTTTCCCAACGGTATCGTGCACATGCCATATTTGTCCGCGAGGTTCCCCATTATCATTATCGATACTGGGTCGAGGACGCCGCAGTTTGTCCCGAGACAGAATATCGTCTCGTACTCCAGCCCCTCCCCCTTTTCCCCCCCGTATGTTCTGTGACCTTCCGGGATCTGGCACACGTTCTTGCAGCTCACTAGGCAGCCATAGCAGGCCGTTCTTCCTGTCTCGTACTTCTTCCACCCCTCCGGCTTCAGATCCTCCGGCACATCTTTCTCGGACAGATAGCGCTTGAAGTACCTGTAGCCGGGCCACCACCCGAGCATCCCTAAGTGGGTCCCATATTTGGCGATTTTCCGCTGTGTGGGGTCGGTGAGAAAGAACTTTCTCTCTTCGGCTGCCAGTTTCTCCGCCCCCTCCTTGTCAGCCAATTGGACCTTCTTCGTCCCCCGAACCGCGATGGCCTTAAGCTTCTTGGAGCCCATCACGGCGCCGCTCCCGCGGGCTGCCGAGCAGTACTTATCAAACATCGTGGAGGCGAACCGGACAAGATTCTCGCCGGCCTGCCCTATGGACGCCGTTCTGAACTCTTTTCCATGTTTCTCTTTCAGCATGTCAGTGGTCTCCCAGGTGTCCCTGCCCCACAGGTCGGAGGCGTCCCTGATTTCCACCTCGTCATCATCTATCAAGATGTACTTCGGCCCGCCCGCCCGCCCAGTCACCACTATCTGGTCGTAGCCAGCAAGCTTCAGGAACCACGGGAAGAATCCCCCTGAGTTGCCGTCCCCCAGGATGTAGCTGTATGGTGAGAGGGTGCTCACCTGAATCCTGCCTGTGCTCGTGAACGATGTCCCTGTCATAGGTCCGACCGCGAAGCACATGATGTTCTCAGGGGCCAGCGGGTCTATCCCCGGCTTAATCTCGTCGAAAAGAACTTTGCTGTTTATCCCTCTGCCACCTATGAAGTCGGCAGCCGTCTTTTTGTCTAGGGGCTGCTTTACCACTTTTTCCCTCGCCAGATCGACACGCAAAACTGTCCCGGCCCATCCGAACATTTGAGTTCCCATCGAGATACCCATCAACCTGAAATTTTTCCCTTTATATAGGCCCCTCACCCAAAGCTCCGTCGGATGATTGTGCGAAAATGGATGGCGGAACTGTAAAAAGTTAAATAGAGGTTAAACAAATGTTATACACAAAAAGGAAGCGCCTAGTGATAACCAAATCGGCGTGGCGGGAGATGGACCACCTCGGCATGTCTGTTCAGAGGCTGGCGGCGGCGATAGATGATGAAAGAAAAAACTCGAGAGCAGAAGGGCCGGGAAGTGGCTGGCGCAGGACAGGTTCGCTAGAAAGTACGTCCTAATCAGGTACGCCGAGCTGGGCGACAAGATAGTCGTGATAAACATCGGGCAAACGACGGGAAAGGTGTTATGATGGCGGGAAGGTACCTCAGGAGCTGCCCCGTCTGCGGGGGTGAGATCAGGCGAGCCAGCGCGCCGTATGTCGTGGGGCAGGTGGTGGTTGAGCCGGAGTTGGAGGTGGACAAATGCTCAAAGTGCGGGGAGGAATTTTACGCTGCAAAGCAAGTGGTGCGGGCGCAGGAGAAGGCGACAAGGCTGGGGTTATGGAAGCCGCGGCTGGAGGAGGAGCGGGAGCTGAAAAAGATAGGTGGGTCATTGGTTGTTTCGATCCCGCGAGTCATGGCGAAGGAATTGGGCCTCGCCCCCAAAGGAAAAGTGAAGATGAGGCTGACGTGGCAGGGCATCTCCATCACCAAGAGCAAGAGATGATGTACAGCCAATCCTGATTCTTGGCAGACAAAAGCCGTTTATCCGCCGCCGCGTAGGGCGATGCATGGACGACGCGCAGTTCTTCCTGATTTACAGCGTCACCGCGGGCCTGGTGCTAGAGGTGTCGCTGTTCCTGATGTCAAGGGGCCTAGACAGGAAGCGCTACCTCAAGCCGGTGGTTTACGGGGTGGTTTTCGGCGGTGGTTGTCTGATACTCTTTAAAGCTTGGCTTCTTTCCTACCTGCTCGGCGGGGTCCTGACGGGATATTTCCTATCGCGTGAGGTTGCGGCGGGATGGAGCCACTTCAGGGCAGGGGCCGTCAACGGGTTGCTGCTTGAGGCAGGCCTTGTCATTTCAAACGCGGCCACGCTTGTAATCCGCGGGGTTTCTCCAATACTTTCCACGCTCACGCAGACGCTGGGCCGCACTGTTGCTGCCGAGGAGCTGCTGTCGTCGCTGATGATTGCCACAATCCTCGACATCTTTTTCATAATCGCGGTGGTCGGTTCTGGGGCGATGCTGGGCGGGATGCTGCGAAAGCTGATTTCCCCGGCGACGGTCGCGCAGGCGCCACCGGCCAAGGCTTGAGCGCAAGCCATTTTACCCCAGATGAGAAAGAAGTTGTGGTAGCGGGGTAGGGCAGCATGGAGTGCCCGCCGGGCTCATAACCCGGAGGTCGGTGGTTCAAGAGGAAGTGGCGCAAGGCCGCTTTCGGAGATTCCACCCCCCGCTATCCCTCCATATTTGGTTGCTTTCGTATTTTTCCGAAACAATACTTTCGCTGACTTCTCTCCCCAAAATCGGCTTAAAAAAGCACGACCCCTAATGAACGGTGAAAAAGTGTACCATAAGTTGACGCTTGATGATTTGGCATGTTTTTCAGTAAAAAGACTGAGTAGCGATAAATTGTTTCTTTTATTGGGGAGGTGTAGAAATGGAATTGTTGTCAGTGTCCCGTTTTCTCTGGATGAAAAAGTTGCCCTGCTAGTTGGGATGATGCCAGATGGGTCTATACCAAAAGACATCAATTCAGTTATGTTCAGTCAGAAAAAAGATCCAACAAAAATAATTGTGTTTAAGGATTTGCTGCAAGAACTTTTTGGTATCCAACATGTGCGTACATGGATTGACAAAACAGGGACTACAATACTCCAAGTGGCAAACAAAACGCTGGCCACATTTATGCATGATTTTTTTGGCGTACCAACGTCTGTAGACGCTTAAAGTATACCGCAGTGGGTATTCAATTCTCCCCAAAGTGTGGTGAAAGTTTATGTGAGTGAAGTTTTTGCAATGGAAGGTTCTGTTTGCAATCCCACAACGGGCAAGAAGGAAGTGAGATTACACAGCTGCGATTTTTCGTTCATGAAGGATATGCAACGTTTGTTGAGCGAGCGATGTAAAGTCCAGTGTCTTCACTTATCATGTGCCAGATTACGGCGACAAGTATTACTTGAGGATAGGCAAACGAGAAGATTTGCTGAAATTGCGGGAGGTTGGCATTGCAATGGCAACTCATCAGCAAAGGCTCGAGAGCGTTTGCAACTCTTACAAGGCAGCAGCGTGGGAAATTGCATTGGTTGCCTCAAACGAGTTCTCACGGAATTTTACGAGCGGAGAACTGGCATCGATACTTAAAATATCTAAAGAATCAACATTGTGGCGGATTAGAGAATTAATTCGACGAGGACTGTTGATCAAAAATCAATCTTTCCACACTACATATTCAGTCACCGAGTTAGGGAAAGAGCTGGCGAGTCGTCTTTCTGCGGCAGTCAAAATTCAGCCTCTAAGGACAAACCCGCATGAGAACGAGATGAAAGTTAAAACAGCAATTAAAATTGGCTTGAAAACCAAGCACGATATCGCCAGATATACTGGACTTACGACCAGAACTGTGCTGGAAGTTTTGGCTCGTATAAATGGTGGCAAACGTTTGAGATTCATTGCAGGCCGTGGTGAACGTTTGGCATAATAGCGTGGCAAACGTTTGACATCCCAGCAGGCGAGCGCAAACAACATTTGTTTATAGGTTTTCGCGAGAGAGTAATCGGTGTCAAAATGGAAGTTGCCCTGTGGCTGTTCGGCATACTCTTCCTGTTCGGCCCGATGGCAGGCGCATCTTATTCGCTGGCGAACGGCATCCCTCCGCTGGAAACCGCGGCAATCGTCAGCGCCCTCCACGTGGCGCTGGTGCCGGTTTGGTTCGGGATACTGCGGCTGCTGAGATACGAGTTCCACTACTTCAACCGCATCACCAGAGTGGTTTTCGGCAAAATAAAGGCGACGAAAAGGCTGGAAAAAGTTGCCATGAAGGGTCTGGAGGAGTTCGAGCGCAAGTTCAAGGGATGGAGCCTTGGCACAGCGGTTTTCGGCTTCACCTTCCTTCTGGGCGTCTCTTGGGCGGCACTCCTCGCCTCCATCATGAACATAAAATTGTCGACAATATTCTTTTCCGTGGCGGCCGGCGCAGCAGCATCCAGCATCTTCTGGACAGTCGCGCTTTCAAGCGTCGGAGGGTTTCTACCGGAGCCTTGGATGCTTTACGTGATAGTCGGGGCCATCACAATCCTAGTGCTCGTCGAAGGCAAGATAAAGGAGAAGAGGACGCTGAGGGAGATGTTCAAGTCGTTGAAGAGGGCGGGCTTAATTCTGGAACCAAGTGTCGGCGAGAAGAAAAAACGCAAAAAAACTACTGGTAAGGTTCATTGATTTACCTGCGTCTTGAAGAACATCTTGTAATCATTTTCGCCAAAGATGGTTATAGTCGGGTCGGCGTTCAAGCCCTGAAAATCCAAAATGTGGTTGGCGATGTTCGTGAGGTTCCCGTTCGAATACTCGGCGACCGAGACTCCCATCCCGGCGTAGTAAGTGTAATACTTGTTCCCGATTTTGTGCGTTGATGAGATGCTGCCTTCGGACCAACTAAAACTTGAGTCCTCAGTAAAGGTTGCCGTGGGGGGGACGAGGCCGTTGCTTTTGACAGGCCCCCCGCCTGCGTCGCAAGCAAGTATGCGCCGGCGCCAGCCACGACCGCCAAAACAACAACCAGCGCAATTACTGAAGTTGCAATTCCTTCAGCATCCTTCACTTGATTAGTCCGGCCTTGTACAGATACTCCGCGGCCAGCACCGCGCCCCTCGCCGCGCCGAGTTCAACATTGTGAGAAAGCACCGTGTATTGGAAACCGTTTTCGAAAACATTTGCCTCCACCCCACCGATGACCGCCGCCATCCCGTTCTCCACGTAAGAATCAAACCTGGGCTGTGGCCTGTCAGCTTCCTCCATCACAACTATCGGCTGTTTTGGCGCCAGAGGCAGGCCCAACTTCTGCGGCTCGCTCCTGTAGCCCCTCCAAGCCTTCTTCAGGTCATCGACCGAGCAGCTCTTGGCCGTCTGGATGAAGACTGATTCAGTGTGCCCGTGTATCACCGGGACGCGGTTGCATTTGCACGTTATCTTGAAGTCAGCCGGCGTTATTTTACCGTTAGAGAATTTTCCCAGAAGCTTGACCGTCTCTTTTTTGACCTTTGACTCCTCGTCCTTGATGTAAGGGATAACGTTGCCCTCAAAGGTCTTCTGCACATAGTTGTTCAACTCGCATGGCAGGCCGCCAGCTTCAGCCTTCCTCTGCTTGGACCATTCCGTGACAGCAGCATAGCCGGCGCCAGAAACGGCCTGCATCGAGGCCATGGTGACGCTTTTTAGCCCGAACTCGTCATAGAGCGGCTTCAGGGACATAACCAACCCTATGGTCGTGCAGTTGGGTTGTGGGACGACGTAGCCTTTCCAGCCCCTCGACTTCTGCTGAACCTTTATCATGTTCGTGTGGGACTCGTTTACCCCGGGGAGGTATGTGAAGCTGTCGTCGAAATATCTGTATGCTGACGCCGTGCTGACGACTGGTTTTTCTTTCGCGACTCTCCCCTCCTCCTCGAATGCCACCTCGGATGGAAGGGCGGAGAAGAAAAGTCCGCACTCGGCCGCGTCGACTTTGTTCAGGTTTTTGACTTCGATGTCAAGGACCTTTTTCAGCGGCTCCTCGTGGCAGAACCACCTCGATGTTTCCTTTCCGTAGCCAACGGCATCTTCATAGTTTTTGTCAGCGGATTTTTCTGACGCGTAAAGCGCCTTTATGTCGAACCACGGGTGCTTCTGCAGGTTGATTATGAACTTCTGCCCGACCTCTCCAGTCGCGCCTAGGATGCCCACAGGGATTTTTGCCATTTTTTCGCCTCGCTCTGTTTTGTTGCGGGCATTTATTAATCTGACGATGCGAGAGGTTTCGGTGTTGGATTGCCGCGTAGGAAATACGGCCATATGGTCGGGCCTCTGCCACAGCCGCCAAAGAAGGAGAAGTGCAGGTTCTGCAGAGCCGGGCGCCCGTGCCCATACCACAAACCTTTGAGGTAGCCTGCCAAGATTGGGCATTTAAATGGATTTGACGCCGTTCCTGTCAGCTTTTGGCGTGGTCGCGGTCGCTGAACTTGGAGGCAAAACGCAGCTCGCCGCGATAACGCTGTCCACGAGATACAAGGCGCTGTCCGTTTTTGCAGGAGCAATCCTAGCGGTGGCACCGGTGGATGGCGCAAGTATACTGGCTGGGACAGTCTTGGGGGAACTATTCCCAACCCAGCTAATTAGCATGGTCGGCGCTTTCATTTTCATAGGTTGGAATTCTAACCTTGGCTTCTGGGGAAGAGAAGGAGATCAAATCAAGGCGCGGGAAGTTTGCCCCCTGACTTCGTAATGGTGGCTGTGATGGAACTCGGTGACAAGACCCAGTTCTCCACGCTGGCCCTGGCAGCCAGAACTGGTTCTCCAGTTTTGATTTTCTTTGGGGCTTTACTTGCATACGCTTTGCTGATGGGAATAGCTGTGATTATTGGGAGCAGGCTGCCGAAAGTTGTGCCGCTCGGGTACATCAAGATATTTTCCGGGGCAGTGTTCATCTTCTTCGGGGTGTTGTTCCTGCTGAGCGTGGCGGGGATAAGCGTTTTGTAATCATGGGTCAGAATGAGTTGTACAATGTTAACCAAAAAAGCGTCAAGCCCCCGATGTCTGAGCTTGCGGATTCATAGCCCCAGAACGTTCCGCATATCTTCAACAACACCGGGCTTGCCTTTTTCAGCAATGTAACGGGTCGCCTTTACAACCCCGGCAGCGAAAGTCTCCCGGCTCTTGGCCTTGTGCGTGATCTCCACAAGCTCAAACGGGCCGGAGAAGGTCACCATGTGGTCCCCGACGACCTCTCCTTCCCTTATGGATTTTATTTTGATTTCGTCGACACTACAGCCTAGCTCCTTCGCAATCACCTGCGCCGCCATCTTTGCGGTTCCGCTGGGGGCGTCTTTCTTGTGTATGTGGTGGACTTCCGCTATTTCGGCCTTGTAGTCGCTGCCGAGCCTCTTGGCGGCTTCGCCCACCAGCTTGAAAAAGACGTTGACCCCCACGGACATGTTCGGCGAGATTACAGCACGGATTTTTTTTCTCGTGATATATTTTTTGATTTCCATTTTCTGTTCTTCCGTGAACCCGGTGGTGCCCACGACCACCGCAATCCCGGCCTCCGCAGCCGCCTTCACGTTTTCCACGGCTGCGCCGGCGCTTGTGAAGTCCACCAGAACGTCGGGCTTGGACTGCTTCAGAATTTCGGTCAATTTGTCTGCCCCAACAATCTTAACGCCAAGCTTTCCCACGCCCGCAAGTTCTCCAGCGTCTGCCCCAGCATTTGGGTTCTCAGGGGCGTCCATGGCAGCGACAAGTTTCATGTCTCCCTGTTTTGAAATCTGCTGTATAATCATCTTGCCCATTCGCCCGCAAGCGCCACAGAGAGCTACTCGAATCATTTTAGAAGCCCCATCTCAGCGAGAACCGCTCTAAGCTTCCCCCTGTTTTCCGGCTCCATCTCCACCAGAGGCAGCCGGAACCCGCCCGCCGCCATACCCATCATATTCATAGCGGTCTTCACGGGGCCGGGGTTCGTCTCGATAAACAGGGTCTTGAAAAGCGGAGAAAGTTCGTCGTTGAGCTTCTTTGCCCCGGCGAAATCCCCCTTTCTCGCCAGTGCCGTAAGTTCTGCCACTTCTGCCGGCACTATGTTCGACGCCACGGAAATCACGCCCACGCCGCCGAGCTTGATCACCTCAAGCGTGTCGGAGTCGTTTCCTGAAGTCACGATAAAATCTTCTCCCTTCGTGAGCTCGATTATCTTCTTCACTTGGTTCATGTCTCCCGTGGCCTCCTTCACTCCCACGATGTTCTTCAGCTTCGCAAGCTTCGCCATGGTCTCCGGCAGCATGTTGACGCCTGTGCGGGACGGGATGTTGTAAATCACCTGTGGGATGTCAACCTCTTCAGCTATCTTCTTGAAGTGGGCGTAAAGCCCAGGCTGTGTCGGCCTGTTGTAGTACGGCACCACGAGTAGGGCCCCGTCCGCCCCGACCTCTTTTGCGTGCTGCGTCAGCATTATCGCTTCCCATGTGCTGTTGCTCCCAGTCCCCGGCAGGACGGGCACCTTGCCTCCGGCAGCGTCAACAACCACCTCAATCGCTCTGTTGTGTTCCTCGTAAGAAACCGTCGAGCACTCACCTGTCGTCCCAACAGGAACAAGCCCCTGAATCCCCTTCTTAATCTGGAACTTTACATTCTCGCGTAGTCCCTCTTCATCAAGCTGCCCCTTTTTGTCGAAAGGTGTGACCATCGCAGTGTAGGCGCCATCAAACATTTTATCCCTCTATCTCCTTCATCACCTGTCTGAACAGCTTAAGGGCATAATCTCTATCGTCCCAGTTCACGAAGAAGCTTATTGATGTCCTGCTCGACAGTATCTCAATTATGTTTATCTTCGCTTTGGCAAGTGGTTCGGTCAGCCTCGCAATGACTCCCGGCGTGTAGATGAACTTCTCGCTTTCCGCGATTATCAATGCCAGCCCGACCTCGCCGGTCACCGACTTCATCAGCTCGTTTCCGGTTATAGTATTGTGCATGAGCTGCAGCGCTTTTTTCGCCTGTGCTTCGGCAACATATATCGAGAACGACCTCGGCCCTATGGAGACCCCGAAGATGTTAACCCCAGCTCTGCTGAGCGGCGCCGTCACTTTGACCAGCACTCCAGGGGTGGTCTGCATCTCCTCCCCAACCACGGTCAGCATTGCCAACGGCTTTTCATGCAGCCTGACGCCCACAAACTCACCTTTTTTTGGTCCAATTATTGTGGTGCCCCGAATGGATAAATCACCATGCCTGTAGTGTACGACTCTGGCGCTTATGTCCGGGTCCTTGTAGGCCATGGCGCGCGGGTGCATGACCTGGGCACCAAACCTTGCCAGATCCCTCATCTCCTCCACAGTGATTGTTTTGAGTGTCCTGGCGTCAGGAATCTTGTTCGGGTCTGCGGTCATCACCCCCTCGACATCTGTGACTATGACTACCTCGTCCGCGCCGAGGCACTCCCCCATCAGGAACCCCGTTATGTCGCTTCCCCCGCGCCCGATCGTAGTTATTTTCCCCTCTCTGCTCCTCCCAAGGAAGCCGCAGACGACTGGGATTACTCCCTTTTTCAATAGTGGTGCCAAGTGTTTTTTCGCGCGTCCGGTGGTTTCTTTCAGGTCTATGTCCGCCATCCTGAAGTTCTCGTCCGTTACAACCGGCCATCGCTTGTCCAGCGGATCTATCGCCACCGACTTAGCGCCGAGTTCCCTGAGCGCGGCCGCAAATATCCTGGCGCTGGCCCTTTCCCCAAGAGCCATGATGTAATCGATCTCCTCATCGCTGAAATCTCCGAAGATTGTCTTGGCGGATTTTATCAGGGAGTCAGTAGTGTGTCCCATCGCCGAAACTACCACGATCACCTGGACTCCTTTCTTGAATTCCCTGTAAACTGCTTTGGCAGCCAACCGAACGCGCTCCATGTTGCCGACGCTCGTCCCGCCAAACTTGACAGCTATTCGCTTCATTTCAACCAGCCAGGGATTTGGTCAAGCCTTGTCAGGTCTTCGAATGTTTCTCTCCGCCTGACAACCTCTGCATTCTTGCCGTTCACAAGGACCACGGCCGGCCTCGGCTGAACTGTGTGCTGGTTCGACATAGATAGGCCATACGCCCCGACATCGAAGACCGCCACGAGGTCGCCCTGCACGACCTTCTGCAGCTTTCTGTCTTTTCCCAGAAAGTCCCCCGACTCGCACAGGGGACCGGCGACATTGTACGTGAACTCGTTTTTCTCCAGTATCTTGTTAGCGATTTCTATGTGGTGATACGCACCGTATAGCGCGGGTCTGATGAGCGCGTTCATCCCAGCGTCCAGCGAAATCCAAGTCGTCATCCCAGGCCGCTCCTTCACATACCCGACGCGGGCCAGAAGTACACCTGCATCGCCCACTATGTACCGCCCGGGCTCGAACATGAGAATGGGCCTCGCCAGGTCCTTTTCTTCCACCATCCGCTTCACGACGCCCGTGATTCTTTCCGCCACTTCATCGGGTTGCAGCCCCTTTTCTTCAGGCTTGTATTGAATCCCTATACCGCCGCCAAAGTCGACATGCGAGATATAAATCCCCAGCCGCTCTTTCACGAGCGCGACCAGCTCCATGAGCTTCTCCGCCTCTTCTTCAAAAGGCGAGGAGTCCAAAATTTGGGAGCCTATGTTCGCGTGTATCCCGACAACCTCAACATTCTCCATTCTGGATGCCTTCGCGTAAGCCTCAAAAGCCTGCCCGCTCGCCACATCAAAACCAAACTTGCTTTCCCTGACGCCGGTAGCTATGTAAGGATGGGTGGGGGCCTCTATGGCCGGGTTGACCCTGAGGCTTATTCTGGCATTTTTCTTCGAACGTCGGGCAATCCTGTCCACAGCCTCCAGCTCTTGGAAGCCGTCAACATTGATCAGGACGCCGTTGGTTATGGCAATTTCAAGCTCCCTGGAATTCTTGTGGTTGCCGTTGAAAACCATCTTGTTGCCAGGAATGCCGGCCTGAAGCGCTATCCTGAGCTCATTTTCAGAACTAACGTCTGCACCAGCCTTCTCGCTTTGAAGAATTTTCACGACAGCCGAGTTTGAATTGGCTTTAAGGGCATAGCAGACGAGCACGCTTGGCCATCTCTCAGCGAAGGCCTTGTAGAACCTGTGGAAATTGTCCCTAATTCTCTGTTCATCCATGATGTAAAGCGGCGTCCCGAATCGCTCGGCCAAGTCCACAGCGCTGATTTCCCCGATCATCAGCTGCCCGCGGATGTTTGTCTTGAAATGCGGCTTCATCATTAGCATTTATTTCGCGCTCCTGCGGCTGGTTCTTCGTTCCTTTACCAGTTCAGCGGCTATGCTTATGGAGATTTCCTCTGGGGTCCTGGCGCTCAGGTCCAGCCCTATGGGGGCACTCACGGCGTCGATTTTCTTCTTTGCAACTCCGTCTTTTGCCAAGATTTTCTTCAGCTTGGCTATCTTGTGCCCGCTGCCGAGAACCCCAAGGTAGGCCACGTCCATCTTGATGAACCTTCGCAGGGCTGCAAGGTCGTGCCTTGGTTCCCCGTGCACTATCGCCACGTAAGCATTTTTGTCAACCTTCAACTTTTTCAGGGCCTTTTCAAAGTCCCGGTTAAAAACCAGCTTCGCGTTTGGAAACCTCTTCTTGGTCAGGGTGTCCTCGTTGTCGTCGACGACCGTCACATCAAATCCCAGCATTTCCGCCACCTTGTATGTCGGCAGAGCAACGTGCCCAGACCCTATGATCACCAGCTTGGGGGTTGGTTCGACCACGTCCACAAACACCGTCATCGCTCCTCCACACCACAGTCCTGTGTCCAGCTCACCTTCTTTCGCCCCTCCATAAAAAGAGAACTTGACGCTCTTTGTCCTGCCTTTCCGGACGGCCTTAAGTGCCGCTTGCACAAGCGCACGTTCAAAGCACTCGCCGCCGCCTATGGTTCCGATAATCTCTCCATCCTCTGACACCAACATTTTCCGACCCACTTCCGACGGACCAGAGCCTATCTTTTCCACCACAGTGCAGACCCCTATTTTCAGTCCTCTCTCCAAACGCTCGGCGGCCATGTTGAGAAGCTTGATATCCCCTATCATTTTTGTCCCTTACTTTCCCTTGCGCGCGCTCCCAAAATAACCTCCGCGCTCGGTCCTCACGT
Organism: Hadarchaeota archaeon (SeqCode); assembly: GCA_040755315.1. GTDB lineage: Archaea > Hadarchaeota > Hadarchaeia > Hadarchaeales > Hadarchaeaceae > DYTO01. Next base: position 21,213 of record JBFMBF010000009.1, on the reverse strand, counting down.
CAATCATTGTGAAAAAAGAGTCGTGTTTTTTTACAATTTCCATAAGCTTCTTCGTGTCTCGGCGCTTAAAGAAAACATTGTAAACCATCTCTAGGCCTTTCAAGCCGTGTCCCGGCACAACCGTCACCCCGAATCCAGCTCTTCTGAGTTCATCGGCTAAATTTTTAGCGCGTTTTTTCGGGACTATGTACGCGAACATGTAGCCGAGAGCAATTTTTTCCTCTATGTAGCTCCCGAGGAAGTTCCCGGAGGCAAAGCCAAGGGCGAAGGCAAAAATGTAATACCAGTTGTCCAGTTGTGTGATTACACGGCTCACCGCCAGTATCCAAATCATTATTTCAAAGAACGATGAAACGGCCGCTATCCCTCGCCTCCCCCTGACGAGGAGTATCATCCTCATCGTGCCCATGGAGACATCGATTAGTCTGGCGAGGAAAATGAGAATGGACCAGAAAAGAATCTCCAACATAACGACCCGCTTACCACAAGTGTCTGATGGCCCCAGTTGAGCAGACAGAGACGCAGAGTCCGCAGGTGTAGCCATTGACAGAGTACTTCGCCATTTGACCGAATTCTTGTTGAGACAGATGATTAAAAGTTTATCGTAGTTTTCAGCGTCAACGTAAGGGCCAGGGATAAAAGATTTTTATACAGACAATTCTAGTCCAAAGAGTGGTAGTTTGGACGACATGAAACCCCAATCCTTTGAAGTGCTCCTAAACTGGATTCTTACGGAGCTTGAAGAGAACCAGTCCATCTTTGGGATCCAACGCGCTCTTTTCTATACCCCAAAAAAGGACAGTCCCCATGCCAACCCGAACGTTTTTGGGCAGTACATGGCTACGCCGATCGGGCCGGGAGCGGGCCCCCATACCCAACTTGCACAGAACATCGTTTCCGCGTGGTTATGTGGTGCCAGGTTCATTGAGCTGAAAACAGTGCAGATAATGGATGAACTGACGATTCCCCGGCCCTGCATCGACATGGAGGACGAAGGGTACAACGTGGAATTTTCCCAGGAGCTCAAGCTAGACCAATCCGCGTGGGAGTACGTAAAGGCCTGGGCATTGATCCACATTCTTCATAGAATCCTCGGCTTTGAAGGCAAAGTTCCCATCGGAACTGTCTTCAACATGAGCGTCGGTTATGATTTGAAAGGAATCCAGAGTCCCCCAATGGTCCATTTTATGGACAGGCTGCAAGACGCGTCCAAGGAAATCTCCGAAATTAGGAAGGTTTTGAAAGAAAAGTTCCCCCAGTTCGCTGACATAGAGATTCCCGCCAAAATCGTAAACAGCGTTACCCTTTCTACAATGCACGGCTGCCCCCCTGGTGAAATAGAAAAAATTAGCAGGCACCTGATGGAAGAAAGGGGGCTTCACACGACTGTCAAACTGAACCCAACTCTGCTGGGCAAAGATAAGGTGATTAGCATCCTCCACGACCAACTTGGTTTTAAGGAGATCAACATCCCCGACGCCGTGTTCGAGCACGATCTGAAGTATGACCTTGCAGTTAAATTGATCAGGGCCCTGCAGAAGGTCGCCAATGAACGGGGCCTGATTTTTGGGGTCAAGCTGAGCAACACCTTAGCCACGGTAAATCACAAGAGCAATCTCCCCGGCAATGAAATGTACATGTCGGGACGCGCACTCTACCCAATAACCATCAATCTATTCCACAAGCTCTCCAAAGAGTTTGGCGGCGACCTGAAAGTCTCCTTCTCTGCAGGCGCCGACGCGCTGAATGTCACGTCCATCCTATCCTCCGGCGCTTGGTCTATATCCACAGTCTCCGATCTTCTAAAACCAGGCGGTTACGCCAATTCGACCCAATATTTGGAAAACTTGGAAAGGGATATGCGCAGCCGGGGAGTTAAGAGCTTGGAGGAACTCGCCAAGAACAAGCTGGCCAACCTAGAACTTGAGGCAGCTCGGGCCTTGGATGACCCGCGATACAAAAAGAGCTACCATCCATATGGTCTCCCCAAGGTCGAATCAAAGCTGGACTTGTTTGATTGCGTCAATACCCCCTGCATGGAGCAGTGTGCAGTCCTCCAGGATGTGCCAGAGTACGCGCGGATGATTTCCCAGAGAGAATACGATAGGGCATTGGAGATTATTCTATCTCGCAATCCGTTGCCCATGGTAACAGGCTACGTTTGCACCCATCTATGCCAGACCAGATGCACGCGAAACAACTACGACGAGCCCGTAGCCATCCGGGCGCTGAAGCGGTTCGCCGCCGAGAAGGGGAAGGCAACTGTTAAGGTAGCAGAAAAGAGTGGTCACAAGGTCGCAGTGATTGGCAGTGGCCCCGCTGGGCTGGCTGCAGCCTACTTCTTGGCAGTTAATGGGATTGAAGCGGTGGTCTATGAGGCTAAAGACCGGCCAGGTGGAATGTTGGCCATTGCTCCAGCATTCAGACTGCCAAAAGAGGTCGTAGAAACTGACATCGAGCGCATAAAGAAGCTGGGCGTGAAGATCGAGCTTTCCCATCCCATTTCCACGCCCCCTGAGGAGCTTCTAAATCAAAATTTCGACGCCGTTTACGTAGCATCGGGATTCTCACAAGACGCCCGCCTAGGTATCGAAGGTGAAGATGGAAAGGGAGTTTACAAATCCCTCGATTTTCTAGAGCGGGTGAGCCGGGGCGAAAGGGTTGACTTGGGCAAAAGAGTTCTGGTGATAGGTGGTGGGAACACGGCCATGGATGCTGCTAGGACGGCCAAGCGGCTCACAGGCGGGCCGGTGGTCGTAGTCTACAGGCGGACCCGCGAGGAGATGCCGGCCGCAGAAGAGGAGGTTGAGGAACTCCTCGAGGAAGGAATAACTATAGAAGAGCTGGCCGCACCCAACAGAATTATCCTCGATAACGGCAGGGTCGCGGCCTTAGAGTGCATCCGGAACAAACTGGGATCGGCTGGCCCAGACGGTAGGAGAAGGCCAGTTCCCATCGAAGGCAGTGAATTCCAAATTGAGGCCGATTCCATAATAGCAGGCATCGGGCAGCGTCCAGATGTCTCCCTCTTCAACAAAAGCTCAATTTCCCTGAACAATGACGGCACAATTGTCGTGGACCCTCAGACCGGGCTCACAGGGCATGAGCGGGTCTATGCTGGAGGGGATGTCGTTCGGGGGCCAGAAACCATCATCGCGGCGTGCGCTGACGGAAGGCGGGCTGCAGAGGCAATCTGCCGACAGTTGGGCGTAAAAGCTGGTTTGCCAGATAGGAAACTTTCAGCACTTTCAAAAGAAGACATCGTGCAGGTGAAACGCGTCCGAGCGAGAAAAGAGGCACAGCACAAGAGATCCATGCTCCCTCCAGAAAAGCGCGGCGGCTTTGACCTTGTCGAGGCAGTGTTGACGGAAAAAGAGGCGCAGGAAGAGGCAGAAAGGTGCATGCAATGCTCCAGCTTTTGCGACAAGTGCGTGGAGGTGTGCCCCAATCGGGCTAATTACACTTTCTTTGTTTCCCCCACGAGTCTGAGGCTACCCAAGGTCTCCAGCCGACAGGGAGAATTAAAGGAGTCCGGCGATGAGATTTTCCGAATTTCACAGACTAGGCAGATTCTCCATGTCCAAGACTTTTGCAACCAGTGTGGCAACTGCGCGACCTTCTGCGTGCACAATGGAAAACCTTACATGGACAAGCCCAAGCTGTTCTTTGAGAGGAGTGACTTTGGAAGAGAAGACGACAACGCTTTTCACATCGAGAGAAAAGGGGAGGAGTGGATCATCCGAAGGCGGGAGAACGGAAAAGAGTCAAGTCTGTTCATGGGGAACGGGACCAAAGAAATGACGTTTGAAAACGAGTGGGTGAGACTTGAATTGTCTCCCGATTTTAGAATTAAGCGTATGGAATTGAAAAAGGATTTCAAAGGAGAGTTTTCTTTGGTTGGCCCAGCAGAGATGTACGTAATCCTAAAAGGGGTTACAACATCTTTGCCATTCCTGCCATTTGCCCGAAGCCAATAGTTTTTATGACAACTTGCAAATCAATGTTAGGTGGAGGAACCACATGACAAGTATAGTGATAAAAAACGGGTTAATAGTAACGATGGACAATGAACGACGGATTCTCAAGCGAGGAAATGTGGCCATTCAGGATGGAGAAATCACAAGTGTTGAAAAAGAAGCTGGCGGAAAGCACCGGGTCGAGGAAGTCATTGACGCGACAGGAAAGGTAGTAATGCCGGGCCTGATTTGTACCCATCATCACCTCTATTCCACTTTTGCCAGGGGAATGGCAATCCCAGGCGAGCCCGCGAAGAATTTTGTGGAAATATTGGAGAAGCTATGGTGGAAGTTGGACAACGCTCTGACCAAGGAGGATATTTACTACAGCTCGTTGGTTCCCCTGATCGAGTGCGTGAGAAATGGAACCACCACAATTATCGACCATCACGAAAGCCAATCTTTTCAAAGGGGGAGCCTGGATGAAATCGCCCGGGCAGTGGAGGAAGTTGGAATCCGGGCCTCTCTGTGTTTTGGAACATCTGACCGCTACGGGAAGGGGCAAGAGGGGCTGAAAGAAAACGAACGCTTCCTTTCCCTGCTTAAATCCAAACCGTCGCAACTCGTGAAAGGAATGGTCGGTCTACACGCCGCATTTACGGTGAATGATGATACACTGGACAGGTCTGTTCAGCTCGCAAAAAAATTCAGAGTCGGGATCCACGTTCATTGCGCCGAGGACAAAGCAGACCAAGATGAAAATGTGAAAAAATACAACATGAGGGTGATCGAAAGGTTGAATTCACATGGTGCATTGGGAGAGAAATCAATCGCTGTGCACTGCGTCCACATCAATGAAAAAGAGATGGACACTTTGAAAGCCACAGGCACAAACGTGGTTCACAACCCAGAATCAAACATGAACAATGCCGTGGGCTGCGCCGACGTCTTGGGGATGATGAGAAAAGGGATTGAAGTAGGCTTGGGCACAGATGGGATGAACTCAGACATGCTTGCTCAGATGAGATGTGCATACCTCCTCCATCGCCACGTAAAGCAAGACCCGCGGGTTGCATTTTTGGAAGCGCCCGCAATGCTTTTGGAAAACAACCCCAAAATTGTGCAAAGGGCAACTGGCTGGAGCGTAGGAAAAATAGAAAGTGGTGCTCCAGCTGACATAATTTTGGTGGACTACCTTTCCCCCACCATCTTGAATGAGAACAACTTTTTAGGCCATCTGATCTTTGGGCTGGTTGATGCAACGGTAGACACGACAATATGTAACGGAAAAATTTTGATGCACGATAAAAAATTGGTAGGGCTAGACGAGAAATCCATCGCTCAAAAAACCACTCAATTGGCTTCAGAACTTTGGAGGCGTTTTTAGACAGTTTGTTTTAGACGAGCACAACGTTACCAAGAGTACCTGATGGCTCTGGTTGGGCAAACAGAGACGCAGAGTCCGCAGGTGTAGCACTTTGCGGGATCAACTCGGGCCACTTTACCCTTCACGTGGATTGCGTCGTAGGGGCAGTGGCGCTCGCATAGGCCGCATGCGGTACACCTGGATTCTATCACTTCAACAGGGCTCGCAGTCGTGTGAGGCGGCTGTTCTGGGAGGTGTTTAAGGGCGGCCCCCCTCATGTCTTCGATTGCGTTGTAGTTCTTGGCCCGCATGAACTTGCCCATCTCATCGGCCATTATCCCGTAAACTTTTGGTCCCCTCACAATGGCAGCCGTGCACACTTGGACCGCTGATGCTCCGGCCATTATGAACTCAATAGCGTCACGTCCGTTGGATATCCCCCCAGCACCTATTACTGGTATTTTGACGGACCGCACGATGTCCGCAACGCACCTTATTGCAAGGGGTTTTATTGAAGGCCCAGAGAGCCAGCCGTAGCCGTGGGCACTCCCGAGCATCGGCATGGCGTTCTCAATGTCAATCGCCAAACACGGTCCAAACGCGTTTACAGTAACTATCCCGTCCGCTCCAGCTTTTTCCGCGGCCTCCGCGAACTGTATTATGTCGGGTACATTCGGGCTCAGCTTTATGAAGATTGGAACTTTCACGACTTCTTTGGCCGCCTCCGTGGCTTCAGCAACTGATGTTGGGTCGTTCCCCAAGTATTGTGTCGAAAGCTCTAATGCATCTGCCCCGGCATCAACAATTTTCGGGGCAACTTCCCTAATTTCCTCCGCGCGGTATCCAATGCTTGCGATAAGAGGAAGACCCGTCTTTTTAGCTTTTGGGTACTCTGTTTTGATCCATTTTTCCAAAGGAATGTCCGACCAGAACTCGCAGTTTAACAGACTGTCTTTGATTTTTACTATACAGGGGCGTGGAACCTCGGCGTGCTTAACGCCCACAGTCTTCGCGACCAGTCCACCCGCTCCTCCCTCGGCAGCCTTCACAAGTGTGTTGCCATCCATAACGTTTGGGCCGGCGGCAGGCAGGATAGGATTCCGGAGCTTCAAGCCGCATATCTCAACAGAAAGGTCCACCCCGGCTCACCTCGCAGCGCCGAGCTTTTGCCACAGCTTCTTCGCGGTTTTTCTCGAAATGCTCACAACCTCTCCTTCATCCATTGACAGCACCTTCCTCTCGCGCATAAGCACATTCCCCCCCACGATGGTGGTTTCCACGTCATCTCCATCTACAGTGTTTACAAGATGCCCAAGCACGCTGTCAGGGGTGACAGGTGTCGGAGCTATGGAGGGATCGATGATTATGATGTCGGCCAGCTTGCCTTGTTCCAGAGACCCGAGCTCGTTTCCTAACCCGTAAAGTTCGGCTCCCCTGATGGTCGCCATCTCCATGACTTCCCTGGGAGTTATGGCGCGTGGGTCCCGTCCAGCCAACTTGTGTAACAAAAATGCCGCGCGGATATTCTCAAAGCCATCAAAGATGTACCCATCATTGCCAAGCCCCACAGGAATCCCCATCCCGAGCATTTTCGGCACTGGGGCCACTCCCACTGCGTTCAGCATGTTGCTCATGGGGTTGTGGGCTACTTTTGCCCCCATCTTTTTGATTATCTCGAGTTCATTGTCGTTCACGTGGACGCAGTGGGCGAGCACAACGTCTGGACCCAGAAGGCCCTCTTCTTTCAATCTTTCCACCGTCCTCTTTCCAAACTTCTCATAGTTGTGGTACAAGTCCGCGAGCCCCTCTGAAGTGTGGATAGTCAGGGGAGCCTTGTAGCGGCTGGCCAAATCCCTAGCCCACTTGATGAGTTCGTCTGAAATGGTGAAGGAGGCGTGGAGGCTTATCATGCCAGTCACACGGCGCGCCTTTTCTTTCTTCATTTTTTTGATGAACCTCTCATTCTCCCTCATCCCCTTTGTTCCTTCAGCGTTGGAGTGCCGCTCGGTGGCCTCGAAGGCAAGTATTCCCCTGATTCCAGATTGCTCAACAGCCGAGGCGATTTTGTCCAGTACCCCCGTTATGGAGTTTGGTCCGGAGAACGTGTCGGCGAAAAGGGTCGTACCCGTCTTAAGGAACTCGAGGCAGGATATGACGGCGCTTGCATATGCATCTTCTTTTCCCATGGCCTCGTCCATCGGCCACCACACCCTCTGGAGTATTTGTGAGAAGTCCGTGGGCGGCTCTATTTTAAGCGGCGCGCCGCGGAGCAGCATTCCATAAAGGTGAGTATGCGAACATACCAGGCCAGGCATTACTATTTTCCCGCGAGCGTCAATGATTTCATCTGCCTTGTTTCCAGTTGCCCGTCCTTTTTTCAACGACTTTATCCGCCCGTCTTCAACAGAAATCGTCCCATCCGGAATTATTCTGCAGTCACGGTCCATGGTTACTACAAGCCCATTTTTTATCAGCAGGTCCGCCATCTTACTCCCAAAAGAGAACAGTTGAGAACGATTTAAAGGTTGACACCTACTCTTGCATCTTCGGGTGGAGAAGTGGTTTTTATAAGTCGGTTTTTCTAATGGATATCGTGGACAATGGCTGAATTTTCACCAACAACGCTGGCGAAGGTGATCAAGAGGGCCACAGGCGCGCGGGTCTCCCCAAAGGCCGCCGCAGAGCTTGGGCTGGTGCTTGAGGAGTATGGAGTCCAAATTTCTCAGGAGGCCGTCAAGCTATGCGAGCACAGGGGGGCAAAAACAGTGAACGGCAGTGACATCAGGGCGGCACTCTCAGCCGTGCGAAGGAAACCACAGACCCCATAGGTGCATTTCATGCCAGATTTGGTTGTCAGGAATGCCAGACTAGTGTTACCCCGGGGCATCGTCAATGGAGAGCTTTCTATTGAGGACGGGGTTACCAAAAAAATCTCCGTAACAGGGGTGCCAAGGGGCGAAATGGAGATGGATGCCAAGGAAAAGCTCGTAATCCCTGGGGTGATTGATGCTCACGCCCACATCTATGACCCAAAGTTCGTTCATCGCGAGGATTTCAAAAGCGGAAGCACCTCGGCTGCAGCCGGGGGCGTGACAACAGTTGTGATGATGCCTTGGGACACGCCGGTCCTTGCGCCGGAAGATTTGAAGAAAGTTGTTACAGCTGGAGAAAAAAATAGTTTGGTCGACTTTTCTCTCCATACGGGTAATTTCACCCCCGAGGCAATAACGGTCGTTCGGGAGCTTTCATATCTTGGAGTAAAATCCTTTAAGGCGTTCACATGCGCGCCTTATCGTCTGAACCAGCGTGACATGAGGAGGCTCATGGCTGCGGTGAGCAGAGTCGGTGGAACGACGTTCATCCACGCGGAGGACGATAAAATGGTAAGTGAAACGCAGGACAAGTTGATCAAATCCGGGAGGAATGACCCGCTTGCCCACCACGAGGCGCGGTCTGGAGAAGCAGAGGAAAAAGCCGTCAGGGCAGTGGTTGAAAATGCTTCTGATGTCGGGTGCAAGCTGCACCTGGCCCACATAACCACTGGTGGGGCCTGCGCCTTCATCAGAGCGGCGAAGAGAAAGAAAAAGGAGGTAACGGCAGAGGTCACCACACACCATTTGATTTTTTCCAAGTCAGATGTCCCTAGGTTGGGCCCTTACCTAAAAGTCAACCCATCCTTGAAGGGCGCCAACGAAAGGGAATCGCTCTGGAGGGCGCTCGCGGCCGGGATAATCGACATAGTCGTCACAGACCATGCGCCTGGGACTCGTGAAGAAAAAGAAGTGGGGTGGAAAGACATCTGGAGTGCTCAGACAGGCGTCCCCGGCTTAGAGACCCTGCTGCCAATAATGTTTGGAAAAGGAGTGGCGGAGGGAAGGCTAAAGCTTGAGCGCATGGTCGAAGCCATCTGTACAAGGCCCGCCAAGATATTTGGACTTTACCCGCGGAAAGGCACAATAAAAGAAGGTTCCGATGCAGACCTCGTGGTCGTGGACACCAGAAAAAAAGTGAAGATCACCGCAAAAGACTTGCACTACAAAGTCGGGTGGACACCCTACGAGGGAATGAGAGTGAAGGGGGCGATAGCAGCGACAATCTCCCGCGGCGACGTGATTTTCGACGGCGAGAAAGTAATTGGAAAAAAAGGTCGCGGGCAGGCCCTACTCAGATGGCATTCCGCTTAGTTCAACGATGTCATGCCGGAGCTTGAGCATCTTCAGGGCGATTGCAGCAAGCCTCTCGCTCCAGTAGATGGGAGAACTCTTTTCTCCCAGCGCTTCCCTCGCGACCGCGCCTGACTTAACGTCAACCACTATCACAACTGGTTTTTCCTTGGACTTGCCGGCCGCGTCCGCCATTTTTGAATAGTCATCGGGAGTGAGGGCAACGGCCCCCGCGCAGGCCACCATAACCCCGTCGACGGAATCATCAGAGAGGACTTCCTTTATTGCGTTCTTGTACGCATCGACATTGGCGGCACTCCCAAGGCAGACCCATCCTTCCATCCTTGCTCCGCGGCATTTGTTCAATATCTTCTTGAAAGTCTCTTCGGATGGTTTAGCCAGCTCCAGCCCGTCTTTCAACATTTGTCCGGCCACCAGATTTGCCTCCTCCTCAAGGCCTGCGACCAGCGCCACTCTTTTTCCATTCATGCCAGAGAACTTTTCAAGCGCCACTGCTCCGCCCAGCATGTCTCCGAAGTTTTCAGCAATGATGCCACCCGATTGGTTTATTGCGCCTTCAAACACCTTGTCGGGCGGGCCGCATTTCATCACCACAATCGGCTTTTTCACCGAGGCTCCTTTCACGGCGCTCATTAACCTTCGGCCATCTTTCACATCGTCGATGAAGATGCATATCACGCGGGTTTCCTTGTCGGAGGCCAGGTGGTGGATGAGTTCAGCTTGGCCGATCCAAAGACCTCTCCCCGTGGAGACAAGTTTTGCCATGCCCACCCCCCATGACTTGGCGCGCCCAATGATGTTGATGGTTGATGCGCGGCCTCCAGAAACGATAGAAATCCCGCCAAACCTGAAGGATGGGCCACTTTCAGGCACTGCAGCAAGGCCAATCTTTGTGTTCACGACCCCAAATGACCCAGGCCCAAGAGCAATGACTTTTTTCTTAGCCAACTCCTTTTCAACTTTTGTGTCCACTTCTTCCTCTGTCAGCGCGAGGGCCCCCATTTTTTTGGAGAGTATCTTGCTCAGATTTTTTGCCAGCAGCTCTCTAGGGAGCGCGACGACCACTAGGTCTACCCCTTTGGGGACTTTGCCCAGCCCGACCGCTCCGGGAAGTTTTTGGTTAAGGTCGACGATGTAAATTTTTTTCTTAAGCTTGGATGCATTTTCCGCGATAAGCTTGAATTCATTCGAAAATGCCGCGCCAGCCCCCTTGAGTTCCGAGGCGCCCACGACCGCCACAGACCTTGGCTCAAAAAGACGTATGAAATTGACAGGCATCCGGCTCACTCCTAAAGTTCAGCAGCATGGGGAACTCCGTGCAGCTAAGCCCTCCCGAGCAGAATTCTGGCGTCAACCGCAACTGCGCCTTTTCCCGCGTCAAACACGAACATCGGGTTTATGTCAATCTCAGAGATGTCAGGGAAGTCGACTATTAACTGACCAACTTTTTGTATCACGTCTGCAATAGCGTTAATGTCCGCTGGCGGCGTACCCCTGGTGCCTGTCAGCACAGGGTTCCCCTTAACTTCTTGAATCATCCCCCTTGCTTCAGCGGGGTCCAGCGGGGCAAGCCTGAAGCTCACGTCTTTCAGGACCTCCACCCAGATGCCGCCAAGCCCAAACATCACAGTGGGGCCGAAGGTCTTGTCCTGCAGCCCCCCGATTATCACCTCGCGCGCCGGCGGGACGTATTCCTGCACGGTGACCCCGAGAATTCTTGCGCCAGGGTTGTACGTCCGGGCATTGTTCATTAACTCTTCAAAAGCCCGCTTGAGTTCAAACTCAGAACCCACGCCAAGCTTCACACCCTTCGCGTCACTTTTGTGCAGGATGTCAGGGGAAGCTACCTTGAGAGCCACAGGGTAGTGGATCTCCCTAGCAATTCTTATGGCTTCAGATACATCGGTCGCAAGCTGCGTGCGGTTTACGGGAATGCCCCGCGCCTGCAGCACCGCCTTGGACTCGATTTCAGTAAGCTCTTTCCGCCCGTCTTCCACGGATTTCAAGATTTCAGCCACCTTGTCTGCAACCATCAAATCACCTGAAGCACCCTAACTTAATCAAAGTGTTATATAGATTTTACTATTTCAGACTAATTTCCTAAAATTTTGATTGTATTGGAACAAAACGGTTTATTATTTAATAATTGTTTAAAATAAGGATAAAAACGAAGAATTGTATGTTTTAGTTGAGTATATTCTCCTGTTTTTGTTCAAGATGCCGCCCGTTTGAGGCCGGCCCAAAGCCTTTTAACAGGAAAAATTCCTTAACCATCGGTGCTGTGTTGAAGATACTTATAACTGCAGACTTTCACGGCGCGTCGAACGGTGAGCTAAACCTGCTAAAGTTCCTAGAGAGAGGCTATGATTGCGCCCTGTTGATAGGTGACCTCACAAACTTCGGCCCTCCGGAGGTGGCGGAGGGGCTTCTCCAGAGGGTCAAAGAGCAGGGGGTAGCCGCATTTTCCGTTCCGGGTAACTGTGACCCAAAGCAGATACTGCAGATACTCGACAAATACGACATGAACCTGCACAGCAAGTGCCGGGCCTTGGATGACGTGACGTTCGTCGGCCTTGGCGGATCCAATCTCACTCCCTTCAACACCCCCTTTGAGCTGACGGAGGCGGAAATCCAGGAGGAACTCGCGGCAATAGGCTGCAACAAGGGGCCAAAGTGGGTGCTCGTGACCCATGCCCCACCGTTCGGCACGGCTCTGGACAAGATCGATGAGGGAGTCCATGTTGGTAGCAAAAGCATAAGGAGTTACGTTGAGTCCCAGCAACCCCCCGTGCTCGTTTGCGGCCATGTCCATGAAGCCAGGGGAATAGACAGGCTTGGTCAAACGGTCATGGTAAACCCAGGCCAAATAACGAAGGGTTTCGCTGCAGAGGTTTCAATTTCCAACAAGCGAGAGGTTCAGGCAAAGCTCATAGAGCTATGAGCGGGGGTCAGGGTGGCTAAAAAAGGTAGGTCCCACTGCCCGCGCTGCGGCTCAGACAATCTAGTCTGGGCTTCAGGATTGCCTCACCTATGGTCTGTCCATGATTGCAAGGAGTGCGGGTACCGGGGTCCACTTGTGATTAAGGATGGAAAGCTTTCCCAGAGGATAAGAAAAAAGTGGGAAGGCAGGTCAAAACAGGTTAAAAACAGCACCCGTTGATTTTGAAATCCTTCGCCACTCTTCCACTGCCCCCTTGCCAGACAACTCAGCCGCCCCGAGTGAGGCTCCCGCCCCATCAAAGAAGTAGACCGTGAGGTCTTCTTTCGTAAAGACGCATACGAGGTACCGGGCGCCTTCAACAGCCCTGACCCTGAAGTCCGGAACTCTTCCGCGCTTCATAACGTTTTTCATCTTGACCCGGCGGACCAGAATCCGGGAGGCCCTTTTCTCTTCAAGCTCCTTTTCAGAAAACTCCCTCAAGAACTTCAAAACCCTTCTTTCCATCCGATTACCTTTGAAATAGAAGGTCCAAGACTATGTGGTAACAGCGGGTGGCGTAAGACCTGATTTTTCGCTGGCCCAGCAGGGTGGTCTTCATCCCTTGCCTGGTTGCGATATCCCTCGCGAAGTTGGCCGAAGGTCCAAAGACATCTGGCTCCTGTCCGACGTCGTAAAAGTGTACCGTCCCCCCTCTTGGCTTCAGGGCATCTACCGCGACTTCAAGGAATTCCCGGCCCAGCTCGGGCAGCGGCATTATCACCCGGTCCACAGTACCTTTCAGACTTTCTTCCACGATATCTCTTGCGTCTCCGAGAATCGGAATCACCCGGTCGCCAACCCTATTTATCCTGATGTTTTCAACCATGGACCTGAAGGCGTCTGGATTTTTGTCGATGGAATAAATCTTGGCAACCGCGCCGTTTTTTGCAGCGACAATTGAATAGCTCCCCACCCCCGCAAACATGTTCAGCACAACCTCTCCTGGAGAAATCATCTTGGCGATTCTGAGTCTCTCGCCAGCCAGCCTAGGAGAAAAATATGCGCTTGCCAAATCAACCTTGATCCAGCATCCGTTCTCCAGGTAAGTTGTGGTTGTTTTTGGTTCTCCAGCAATCACCTCCAGCCCCCGGGTTCTGAACTCCCCCTTGACTGGGCCGGTCTGATTAAGCACTGTTTTCACTTGCCCATGGACCTGAATTATCGCCCGCCCGACAGCATGTCTTTTTGGCAGAAGTTGCTCCGGTATTTTCACAACGGCGATGTCGCCCACGATGTCAAAAGCCCGCAGGAGCTTCAGTTCATCTTCGGAAAGTTGCCCGGCCAGAGCTTCACGAATGTTTTTTGCCACGTAAAAAATGTTGTCCTCCCGTCTTAAATCTAGAATAGCATCTTTGGTTGTACAAAGTTTCATTGGATTTAAATCATGTATAATACTTTTTATACAAATAGAAAGAAAAAATAATGGTGTAAACTTGGAAGTGGAGAAAGGGAAACCCACAAAGCTTTTCGAGGGGGCTGAGGAGGCCGAGTGGCAAACGCTGAATGTGGAAAAGGCATTCCAGGTGGCTGAGTCCTTGGCCGACCCCATCAGGCAGTGGGTATACCTTGAAATCGGGAAGGGGCCGCTCAGGCAGGCGGAACTTGCAAAGCGCGCAAGCGGTTTCTTCAAGAGGAACATCACGAATGTGCTCATCAGGTACCACCTCCAGCAGCTTGAGAAGGCAGGTCTTCTCAGGTTTGAGTTTGACCCAGTCAACCCCAAGAGACTGAAGCTTGTTCACAGGGCCTCCGACATGAGAATACAGGTAAGGAGTCCAACCCTCCCGTCCGGACAGGACCTCCGGAAAGAACTCGAGAAGATTTTCAAGGGCAGGAAACCTCAGGAGTGATGAAGTGCCGATAATTTCAGTCATGGGAACAAAAGGCGGGGTGGGAAAATCAACTGTTTCAATGGGATTGTCCGCTTGGTTAAGCAAACTCCAGAACGGCATGGTACTGCTGATAGACGGTGACACCCACGTCAGGACCGTGGAGCTGAAGCTGTGTCCAGGCGCCGACGTGACCCTCTCGCATGTTTTGGAGGGTAAGCATGCACTTTCGGACGCGATTTACCTGTCCCAGCTGATGGCCAGCGGGAAGCCGATGTTCCCCAAGCTGGCAGTCCTCCCCGCGGGCGGGAGGTTCCTGCCGCCTGGGAGCAGGGACATGATTGGGTTTGTGGAGCACACCATCAACAGGTTTGAAAGGATGGTTGCGAAGCTCAGGAAGAACTTTGTGTACATAATAGTTGACACCCCGGCTTCAGTGAGCTTCGAGCATTTGATTTTGACGGCGATAGCGGACGGGCTTGTCTTTGTGGTCAACCCAGATGTCGACTCGGTTTTCTCGGCCAGCCAGACTGCCGCCGGCTTGAAGCAGCTGATGGGAGTTCAGAGCATCGGAGTGATAATAAACAGGGTTCCGCGGGGGGCGATAATGGATGACTGGGTCGAGCACGCCAGCAAGATAGCTCCTGTTATTGGGATGGTGGAGGATGACGAGATGGTGGAGGACGCGTTCAGGCGTGACCTGCCAGTGATTGCGGCATACCCTGAGGCCCAGGCGAGCCTGTCCCTGAGAAAGGTGGCGCAGGAGATACTCAAGATAGACATAAAGCCGACGAAGCTGGCCCCTAAGTTTGAGGCGATGGCTGGCCCTGGTTAATCATCGTTTTTTTTGTCGGCGTTTTTTGGCTTTAGGAATGAATGTTCCCCCGTCCGTGCGTTGTTCTGTTTCTATCTTCCTCTTCAACATCTCAAGCGCTACAGCTGGCTCAACAGGTTTGACCGTCACCTGAAGGCTTTTCACCGGGATGGCTGGGGCGCCCTTGGTAATCCTAGCCAGCTCGTCGAGTGACGTGGCCGGGGCAACTGGCCTAACAACCTTCGCAAGTTCGGTCAGCGATATTGGGGCTGGCCCGGTGATGGCGCCTGGAACCCGCGGGATGGATGGGGCTCTTGCAGGAGCCCCGATTTTCTTCAGCGCCGTGAGGGTCTCGGCTGGCGGGGTTACCTTTGGCTTGAACGCAGGGGTGGCGATTGGGATAGGCGTCGCCTCTGCTGTCACTCCCGGCGTGGCCGTCACGGGCGCCGGCCGCAGCATTTCAACCGAGATGGTCGGGATGATGGGTTTTGGAATGGCCGGGGTCGGGCGTGAAGTCTGAGCAAGGCGCTTGAGCGGGACCACCTGTGGGATGCGGCGGATCTTGCTCATGTAAGTCCAGTAGCCGAACCCGACCCCTATTACACCGAACATCGTGAGCAGGGCGTAGATTATGAAGGGCGGGAGCGGCACTATGACAAGCGTTTCCACCTTTTCCCCGGCCGCGGCGAACAGGGATAGCCCTTCAGACTCGGCCTCGAAGTACATGAAGTCGGAGTCGGCCCTCTGGAACCTCGTCGACAGGTTCTCCCACGAGGAGCCGTCCCACCTGTAAAGTCTCACGGTGTTCTCGTCCAGTCCCCTCTGTGCGACCCATTCCCTTGTCACCCTGAATCCAATTCTCGCCGAGCTGATGTCCTCGTTTGTGACGGTGCTGCTGACTATCCCGAAGTAACGGTACACATGCATGTTTTCCAGCGCTGACGCCCACTCCGGCTTTTGGACGAATTCTTCTATAGAAATCTGCGCCGCCATGGCTTCCCCGCCTGCGACTTCCAGCCTGGCGGTTATCGTCACTTTAGTTATGAAGATGTTGTATCGACCGAAGTCCAGTGTTCCTATTCCACCGGCCGACAGCCTCTCGATGGTTGCTGTCGGCACCGGTGCGGAGGTTATGTACAGGGCCCGGGTTTCAGACCATGCGCCAAGGTTCCCGGCGCCGTCCTGCGCCCGAGCACGCCAGTAGTACATCCCTGCAGCCAAAATATCCAAGGCGCTTAGAGAATATTCGGAAGCCGAGACTCCGGTCTTTCTCAGGGCGAGAGTGGTCATGCTCATGCCAGTGCTGATTTCCAGCGTGTAACTGACGCCGGAAAAGTCCGAGATGTCTGGCCAGTCAAACTTTGGCGCGCCTGTGTTCGAGATTTCCAACGGAGCAAGCAGTCTTGGCGCAGCTGGCGGAGTGGTGTCGATGCCGCACCTTGCCTGCACCTGCGCAGTGGTAGGTTCAATGTTGTTTTCGTTGTCCCTGGCCACAGAGTAGAACTCATAGTATCCCTGGCCTCTCGGGGCAGTGAAGCTCCACGACCACGGGGCCGCGGTGTCCGTGCCGAAGGCCACCCAGTTGTCCCAGATTGAGTTGTCGGTGGAGTAGCGGTAGTATAGGGTCACGCTGGCCACTGAGCCGTCGTTGTCGCTCGCGGCTGCAGTTACCGTGAACGGGATTGAAACCTGCCAGAATGGCGCGATGGCGCTCACAGACGAGGTCGGCAGGCCAACCGGCAGCTCGGTGACCTTCAGGGTGAATGTTAAGGTGTGGGTCTTCCCGTCTGTGCCTTTTCCTGTAACGGTTATTGTGTGGCTCCCAACTTGAGTGTACCTGCTCACCACCACGCTCATGGTCGAGGTGAAGGACGTGCCGTTTTCTGGCGTGAAGCTGACGGAGACCCCGCTGGGCTGGCCAGTGGCGCTGAGGGAGACTGTGTAGCTGTATCCTCCGCTCGGCGTCACTGTGATGGTCGCCTGCGTTGAGCCGCCCTGGGACACCTCGCTCGTCGTCGGGCTCGCCGAGATGCTGAAGTCTGCGGCCGGCGGTGGAGGAGGTGGAGGCGGCGGCGGTGCGGCAGTAGTTATTGTCAGAGACCAAACGCTTGACCAAGCCGAGTTCTCTCCGCCCCTGAAAGAGCGCACCCTCCAGTAATATGTGCCGTCCGATAGGGAAGCTCCAGGAGTGAATTCACTTGCAGTCGCAGTGGTTGTTATGACAGGGGACGAGAAGTTGACGTCGTCGTCCACCCACAATTCAAAGTTGTCTACCGGTGTGGTGTTGTCCCAGTCAAATGTTGGAGTGCTATCTCCTGTGCTGGATTCATTTGAGGGCGAGATGAGTGCGGGAGCGGGTATGGCGGTGCTGGCTGTCCCTGTCCAGCCCTCGACAGCCAACCATCCAGGAGTTACAGCTTGGACCGTTCCAGACCAAGTTTCGGAGGCTTTCCATCCTGCAGCAGTTGTGAGAACCCCGCTCCAGGTTTCAATTACTCCCCACGCCAAGGCATGTGTTGCAACGCTGCCGGCCCAAGTTTCGACCGTGCTCCATCCTATGATAGTGGTTGCGGTCACTGTGCCGGCCCAACTATCCACGGTTCTCCAAGATGCAGTCGTCTGTACCGTTCCAGTCCAAGTCTCAGCTGCGCTCCAGTAGTTCGTGGCAGTAGTTATTACTCCCGTCCAGGTATCCACTGCCTTCCAGGCGCCAGTTGCAGAGACTGTTCCTGTCCAGGTTTCTACAGCTTTCCATAGGGTTGCCGTCGTGATGACTGTTCCACTCCAGCTATCTAGACTTTGCCATCCGGTGGTGGGTTGAGTGGTTATTGTGCCGCTCCAAGTCTCGACAGCCCTCCACTGAGTTGTGCCGTTTACCGTGCCAGTCCATGTTTCCACCTCGCGCCAGACATTTGTGACAGTGAACGTGAAACCACCTGACCAGCTTCCGGCCAAGCCAGCGCCGTTTACAGCCCTCAGACGCCAGTAGAATGTTGTTGCCCCAAGTGAGTTTTCAACTGTGTGAGAGTTCTCTGAAATTTGCGTCTTGTGGTAAACATGTGGGGCTGTGAAGCTGTTTTCGTCATCGATTACAAGTTCATACACAACCACGGAAAGGTCGCTCACACTGGTCCAGGTGAACATCGGCGTGGAAATGGTCACGGCCGAGCCGTTCTCTGGGGATATGGGGGTGGGCGTTCCCGGAGCCGTGAAGTCGTACCCGCACCCCGTGTCCGCGTTGTCGGGGGCGTTCTCGTAGTTGGCCCTGTCGTCCCACGCCCTGGAGTAGAACTGGTAGAAACCCTCCTGGTCGAGCAGGAACGTGAAGGAGTATGGCGATGTAGCGTCGTAATCATACAGTGTCCAGGAGCCCCAGCCGAGGTTGTCGACAGAGTACATGTACCAGAGCTCGACGTTCTCAACCACGCCGTCGTTGTCGCTTGCAGTAACGCCCATGGTGATTGGCGAGGAGGACTTCCAGTACGGCGAGATTGGGGTCACGCTTGAGACCGGCGGGACCTTGAGCATGAACCTGAACCAGTCCGAGGTGTTCTCGTTGAAGGAGCCGTCGTAGGCAGTCACTCTCCAGTAGTAGACGTTTTCGGGCAGGCTGTTCTCAAGCGCGTGCCAGTTGTCGGTGATGCCTGCCCTGTTGTAAACCGGAGAGCTGAAGTCGTTGTCGTTGTCAACGACCAGCCTGTAGGTGATGCCGCTTCCCGGGAAGGCGCCCTTGTTGTCTGTGGAGGAGACCCACGTGAACGTCGGCTTTCCGTAGCTCTCTCGGATTGTTGAGTAGTTTTCGGGCGAGAGCAGCGTCGGCTTGGTCGGAGCCGTGAAGTCGTACCCGCACCCCGTGTCCGCGTTGTCGGGGGCGTTCTCGTAGTTGGCCCTGTCGTCCCACGCCCTGGAGTAGAACTGGTAGAAACCCTCCTGGTCGAGCAGGAACGTGAAGGAGTATGGCGATGTAGCGTCGTAATCATACAGTGTCCAGGAGCCCCAGCCGAGGTTGTCGACAGAGTACATGTACCAGAGCTCGACGTTCTCAACCACGCCGTCGTTGTCGCTTGCAGTAACGCCCATGGTGATTGGCGAGGAGGACTTCCAGTACGGCGAGATTGGGGTCACGCTTGAGACCGGCGGGACCTTGAGCATGAACCTGAACCAGTCCGAGGTGTTCTCGTTGAAGGAGCCGTCGTAGGCAGTCACTCTCCAGTAGTAGACGTTTTCGGGCAGGCTGTTCTCAAGCGCGTGCCAGTTGTCGGTGATGCCTGCCCTGTTGTAAACCGGAGAGCTGAAGTCGTTGTCGTTGTCAACGACCAGCCTGTAGGTGATGCCGCTTCCCGGGAAGGCGCCCTTGTTGTCTGTGGAGGAGACCCACGTGAACGTCGGCTTTCCGTAGCTCTCTCGGATTGTTGAGTAGTTTTCGGGCGAGAGCAGCGTCGGCTTGGTCGGAGCCGTGAAGTCGTACCCGCACCCCGTGTCCGCGTTGTCGGGGGCGTTCTCGTAGTTGGCCCTGTCGTCCCACGCCCTGGAGTAGAACTGGTAGAAGCCTTCGCCGTTGTCGAACGTGAAAGTCCACGACCAACCATTGGAGCCGTTATTGTCAACGCCGAACAGCAAGTAACTGCCCCAGCCGAGGTTGTCGACAGAGTACCTGTACCAGAGCTCGACGTTCTCAACCACGCCGTCGTTGTCGCTTGCCGTCGCTGTTACTGTGCGAGGCGATGTATTGTCCCAGTACGGCGAGATTGGGGTCACGCTCGAGGCCGGCTGGACCTTGAGCATGAACCTGAACCATCCGGACCAGTTCTCGTTCCTAGCGTTGTCTACAGAGGCCACTCTCCAGTAGTAAGGCGAGAAGTTCTCGAGGAGTTTGTTTTCAATCGTGCGCCAGTTGTTTACCATGTTGTCCCTGTTGTAAACCGGAGAGCTGAAGTCGTTGTCATTGTCTATCTGTATCCAGTATGTCACGTTGGGCTCCGCTACTGCAGTCCAGGTGAATAGCGGCTGATCCAACCACACCGTGGTGTTGTTTTCAGGCAGCAGAAGCGTTGGGGCAGGCGCGGGGGTCGTGTCAGTAATGAGCATATAGACTTCAGACCAGGGAGAGAACAGCGGGCCGTCCTTTGACCTGACTCTCCAGTAGTGTACATTGTCTTGGAGTGCCGCGCTGGTGTAAGTACTCACGCTCACGAAAGTGTTCACCTCAAGCGGGTCGAAGTCGTTCTCGCTAGAAACCCATATCTGGTACTCGGATGCTCCGGTGATGTCTGTCCAGTCAAAGGTTGGGGTGTTGTCGTTTGTCAATGTGCCGTTTGGAGGTGAAATCAACGTTGGTGCACCAAGTGTTCTGACGGTGCCCGTCCAAGTTTCAAGTGGCCGCCAGGTGGAAGCGGCGTTGACAGATCCTGTCCAACTTTCTACAATCTTCCACAAGCCCGGTGCATTCACTGTTCCAGTCCAGCTCTCCACAGCACGCCAGCCCAATAGCGGCGTAGCCACAGTGCCCGTCCAAGTTTCCAAGCTCTTCCATAGAGTAGTTGTAGTTACAGCTCCGCTCCAACTTTCTACAGATAGCCACACGCCGCCAGAAAAGATTTTTCCAGTCCACGTTTCAACGACGCGCCATTGGGCAGTAGCTGTAACAGCACCTGCCCATGTGTCAACTTGTTTCCAACCAGTAATTGTGGTGTTAACCGTCCCAGCCCAGCTTTCCACCGCCCTCCAGCCGACAGCCGGGGCGCTAATTACACCTGTCCAGGTTTCGAGCAAGATCCAGTCTCCCATGGGCGCCAGTACAATTCCAGTCCACGTTTCAACGCTTCTCCATGAGACAGCCGTGGTTACACTCCCAGCCCAGCTTTCCACTGCAGTCCAAGCCGCGGCCGTGTTCACAGTACCACTCCAGCTCTCCACCGCCTTCCATCCCGAAGAGGTAGCAACGGTACCGCTCCAGCTCTCGACCGAGTACCACGCAGCCGCTCCGTTGACGGCGCCCGCCCAAGTCTCCACGCTCCTCCAGCTCGCTGTCCCGCCCACAGCCCCGCCCCAGGTCTCGACCGATCGCCACCCTGCGGTGGCAGT
>JBFMBF010000008.1:0-42833 GCA_040755315.1 Hadarchaeota archaeon (SeqCode) | reverse complement strand
GATGCCACTCCAATAGTTGCCCCCGATGACGTTGCCATCTATTGTGGGGGAGCCGGAGCCTGTGACGCAGACGCCCCACCCCGAGCCGTCTATAATGTTGTTTTTTATTGTTGGGGAGGTGCCGGGGCAGTAAACGCCGTACCACCAGGTTCCTCCTCCCGTGATGTGGAATCCCTCAATCACGCTGCCGTCCCCCATCGTCGCCATATTACCAGCCGAAACTCCCGCTGGCGCGCGGATGGTAGCCCGAGTGTTTGAGTAAGGGTAATCGGGGGAATGGCTGCTTTGGAGCGTGACCCCATTCCAAACCGTAATGGTTTCCTCGTAAACGAACGGATTTTCTTCTGGTCCTCCATCAACAAAAACAGTATCACCATAACCTTTTGCGCTGTTTGTTTCGTTTGGATCCAAGGCCCTCCCGATTGTGGTGAATGAGTGGTTCCAATCTCGGCCAGTATTAAAATCATTGCCGTTCTTGCTGACGAAGTAATCCGTGTTGTGATTATCAGGGGTGGGAGGAACCAGATTCTCGAGACCAATATCGCCATACAACGAACTGTTCAAGTATTCTGCAAGTTTGCGCTTACTTTCTTCATTAGTTTCTGGGGGCATGTTTTCTATGAACAGCCTGACCAAGTTTTTTATCTCAGCTTGGGCTTCATGCGGTAGGCTTTCGAATGGTTTAGCTATACTTGACTCGAGTTCGGCTCTTGCTTCTAGAGGGAGGTTGTCAAAATATGACCTGAATTCATTATCTAGCGGGTCCCCCGGGTTCTCCCATGAGAAATTCTCAAAGTAAGCCAAAATGAAATACGCGAGTGGCTCCTGTTCAAGCTTTTCGCGGATTTTCGATGATAGGTTTTCCATTAGGGCTCTCTGAATCTCTTGGAGTGTTGGCTCCTCGCCGGACAGCAGCTTCTCGCGCAAATCTGGAGGCAGGTTCTCCAGACTACTCAAAGCTTCATTGTCTGGAGCGTGGCCCTCAAAATTCTCGTAAGCCCAAAGTTCTTGAAGTTGCCCGAAAATCTGTTTGTTGTCAATCGCCAAACTTTGTTGGAAGTTCTCCAGACTCACAAAAACATTTTCATCAGTCTGAATTACCATTCCCGATGCGTTGGCAAGGCCAGAACTAGATGGTATTAAAACTAACATGAGGATTGCCAGGAATAGGCTGGGCCCACTGTAAATCCCACGTGTCAATACACTCCCCTATTCCCCTATTTCTTTGCCCTGTCCAAACATAAAACACTTTCGCAAGCTTGATTTTTTGACCGTCAAATTCGGAGACACACTATCCGATTGCTATAATGTTCAATCGGCAATCGGCGACTTTTTAACATGTTAACATAAATGTGTATGTGGGGAATGACGTGAAACATGCCCGAATCACAGCCATCTGTTTGAATGCTGTGTGGTTGATTAGCATAGTTTCACAGCCGAAAGTTTCGGCATTGACGACACCTGAATGGGTTATCGAAATTGTCGATAATGAGGGGGACGTTGGCCAGTACAACTCAATAGCTTTAGATGCGCAGGGCTATCCTCACATAAGTTACGCTGATTACTCAAACGACGACCTCAAGTACGCGCGCTGGAATGGGAGTTCTTGGGACATCCAGACTGTAGATTCTGCTGGGGATGTGGGTGTGATCAGTTCGATAGCCTTGGATTCTTCAGGGTACCCGCACATAAGTTATTGGGATGTTACAAACGACGACCTCAAGTACGCGCGCTGGACGGGTAGCACTTGGAACATCCAGACCGTGGATTTCGAAAATGCAGGAGGCGACTCTTCCATGGTTCTTGACTCAACAGGTTATCCTCATATAAGTTATAGCTACGTTCACGTTACTTACCCTGACAACAGACAGGTGGATATTAAGTACGCGTACTGGACTGGGAACTTATGGAGCATCCAGACGGTAGATTCCAATCTTGGTATAGGGAACAAGTATGTTCCCATCGCTCTTGACTCCTCAGGCAACCCCCATATAAGTTATATGAATCGTGCAAATAATGATTTAAAGTACGCGTACTGGAATGGGAGTTCTTGGGACACCCAGACTGTAGATTCTGCTGGGGATGTTGGTTATTTTTGTACCATAGCTCTCGACTCCACCGGCAACCCCCACATAGCCTACCGCGGCGGCGACAACCTAAAATACGCGCGCTGGACCGGAAGCTCTTGGGAAATACAGACAGTGGATCCCGCAGCGAATGTTGGTTGGGGTACCTCTCTAGTTCTAGACTCTTCTGGCAATCCCCACATAGGATATAACCAAGGCTTTGGGACTACTGCCGGAACTGCCGTCAAGTACGTGCGCTGGACGGGGAGTTCTTGGGAAATACAAACTGTGGACTCCAATCTTGGTAAATGGGGCGGACACACCTCCATGAAACTTGACTCGTCTGGACATTCACATATAAGTTATTACGATATGACAAATTGGCGTCTAAAGTACGCGCGGTCGAGTGACGAAGTAAACACTCCACCTATATCTTTCTTCACTTTTTCCCCTAGCTTGCCCACGATTGATAACTCCATCCAATTCACCGATATGTCTTCGGACTCGGACGGAACCGTTGTTTCCTGGTCTTGGAACTTCGGCGACGGCACATATAGCACCCTCCAGAACCCAACCCACAAGTACTCGAACGCAGGCATATACACTGTAACGCTCGCAGTCACCGACAACGGCGGGCTCACGGGCAGCGCCTCCAAAATCATCACCGTCAGCGCCCCGCCAGCGCCCGAGCAAAGACTGACAGCTCTCTCTATTTCCCCCTCAAGCTTCACCCTCCAGTCGGGCGGCTCCGCAACCCTCACTGCCTCACTGAAAGACAACGACAACAGCCCGCTTTCCGGGAAAACAATCACGTGGGGCGTGACTGCTGGCACCCTTTCCGCAACGAGCGGGACTACAGACTCCACAGGGCAGGTCTCTGTCGCCTACACGGCACCGATGGTTACTACCCAGACATCGGTTGCAATAGCGGCGTCATTCGCGGGAGACAACCAGTACCGGGCTGGCAGCGATAACTCATCATGCACTGTCGCGCCGCCCTCCCCCACGACTCTGTCGATCTCGCCGACGAGCTTCACCCTGCGCCCCGGCGGGTCGAGGACCCTCACAGCCACGCTCACGTCCGACGGCGTCCCGGTGGCCGGAAAAACAATAACCTGGGCCAAGACCGCCGGGAGCCTGTCGGCAACGAGCGGGGCCACCGACTCTTCTGGGCGGGTTTCGGTCACCTACACCGCACCGAGTTCCGAAACAACCGTGACCATCACCGCGTCATTTGCCGGCGACGACCTGCACAAGGCGGACAGCGGGATCTCCTCGGGCACCATCGCAAAGGCGTCCACGGCCCTGACCATCACACCACCTGCCTTCACTTTGCAGCCCGGGAGCTCCACGACCCTGACCGCCATGCTCACGTCCGACGGCGCCCCGCTGGCCGGGAAGGCGCTGGCTTGGAACGCCACCTCCGGCAGCGTCGCCCCCTCGAGCGGAACCACAAACTCGCTTGGGCAGGCCGCCGTCACCTACACCGCGCCGAGTTCCGAAGGCAGCGTGGCCATAACCGCGTCGTTCGCCGGGGACAACCAGTACCTGGCGGGCGGTGGCGGCTCGTCGGGCGCGATCAAAGCCGCCCCCCCGCTCCAGGCCGTCATAGAAATAAAGCCCGACACCGTCCAGATAGGCTCCGCCGGCGAGTGGGTGACCTGCTACGTGGAGCTCCCGACCGACAACGTGGCGGAAATAGATGTGTCGAGCATCCGACTGAACGGAACCCTCCGGGTGGACAACTCTGCCCCCACCACAATCGGCGATTACGACAACGACGATGTTCCGGACCTGATGGTGAAGTTCGACAGGGCGAGCGTCGAGAGCATCGTCTCCCCCGGGCTCGCGATTTTGACCGTGACTGGCGACGTGGACGACTTGACGTTCATCGGCTCCGACACCGTCGACGTGATCAGGACTGGCCCGAAGGCGCTGATTTCCGTGAAAAGAGAGAATGATACCTCGGTGATCGAGTCCAGGCACGAAAGCTACGACAACGACCTGAGCTTGGATGTGGCGGCGGAGGAGAACAGGGTCGCGGTGACGGTCGACTCCAGGAGCACCGGGGGGCGGACGGTGGCGATCAACGTGGGCAGACGCGCGCTGAAGTTCTCGAGCCTGGACGAGCTGGAGGTCAGTGTGGACAACCGGAAGATAGCGATGGCAGACGACTACGACGATGCCCTCGACACCAGCGAAAACGATTCAGAGTACCTGCTGCTGGCCGGCGCCGAGGGAATCCAGGCGCTCGTCTCCATATCCCACTTCTCCACGCATGTCATCACAATCGAGCGCGTCGCCGCCCAGCCCTCTGAGCAACCCCCAGCGGAGCCTCAAGCTGGAATTCCAACCATCTACCTCGCGGCCGCGGCCGGAGCCATTTTCGCAACCTTCTTGGTGGTGGTTGCCAGAATGCATTTCCTGCCAAGGAAGGTGTCGGTAGGCACAGGAAACGACTCCAAAAGCGGCTACGAGGACGCGTACGGGATGGTGCGCGAGGAGAAAATCGGGCTCTCGCGCGCCGAGGCCATCCTCGGCTCGGATTCGCCACAGAGGTTGGCGGAGTTCAGGGGCAAGACGGACGAATACATCGGAGGCTTTGTGAAGGCGCTGCGCGAGATCTTCGGAAAGGGCAGGAAAGAAGCGGGCCAGGCATCTGCTGAATCCTTTGAGTTTTGAAGACAATTCGGCACGCAGTTTATGGCCATCGTTTTGCAACGGTAACTGTATAGCTGACCCGCTTTTATAGCCCCGCAAATCGCATTTGCTCCGGGTTCTTTTGTATTCTATGGGGGTTTCAGAGAACAGTCCATGTTGTGTTTTTCAATTCCGCCGCGTATGAACTCGAACGGATTTTCCCCTCTCTTCTGCGAGGTGAGGATGGTCGACATCATGATCTCCCTCGAGCGCATCCCCAGCTCGCTCCTGTGGGCGCCGGAGATCTTCCTCGCGACGACCAGCTTCCTTATGTCCCGCTCCGAGGCGTTGTTTGTGGGTTCGACGAACTCGTACTTGAGGCAGGTGAACCAGTGGTCGCGATACTTCGACAGCCGCAGGGCCAGGTTCAGGACGGCCTTCGACCTGTAGTTTTTCTCCACGAACTCCATTATCCGTTCCTTGGACCGTTTGACCCACCTCTCCACCCTTGGGCTGCCTTCGCCCCCCTCGCGTTTCACTTTCAGGATGTAGCGATACATGCGAGAGAGCTCGCGGTGCAGCCATTTCCCGTCATCGTCGTGCTTCGCGAGGTCCTCCGCGTCCCTGAGCACATGCGCCCAGCACTTCTGGTACTCCCCCGCCTTGAACTTGTCGTAGCCCTTGAAGCAGTCGGAGTTCAGTATCCCGTCCAGGAAATCCCCAAACACCTCCTTCAGCACGGCCGAGCCCCTCGTCTCCCTCAGCAGGACCAGGGTGTCGCGCTTGCCCGAGATGTTCCACGCCCAGTACTTCTCCCCGTTGAAGGAGTAGGTCGTCTCGTCGCTCCTCGCGTACTTCGACCTGCCCACCCGGCTCCTGATCCGCCTGAAGTTCGGCTCGAACACCTCAGCGGCGCGGTATATCGCGTCCTCCACCCCCTTTGGGGTGATGGGCATGCAGAAGCAGTTCTCGGATATCGCCGCCAGCCTGGCGAAGGGCACCGTCCCAACGTAGTGCAGGGCCGCCCAGAGGGACGAGATGTTCGGGCCGAAGTTCCCCTCCTTGGGGAGTTCCTCGCACCCCGTCACGAACTGCGTGCTGCAGTCCTCGCACTCGCACTCGTAGTAGATGTACTCCGTCGTGATTTTGATGATTATGATGTCCCCAACGGTCTTTCTACGCTTCTTCAACACCCGGACCCCCTTGGACCCGCACCCCGGCTTTGGACAGGAGTTTGGCTTCAGCTCAACGGTCATGTCTGGGGCCGGCTTTTCTCTCGTGGCCCCCTTGTGGTTCTCGGGGGCGCCCCTCGGCTTTGGCTCCCTGGGCGCCTTCGTCTCTTTCACTATTTGTTTCGAGGATGGCACGTGCGGGTTTTCGTATTTCCTCAGGCGCGCTTCAAGGAATCGTATCTTATCGAGCAAGAAGTCGAAGACGGGCTTCAGCTCAGGGTATTCATCAATCGCCTTCCGGACGATTTCCGGGATTTCCACCTGCTGATTTTCTTTTTTCTGCATGTGCTGGCCTTCTGTAACCACCACCTCTGGCCAGCCTCCACATTTTATTGTAAGAACTTGGCGTAAACTTTTCGGTCAAAATTTTTTGGACAAAAATCGGGGGAAATCAGCTATACAGTTACAACGTATTTAGGCGAGGATCCATAAATAGTTATTGTAGGGAATGTTGATGAAAAATAAAACACATTTGTCTCTGCTACTATTGATTTGGGTTAGTTTAACACTGGCTGCGCCAGCTAGCGGCGTAAAAAGCGATGACTGGCCGATGTATCGACACGATTTGGCCCACACGGGATATACAACCTCTAAAGTACCCAAGGCACCGAATCTGTTATGGGAATTTGATGGAGGTGGTGTTGTGAACTCGCCAGCAGTAGTTAATGGCAAAGTTTACTTCGGTTCTTGGAACAATGCGTTCTACGCGCTTGATGCAGAAAATGGGATGCAGATATGGAAGCGCGATCTTGAAGATGGAGTTCACACTTCATCGCCCACTGTTATTGATGGGAGGATATACTTCGGGCTGGATGGTCATCAAAACACAAAGTTTTACTCTCTAAATGAAGAAAACGGGGATATACTCTGGAGCAAACCATTCAACATGTCAATAAACTCATCACCTTCCGTCGCCGGTGGGAAAGTTTTCTTCGGGTCGGAAGATAACAACATTTATGCGCTTGATGCAGAGACGGGTGAACTAGTATGGCGCTACCCAACTGGTTACATTATTTATACGGCCTCACCAACAGTGGTAGACAATACAGTGTACGTTGGTTCATGGGATGGTAAAGTTTACGCTTTGAACGCAAACAACGGCAATTTAAATTGGAGCTATCAGGCCGGTGGGATTATTGATTCCACACCCGCAGTTGTCAATGGGAAAATATATGTGGGTTCTGGACAATCACAAGGCGAAACATGGGCCGTCCATGCACTTGATGCCAATACCGGCGAGATTATATGGAAGACATTGCTTGACTACCCAGTACGTTCGTCGCCAGCGATAGCTGGAAGTAGACTTTTTATCGGGGGCGGGAGTTACTCTTATGCTCCAGAAAATGGGAAAATTTACTCCATATCTCTTGAAAACGGTTCTGTGGTATGGAGTTATCAGAGCCAAGGCGACTATGTGGGCCATATGGGGCCTATTGTATCCGATAATGTTGTCATAGCATCAGCAAGCAGAAAACTTCTCGCGTTGTCCTCAGACAACGGCGCAGTGATTTGGCAACACAGTATGGCAGCTAGTCTTCCAGTAATAGCTAATGGTAAAATTTATGTTGGTGAAGCAGTCACAAGTGGTTTTCCAGGTGGTCTCTACACTTATTATACTCCTCCTCCTAGAATCGAGAACCTTGTTAATAATCTAAAAATCTCTGGCACCATCAAGCTTAGCGGCGCCGCTTTGGGCGACGCCGTCCAAGCCGTCGAACTGAACTGGGGAAAAGGCTGGGAGAACGCCGCCTCGCTGAAGTTGGAAACTGAAAAATCGTACAACCCCTGGGGAGGGTACGGCATGGACACCACCCGCTACATAAACAACTGGTCCCACGACTGGAACTCTCGGAGCGTCCCGAACGGCACCAACACCGTCAGGGCGAGAATTCTTTACACAAACGGCGCGTATTCAGATGAAACGACGATCACCTTGCAGGTCGAAAACTTCCCGCTGGATGAAGTCCAAATCGCCATGCTAACGGCGGGCATTGTAGCATTGGTGGTCGTTGTTTTCTGGTTGAGGCGGCGGTAGGACCATCAACATAGCCAGACTGAGTCCTCACATGCGCCTTGGTCCCGTCAAATTCAATCAAACCGGCAGCTTCAGCACGACGCTCCCGTCCGGCAGCGTCCCGGATCAAAAAGTTCCTTTTTTGATACACGGCCCCAAAGTTTTGGGCTCGGACTACCACACGGCCCCGGTGCAACTGTTGTTTTCCCACATAAAATAAGCGCCGGAGCTACTGGATCAGCTTCAAAATTTCTGCGTTGATCTCGTGCGGCGGCTTCACGGTGTTTACGAGGTAAACCTCGGTCATGCCAAAAAGATTTTTGAAGAATTTCCTCCTCAGTTTCATCTTCCTTTCATCTCTCACGAGTTGGTGGGGGTTGCAGAAGTCGTTCTTGACCAGGTAGTCCAAGCCCTCCTCCGGGCCCAATTTCCTGACTACCTCCGGGTCGTTGTAATCTCTTTTCAGCATTATTATTTTTCTCATCGTGAGCATCGGGATGACGCCTCCGCCACCGACTATCCATCTCACGTTGACTATTGCCCTCCCTCTCTCGTCGAAGCGGGCCTTCTCCACAAGCCACTCGTATTCATCCCAGACCTTCCCGATGTCAGCCTCGACATAGCAGTTCTTCTCTGAGCCGAACGCCAGCGGCCCCCTCTCGAACAGCCTCGCGAAGAACCAGTCGTCCGTGACCAGCCTCGAGCCGGGGAGCCTGAGCAGCCCCCAGGAATTTGTCGTCTTTCCTGTGCCTGAAGGCGCGATTATCGAGACGCCGACGCCGTTGACATCTATCGCGGCACCGTGGACGGAGTAGACATCGTGCTCGTCCTCAAGGATGTCGCCTGCGACCGCGAGCGCGATGCTTTTTATCCACCCGTAGTAGCCGACGTTGGTGAGGAAAGCCGTCTTGGTGTAAGGGTCGTACTTCACGCTCATCTCGCCGCCCTCCTCGTTCAGCACCACGAGCCGCCCGTGAGACCTGATGTCGTAGTCGGCCGTGTAGAAGTTGTCCTCCCACCTGTCCTTCACGTCCTCAATCTCCGTGAGAAGCTTGATGCAGCACCCGTAGATGTTGGCCTTGTTGTGGTACAGGAAACGGTGGAAATTTTTCTCGAACAGCTCCGCCTTTTCATCAGAGGTTATCAATTCAACTTTATATTTTTCTTTCACAGGGCTCGCCTACTTGGGCTTTGAATACCCCCACTTGTCGAGGGCCGCCTTCAGCTCCTTGTGTGTTTTTGAGTAGTCGTCCAAGCTTATGCCTTCCTTGTATGCCTCGATGGCCTGCATGATCGCCCTCGCGCCTGCCTCTATCCCCATGGGGTGGCCCTGCGTGCCGCCTCCGGCCTGCACGACGATGTCCAGCGTCCCGTAGATGTCGAACACCTGAGGAAGAAGTCCCGGGTGGAGCCCGCCAGAGGCGACCGGCAGCATGGGCTTTATCGCGCCCCACTTCTGCGGCATCCTCAGGCCTTGAATCTCGTCCACCGCCCGCTGCGTTATCATCTCTTTCGTGGCGACTATCTCGTCCTTCCTGCCCGCCAGTTTCCCGACTACAGTGCCGATGTGGAGCTGGTCAATCCCCATCAGCCTCATGAGCTTGGCCGTGAACAGCATCGACATCCCGTGCTTGGGGTTCCTCGTGAACATCGCGTGCATGGCCCTGTGGCCGTGGATGGCCATCTTATAGTCATGGGCCAACTCCGCCGCGGTCTGCACGGCAGTGAAGCCGCTGACGACAACATCAATCATGAAGTACCTGAAGCCGTGGCCGTGGACGAGCTTCACCCGCCTCTCGAGTTCCTTGAAGTTGGGCGCCGTGACGTTGATGAAGGCGTCCTTGACCTCTCCAGTTTCATTTTCGGCCTTGTCCCTGAACTTGGCGAGGAACTTCACCCGCTCTTCGAATCTGTTGAACTTCTGGTCCGTGAGGTTTTCATCGTCCTTGACGCAGTCCATTCCACCATTCCAGATGGCGTAGCCCACCTTCTCCGCGTGCTCGGCCGCCGTGTATCCAATTTTCGGCTTGGGGACGACGGAGGTGACCGGCCCGGACTTCCTCCTGAAGATTTTCTTTATGACATCTTTGCCGTAGACGGGGCCCGTGAAATGCTTCAGGTAATCCAGAGGCAGCTCGGCGTCTAGGAGCTTCAGGTTCCGCAGCGCCTTCATGCCGAAGATGTTGCCGCCGAAGCCGCTCATCATTCCAGGGACCGAGCCCTCCTCAAATATCAGGAGGGGATAGGTGACTTTCACAAGGTTTTTGTCGTACCAGTATGCGTATGCTTTCACTTTCGGCAGAAGCTTCGGGAGTTCGGCGAGGGTGGTCCAGGTGCCGGAGGAACTCTCGGAGGCAATCCTGCCAATCGCGTCTTCTGAAGTTATCCCGGCGTCCGGCTCGTAGTAAAAGAGCACCTTGACGTCAGACTTCGGTGGCCTGTATTTGGTGTTTATGAACTCGTGGTACCATTCGGTCTTCATCATCCACCAGACCGACTTGTAGTGGCCCGTCTAAAAGTCTTGTTGGCGGGCGCCGCGATTAGGCGTTTGTCGGCCTTTCTGACGTGTCTAGTGTCGAGTACATAACATCTCAACTCAGCCTAGCTGTGTAATGGGGTTGCAGAACGGCAGCCTGCGGAATGGGAGAGGTTACGAAGTATGACCTAATTCACGTCAAAATCCTAAAAACAGCTTGTGGTCATAAAAGACGCCACCAATTACCACAACAAAAAAGCCAATAAAACAAATTACTGCTATGTACTCACTTCGCCTACGCACTGCTTCAATTTCTTTAATTGCTGCCAACCAATCATCGCCTTTCAAATTGTTTAGCCTCGGTCGTGAAGACAACAGTAAAATAATAATCGGTGTAAAAAACAACAACGCCGCGTACAATGGGACAAGAAAATAAAGTTCAGGAAACGTATTTTGAACGGCGGCCATGAACCACGGTAGGAACACGATTGCCCAACCCATGACAGAAATGAAAGAAAGATGTGCCATGACAGTCGTGGTAATACGAGGTTTGTCTGGCGGAACACGATACAATAACAAAAACAAAGCTGTAAAAGATAATGCAAGAGGTGAATACCCAAAATGCTTATTTTTTGTGATAGCACTTACGAAGATCGAAAAAACAGCGACCACAAACAAAGCAATTGTAAACAAGTGAATTACCAAGCAGTTACGGCGAAATCTTCTGATTTTTAATTCGGCGCTGAGAGTCGGGTATATCTGCTTGAATTCATACCCTTCTTTTTCTTTCATTTATACAACCCCGCAAAATAAAAATTTAACATCCGAAATCCGCGCCATCCATGTTTTTTGTACATCCGCATAATCTCATCAACCAAAATCGGCACCATCCATTCCCCCATCATCTTTTTACGTGTTTATTTTTGTATCTATCAATACAGAAGTTAAAATAAAAACCCCTGCAACAAAAAATAGTGGCCAGTAAACTGGATTTAATACAAAAACTAACGCTGCCAAAATGAAATATGTTGTCAAGATAATTACTGTATGCCAATTTTGTGCCCTGTTTATTATCTTTAAGGGTATTTTTGGGGTCGGCTTTAGCTTGACTGAAAAAATTAGAATTGTAATGAACTCTGCCATAACTAAAAAAAGTAATAAAATACCTCCAAGACTTGCTGGATTGCCCATGTTTGCTGCTGTTATGAAATAACTGAGAAAGTCGCCGAAAAAGAATAAATCAAGCAAAAAAAGTGACGTCACCGATGCAAGTATCCCAAATAAGAATAACCGCGCAAGGGGCTTTTTTAAAATATTCTTTTCAACGTCATTTTTTCTAACGGCAAACCTCAGTTTCCCCCATCTATAACCGAGTAGACCGAATATAGTCGCGAACGGAACGACAAACATTGATAGGTAAACAGTTGATAATGGATAACCAATCACAATAGTGGCAACTATTGCCGACAAAGCAGTTATCATCGCGCAGATTGATAACAAGTAAGTAATTTTACAGTTGCGGTTAAAACTTGAGATCGAATGCATTGGGTTCTCCTCGGAACTCTTGATTCGAGTGTGCACGAATCATCATCTCCCGTTTGAATTGTCGTGCCCTGCCGAATAAAACTTGTGCGGCCGACCGATAGTTATTTGAAAACTAGAGAAACAGTTTTAATGGGAGTAACATGGAACGTCTCCGTACCATCGCAGCGGGTTTGTTTGTGTGCGTACTTTTCAGTTTCATTTCATCTGCACGCAATGTCGCGGCATCAGCGACAGAGTGGCACATTGAAACGGTTGACTCTGCGGGTGTCACGGGCAGATTCAACTCGATAGCTTTAGACTCTTCGGGCTACCCCCACATAAGTTACAAAGATATGTCAAACGATGACCTCAAGTACGCGCGCTGGACGGGGAGTTCCTGGGACATCCAGATCGTGGACTCGGAGGGCAATGTTGGCTCACAAAGCGCAATAGCTTTGGACTCCTCTGGTAATCCCCATATAGCTTATTACAATCAAGATTTTTAGCTTATCAATATTTCCATAGGGGGTCCGTGACTGATGCAGGGTATGATTTGCGTGTATGACGGTTTCCTTCGTGGCTCGATAATCGCAGTGGTGCCCCCGCGCTCTTTCAAAGTCTCTCGCTAGACGAAACAGATTCGTCAGCCCTGCCCAGCTCGGCCTTGGGTCCGACGATGAGTCGGCACTGATTTCATGAATAACGGCTTTTTTCCCTCTCAACAATGATAAAAAAATCGTACCTATTAAAAACACTAAAAACCCCATCATTAGGTTACCATAGCTTACTTTGCCGGCCTCAAGTACAGAATCTCTAGGATTTTCAGAGTCATAATAAACCGTTACTTTCAATCCTGCAGGATATTTGCTTACTACTTCCAGTGCTTCGCTTGAACGGGGGAAAACATATTCTCCAGATTGAAAAACAATATTATTGCCATAGTAAATGGCGTTATCAACAGAATATTCGTACACGATAGCTGGCCGGTAGTTTATCGTGTCGACTTGAACTCATCCACTCGGTAATTCATACGTTTCAACTTTTGATGAAATTATTGTTCCAGTTGTAGCGTGCCAGCTAGATGTAGCGTTGGCTTTTAAAATAGCGCCGACCGAAATGAAATAGTATATTACTCCAATAGCAATAATAATTATTAAAATGACTTCCGCTGATCTATCTTTTTTAAAATCGAATTTCCTCCTTTTTGGGCGTGGATACATGAAATTACCCTATCAGATATTTACGTATTAGATAATAAATCCTGATTTCGTCAAACCGGCAGCTTGACCACCACGCTCCTGTCCGGCAGGTGCCAACATATTCCCACCCTACCCTATGTTAAGTTCTTAGCCGGCTGTCGAGAATATTTATAGTCCGGCGCAGAATCCTTCTCGGAGGCAGGGTCATGAAGCTCAGGAGTCGCGAGGTTGTGGAAGGCATCGAGAGCCTTCCTCGCAGGGCCCTTCTGAGGGCGGTCGGGCTGACGGGCGCGGACTTCGGGCACCCCTTTGTCGCGATTGCAAACTCATACAACAACATCGTGCCGGGCCACATTCATCTGAGGGAGGTCGGGAAGGCCGTGGCGGCCGGTGTCAGGGAGGCAGGAGGCACCCCGTTCGAGTTTAACACCATTGGAATTTGCGACGGGCTGTCCATGGGCACGAAGGGGATGTGTTACTCGCTGCCGTCGAGGGAAATAGTCGCGGACAGCGTGGAGGCGATGCTCGAGGCCCACAGGTTCGACGCCGTCGTCTGCGTCTCCAGTTGCGACAAGATTGTGCCGGGCATGATGATGGCGATGGCCCGCGTGGACATCCCGGGGATAATGGTGACGGGCGGCCCGATGCTGCCGGGCGAGTACCGAGGGAAGTCCCTTGACGTCATAAGCGCGTTCGAGGCGGTCGGGGCCGTGAAGGCGGGGAAGATGACGGAGCAGGAGGCGAGGATGATTGAGCAGTCGTGCTGCCCTGGCTGCGGCTCGTGTGCGGGGCTTTTCACCGCGAACACCATGGCGTGCCTTGGGGAGGCGCTGGGCATCTCGCTGCCGGGGATGGGGGCGGCTCACGCCACGGACGCCAAGAAGCTCAGGCTCGCCAAGAAGAGCGGCGCCCAGGTGGTCAAGCTGCTGAAGGATGGAGTCACGCCGAGGAAGATAATGACGAGGGCGGCTTTCGAGAATGCAGTGGTGGTGGATATGGCGATGGGCGGCTCGACCAACACAGTCCTTCACCTGCCTGCAATCGCGCACGAGGCCGGGCTGAAGCTGAGCCTTGATGCTTTTGACAGAATTGGGAGGAGGGTGCCGAACGTTTGCAATCTGCGTCCCGTTGGGCCGCACTCGATGCTCGACTTCGAGAGGGCTGGTGGGGTGCCTGCGCTGATGAAGAGGCTGGGGAAGCACATCAGGGGGACGCCTTTGACTGTCAGCGGCCGCACAGTGAAGGAGAATCTAAGGCTGATAAAGGAACCGCCAGCCAACGACGTGATAAGGCCGCTGGGCAGGCCATACCACAGGGACGGTGGGATAGCTGTTCTTTATGGGAGCCTTGCACCCGATGGCTCTGTCGTGAAGTATTCGGGCGTCAGCCAGAAGATGCTGCGCCATAGCGGGCCGGCCAGAGTGTTCAACAGCGAGGAGGATGCGACGAGAGCTATCCACGGGAAGAGGATCAGGTCGGGGGATGTCGTTGTCATCAGGAGAGAAGGACCGAAGGGCGGGCCGGGGATGAGAGAGATGCTGGTACTGACGGCGGCGATAACAAGCATGGGGCTTTCGGAGTCGGTCTCGCTTATTACTGACGGACGATTTTCCGGGGGAACGCGCGGTGCGTGCATTGGTCATGTTTCACCCGAGGCCGTTGAGAAGGGGCCGCTCGCGGTTGTCAGGGAGGGCGACAAGATATTGATAGACATACCGCGCAGGAAGCTTGACCTGCTTGTCGCGCCGGCAGAACTCAAGCGGAGGCTGGTGAGGTTCAGGGCGCCGGTGCCGCGTGCTGGCCACGGGTACTTGGCTATTTACTCTCGCACAGTAACATCGGCGGCAGACGGGGCCGTCAGGAAGTTGTCGCGCTGACTGCACACGTGTGCAGTGCCGGTTTTTTGCCTTTATAAACCGAGTTCACCCAAAGCTTTGGCGAGATTATGCACACGTGTGAACACGGTCAAGAGTGGGTTTTGTTCACTTGGGAGCTGCGTAGGAAAGCCTACGGCAGGCGATGGTTTTATGCGCGGCTCAATGCATTTCTCGGGGAATTGCCAAGGAAAAACTGGGAAAAAATTGGGGGGTCGGTTTATCTCGTGAAAGAAAAACATACGGGCAAATTCATAAAACTGTTGGAGCGTTTTGAAGGACCAGACATGAAATGGTTTCATTTCAGGGCAAACTTTAGATGAACACTACACACGTGTGCACTCCTTCAGCCCATGTTTTACTACTAACTACACACGTGTGCACAACTCGCTCTGTAATGTTTTGAAAATCCTCCCGCGGCACATAATCTTTTAAATTGGCCGCATAAAACCAATGGGATAACATGGCAATGACTATTTCGGAAAAAATTCTGGCGAGAGCCTCCGGCAAGAAAGAGGTCACCCCGGGAGAGATTGTTGAAGGAAAGGTCGACGCGGCAATGATGCACGACCTGACCGGCCCCCTCACCCTCCACTCGATGGAAGAAATGGGCGTGAAGAAGGTCTGGGACCCGCGCAGGATTGTCATAACTTTCGACCACCAGGCCCCGGCCAGTTCCCTGGACGCCGCCATGAACCATCTAATGTTGAGAAAATTCGCGGCCGAGCACAAGATACAGAACTTCTACGACATCTTTGAGGGCATCTGCCACGAGGTTCTCCCTGAGAAGGGCTTCGCCCTGCCTGGAAGCCTCGTTGTCGGCGCCGACTCCCACACGACGACCTACGGGGCACTGGGCTGCTTCGCCACCGGCGTCGGCTCCACCGACATGGCGGCCGTCATAGCGTCCGGGAAGCTCTGGTTCAGGGTGCCAGAAAGCATGCTTTTCAACGTGGAGGGAAAGCTGAAGCCCCCAGTGATGTCAAAGGACTTAATCCTGAAAGTAATCGGCGATGTCGGGATGGACGGCGCCACATACCGCGCTGTGGAGTTCACGGGCAGTGGGGTTCACGACATAAGCGTCGACGGGAGGCTGACAATGTGCAACATGGGCGTGGAGATGGGGGCAAAGGCCGCGATAGTCGCCGCCGACAGCGCGACGCTCGAGTACCTGAAGGGGAGAACAAGCGAGCCGCTAAAGCCAGTCACAAGCGACTCAGGAGCTTCATACGTGGAGTCGCGCGATTACGACGTCAGCAAGCTGGAGCCCCAAGTCGCCTGCCCGCACTCCGTCGACAACGTCAAGGCCGTGAGGGAAGTCGAGGGGAAGGAGGTCGACCAGGCCTTCCTCGGCTCCTGCACGAACGGCAGGATGGAAGACTTCAGGGCTGCCGCAAAAATCCTGAAGGGGAAGAAAATCCCGAAAAGCGTCAGACTGATAGTCGCACCGGCATCGCGCGAGGTTTACACCATGGCTCTGAAGGAGGGCCTGTTTGAGATTTTTGTCGCGGCCGGAGCCATTGTCGAGTCGCCAAGCTGCGCCGCCTGCATGGGCGCCCACGTCGGCGTCATCGGGCCGGGGGAGGTCTGCATTTCCTCCTCCAACAGGAACTTCAAGGGGAGGCAGGGCAGCCCTGAGTCAGAGGTTTACCTCGGCTCCCCTGCGACCGTCGCTGCCTCCGCCCTGAAGGGGAAAATAACGGATCCGAGGGGCCTGTGATGCCGAAAGCATTCATCTACGGGGACAACATCACCACCGACGACATAATCGCCGGTCGCTACCTCGTCAAGCACGAAATCGACTACTGGGGAAAGCACGCGATGGAGAACATCGACCCAGATTTTGTCAAGAAGGTGGAGAAGGGCGACGTGATAGTCGGCGGGAAGAACTTCGGCTGCGGCTCGAGCAGGGAGCAGGCCCCGATAGCCCTGAAGGCCGCGGGGGTGTCTGCCGTGGTCGCAGAGTCCTTCGCCAGGATATTC
This sequence comes from Hadarchaeota archaeon (SeqCode), assembly GCA_040755315.1. Taxonomy (GTDB): domain Archaea; phylum Hadarchaeota; class Hadarchaeia; order Hadarchaeales; family Hadarchaeaceae; genus DYTO01. The sequence continues at coordinate 25,825 of JBFMBF010000008.1, read as the reverse complement.
TACAGGAACTCGATAAACCAAGGACTCCCTGTGCTTGCCTGCCCAGGAATCTCGAAGGAGTTCAAGACCATGGACAGAATCAAGGTCGACCTTGAGAAAGGCGAGGTAAGGAATGAAAGGACGGGTAAGGTCTTCCAGACACAGCCTCTCCCAGAATTCGTCATGAATATCCTGAAGGCCGGAGGGCTGGTCCCCTACATGAAAAAATCTTCAGGCAAAAATTAAGGACATGATATCTTGCACACAGTAACCTTGATTCCGGGGGATGGGGTCGGGCCGGAGGTCATCGCCGCGGCCAAGCTCTGCATTGAGGCCACTGGGGTGAGCATAGTTTGGGAGGAGGTCGAAGCCGGCGAGCAAGTGATGGAAAAGGCTGGCACGCCGCTCCCGCCTGAAGTCCTGAAATCCGTGAAAAGGAACAAGGTGGCCCTGAAAGGTCCCATCACCACGCCGGTTGGGTCTGGCTTCAGGAGCGTGAACGTTGCTCTGAGGAAAGAGCTGGACCTCTACGCCTGCGTGAGGCCGTGCAAGTGGTACCCCGGCGTCAGGTCAAGATACACCGACATAAACCTCGTCGTGGTCAGGGAGAACACCGAGGATCTTTACGCCGGAGTGGAGTTCCCCGTGGGCGATCCCGAGACCTTGGACTTGATAAGGTTCGTCCGGGGGAAGGTGGGTGCGAAGGTCAGGGAGGACTCTGGCATCAGCCTGAAGACCATCTCCCGCCTGGCTTCAGAAAGGATAGTCAAGTTTGCTTTCAGGTATGCTGGAGCGCGCGGGAGGAGAAAGGTCACAGCCGTCCACAAGGCCAACATCCTGAAGTTCTCCGACGGGCTCTTCCTGGAGTCGGCGCGGAAGGTTGCCCAGCAGTTCCCCAAGATAGAGTTCGAGGACAGGATAGTAGACAACATGTGCATGCAGCTGGTCCAGAAGCCGCACCTTTACGACATCATAGTCACGCCTAACCTCTATGGTGACATCCTCTCCGACCTCTGTGCGGGGCTTGTTGGCGGGCTGGGGATGGCGCCAAGCGTGAACATCGGCGACGAGTTTGCGGTGTTTGAGCCGACCCACGGCTCCGCCCCGAAGTACGCCGGGCTCAACAAGGTCAACCCCGCGGCCGCCATACTCTCGGGCGCCATGATGCTGGAGCACTTGGGCGAGGATGAAGCGGCCAGGAAGATTGAGCAGGCGGTGGCGAAGGTTATCCGCGAGGGCAAAAGTGTTACCCATGACTTCAAGGACGACCCATACGACTCCTCAGCGGTCGGGACCAGAGAGATGGCCGAGGCGGTTGCTAGCGCCATCTGATAATTAAAATTTACAGCATGAAAAATATGGGGAACAGGAAGCTGGCCAAGAAAAACATAACGGAAGCGGGCACAAGAAGGTGGTTGTGTAAAATCTTTGAGTGTTTTAAATATGGCAAGAGTTTTCCGTCGGGGCTTTTCATTCGTAGCAGGTCGAGCGATAAGACAACTAAAATCAGCCATGCGACCACAGAAGCAAATGCCAAAAATTCAAAAAATATTGACCCGCCGCTCCCAAAGATAAAAGTCCAAAATATATAGAGAAATGTTGCAGAGCCGATCAGGATTGACGCGCCAAACCAGAATTTTACCCATGGAGTCACTGTTCGTCTGATTTTTTTGCGCTCTATATCATCTAAAAGTCTGTTTACGGCCTGGACGCGCAAGATAATTATCCACATGGTCGTGCAAGCAAAATTCCATGTTGCGGCAAAAGCTCGGCGCATGCTCGGCTCTCCCGGAAATCGTGGCAAGTTTGGGATGACAATCGTTCCAAGAGCAACAATAGAAATGACGACAAGTGCCTCTGTAGCAGCGTAAGATATGGTGTTGTTTAGCTTGAGTTTTTTGATTTGGTCCATTTTACCCTCAACCGTAGCTTATTTTGGAAGATTTAAGTCGATATGTGAAGTGGTATAATTGTATGAGACACAAGATTGCGGTGTTGGAAGGGGATGGAATAGGCCCGGAAGTCATCCGCGAGGGAGTCAAGGTTCTAAATGCAGCGACCGAGGCAGTGCCGGGCATTGACTTAGAGTTCACCAGTTTCCCATATGGTGCCAGCCACTACCTGAAAACTGGCGAGCTTGTTCCAGAGGCCGGGCTGAAAGAGCTTTCTAAGACAGAAGCCATTTACCTCGGGGCCCTAGGTGACCCAAGAGTACAGACTGGGTTGCTGGAACAGGAGGTCTTGCTGAAACTCAGGTTCTACTTTGACCAGTACATAAACCTCAGGCCCGTGAAGCTCTACCCGGGAGTCCCCTGCCCGCTGAAGGGGAAAGGGCCGGAGCATGTGAACTTCTACGTGGTCAGGGAGAACACCGAGGACTTTTACGTGGCGATAGGGGGCAGGGCCGGGAAGAGGACTAAGGCAAGGCATGAAATACTGCGCTCCATCTACCAAGTGAAGTTTGGCCTCGACATAGATGTGGACGGCGACGAGCTTGCTTACCAGCTCGGAGTGGTGAGCAGGAAGGGGGCGGAGCGGGCAATCCGCTACGCGTTTGAACTGGCGGTGAGGAAGGGCAAAAAGCGGGTGACATCTGTTGACAAGGCAAATGTCCTTAGCCACGTCTACACCCTTTGGCGTGAGGTGTTCCAAAAGGTCGCCGGAGATTATCCTAAGATAGAAACAGAGTTCGCGTTTGTCGACGCCGTCACGATGTGGTTTGTCAAAAATCCGGAGTGGTACCAGGTGGTCGTGACTCCCAACATGTTCGGCGACATAATCACAGATCTCGGGGCCATGATCCAAGGGGGGATGGGGCTTGCCCCCGGCGGCAACATAAACCCAAGAGGAGTAAGCATGTTTGAGCCAATACACGGCTCCGCGCCCAAGCATGCGGGGAAAAATGTCGCAAACCCAATCGCGACGATACTTGCGGGGCAAATGATGCTCGAGCATCTCGGGGAACAGAAGGCGGCCGATCTCGTGGAGCGCGCCGTGGTCGAGGTCTTGAAGGAAGGCAAGGTCAGGACTTATGACCTGGGCGGGACATCAAAGACTTCCGAGGTTGGCGACGCCGTGGCCTCAAAGGTGAAAGAGCTGGCGTAGGGAAGATCATGCGTCTGGTTGTCGCGGTAACTGGCTCAAGCGGAGTGGTTTACGGCGCGAGGTTTCTTGAGGCTTGCAGAGACGCGGACATAGAAACAGAGCTGATAGTGTCGAAGGCCGCCGAAATCTTGATCAAGCATGAGATGGGGGGTGACGCGTCCAAGCTGAAAAAGATGGCTACCAAGATCCACGACCCGGACGACCTGAAAGCCCCAGTGGCAAGCGGCTCCTACAAGACAGACGGGATGGTGGTTATCCCATGCAGCATGAAGACTTTGGGTGCTATCGCCAACGGCATTGCTGACAGCCTGATCACCAGAGCGGCGGACGTCACGCTCAAGCAGGAAAGGAAGCTGGTCATTGTGCCCCGGGAGACGCCGCTTAACCTGATCCATCTTGAGAACATGGCGAAGCTCAGGAGGGCTGGCGCCACCATCCTGCCAGCCATGCCAGCATTCTACCATCAGCCCGAGAGGATTTCCGATTTGGTCGACTTCGTTGTTGGGAGGGTCCTCGAGATGTTTGGCGTGGAGCACCGGCTTTACAAGAAATGGGGCGGCAGAAAATGACTGACCAGCTTAGGGTAGAGTTTGTCCTTTTGGTTGTTTTAGCTCTGGATGTCGTACTGCTTGGTGCCTTTCTCCACCAGAGGTCGCCTAGATATGGCAAGTGGCTGAGAAAACCTTTCGCTGTCTTTCTGCTTTTGAACACCTTGGTAGCTCTTTTCGGGCTTCTCTGGGAGATCAGTTCAAATGAAAGTTTGCTGATTGTTTTTGACAAGGCGGAGCTGGGCGCGATAGCATTTGCGGCGCTGGTTTTTTGTGGAATATCTGCTTGGCTCCACAGGCCAGCGTTCAAAGGATCCTGGATGCCGGAGTTCAAGCTTGCGGCGAGAGCAAGCGCTGCCCTTCTTTTTTTGGCGGCGCTGAGTTCTTTGTTCATCATAACGGCAATCTTTTCCCCTTCCACACAGATAACGGGCAAGCTCCTTGAGTCGGGGGCGCTCACCACATCCCTGCTTTCACTTTTTGTGATTTTGGCGGTGGTTTATTCGAGTGTCCTGTTGTGGAAATATTCCTCAAAGCAGAAAAGGAAAGACATGGGATACACTAGGCTTTTGATGGTTTCATTCGACATTCTTTTCGTGCTGTACTTCTTGGTTGCCCTTGTTCCAAAGGAATCTGTATTATACACGGTTGTTCACATAACCACAATACCTCCGCTCATGGCCATGCTGTATGTTTTCAGCGTGCCCACGGTGCTTGAGAGGATAAGCCCCTCGATAGAAAAAGCCGCCGCAAGAAAGCCGGAGTTTGAACTTGGCGCCGGCCAAGGATATCTGGTCAAGATCTCTGGAAAGGGCTCCGATTTTTTTGTACATCAGGTCATGCATGGAGTACGCGGGTTGTGGATAACAAAAGTCGAGCCGTCAAAAGTGCGCGCGCGCTATGGATTGAAGAAGACGCCCACGATCTGGATGAGCTTCAGAAATGTCGCGGGGACCTTGAGCCCGCTTGACCTGGACGAGATCACGAGGAAGATATCCGAGTTAGAGAAAAAGACGAGAGGAGGAGTGATTTTTATTGACTGCCTTGATTTGATAAAAACAGTAAATGGGTTTGACAGGACAATGAAGTTTGTCAAAGAAATAGGGATGATAAATAAAACCAGTGGTTGGTCTCTGTTGTTTGAGGCCGACGCAAGCGTGTTCACTCGGGAACAGCTTGTCGAGATTGAGAGAGAACTGGAGGTTGTGGACGTATGATTTTGGAGTTGATGGTCTACCTGTTAGGCGCCATGTTTGGTACAGCCAACGTGGTATTCACCGCTTATGCTGTCAAAAACACGAGGAAGCTGAAGGACCCATTCGGTCATAGGCTGAGGACTTTCGGAGCAATATTTTTCCTGGCCCTGCTCGCTGTGGGGGCGGGGAACGACATCTTTGGGTTCAAGCTTGAAACCGCCATGACTTTCCTGTGGATGGCAGGCATAATGTTCCTCGGCATCGGGGCAGCGGCAAGGTTTTTTGCGCTGAGAGAGGTCCACAAGACTTCGGTCTTCAAAGTCTTCACATTCCACCACGCGAGGCTGCACTCGGCAGGTATTTTGATACTTCTCCTTGGCATGCCGTTCTACATCACGGACATCGCCGCAAGCGGCTATGATTGGGCGACCGTGGCCACGCTGGCCAGCTTCGCCGCAGCTTTTTCACTGATGGCGGCCGCGGAAAGGGCTCTTTACAAAGGGGTCTGGCGACTGCCCACACTTGAGAAAAAGGAGCGGAAGCTGCTGAGAAAGGACATCCAGCTTTTGGCTGCACGCTTGGACATGACGAACATTTACCTTTCAAGCCTGGGAGTGGTCTCCGGCGTGAGGCCGCTCGATACAATCTTGTCTAAAAATGCGGAGAACGAGCCGGCGCTGTTCGGCGGGTACAAGTTGACATTCGATGGAAGGCTGAAGTTTGGGCCGCTGATGAAGAACCTGGACAGGGTTCACCCGCAGGAGAGGGAGCAGACAATATTCAGGAGCTTTTCGAAGGCGGACTCGAACATCTTGGCATCTTACGAGAGGGTAAGTTCACCCATGCGGGCGACGGAGCTGGTCATAGACAGCATGAGCGAAGGTGTGAAAAAACACGGAGAGGTCCTTTACGACTATGCCCTCCCAGCAGTTCTCTTCAAGGGAGTATTCCAACCACTGTTGATGAAGTGCAAGAAGGAGACAGTGATGTGGGTAAAGGAGAGAGTTACCACTCTTGTGAGGGTAGGTCCTCCAGCTATGTACGAGGGGGTGCTAGAACTGCTTTCAGCAGTGGTCGCCGAGAAAAAACTGAAGACATACAGGCAGACCGAACCCCTTATCTCAGCTCTGAGGGTATCTCCAGATGGGGTGGTGGACATTTCTGGACTTTACCATGAGCTTTCCCCTCTTTCTCCGGAGGAAAGGATAAAACGCGTGGCGGCAGCATTTGCAAATGTCATGAAGGTTGCTTACCCGGAAATCGAGAAGGACCTTGGTCCAAAGCAGGCGAGGGGGATTTTCGAGAGAGCGTCCAAGAGCGTGCTGTCCCGCTTCCCCGAGCTCCACAAGCTGATTTTGGAAGTCCCAAAAGAGGTGCGCCCGAAATTGCCTAGGAGGAAAAAATAGATGTCAAGTCTTTCTGTGAGAAAGTTTGAATGTCCCAGCTGCAAGCACTCCGACTATCGTATGTCCGCAAGGGATGTCGGCGAGATGGCGCCCGAGAGGTGCCTGAAGTGCGGCTGTGGGATGAAGGTCGCGGGGGAGGATGTCCCCAGCTGGCTGTCCGGGCTTCTTAATCAAACCTCCAAGCACTTTGAATTGGAGGACTTCATAGCCACCCCCGAGAGGGCGGAGTTCGAGGTGTCCGCCGATGACGAGAAGAAGTCTTTCAAGTCGCTTTTCCAGTCTCTAGGACGCCGCGGGTACATTCCGGCGATGAGGCGCTTGGGCGGCTCTACCAAACTGGTTGTTTTGAAGCGCCCGGAGCTCAGGCCGCACAAGATCGGGATAAATGCCGTCCTTCTCGTCGTAACTTTCCTATCGACTTTTCTAGCTGGGTACTATTTCCTTCCTTTCCGGGGGGACGTCGTCTACTCCTTCGCATTTTCCGTCTCAATAATGCTGCTGCTGGGCGCCCACGAGCTTGGCCACATCATCGCTGCGCGCGAGAGCGGCATCGATGTCAGCTTGCCCTACTTCATCCCCGCCCCGAGCTCCCTTGGGACATTCGGGGCATTGATCAACGTCCGGGAGCCGATACCCAGCCGGGATGAGCTTGTCAGGATGGGTGCAGCCGGCCCCCTCATGGGCTTCGCGCTGGCTGTCCCGATAGTGTTCGTGGGTCTGCTGAGGTCCGTCCCCGACCCCTCCGGCATGGCGCTTCCTTTTGCCCCGGCAGCTTTCGCCTTCCTTGAGATACTTGTCTTTGGGCATGCTCCGGGTGCGCTGAGGATAACCCCCTTAGCGCTCGCTGGATGGGTGGCGATGGTCCTGACGATGTTCAACCTGATTCCGGCCGGGCAGCTTGACGGCGGTCACATCTCTAGGGCGCTGATGGGCAGCAGGAGGCACTACGCCGTGACGAGGACGATAGGGTTCGCTTTCCTTCTTTCAGGGATTTTTTTCATCGAGTCCCCGCTGTGGATCTGGGGCTTTCTGATCCTGTTTCTGTTTCGGGGTGAGCATGTGGGTCCGCTCGACGATGTCTCAAGGATTTCTAGGAGGATGAAGAAGCTGGCGCTAATCTCGTTCATAGTGTTCCTGCTCTGTCTGCCGGTGCCGATTGGCTGAAGGTGTTCAGATGAATGGAAAGTTCATCACCATAGAGGGGATAGACGGTTGCGGCAAGAGCACCCAAACTAGGCTGCTTGCCAAGTGGCTGAAGTCCATCGGGCGCAAGGCATTGGTGACAGACGAGCCCACGGATGGAAGGATGGGCAGGCTCATAAAGAGGATTTTGAAGGGAAAGCTGAAGGTTCCGATCGAGGTTGAGGCGCTTCTTTTTGCCGCGGACAGGGCCCAGCATGTTTCAGGACTTGTTTCTCCGGCCGTCAGGGGAGGCTGGGTCGTGATAAACGAGAGGTACATTTACTCCTCGCTGGCCTACCAATCGGCGCGCGGTGTTTTTGAGGATTTTTTGGTGAAGATAAACTCTTACGTTCCGAATCCTGATCTGGCCATTTTGATTGACGTGTCAGCAAAGGCTGCGCTCACCAGGATAAAACCTTCCCGGCAGCTGGACGAGTTTGAGAAGGACCTAAGGCTGCAGGAGAGCGTGCGCCGGAACTACCTGAGAATTGCAGAGGCGGGTGAGATCAAGGTCGTGGACGGAGGCAGGCCGCTGAATGAGGTTCAGACCGAGATTCGGAAAATCGTCAGCAGAATTTTGTGAAAATTTCGTGACATCACATGCTGATTTGCGCGGCGAACGGCAGGGTCTTGAACACTTCCGCCGCGGCCTTTTCAACTTGCTCTCTGTATTCTGCGACGGTATATACCCTGATGACATCGACATAGCCCTTGAGGACATTTATCAGCTGTGAGTACTGCGAGACGGGCACAAGTTCCTTCTTCCCCGCGCTGTTCGTCTTGAAGACTGGCACTTCCATCGGGTCTATCTCCCTAGGGTAGTATGGGATGGAATCTATCGTCGGGACGTCAACTACCACGTGATCAACGTCCACCGCGGCGCTCTCGGCTATTTCGGCCTCCTTCTGCTTCCTGATTGTTTCATCGCTCAGCAGCTTCGCCACATAGGGATCGCGGATGTGGACGTTCCTTTCGTACGCGGCCTTGAGCAGCCTCCTGTTGTCTAGCCTGTCTATCATCTCCTTCGCTAGTTCGGCCGCCTTCTTCTCATCGCCCTTGAGCTTGGCCGGGTCGAGCTCCCGCAGCTTTGTGGTGACGTAGGCGTCGTCCATTTTCAGGAACTCTTCGATAGTCTTGAAGGTGGTCAGCCCGATGAGTTCATGCGCGTAGTTCATGCCCTTGTTGAGCAGGATCTCCGCGGCCCTGACTGCCCGGTGGTAGTAAACGGCCAGAAACATCTCGTAGCGGGCTATCATGAAAGCCTCAAGGGCATACAGGGCCTTCAGGTCTATCGCTATGTCTTCCCCATAAACGCTCATGGCCTGGATTAGCCTGTTGATGTCTATCCTTCCATACTCCACCCCCGTGCAGTAAGAGTCCCTGACGAGGAAGTCCAGTTTGTCGGCGTCCACCTGGCTCGCGGTCACCTGGTGGAGGTAGCGCTTTTCCTTGGACTCCTTGCCGAATGTCAGCTCAATCAGCTCGTCTGGTGAAAAACCCACTTCATTCAGGGCGTCGGCGAGCTCGCTCTTTTTCACCACGTCCTTCCCCATCTGCTCGTGGTTGAGCCCCTTGTGTTTAACCAGAACCTCCTCGAATGAATGGGAGAATGGGCCATGCCCGATGTCGTGGAGCAGCCCGGCCAGGCGGAGGAGCTGCCACTCGTCATTCGAGATTTCGATGCTCTGCTTCAGTGAATCGGCTATCTGTCCGGAGACATGCATTGCCCCGATGGCGTGGGAGAAGCGGGTGTGGTCGCCCCCGGGGTAGACTATCGAGGCTATCGAAAGCTGCTTGATCCCGCGCAGCCGCTGGACAGGCCAGCTGTCTATCACCCGCTGCTCGGCGTCCGTCACCCCTATGTAACCGTGGATTGGGTCCCGGATGTATTTCTTGAACATCACAGTCACTACTCCTTCACCCAAATAAAACCCTTGGAGAAGCGCCCGGGGTCACCGCTTGGGCCAAACCTGCTGGAAGCCGTTTTTTCTCAAGAAGTCGTTTACCTGGCTCCAGCTGGGGTAGCTTGACCAGCCAGGCCCGGTGACGCTGAGGGCGGCGGCCGCGTTGGCGAACGTCGCTGCGGTGGTCATGTCCTTTGTGTTCATGTATGCCAGCAGGAATGCAGAGTTGAAGACATCTCCGGCACCGGTGGTGTCGACGACTTTGACATTGAATGGCTTGACCTTCGCGAATTTTTTTTCCTGCTTTACGGTTGCTGGCCCCTTGAAACTAAGCACAGGTTGTTTTGGCGGCAGCGCGGGCGTGGTCCCCTGCCCCACGATGGACCCCTTTGACCCCCTCTTTATCGCGACAATCTTTGGCCCGGCCTCCAGAGCCCTGTCCACCAGAGCCCTCTCCGTGACTGTAGGCGCCCTGAGGACCCCCCTGGCTTCGTCAAGGTTGGGCAGGAAGACATCGAAGCTCCCGAGCGCTTCTCTCAAAAATTTCGTCCTCCACCACATGCCGAACGGGTCCCAGCCGGTGTCGAACGACGTCAGCAAAGCGCCCTGCTTTTTGGCCTTTGCCGCGAGCCAAGAGTAGCTGGGCCGCAGGCTCTCGAGCAGGAAGAATGATGGCATGTGCACGATGTCGTAGTCGAGCCTGTCCAGAAGTATGTCTGATTTTGAGAATGTGGCGTTCTCTCCCCTGAAGGTGATGAACGACCTTTCTTTGTTTTCTACCACTGCAACCGTCACCCCCGTCCTGCCTTCGGAGATCATGACATCGAGGACATCTACGCCGCCTTTTTTCAACTGCTTGAGCACAAACTCCCCGAACTCGTCCGCCCCGACCTTCCCTAGCAGTTTGCTTTTCACCCCAAGCCTGGCGCAAGCGAGCGCGAAGTTCGCCGCGCACCCGCCGCCGTGGAGTTCGAAATCCTCCGTCACGACTTGCTTTCCTCTTGGCGGAAAATTTGTCCGGGCTATTACATCTACATTGATGTCCCCGATTGCCAGAACCATCATGCAAAAAACCTACTTGCCGAGGGCCTTGTTGTAGGATTCCATGGCAATGTTTAAAACATTAGTCCAGCTGAACTTGTTCACGCTTTCCTTGGCTTTTTCTGAAATCTTCTTCATCTCATCTGGGTTGTCCAGCAGGTAGTTGATCCCCCAGGCAATTGAGTCGGGGTTCGGGTAGACCTTTATTCCATTGACGAAGTTCTCGATGTTCTCCCCGAGGCCACCCACATCGCAGGCCACGACCGGCCTCCCTGTGGACCAGGCCTCCAGCAGCACTATCCCGAAAGGCTCGTTCCTGCTTGGGATGCAAACCATGTCAGCGGCGTTAAGCAGCTCCACGTAACCCCAGTACGGCACCCAACCAAGGAACTTTGTGTTCTGGGCGACGCCGAAATCCCCGGCTCTCCCTTCAAGCCAGCTCCTCATCCCCCCGTCGCCAGCAAAGATGAACTTGACGTCCCACCTGTGACCAATCACCTTCGGGATGGCCTCGAGGAGGAGGTCGGGCCCCTTCTGATAGTCCACCCTCCCGATGTAGAGTACAAGGGGGGCCAGCGGGTGCACCCCATACCTCTCTTTTATCCTGCCTGGGTCTATCTTCATCTGGTATTTCCTCGGGTCGATGGCGTTTGGAGTGACGTCTATCTTCTCTGGCGGGATTTTGTAAAGCCAGTTCAGCTCGTTCTTCATGGCGTGGGAGACCGTGGTCACTCTGTCAGCTATGAGCCCGCCGTACCACTCCTTGCCTGACACTTCCCCGAATTCCCACCAGTCGCCAAACCTGCTCCCGTTCCTCCCGTATTCCGTGGAGTGGTAAGTGATGATGACAGGCCTCTTCTCGTTTACCTTGAGCTCATGGAGGGCGTCGACTATGTGCCAGTCGTGGCCGTGGATGATGTCAAACTTCCCGTGTGTCTTCTCCACATCCTTGAGGCGAGCAACGAAGCTCATGGACATGTTGTGAGCAAAGTGGACCAGGTTCTGCCCAGGGTCGAACTTGCACCTGTGATAGTGAACGCCGTTCACATACTCGTACTCTGTCTGGCCGTCCGCCCACCTTGTAATGACATGGACGTCATGCCCCCTCTTCGAAAGCTCCTCGGCCTGCCTGCTAACGACTATTGAAAGCCCGCCGACCTTGATCGAGTGGAGCGATTCCCAAGCGAGCATCGCTATTTTCATGCAACCCCTCCAACTTCATGTATCCTTTCGCCTATAATAATGTGAAGTTTCTGCTTGACATCTCCCGCGCTTTTGCCTTCAACCTTCGAAATAGTGTCCGCGAGCTCTCCATCACCCACCGTGAACCTGACCCACTTTTCAAAGTGCTTGCAGGCTAGGTGGAACAGGACGGACTTGTCGGATGCCAGAAGGACAGAATTTCTCAGCTCTTCGAGGCTGTGGGCGGATAGCTGGATGTAGTCGCCGTCCTCGTGGAAGTGGAAAGCCTTGTCAGGGGGCAAGACCCTGAGCAGGCGGGCCGAGACGCCATCCTTGTCAGGCAGGTTTTCGGCCACCTTTTCCCAAAAATTAGAAATTATCCTCATGAAAGACCAGAAGGCGTCGGCGGGGAACTGCTGGCTGAAGTAGCCGTGGACCATGCCCGGCGCTCCCGGCTCGGTGTACATGTAATAAATGTGGTCGCTGGCCTGGAGCATCCTCCAGACCTCGAGAAGATTCTTGTCCCCTGTCTTCTTCACATGGGGCTCAAGGTTTTTCACGGCGCCGTAGGCCGTGCGCTGCATGTCGTTCCCCAGCCAGGCGTCGGTGCTCCTCTTCACGTCCGCCCAAGAGATTGTGCTGAAGTCATGGACATCCACTTCGCCCATTGGGCCGTGCCTGAGCAGCTCGGAGGGAGTCGAGAACTGCAGGTTCTCGTATTTCAGCACCTCCCCGGGAAGCCACCTCAGGAACTCTCTTATTCCAGTCTCGGGCCACTGGTGCTCCCCGAACGTTTCATAATCCATGAAGAGGTTGATGCACTGCCCCGGGGTGGCCGAGAGCCACGATGCATACTTGTCCGCCGTGAGGGGCCAGCCGGGCCAGTCCCTGTTGGAGAACCTGAACGCGACGTCGTCCGCGAGCCTGTAGTTCCTCATGAGCACGCGGATGTCGGAGCCGTTCGCCCTGTAGACATAGTTCGGCGACCTCCACTCCAGAATCCTGCGCGCCCCCTCGGTGAACATTCCCCTGAACCCAAGCCCCCAGATGGTCTTGGCTATGGAGTTGTTGTAAATGAACTCAGTGTTCTCGAAGACCTTTGGGTCCTGCCCGAAGAGCTCTTTTATTTTTCTCCTGTGCATCTGAATCTGCTCAACAAACTCTCCCCTTTCTGGTGAGAATAGGCTGGAAAGGGAGTGGTAGAATGTTTGGCACATGAACTCGGCACAGCCGGTGGCCGCCAGCTTCTTGAAAGATTCGAGGACATCCGGCGCCCACATCTCGCATTGCCTGATCAAAAGGCCGGAGAGGCTGAAGGCCACCTTGAATTTCCTTTTTTGATCCTTGTAGCGTTCAATGTTTTCAAGAAGAATCTGGTTTGCGGGGCGGTAGCACTTGTTCGCCACCCGCTCAAAAATGGTCTTGTTCCATGTGTTGTTGAAGTATAGGTCAAAAAGCTCCTCTGGGCCCTTCCCCCTCGCAGCCGACTCCATAAAATTCCCGTCGAGCCGGAGCGGCTGGTGGACCTCGAATGCCAGGCAGATGTCCGTCACTTAACCCCGTATTTACTTTCGAAGGGGGGCTTTATCCCTTTTATGTTTTCGGAATAACATCTGATGATTTCGCCCACGCTCCAGGCCTGGGAGATGCACCCCCCGGGCAGGTGCGGCTCATCCCCATCGAAGATTTCCGAGACTGTACCGAGTCCGGCTTCTTTCAGGTGGCCGCCGACCAAGTTTTCTAGCAGTCCCTCGGCCTTTTTGCTGCTGCCAGTCAAGCGGACGTAAGCCGTGATGAACGGCCCAATCAGCCAGCTCCACACTGTGCCTTGATGGTAGGCCATGTCCCTGTCCCACTGCCCCCCGCCGTACTTCCCGATGTACCCTGGCTCATCCTTGGCGAGGCTTCTCAGGCCGAACGGGGTCAGCAGCCTCTCTTCCACGGCTTGCAGGACCAATCTTGCTTTTTCCCCTTCAAGCACAGGGAACGGCAGGCCAACGGCGAATATCTGGTTGGGCCGCAGGCGGCCGTCCTTGGAGTCACCATCCACCGCATCATAAAGGCAGTTCTTTTCCCCGTTCCAGAATGTCTGGAGGAAGTTTTTCTTCGCCTTGTCAGCGAGCCCGCTCAGCTTGAATGGTTTGCCGATTCTGCCGCCGATTCCTTCCATCGACCGGAGTGCATTGTACCAGAAAGCATTGATCTCCACGGCTTTTCCCGAGCGCGGCGTCACCCTTTTTTCATCAACACGAGCGTCCATCCAGGTGGTCCTGTCGCTCCACAGCAGCCCGTCTTCCTCGACCCTGACTCCCTTCGCCCGTCCGCGGACGCAGCCCTCCAAAATTTCCAGCCCCGGCGTCCACAGCTCTTTCGCAGTCTTCAGGTCGTCAGTGTAGGCCAAGTACTTGTGTAGGGCGTAGATGTACATCAGAGAGGCATCGATGCACTCGTAGCCGGCCTCCCCACTCTCAAACCAGTTGGGGATAACGCCGCCACCCCTTCTTGCGGCCAGATCCAGAAGCACTTTTCTGGCCTCATCATGCCTGCCTGTCACGAGGGCGAGTCCCGGGAGGCTGATCAGGGTATCCCTGCCCCAGCAGCCAAACCAGTGGTAGCCAGCAATAACTCGCCCACCAGTGAGGAATGAGTCTGCGGCACAGCTGAGGTAGCCCCCCCAGCTTTCCTGCGGGCCTTTCTTCGCCAACTCATCTAGCCTTCGGATGGCCTCGATTTTCAGCCTGTCAAACCTGTGCGGCTGGCGGTAGAGTGACCAGAAGCTTTCGCCGCCGCCGTACCCGCCTGCAGCCAGGATATTGAACTCTGAGTCGCCGTCAAAGCTGAACTCAAAGCTGCCTGGACAGTACTGGTCCTCCACGAACTCGTAGCCCCGCTCCCTTTCTCTTCTGTAAACAAAATTTTTGTACCATCTTGACTTTTCGGGGAGCTGCGACGGGTGAAAATCCATCAGGTCCGACGCCATGGAGAGTGAGAGCTGCCCGTCTGCCGTTACCTCCACCTTTTTTCCATCCGTTCGCTGCTTGAAGTCGACGGCCCCTGCTTTGGTCAGGCTGTGGATGCTTCTGAAATTTATGATTGGACTGACGACCATCTTGATGGATTTCTTGGCCGGGTTCCACACCCGGTAGTTCACGACCACGGCGTTGTGCCCGTGAGGCATGAAGACGGTTTTTTTGACGAGGATGTCAGGCAGCCTGTAAAGAAATGTGGGAAGTGGGTCAAGCCTGAACTGTTTGAGGTTGGCGTGGCCGCCTGGGTGGACGACTCCCGGGTACTCGTTGGCCGAGAGGGGGGCAGTGGTTCCTCCGGAAAGCGACTCCTCCATCTTTGAGAGCAACAGCTTCCGCCCGAAGGGAGGCTCTTCTGTCGGCGCCACAAGGAGACCGTGATATTTTCTCGTGTTTATCCCGAGAACTGTTGATGAAGAGTACCCCCCGAGGCCGTTCCCAATCAACCATTCCCTGCTCAACTCCGCGCCGTAGTTGCCCACTGGATTTAAAGCAAGCTCCAGACTATCACCAATTTAAATTTTAAAGTCACATGCTTTCAGTCAAGCCCGCTATTTCCTGATATATCCTGATTGTGTCCTGCGCCACCTTGTCGAGGGTGAACTTCTCCAAGACCCTTTTCCTCGCATTCTTCCCCAGCTGCTTCCTGAGGTTCTCGTCCTTCAGGAACTCTATGGCAAACTTCGCGATGTCGTACGGATCATCGGGGTTGATGTGCGCCCCGCACCGGTCAGGGCCGCTCGGCACAATCTGCTCCCTGAAGCCGGATGTCCCTTTTGCCCCGACAATCACCGGCTTGCCCATGCTCATAGCTTCAACGCAGACTATCCCGAAAGGCTCGTACTTTGACGGGAAGACGGCCACGTCGCACGCGGCGTAGTAAAGCAGCCGCTCGCTTTCTGGGGCCATCTCAAGTTTGAGCAAGACATTTTTCTGTATCCCTAGCTGGGCAATCATGTCTTTTATCATCCCCTCCTCCTCCCCCTTGCCAAGAATCACCAGCTTTGCTTTCGGCACCTCTTTCAGGATAATCGGCATTGCCCTCACGAGGGTGTCGACTCCCTTCATCCAGGCAAGGCGCCCCACGAAGAAGATCATCGGGTCCTCGCCCACCCCTATCCTCCGCCTGAACTCTGCTATTTTCTCCGGCTGGAACCTGTTGATATCATACTTTTTCTCGTCCACGCCGTTATAGACCACACGGATTTTCTTCTCTTCATAACCCAAGGTGACAAGCTGGTCCCGCATGGCGTAGCTGACCGTTATCACACCGTTGGCGATGTGGGCGCCGAGCCTTTCCAGGCTTTTGATGGTCGGCGACCCCGCGCCGCCGGTCCTTCCTTCCTCGAGGGAGTGCAGGTGGAACACGAACGGTTTCTTCAAGGCCCTCTTGCACATTATCCCAGAAATAGACGCGAGCCAGTCGTGTGCGACTATCAGGTCAAAGTCCCTCTTGTTGACCTTGACGAGAAGGTTCACAGCCTTCGTGGACGAGAGGACATTGTACATGAACGTCTCCGCGAAGTAGTTCTGGGCGCCGGTTGGCCATCTTTTCACGTCCTCCGGCACTATCAACGGGAGGAGGTCTATTGCATCCGTCAGGAGTGGCCTGTGCACTTCCACTCCCTCGTAAAGGTCGGTGGTTATGGCATCACCCGGGTTCTTGGCGAACGCCGTGATGCTGTGGCCCATTCTTGCGAAGCGCCTGGTCATCTCGAGCGCGTATGTCCCGAGCCCGCCAACAAAGAATGGCGGGAACTCGTACGGGAAGTAAAGTATCTTCATTTACCTCAGCTTAAGGGGGGATGGGGGATAAAAAGAGTTTTTGTTCAGAAGAACTTGAGCAACTCCCTTGCCAAGTCCTCGGGTATGGAGTCGGCCACGGGCTCGGCGTGAAGCCGCTCCATGAAACCAGCATCGTTTGTGTAGAATGACGCCAAGTTGGGGCGGGAGATTATCCTGGAGTTCAGCCAGAAAAAGTCGTCGTTGTCCTCGTCGCTGGGTCCAGAGAATGTGCTCATCGTGAAGCTTTGGACAAAAAGAGCTTGGTAGCCTGCCAGCACCGAGGAAAGCCCCCCAGAAAAGTCGCGGAGCATTTTTTCATCCATGGCAGAGAGGGCGGACACTCCATCCACGATCGCCGTGACTTCCTTGTTTCCGCGTGGGGCGAAGCTGGAGATCCAGTGGGTGTTCCCCTTTTGGGCGATGTACCTCTCTCCTTTTTCCCGCTCAACCTTCACAAGTTCTTCCCAGTAGTTGCGCCCGTTCTGCGAGCGGTACCGCCTGCTTTTTTCTAGGATTTCGCCTAGATAGAAGGTCGGCGCTGGGTCTGCGATTATCTGCAGGTGCGGGTGGATTATGCTCGCGGCCCCGGGCGGCATGTAGTTCCAGTTGATGCTCCAGTACTTGATTTCCGGGTGACGCTCTTTCACGAGCTTGAAGTACTCCAGGCAGGCCCGGAAGGAATCCTCAAGAAGCTTTGGGGTGAATTGCCCCGGCTCCAGGAAATGGTCACCTGAAAAAGTCACCACCGCGTGGAACCCTCCGAACGGGAAGAGGTTGGGGAATGCGCAGGCCGTGCCAACCTTTATCCTGTCCGGCATCCCCTCTGAGAACATCGGGGTGGACTTCTCCAAGCTCGCGGGACAGAAGTGGCATTTGCCCTTTGAGCGCTCGACCACGGCGCCAAGCTCCGAGGACGTTGAGGCCTGCATCGGCCGCCTCGCCCTCTGGATGTTTATCCGGCAGCCCCTGCCAGTGAGAGGGTCCACCCTGACTTCGATTAATTGGGTGGCTTCATTGAACCCTTCGACGGGGCTCCTGAACCCAGCCTCCTGGGTGTATTTTTCAAACTTTATCATGATCAACCGCCCCCGCATTTTTCTGTCATGCGGACGAGGATCAACTCCCGCTTGGATGTGTTGTAAATCGAGTTGCGTTCGTTCGGGTTTATCAGGATGATGTCCTTTCCTCTCACCTGGCGCCTCTGCCCAGAAATCTCGATCTCTCCCTCGCCCTCCACGAAGAAGCAGACCGCGGCGGACGGCGAGCTCCCGGAAGCATGCTTTCCAGGATGGACCACTATCGCTGAAAGGATCATGCAGTCGCCGACGGGCTTCTCGACCACCACGCAGCATTCTCCGCTCTCCAGCAGCTTCCCCTCCTTGAATGCAAGAAGGTAGCTTTTGTGGGCGATGTCGTACCACTCTCCTGGAAAGAGGTAACCCTTCAGCTTCTCCCCCCGCTCAAGCAGGTGCTGGATGAAGAATCCCGGGGCATCCTGTTTTTTCTGTCGGCAGAACTCGTCGAGGATTGGGAAAATCCTCTTTGGCAGGAGGTAGACCCCCATGCTGACGTACTGGCTCAGCGGAGGCTTCACCTTTTCCTTAAACTCCTTGATGTAGACGCTGTCTTTCGGCGGAGGGTGCCTGTCGCTTCCATCGAACTTGACGGTCGCCATCTCATCGGCCTTCATGTCGGGGCGTGCGCCTATGTGGTAAATCCCCACCTGAGGCGCCCCTTCGTAAGATTTCACGAAACCTTCCAGCCCAGACGAGAAGTAGTTGTCCACGCAGATCACAAGGAGGTCCTCGTTTATCCCTCGCTTCTTGATTGCGTAGTTGATTGCGGAGACGGCGCCGAGCTTCTGCTCCTCTGACGTGGCTTCTTCCACAATCACATTCTTGTACTGGCGGAAGAACGGTTCGAACCTCTTGTTTGTGGAGACAAACGCATCAAGCCCGATTTTTTCCAGTTTTCTGAGCAGGTGATTAAGGACCGAGTCACCCTCAGTTGGCAGCATAGCCTTCGGGAGTTGCTCCCCCAGCGGGCCGAGCCTCTTCGCAAAGCCTCCGGCGAGTATCAGCGCTTTCATCTTTTTTACATCTACTCTTAGGTATTTTAATTCTCACGGGGACTGTTATCGAGGTTATGGTCCTAGAAAAGCTCGGAGTGGCTCTTCACGGGGCCCTGAGGAAACTGGCAAGGGCGCCGACGGTCGACCAAGCAGCGCTGAAAGAGTTGGTGAGAGACATCCAGAGGGCCATGCTGCAGGCGGACGTCAATGTGGAACTGGTGCTGGAACTCACCAAGAAAATAGAGAAGAGGGCCCTCGAAGAGAAGCTGCCGCCGGGGGTGGACAGGAGGACCCACGTTGTCAAAATAGTCTACGAGGAGCTCTCAGAGTTCCTTGGGAAGCCTTCGGAGTTGAAGGTGGAGCCAGGGAGGCTAAAGGTCGTCCTGATGGTCGGGCTACAGGGGAGCGGGAAGACCACCACCATCGGGAAGCTCTCGGCCCACTTCAAAAAGAGAGGGTACAAGGTCGGGGTGGTCGCCGCGGACACCTTCAGGCCGGGGGCCCACGAGCAGCTGAGCCAGCTTTCGCAGCAGGTCGGCGTCGAGTTCTTCGGGGACCAGAAGGCGAAGGACTCCGTGAAGATTGCCGTCGAGGGTGTCAAAAGGTTCAGGAAGGGGGGGTTCGAGGTCGTGTTTGTGGACAGCGCTGGCAGGCACAGGAAGGAGGAGGACCTGATGGAGGAGATGAAGCAGATGGCGGAGGCCGTGAAGCCTGACGAGGTCATGCTAGTTGTTGACGGGACGATAGGGCAGCAGGCCAAGGAGCAGGCGGCGGCGTTCAAGGCTGCTACCGGGATCGGATCGATTTTCGTGACGAAGCTGGATGGCACAGCCAAGGGAGGCGGGGCACTTTCGGCAGTGGCTGCCACCGGGGCGCCAATCAAGTTCATCGGCGTGGGCGAGCACGTCGAGGACATAGAGCCTTACGTGCCCCAGCGCTTCGTGGCAAGGCTGCTCGGGATGGGAGACATAGAGACTTTGCTTAAGAAGGTCGAGGAGCTTGCCGCGGAGGGGGCGGTGAAGCCAGCCGAGGCCAAGGCCATCATGGCAGGGAAGCTCACCCTCAGGGATGTTTACGACCAACTGGAGGCCATGAGCAAGATGGGGCCGCTCAAGAAGGTCATGCAGATGATTCCAGGCGTCGGCGTCTCCATCCCCGACGAGCAGATGAGGGTGGGCGAGGTGAAACTGAAGAAGTTCAAAGTCATCATGCAGTCGATGACCAAGAAGGAGATGGAGGACCCGAAGGTGATCAATGCTTCTCGCGTCCGCAGAATCGCCAAAGGCTCCGGGACAAAGGAGTCGGATGTCAAGGAACTGCTCAAGCAGTACGAGTTCATGCAGAAGTTTGTCAAGGCTTTTGCCAAAGGGAGGATGCCGAAGGCGGGGCCGTGGGGCAAGCTCATGAAGGAGATGTCCAAACGGGGCCCGGCTGGACCCTAGTCGCTGGCCTTCTCCACAACTATACTGTCCCCTGATTCCATCTTTCTGAAGTTTTCCACGCCGCTCTTGATTCTTGCGAAAGTGGTGACGGGGCTGATGGGTTGAGACTTGCCGAAGAAGATGCAGAAGGCGGGGCCTTCCGGCCAGTAGGAGACGTCGCCAGCGCTTGTCCTGGGTGTCGGGTTTTCCCGAGCGATTTTCACAGGGATTTCGAAGTAGACCTCTTCCTTCCAGACCTCTAGCGCTGCCTTGAAGGGGAGGGCCTTCCAGATCGCTTCGCAAGCCTGCTGGCACTCGCTCTCCAATAGCTCTGCTTCCGTCGTGAAGCCCGCGCAGGTTATTTCCATTTTTCTAGCCATTGTACAACCAATACTGGTCGCGGTGTTGTTTAAATGTGTCCTGTCAAAATGCGAGTGAAACAAATTGTTTATATCCTGCGGAAAGAGGCTTTTGTGGTGGATGATGTTCAAAAAAATGGCCTTGTGTGTGACGGAGGCGACGCCGAAGGAAGTTATCGAGGTCGCGACAAGGTTGTGTTCCAAGCAGACGAAAGTTTATGTGTTGCACGTCGTCCGTCTTTTGACTGAAACTACAAAAAGGGAGGCGGCAAAAAGTTTCTCGCCCGTGATGGGTGCATTCAAAAAGGCGGGGCTGAACAGCGAACTCGCGCTGGTCGAGTCCACAGACGTCAAAAACGCCATAATTACTTTTGCGAAGAAAAATTCATGCGACGTTATCGTGACCGGCACTATCCCTAAATCAGGCATTGTCGGGTATTTTTCTGAGAATGTTTCCGATTACATTGTCCAAAGTGCTCCATGTACAGTGGTACTAGTAAGGAAGCCAAACAAACCCGGATGACGCGCATTTTTTGAGTGGTCCCCTTGGATGTTCTTTCTGTAGTGCCTATGCTAATTTTCGCGGTGACTGTCTTTCTTGTTTTCAAGCAGCCGAAAGTGAGGATCCCGTTCACATCAAAGCGCGTCTGGGTTGATTATGGGTGGGCGCCGCTGCTGGCGGTGTTCATACTTCTGGCGACCAAGTTCATAGACTCAAGCACGATTTCCACAGGAGTGATAGGTTCTGGCAACGTGAGCCCATACTCAATAATCATACTGATAATGTCGCTGTCCTACATCTGCATTTCCCTCGACTACACTGGGTTTTTTGAGTATGTTTCGCTGAAGGTGGTTAGGGCATCGAAGAATTCCGGCAGGAAGCTTTTCATTTACTTCTTCGCGCTCACTGCTTTTCTCACGCTCTTCACTGACAACGACATAGTCATACTGACGATGACGCTGATAATGTTTTATATCGGAATAAATGCCAAGATAGACCCGATACCTTTCCTCTTCGCGCAGTTCTTCGCCGTCAACATCCTCGGCATGGCGCTGTACATAGGGAACCCGGCCAACATAGTTGCGGCCGATGCTTACGGGCTTTCTTTTGTGGAGTTTGCAAAGTGGATGCTGTTGCCCTCGGCTTTTTCGGCTTTTGCATGTTTAATCCTTCTTTGGGTGGTGTTCCGACGCCGTATACCGCGCAGGTTCCGGGCAATCAAAGTTGAGCCGGGCTCCTCCCTCAGGGACAAGAGGGGGGCGATGTTCGGATCAGTGGTGCTCGCGCTGGTCATAGTCTTCATGAGCCTGCCCACGAGCATGACAGGTGTGCCCATCTGGGGGATTGCCTTGTTTTTTGCCATTGTGATGGTTTTTTACGACCTGACAAAGCACCGGGCCGGCTTTTTGAGGATTCTCTCGAGGCTGCCGTGGAAGGTGGTGCCGTTTTTAATCGGGTTTTTCATAATGATAGAGTCCCTTGTCGCGGCCGGGTGGACGGACATGCTCGCGTCGCAGCTGTCTGGGCTTTCTGGGAGCATCATAATAACAGTGATCGGGGTCTGTTTTCTTACTTCCCTCGCTGCCGGAGTGATGAGCAATCACCCGATGACGATTTTCTTTGTCAGGATCTTCAACAGCCCTTCATTTGCGGCAACCCAGACCACTAGACTGGGGGCGACTCTCGGGCTGGTGGTCGGGAGCAACTTTGGGGCCAACCTCACATTAATTGGGGCGCTCGCCGGGATAATGTGGGCAGGGATTCTCCACGACAAGGGAATCCAGATTTCATTCTCCCAGTTCACCAAGTACGGGCTGCTGATCATGCCGCTGGTGACGATTGTCGCAGGGATGACCCTGATAGCGGAACTCATGTTGTTTGCGTGAGCATTTCTGTGCATTTTTCTCCCTTAAATACCCCGGTCGCTCCAAGGTTCGGCGGGAGAACTGTGAAAAAAAAAGAAAAAACCCGGCTGAAGACCAGGTTGATCACCCGACCAACCATTAGTCTGGTTCAGCTTTTACTTAAATTTTTGGCGCGATGCCGGGGTGCCGGAGCTTGGCAACGGGCTCGGGAACGGACTCGGGCGTCAATTAACAATCCGCTGGGTTTTTGTATAAAACTTTTGGTTACAGGTGGCGCGATGCCGGGGTGCCGGAGCTTGGCAACGGGCTCGGGAACGGACTCGGGCGTCGACCGAGTGGACACACCGGTCCTCGCGGGTTCGAATCCCGCCCCCGGCGCGCCTTATGCTCAATAAAAATGGAGGTGAAAAAATGAGGTTTGGGGAAGTTTGTGACATCAGCGTGATCGGCGACCGGGCGAACTTTGAGCGGGCAAGGCAGCTTGTGGGTGGCGGAGAACTTTACCTGCCATCGGCGACCTACTCTTGGCTTGCGAGGGACAGGCTGATTTCTGTGAGGAGCCGTGCGGTCAGCTACAGCTTGGTGAGCCAGTTCGTGCGCGATGGGCAGCTTCTCGTGGTCTGCCTGCCGGAGGTCCTCGACGAGCTTTCTAGGAGGTTGCTTTTCGAGGCTGAGCATGAGGTGCCGCTGACTGATCTGCGGGCCCTGATGCTTGCGGCCCACCTCAAGGTGCCTTATCTGAGCTTCGGGGAGGAGCCTCTGGAGCAGCTGCAGGAGCATTTCGGGGCGAAAGTTCTTGGGCGGCTGGAGGTGGCGGGCGGCTGGAGAGGGTTCAAGGAGGCGCTGGGAGCCTACAGGGAGCTGGCGGTGGAGGTCGGCGCCAAGGTTGGGGAGTGTATCAGCAATGGTGGCTCATTTGATGAAGTTGTGAAAGGCTTCGGGAATGGGCAGAAAAAAGACGACAGCGGGGTAACCAACGGGCTTGAATTCAGGTGTGTGGCGTGGGATTTGACCCCCATCCTGAGAGAGTACCTCGGCGAGAGGTTTGTACAGCCGGAAACTGTCCAGGAGCTTTGCAAGAGGTCGCTGCTGCTGGTCGCGAGCCCAGAAGAGTAGAAAATCGAAGTGACTTGTTTACATGAACGCCTTGGCGTCGTTACTTTCCATGCTGCGTGTTCTTTCGAATTCCCGCGCGGCCTCCTCGAAGCACGCCCCATGGCCAGACTCCCGCGACTTCCTCCGCCGGACCTTGACAAAAATTGGGTGGTTCACGGCCTCGCCCACCACAAGCGCCTCCCCCACAGGAAGAGATGAAATCATCCCGGCCACCTCCGAGGTTATGGCTTCGGAAGACTGCTTGATGTGCTCTAGGTCGTAGGGGTTGGTGACCCTGAGTATGATGTTTGTGTTGGCTTGCGACAGCACGGTTGTCGACAGCCTCACGGGTCGCTGGGAAATTAGCATGAGCGATGAGTAGAACTTCCTGCCCTCGCGTGCGATGGTCTCGATCACAGACCTTGAGATGGCAGAAGCCTTGGAGTCTCCCGAAGGGCAGAACTGGTGCGCCTCCTCTAGGCAGAGCACGAACGGCGGCACCCTGCCCCGCTTGCGTGCGTTGAACAGCCTCCTAGCGGCGTATGTTACAAGCATCTGCTTCTTGCGGAGGCTCGTCATCCCGCTGAAGTCGACCACCACGACTTTTCCCGGCTCAGCGGTGCTTTCCCATCCCGGGTTGTCCGAGTGGTCAAAGATGCCGAGCGACTGCAGCTCCTGAAGCCACCCCAGCAGAGCCTGCCTTATGTTCTTGTTGATGTCGTCGTCGCTTTCGATCCTTGACATGACTTCCTCAAGCCCGAACGCCCCCTTGCCCGCCATCATCTCCGCCTTGAGCTGCCCGAGGATCCGCTGTAGCTCCCTCACCTGCATCCCAGACATCTCTGGCGTGAACTCCAGCAACTGGTAGGCGCCGAGGTTGGGCACACCTATCCTCATGTCCTCGCCGCGGACGACCTTCACACGGCCGGGGTAGCTTTCGGCAAGCCCCAGATACTCGCCGTGAACATCCATGATGACGATGGCAGGCCGTCCAAGCTCCTTCGGCCGCTCCATCAGCTCCTCCACCACAACGCAAGTAAAGTGCGACTTTCCAGATCCAGATTTGGCGAGGACGGCAATGTGCTTTCGCAGCAGCCTGGTGAGGTCTATTTTCACGGGCAGCTCGTGGTGCTTCAGCTTGCCCAGCTCCACGCCGCCGTTCGGGCTCAGCCCTAGGAACTCGTTGAGCCCGCCCGCATCGGCCGCCATCACCTTGTGCCCTGGTGAAGGCGGGAATGTTGCCCTCTCCAGCCCGCCGTTTTCCCTGACCCCAAGCACCTGCGCCTCGGCTATCAGATACTCCCATCTGCCGGCGGGGAATATCGCCGTCATCTGCCCGCCCCTGCGTTCATATTCCCTCACAGACTCTGCCCTCATGAAGTACCTGTTGGTCTTGATCAGGTTGGTGACGAAAGCCACAGCCCTTCCCTCCTCAGTCTCCACCTCCACGAACTGCCCCTGCTTGACAGGGATACTTGGTCCCTCGGCCGTTACCACAAAGCTGAACTTTCCAGGGGATGGGGTATCCTCCGTCACGATGATTGTGCCTATCTCCATGTTCTCAGAAAGGCCTCCTCTGGCGCCTCAGATCCTGCAGAGCCGGAGCCCCCAGCCTGTCTGTTATGCTGTCCCTCACGAGGCAGAGGTCCTCCTCCCTCAGCCTTGCACAAACGTCTGCTTCCACAAGCACGGACGGGATTCCAAAAGCGTCGTGGTGCGAGGAGAGGGCGTAGACGAGGGACGCTACTTGTCCAGCTGTTTCAGCCGGCGCGCCAGAGCAATTGACGAACTCAACGCGGAGCGGCATGTCAAATGGCACTGTCTTCATGTAAAATGCGTGGATTTTTTCTCCCCAGCCTCCAAGGTCCCCCAGCACATAGCTGGCAGGCCTCTCGGCGTAAGTGAATGCTGCCGTCCTTTCCCCGGTCTCCAGGAGATGGTCGAGAATGGCAGCGTCGCGGGAGCGCTCGAGCACTGTCAAATCTTCTCTTGCCAGGCCTAGGTCGCCAAGTGACGGCATCACTCCTTTTCTCAGAATATCGATGAAGCGCGCGCCGCGGCTGTCCTTCACGGCACCAGCGAGGAGGATTCCGGACATCTCGCATGCCGCATACAGCTCGATGTATCTTTTTATCAGAAGCTGGTATTTTCTGAGCAAGAGTTTGTTCCGCGGGAAGCGGTCGACGTACTGCGGCACAACTGAGCCGTCCATCAGGAGGAGCTTTGCACAGCTTTCCTCGGCTGCCGCAATCGAGACTTCCACTTCCGCCAGCTGCCGCTCCATCCCGGTCAGGAGTTCGAACTCCCTCGCATCGAGCGGCTCAGCGACATCGATCAGCTTTGGTGGTTGTGCCTCTCCCGGCAGGTACTCTGCTTTTTCGAGCTTGGCGTCGCGGTAGTGGAATATCACGGCGAGTGCCCGGACCATGATGAGGTCAAGGCCGTGGAGTTGCTGTTCAAGCAGTCCCCCGTCTACCCCAGCCACCGCGGTTTCCTTGAGCGGGTGCATCTCAACCTCGTTAACGAGGGACGGTTCGGCAAGCCCATCAACATTCAAGTTAATCTTGCTCAATCCTTCAAGCGTTTCAGCGATCTTTTGTCTTCTTTCTCGTTGTTGTAGTATTCGCTCGGTAATAATTGCGAGCGCGTCATCAAGGCC
>JBFMBF010000007.1:0-44375 GCA_040755315.1 Hadarchaeota archaeon (SeqCode) | reverse complement strand
ATCTTCCACAGGGCAGAAAATTGTTTGTGTGGCGTCGGCCGCACAAGTTTTATTCGGCAGGGCACGACAATTCAAACGGGAGATGATGATTCGTGCACACTCGAATCAAGAGTTCCGAGGAGAACCGCAGGTGGATAACCGTTTACATCGAGCTTCCAGCGGACTTTGGTGTTGAAAACATAATGGTTGGCACCGTGGCCCTGGAAGGTGAGGCGCTGATGGAAGGCGCGCTGTCGGCTGAGCTTCAGCCCGCTGAAGTCAGAGACCACGACAACGACGGGATCCCGGACCTGATGGTGAAGTTCGACCGGGCGGCAGTGCAGGAGCTGGTGGAAGTAGGTGAAAGTGTAGAGCTTACCGTCATCGGCAGGTGGGGTGAAGCACCGTTCCGCGGGAGTGGCAACATCCGGGTGATTGACCCTGGCCAGGACAGTGACAAGGCGCAAAGCCACAGCAACAGGCCCGCGACTCCGCCGGGACAGTCGGGTGGAAACGCAGGGCAGGGCCCGCCGAGCACGCCGCCGGGGCAGGGGGGGACGCCGCCTGGCCAATCATCTGACCAAAGCCAAGGAAACGGTGGAGAGCAGGGAAACCAAGGTCAAGGCAGCGGACAGAATGGGCAGAGTGGTGGGCAGGGCAACCCGGGCGGCCAGGGCAACGGCCAGAGCCGGGGAAATCAGGGCCAAGGCAACTCAGGTAACAAGAACAACGGATAGGGCGGTTCTGATACTACTGGGTAAAGGCAAAAACAATGAAAAAAATTGGATTAATTGTCAATCCAATCGCCGGGATGGGCGGCCGCGTCGGGCTGAAGGGGACGGACGGTGAGGCGGTTCTCGAAAAAGCTCGTGAGCTGGGCGCCAGACCTGTGTCGCCAGAGAGGGCCGTACGCATGATTAGGAAGCTTGCAACCTTTAAGGGCAGTTTCAGCATCGTCACTTATCCCAACGAGATGGGAAAGGACGAGGTTAAGGCGGCGGGGCTTGATGCCGAGGTAATTGGCAGCATAACCCCGGGCAGGACCCGCGCAGAGGACACAAAAGTGGCTGCGCGAGAGATGGCTCGGCTGGAGGTCGACCTGATTTTGGTGGTTGGGGGAGACGGCACCCTGCGAGACGTTCACGACTCAGTCGGGCAGGACGTCCCGGTGCTCGGCGTCCCGGCCGGCGTAAAGGTCCACTCGGCGGCGTTCTCGACCAGCCCGGAGGCAGCAGCTGAGACGGTGACGAAATTCTTGTGGGAAGAGCTCCCGCTCAAAGAGGCGGAAGTTATGGATGTCGACGAGGAGGCCTACCGATCCGGCAGGCTATCCGCGAAGCTTCACGGCTTCGTGCTCACGCCTTACGAGCCAACCCTGCTCCAAGGGACGAAGCTTGCTAGCCTGGAGGTCGAGGAGGAGGCCGAGCAGCACGGTGCAATCGCAAAGCAGGTAATCGAGTCGATGGAGCCGGAAAAAGTCTACCTTTTGGGGCCGGGGACGAGCACGAGGGCGGTGGCTGAGGCCCTGGGCGAGGAAAAGACGCTGCTGGGGGTGGACGCCGTGAAAAATGGAAAGATAATTCATCGTGACTTGAACGAGAAGGCGATACTCAATCTGTTGGAGGGCGTGAAGGCCGTGATAATTGTTTCGCCGATAGGCGGCCAGGGCTTCATCTTGGGGCGCGGGAACCAGCAGTTAAGCCCAGAGGTTGTCAGGAAGGCGGGGAAGGAGAACATTTGGGTGATAGCCACCCCGCACAAGCTATCCCAGACCCTGGCACTGAGGGTAGACACAGGTGACCTGGCGCTTGATCAGGAGCTTAAGGGTTACGTCAGGGTGATAGCGGGCTACCGCGAGTCCCGGATGGTCAGGACCCTCTGAAGCTTTCCCTGGCATATTCCACATAGTGCTGGCCCCTTCTTGTCCACGTCGGAAATGTTGTTCGAGAAACACATGACGCAGGCCGTGTTTGTACAGTGGCCCAGTCCGAGGGCATGCCCGACCTCGTGCACGGCTTCCTTGATGACCCGCTGCAGGAAGAGGCGGTCGTCCTCTTTTTTGCGGTAGAATTTCGGGTTCAAGCGGTGGAGGGAGACCAGCGCGACTTTGCCCCCGAGCTGCGCCTGCCCGAAAATGAAGTTCAGGTCGTGCGAGGGGGTGTAAAGGTCGACGTCGAGCACCACCAGAACTTTGCTGTCGTCGGTTATTCTGTACAGAACTCTGTCCAGCATCATGTCCGCGTCGTACTGCCGTCTGGATTTGTTGTAGGCGGCCGGCGGCATGCCGATGTCGGGGCCAATCAGGCACTCCTCAATCACCGAGGAGTAAGCTATCTTGATTTCCCAGGCCAGCTTCTGGATAAAATCTTTGGGGATTTCGCCTACGGTAACAATCTCGAGGATCAATGGGCAGCACCTAGCCATCCTTGGCCGCGCAAACATTTAAGCCGAAGCCCCATTTTTATTCGGTGGGTTGAATGAGTCGCAAGGTTCCGCACGCCCCTGTCCGCCAGTCCCAGCTGGCCCTGGTCAAAGCCGAGACGATAATGAACAAGAGGCCCAGGACCGTCCGCCCGAACACCTCGATAGACGGCCTGGTGGAGCGCCTGCTGGGCCAGATCGAGGGCTGCTTCCCAGTGGTGGACAAAAACCAGAAGCTCATCGGGATAGTCACAGAGAGCGACGTTATCCAGGTTCTGCACGCCCAGACCCCGAGCTCGGCGATAGGCAACGTCTCAATAAAGTTACTCATGAAGCGCACGGCGCGCACCGTCGGCGATATAATGACAAAGCGCCCCATCTCTGTTACACCGGACACCACGGTCGAGCAGATACTCAATCTCATGGTTTCCAACAAGCTCCGCCGCCTCCCGGTCGTCGAGGATGAAAAGCTGGTCGGGCTCGTTTCTCTCAGGGATGTCGTCGAGCTCTACCGGGTGATGAAGTAGGGGTTGATCCGGCATGGAAGTCGAGGTTTCCACGGCGCTGCTATATGTAGCCACCTTCCTCGCGGTGGCCAAGCTCGGGGGCCTCGCCGCGGCGAAGTTCGGCCAGCCGGGAGTTTTTGGAGAGCTCATCGCGGGGCTTCTCATCGGGCCGTCGGTGGCTGGGGCGCTGTCCCAGTTGCTGCTGGGAACTTCAATCTATGCCAACACCGCCGCGCCAGCAGGCCAGATTGTCGGGGTTCTTGCAGAGTTCGGCATAATCCTCCTGATGTTCATGGCGGGGCTTTCGCTGGAGGTAAGGGAGTTCAAGAGGGCGGGGAAGGCCGGGGCCATCATCGCAGCAACCGGAGTTATCATGGCGTTCGGCCTGGGCTTCGGCGTGGCTTCGTTCTTCGGCTGGACTTTGCTTGAGGCGGCTTTCGCCGGCGGGGTGCTCGCTGCCACAAGCGTCGGAATCACAGTAAGGACGCTCGTTGACATCAACCAACTTCACACCAAAGTCGGAATGACGATACTCACGGCGGCCGTGATCGACGATGTCATCGGCATAATAATCCTGAGCGTGCTGGCCGGGGTTGCCTACGGCAGCTTCACTTTGTTGGGAATAGCTGAAACCATCGTGATAATGGCTATATTTTTTTTGGTGGTGATTTACGTCGGGTTCAAGGTGGTGCCCCGCCTTTTGTCTTACGTGGGTAGATTCCATGTCGAGGAGATGGTACTTTCCACAGCCCTCGTGCTCACATTTCTCGTTGCTGCCTTGGCTGAAAAGGTCGGGATAGCCGCCATCACCGGAGCGTTTCTTATGGGGCTCATCGCCGGCAAGTCCTCTGCGGCCGAAACACTGCGTGCGAAGGCGACCACAGTCGGGTACGGGCTGCTGGTCCCGCTCTTCTTCGTTTACATGGGCGCGAGCACTGACCTCAGAATCCTCGGTCAGGTTGGGATTTTGACTCTAGGTTTCATCATGGTGGCCCTCTTCGACAAGGTAGCGGGCTGCGGGATTGGCGCTCTCCTCAGCGGGTTCGGCAAAAGGGACGCCCTGAGAGTTGGCATAGGTATGATGCCGCGGGCAGAGGTAGCCCTTGTAATGGCGGCGATCGGTGTAAGGGCAGGTGTGGTCGGCCAGGGCCTGCTCTCGATGACGGTCCTCGTCGTGCTTTTTACATCCATGGTAACCCCGCTGCTCGTGAAGGCGGTTTTCAAAGAAAGGCCCAAGAGAAAGCGGAAAGATTTATCTTGAGCCGGTGATTTTCTACCGGTCGTCGATGTCAAAAAGAGTGTTTGAGGAGGAGCTCGGCCGAGAGACGGTGTTCAGGGACGCGGGGAAGCTTCTGCCAGACTATGTCCCGCCGGTGCTGGTTCACAGGGACGAGGAGTTCAGGATGCTCACCCAGTTCTTCCGTCCCGTGATAGACAGCCGCGCCAGCCAGAGGGCGCTGGTCACAGGGAGCACCGGTGTGGGCAAGACATCCATGACGATGAAGTTCGGCGAGGAGTTCAGGGCGGTGGGGAAAGAGAAGGGGATCAGCCTCGACTACCTCCACATAAACTGCAGGAAGGAGAAGACCATTCACGCGGTGTTCATGAAGCTCGTCCACCACTACAACCCTCGCTGGCCGTACAGGGGGCTGGGGCCGGAGAAGCTGCTCGACATGGTGGTTAAATTTTTGGATGCCCACGACACCCGCCTTCTTCTGACCCTTGACGAGCTCGACTACTTCATACAGTTGAACGGACCGGATATCCTTTACACATTGACGAGGGTGGCGGAGGAGCACGGGGGCAAAAGCCGAATCAGCCTGATTGCAATCGCCAGGGACAAGGGAGAGTTCCTGCGGCTGTTGGACGCCCCGACCCAGAGCACTTTTCTTCACAATGTTTTGTCCCTCTCAAAATACAATGCCGAGCAACTGGCCGACATAATGAACCGTAGGTTGCCAGAGGCCTTCAGGGCAGGGGCGGTGGACCAGGAGACGGTGGAGTTGATAGCCGACGTCGCCTCGAGGTGGGGGGACGCCAGGCTTGCGCTCGAACTCCTGTGGAGGGCGGGGACGGTTGCGGACAGGGAGAGCTCCGACTCTGTGCTGCCAGAGCACGCCAGGCAGGCGAAGGCCGAGGTCTACCCGGAGATAAGGAAAGAGTCGCTCCAGGAGCTCATGTTTCACGAGAAGCTCCTCCTTCTGGCGCTCGCGAGGAGGCTGAGGATCTCCAAGCAGGCCTACGCCTTGACGGGGGAGGTGGAGAAGGCCTACGCGGTGGTCTGCGAGGAATACGGGGAAGAACCCATGAGGCACACTCCTTTCTGGGGGCACATGAAGCGACTAGGTGAGCTGGGCCTCGCTGAGGTCAGGCCTTCCGGGCCAGGGCACAGGGGAAGGAGCATGGTCATGAGCATCCCGGAGGTGCCAGTGGCCTGGATTGAGAAGGAGCTCGTGAGGCTGCTCAAGGGATAGCCCAAGCTTTTTACT
The DNA here is from genome assembly GCA_040755315.1 of Hadarchaeota archaeon (SeqCode). Classification (GTDB taxonomy): domain Archaea; phylum Hadarchaeota; class Hadarchaeia; order Hadarchaeales; family Hadarchaeaceae; genus DYTO01. Next base: position 38,980 of record JBFMBF010000007.1, on the reverse strand, counting down.
TTTGGCAAATAGTTGGTTCGGGGTCGTGGGGTAGCATGGCCTATCCTGCCGGCTTCGGGGCGCGAAAGCGCGGAAGAGCCGGTGACCCGAGTTCAAATCTCGGCGACCCCACCAGAGTTTTTCAGATCAATCCAAAATCTGCTCGATGAGGCCGGCCTCTACTTCATCCATCTTCGGGATGCCGGTGATTCTGGAGGCCTCGTCTGTCAGCGCCGCCAGGTCACCCCTGTCGAGCAGCTCAAGCTTCCATTTCCTTGCGCCTGCCATAAGCTGCTGGAGCCCTACCCCGAGCCGGTCCACCAAGTATGTGTAGAGCCCCACCGCCGAAAGCGGGATGTCAGCGAACCTTTCGCTGAACTTCTGCCTGAGCTCCGGCGCCGCGACGAAGAACTTGAGCGGGTCTGTGCCATAGCGGGCGGCAAAGTCGCGCGGCAGCTTCCCGCCCTTAGCCAGATCGGTATAGTAGACTGACTTGAAGACGGCGGTGAGCGGCGCCCTCGCCATTGTTATTGTCTTCACCAGCGGCCCGTCGCCGAAGTTGCTCATGGCGATGCTCTTGAAGATCTGCCCCTCGTTCATGAATCCTCCGGCCATGCTGATGTCCGGGACGTATCTCCCCTTTTTCTTCAGAATCTGGGCGCACTTGAGAATCTGGGCCTCGAGGTAGGCCGTGGGCGTCCCCATCTCGTTCATCATGGTGACCGGGCTCATCCCAGTGCCGCCGCCGGCCCGTCGAATGTTATGTAGTCGACCTTCGCCTCAGATGCCACCTTCATGGTCCAGGCGACGTCGACGGGACGGTAGGCCCCAGTCTTGAGCGTGACTTTCTTCGCGCCTTGCCCCCTCAGCCACTCCACGTCCTCGACAAAGTCCCGCTCGGCTGGCATGCCGACCCGGCTGTGCCTCTCGAAGCTCTTGAAGAATCCCGACTTGAAGGCCTCTTGGACGGCCGGGTCCTCGGGGTCGGGAAAGACTATGTATCCCCTCTGCTTCAGGGTGAGCGCCCTATCAAGGCTTGTGGTCCTTATCCCCCCGCCTATCGCCTTCGCCCCCTGTCCCCACTTCCTCTCGATGATGTCAACATCCAGCTTTGATATCGCGTAGGTGTCCACACCAGCGCGCTGGTCTTCGACGTTCGTCTGCACCGCCACTCCACCGTGCTTTCCGTCCCAGAACTCCCTGAACTTCTTAACCCTGTATTCCAGGTCCTTTGAGTGGGAGACTTTGCCGTTTGTGTATTTTGCTTCGGGGTCTACCCCGCAGACATTTTCACCTATCACTATTATGGCCCCTGCGAGTGCCGCGCCGATAGCCAGCCCGTCCCAGTTGAGCCTGGCGACCATGGTGGAGCCGAAAGCTCCCGTCGCCAGCGGTACCTTGAGTGGGATCCCCCCGAACTTTGTCTCGGTGCTGACGTTGGCGAAAAACGCCTGGTCGGGGTCGGGCTTTATCCCCTCGGCCCCCTCAGCCCGCAGAGTATGTTGAAGTGCGACCAGTCCATCCAGTAATTTTTCAGAGACGCCGCGGTGCTTGTTCCGAAGTAGGCGGAGTCTGGGTAGAGGACTTCGCGGCCCCTCATGGCGGAAAGCCCCACCTCGCAGAGGAACGGGCAGTCCTTAATGCAGAGGGAGCACATCCCGCTCACCGGCGCGACGTCTTTTACCCCGGTGCGGGTGCCAGAAGTGGACATCCCGTTCAGGTATGACGAATCTTTCTGGACTCTTTCCGTCATGCGTGTCCCGCTTTTGGGATGAGCCGTGGCATAAAAAATTATGTGTGAAAATTCAGCATTTTTGTAGGAAAAAGTTTTCCTATTACCCGCATAGTTAAATTAGCTCTGGGCATGATGGTTAGTTTGTGAGGCGGAATTATGATAAACGAGGACAAGGTTCAAAGACTGGTTTTTGAGATACTGGAAGTTCTCAAAGAAAAAGGCAAAGAGAGGCCGATTGGCGCGCGGGTTATATCCAAAGTGCTTGACAAAAGAGGATTTAAAATAGGCGAGAGAGGCGTGCGACATCATTTGAGAATCTTGGACGATCAGGGTTTCACCAAAAAATCAGGCCCGCTGGAGGGAAGGGTGCTCACAAAAAAAGGCGAAGAAGAGATAAAGCGCGCGCTTGTCGGCAAGCGGGTCGGCTTCGGCGTTGGGAAAATCGAAGAGTTGATTTACAAGATGACTTACGATGTCAAAACCAGAACAGGCACGGTCATTGTCAACATCTCTTATCTGGATGCCAAGGATGTTAAAAAAGCGCTTCCCGTGGCGAAGAAAGTCATAGACGCGGGGTATGCCCCCAGCCCGTTTATAAAAATAGCCGAAGGGGGAGAAAGGATAGCCGGAACCGTCGTGCCCAGAGGAAAGATTGGCATAGCGATGATGTGCAGCGTTACCATTGACGGCCTGCTGGCAAAGGCCGGCATTCCTGTTTTACCAAAATTTGGGGGCCTGTTGGAAATAGAAAAAGGGGAGCCGAAAAGATTTACAGACGTGATAACCTACCAGGGGTCATCGCTGGATCCTTTGGATGTTTTCGCGTCCAGAAAAATGACATCTTACTTGGATGTTTTGAAGCATGGCTCTGGAAGAATACTTGCAAACCTCAGGGAAATACCCATGTCTGCGAGGTCTCATGCCCAAGAGATTGTAAGCCAGGCAAAATACGGAGGTTTAGGCGGAGTGCTGGTTGTGAGCGCCCCTGGAGAGCCGCTGTACGGTTTGCCCGTTGACGTGAACAAGGTGGGAGTTATAGTCATGGGCGGAATCAACCCGATTGCGGCTGTTGAGGAAAGCGGCATCAAGGCGGAGACAAAAACAATCGAAGCCGTGCTGGACATTGCAGAAATGCAGCATATCCAGAAGCTGATGTAAAGCTCGTGCCAATGATGCGGAACACTGTAAACCTTTTACAGTAACCTCATACTTCTTCACACTTTTCGCAACCATGGTTAAAGCCCAAATTTTTGACCTTTTATTGAAACCATGAGGCGCGTGGAAGTGGACCGGGGAGGGTGCTCCCTGTTCGGGCTGATTGACGAGAGCGGAGAGAGGTTCAGCGGAGCCCAGGCCATAAACGCGATAGCCAAGATGCAGGACAGAGAGAACGGCCTAGGGGGAGGATTCGCCGGTTACGGAATTTATCCTAGGTTCAAGGACTGCCACGCTTTTCACCTGCTTTACGACGGCGAAAAGGCGAAGGAATCCACGGAGCTGTATCTGGGAGAGAATTATTCAATAGAAAAAGACGAGCCGATTCCGACTAGAAAAAAGACCACGATAGAGAATCCGCCGCTGCTCTGGAGATATTTTCTTGCGGCGAAGGAAACCAAATCCAAAGGCTGGCCCAGTCAGGAGGATTTCGTGGTGAGCACAGTGATGAAAATAAACGAGGAAATAGACGGTGCTTACGTGATTTCCAGCGGGAAGAACATGGGCATCTTTAAGGGTGTGGGTTTTGCCGGGGAGATAGGGAAATTCTTCAGACTGGATGAATACAAGGGTTATACGTGGACCGCCCACGGAAGGTTCCCGACAAACACCGTGGGGTGGTGGGGCGGTTCCCACCCGTTTGGGCTGCTTGACTGGTCGGTGGTCCACAACGGCGAGATATCATCATATGGTGCAAACAAAAGATATCTGGAAAGATTTGGGTACCGCTGCGCGTTCTTCACGGACACCGAGGTCATAACTTACCTTTACGATCTTCTTGCGAGGAAACACGGGTTCAGCTTTGGCATTGTGGGCAAAATATTGACTTCCCCCTTCTGGGACGAAATTGAGCGTCTCCCGAGGAACCAGCGGGAAATCTGCAAAGCTCTTAGGTTGACTTACGGCGGGGCGCTGCTCAACGGCCCGTTCGCCACGGTGGTCGGTCACACGGGGGGGATCGTCGGGATAAACGACAGGATCAAGCTGCGCCCACTAGTCGCCGCCCGCAGGGACAGCATGCTCTACCTGTCGAGCGAGGAGTCGGGAATCAGGGAAGTGTGCCAGTCGCCAGATAAAGTCTGGATGCCGGAGGCAGGGGAGCCGGTGATAGGCCGTTTGGAGGTACCCCATGGTTAAATCAACGCCGCCTTTTGGTTTCACGATAAACAGAGACGATGAGAAGTGCATAAGATGCCAAGCATGCGTCAGGATGTGTTCCAACGATGTCCACGCTTACGACTCTGAAAATGACGTTATAGTGAGCGACACCACCAAATGCGTCGGCTGCCACTTCTGCGAAGCCATATGTCCGACCTCGGCGCTGGCCGTCGAGCGCACTAGGTCCGAGTACAGGGAGAACTTCAACTGGACCTCCGAGGTCATAACCGACATCAAACGCCAGGCTGGGACGGGCGGAGTGATCCTGACTGGAATGGGCTGCGACAAGCCATACACAAATTATTGGGACCGCATCGTCATCAACGCGTCCCAGGTGACAAACCCGTCGATAGATCCCCTCCGCGAGCCCATGGAATTGAAGACTTTCGTAGGGCGAAAACCGGACAGAATAGATTTAGAAAGTTCAAGTGATCCAAAGCTCACCACGGAAATCTCGCCGCAGCTGGAACTGGAGGCCCCCGTCATGTTCAGTGCCATGTCTTACGGCTCCATAAGCTACAACGCTTCTCTGGCGCTGGCGCGCGCCGCCACTGAGTTTGGGACATTCTGGAACACGGGGGAGGGAGGCCTGCACAAGGACTTTTACAAGTATGGCGGTCGCACCATCGTCCAAGTCGCGTCGGGCAGGTTTGGGGTCACCCGGGAATACCTGAACACCGGCGCGGCAATCGAGATAAAAATAGGGCAGGGGGCGAAGCCTGGCATCGGCGGCCACCTCCCGGGTGAAAAAGTCACCGAGTCCATAAGCGAGACGAGGATGATACCGATAGGGACGGATGCCCTGTCGCCAGCACCCCACCATGACATCTACTCGATAGAAGACCTGCGGCAGCTTATCTACGCGTTGAAAGAGGCGACGAGGTACAAGAAACCCGTCGGGGTGAAGATTGCGGCAGTGCACAACGTCGCGCCGATATCAAGCGGGATAGTGAGGGCGGGGGCGGACTTCATAGTCATAGACGGCGTGAGGGGCGGCACGGGGGCGGCGCCGAAGGTCATCCGGGACAATGTCGGGATACCCATCGAGGTCGCGACAGCGGTCGTGGACACCCAGCTTAGGGAGGAGGGCATCAGGAACCAGGCGTCCTTGGTAGTCGCCGGAGGTTTTAGGAAGAGCTCGGACGTGGTGAAAGCCATCGCCTTGGGGGCCGACGCCGTGTACATAGCCACCTCGGCGCTTGTTGCTATGGGCTGCACGATTTGCCAGAAGTGTTACACGGGGAAGTGCAACTGGGGGATAGCGACGCAAGACCCGTACTTGACGAAAAGGCTGAACCCCGAAATCGCGACGAGGAGGCTGAACAACCTTCTCAGGGCCTGGTCCCTAGAGATAAAGGAGATGATAGGCGGGATGGGGATAAACGCCATCGAGAGCCTGAGGGGGAACCGGGAGCAGCTCAGGGGGGTGGGACTGAGCGACATCGAACTTGAGATGCTCGGGATAAAGCACGTTGGTGAGGCCTGGTAGCGTGAAGAAAATCCACATAAGGGAACAGTACTGCATGGGGTGCCGGCTGTGCGAGATATACTGCGCCGTCCAGCACTCCAAGTCAAAGGACCTAGTCAAGGCTTACAGGGGGGAGTATCCCAAGCCGGTGCCGAGGATCTTGGTGGAGGAGAAGGATTATCTCTCGTTTGCGATTCAATGCAGGCACTGCGAGGACGCCCCATGCATAAGGGCCTGCATAACGGGGGCGATGCACAGGGATCCGAAAACTGGTGCGGTACTGTGCGACGAGGACAGGTGCGTCGGCTGCTGGATGTGCATCATGATGTGCCCGTTCGGAGTGATTGGCCGGGGGCGGGAGAAGAAGGTGATATCGAAGTGCGACATGTGCATTGGGGCGGAGGAGCCGGCGTGCGTGAAACATTGTCCGAACGAGGCGCTTGTACTGGAGGAGGAGTAGCGTGACGAAATATCTCATAATCGGAAGTTCCGCCGCGGCAATCGGGGCGGTCGAGAGCATAAGAGCGGCAGACAAAGACGGAAAAATTACAGTAGTGTCGAACGAGCCCCACCCGCTGTACTCCAGACCTTTGATCACGTACCTGCTGGCGGGCCAGATCGACGAAAGCAAGATGTCGTACGGGAGTCCCGGCCTGTACAGAAAATACAAAGTTGAAGAGGTTCTTGGGAAGGAAGCCGTAGCCGTCCATCCTGAGGATAAAAAAGTGGTGCTAAACGACGGCACGATTCTGCCCTACCAAAAACTGCTTTTGGCGACTGGTGGCCGCCCGATTGTTCCAGAGGTGGAAGGCAAGGACTTGCCGGGAGTTTTCACTTTTACCACGCTGGACGACGCGAGGAAGATGGACGAGTTCATAAAGAAGAACGATGTGAAAAACGCAGTAGTGGTGGGCGGGGGGCTGATAGGGTTGAAAACAGCCGAGGCCCTCATCGCCCGCGGCATAAAGGTTACCATAGTAGAGCTCGCTGACAGGATACTCTCCGCCACTTTTGACAGGAAGGCATCTGAAATTGTGGAGACGGCCCTGCGGGAGAAAGGCTGTGAGCTCATAACAAATAGCACCATATGGAGGATCCCAGGCAGGGAGTGGGTGAAAAAAGTGGTCTTGCGGGGCGGAGCCGAGGTGCACTGCCAGCTCGTGGTTTTTGCCATAGGGGTAGCGCCTAACACAGAACTTGCGAAAGGCGCCGGGATAAAGGTGCGAAAGGGCATCCTTGTGGACGACCGCATGCGGACTAATCTGCCGGACATCTACGCGGCCGGGGACGTTGTCGAGGCCTATGATATTGTCACGGCCACGACAAGGCAGATTGCCATATGGCCGAACGCCCACCTTCAAGGGAGCATCGCCGGGTTGAATATGGCAGGGAATGCGGAGGCGTACGATGGCAGTTTTGCTATGAACGCTGTGGAGATATGCGACGTTCCGACAATCTCAATCGGGCTTACAGATCCCCAGGAGAATGATTACGAGGTGCTTGAGCGCCATGAAAAGGCCCAGAGAGCTTACAAAAAGATAGTGCTGAAGGACGATGTTATAGTCGGGGCGATATTTGTCAATAAAATAGACCGGGCCGGCGTGTTCAGGGCGCTGATAAAAAGCAGGGAAAATGTCCGCATTTTCAAGGACGTTCTCCTGCGCGACGATTTTGGGCTGGTGTGGCTGCCGGAGACTTTCAGGAAGCATACCGTTGTTGGCGAGGGGACTGAGGTATGAGGATAAATGCCGGCGAGATGCCGTACCGAAAGCTGAATGAGCTGATTCACTCCGCGGTGGCAAGCGGGGAGAAAGAGATAGTCATCGACAACGTGAACGGGCAGCGTTACATCGGTGATGGGCTCTCCGGGGACGCAGTGATTCAAATAAACGGCGTGCCAGGCAATGACCTGGCGGCTTTCATGGACGGCCCCACCGTGATCGTGAACAACAACGCGCAGGACGGCGTCGGCAACACCATGAACTCCGGGAAGGTCGTTGTGGATGGGGACGCGGGGGACATAGTGGGGTACGCCATGCGGGGCGGTGAGATATACATCCGGGGCAGCGTCGGCTACCGCACCGGTATTCACATGAAAGCTTACAAAAGTTCTTACCCGGAGATTGTGGTGGGCGGCCGGGCGCGAGATTTCTTAGGGGAATACATGGCCGGGGGCCTTTTGATAGTGCTTGGTCTTGATGGACCCCAGAAGGGCCCTATTGTCGGGAATTACGTTGGCACGGGCATGCATGGAGGGGAGATGTACATCAGCGGGAAGGTGGAAAAATACCAGATTGGGAAGGAGATTAGGATGGAGCGGCCGGCCGAGGACGATTACAAAAAAATCAGGAGACCCTTGGAGGAGTTCTGTTCCAGGTTCTCCACCAGCATGGAAGAGGTCATGGGCAGGGAGTTTACAAAATTGGTGCCGTTTTCCCACCGCCCGTATGGGCAGATTTACTCGTACTGATTTTTGAATTTTCTGATGTCGGGCGCCAAGTTATTTATTAGCGCTTTGGAAATCTATAGGGGTCCGGAATGACGGTAAAAAATCTAGCCAGGGTTACCATCGCATTGGATGAGGGTTCCTTCCAGATATTCGACAAGCTCAGGAAGGAGGAGGGAGTCTCACAAAGCGCGCTGATGAGGCGGGCGCTGAAGTTTTACGACGAGAACAAGGGGCTCCTCAAAACCAGGGACAAAAAGGTTGACCTTTACGTGGACATGCTGTCAAGCGGCGAGCACATAATCTTAGATATGGACCACTGGATTCTTCTTCTCAATCTCATCGACTCCTCGCCCAAGAAGGAGAAGTTCTGGAAGGGGTGCCGGGCGGTGGCGCTGGCGCATGCCGAACAGCTCCGGAGCAAGGTCCGCACCCCGGAAGAGCTGCTTGAAAGGCTGGAAGCGTGCAATTTTTTCAGGCTGGTCAAGAATTCAGAAAAAGATTTTACCTTGGTGTTGAACTCAAACGCGACCAAAAAATTTGTCAAAGAAATAGTGAAAGATTTTATGGACTGCATGAAGTTCAGTGCAGAGGTGAAAGAGGATTTCTCCAAGCTCAGGGTGAGGCTCCTTTGAGGGAGCGCTTCAAGTGGGCCTGTGCTTCCCGAGCCACCTGAGGATGAAGAAGAAAGTTATGGCGATTGCGAGAAATAACAACCCCTTCTCGACGTTCCCTCCCGGCGCTTTCCCCCAACTCCCGACGCAGTGGAGCCTCCCATCGTTAGTGCTCACGAAGGCCTTCTCGTAGGCGATGGCGGGAGAGTTTTTCACCATGCTCCCCAGTTGGATTCTCCAGGCCAGTTCTCCGCTCTCCGCCACGATGTTGTAAAGAAACCCGTCCGAAGATGTGACGAAGACCCTTCCTCCGGCCAACGCAGGGGATGAGTTGACCTCTCCGTCTGTTTTCTTCTTCCACCTCAGCGACTCTCCCGTGGCATCGACGGCGTAGATGTAGCCGTCCACCGAGCCGAAGTAGACCGCGTTGTCCGCAATCGCAGGGGATGATTGGACCTGCCCCGCCGTTGTGAACTTCCAGATTTCCTGTCCAGTCCCCGAGTTGAGGGCGTAGAGGTTCCCGTCGTTGGAGCCCACGTAGAGCATGGCACCCGAGACGGCGGCGGTGGACACTATCGCGTAGTTTTCAAAAGCACCTTGGCCGCCCAGCTGCTTCCGCCAGATCTCAGAGCCGTCGGAACCTATTGAGACCATCGCCCCCGCCCAGGTACCCACGAACACCCTTCCGCTCTGGACAGCCGGGGAAGCCGTAATCTTGGCTCCGAGGTCAGCGGACCAGATGAGGCCCCCTGTCTGGGCGCTCAGGGAATAGAGTCGGTTGTCGGTCGAGGTGATGTAGACCGTGTTGTCGACAATTGCAGGGGAGGAGTAGACGGCGTCTCCGGTCGTGTATTTCCAGATGTTTTCACCGGTGACGGCATTCAGACAATAGACGGAGTTGTCGCGCGAGCCGAAGTAGACGCGGCCGCCGGACACAGTTGGCGTGGAGACTTCGTCGCCAGCCCTGAAGGACCAGACCTCGCGGCCGTTGAACACATCCACCGCCCGCAGTGTGCCATCTGAGGAGCCGATGTAAATGATGTAGTTGGTGATGACGGGCGAGGAAAATGATCCGGCCGCCGAGAAGGTCCAGGCTACCTCGCCGTTCTCCGGACCCAGCTGACCGTAACCTGTTCTCTGGGCGTCATGTTTGAACGCGGGCCACTCGTCCGCTGCGGCGGCCCCGGCGAGCATCAGCATCACTGCGAAGACGAAAGCTGATTTCATCATTGCACCAAGGAGATTTAAGCCGGAGATTTATGAGTTTATGGGGTCGAATGGAAATAAAGTGGGACAAGTTCAAGAGGGCCGTCGGCGACATTCGCGATCTGGTCGGGGGGACGCCTCTTATAAAGATGGGCAGGCTCCCTAAGCTGGCTGGCCTCCCGGACATGGAGCTCTTCGGGAAGGCGGAGTTCATGAACCCTTCCGGCAGCCTGAAGGACAGGGTGCTGGTGAAGATTTTGACGGACGCCATGAAGGAAGGAAAACTCAAGCCCGGAATGACGGTGGTCGAAAGCACCACTGGCAACACGGGGATTGCCACCGCGATGTTCGCCACATACCTCGGCTTTCCCGTCGTTATTATAATTCCTGCGGGCATGAGCGAGGAGAGGATGAAGGCCATCAGGGCCTTCGGAGCCAAGCTCATGACTTTCCCCGGGGCGGAGTCCGACGTTGATTTGGCCGTGAAGCAGGCGAAGGATTTGATAGCCGTGGACCCGGGCCACTACTTCTGGGTCAACCAGTTCAACAACGAGAAGAACGTTGAGGCCCACTACGAGACGACTGGGCCGGAGATCTGGGAGCAGGCAGGCGGGAAGGTGGACGCATTTGTGGCCACGGTAGGGACGGGCGGGACCCTCACTGGCGTGGCCAAGTATTTGAAGGAAAAAAACCCGAACGTGAAGATTTACGCCGTTGAGCCGGAGGAGTGCCCGGTCCTCACGAAGCAGAAGTGGGGGACCCATAGGATAGAGGGGATTGGCGACGGCTTCATCCCGAGCATTTTTGACATCTCACTAACCGACGGCGCCATCATGGTTTCTTCGGAAAAGGCCATCTGGATGACAAAGAGGATAGCCAGGGACGAGGGGCTCTTCGTGGGCATATCAAGCGGCGCCAACGTCGAGGCCTGCATAAGGCTCCACAATAAGCACCCGGAGCTCAAGAGGATAGTGACGATGCTGAACGACCATGGGTTCCGCTACTTCTCCACCCTGCTGTTCGGCGAGGTGAAGGAAGTCAGCGTCCCGGAGAGGCCGCACCCCATCGAGATAACCGAAGAGCAGCGGAAGATTCTGTCAAAAATCGACATAATCGAGTAGGACATCGGCTGGCACGGAGCAGTTGCAATAACATTTCGTTTCGATATAGCAACCTCCAAGATACAGCCAATGGCTTATACAAAAGCCTTATTGGTTTGGAGGCCGCAACAACTATGGTGAATAGTATGGTTGATTCAAAGTTGGTCGAATCCCTCAAGGAGTTCCTGAAGGAGGGAGTGGAATGGGAGAGGAAGCCCACGAGCATCCGCGGTGTCTTCATAATGAAAATCCCGGCCTATGGGAAGGCCGCCCCACGCCTTGTCGTGGAGGTCAACCCTGTGGACGCTACCGGCAACCCCACGAAGAAGCGCGGGCTGTTCCTAAGAAGTTCCGAGGAGTTGAAGGAATACAAGAGACTGCTCCACGAGGAGAAGCTCGAGGACCTCCTCAAGGGAGTGGCGGACGTCAGTCCGGGGATTCCTGAGAGGATGAAGTCGGCCAGGGAAGTCATAGAGGTCTGACGACGGCGCTGCGGCAGCGGTTTTGTTTGAGCAGCGGCGTCGTGGACTTGCTGGTTTCGCGCTAGTGAGTTCGGCGACCCACCACCCGGCGCAAACTCCATAAGACCAAAGCGCAGAGTTGACTCCGCAAGGTCGGGAAGGGGAGAAAGTGGCGCCTAATCTGATGGAGAACCCGCTGCTGAGGAAAGAGCTGATCCAGCAGAGAGACTACCAGGAAAATATCGCTTCCGAGGCCGTCAAGAAGAACACCCTCGTGGTGCTCCCGACCGCGCTCGGAAAGACGGTCATAGCCGCGCTAGTAGCGGCCGACTTCCTCTACAACCACCGGCGACACAAGGTCCTGGTCATGGCCCCGACGAGGCCCCTGGTGCTCCAGCACCGCGACACCTTCCTCAGGTTTCTGAAGCTCCGCCCCGGGGACGCGGAAATACTGACCGGAAGGAGCCCGCCCAACCACCGCCTCAACGCTTGGAACGGACCAGCCAGACTCTACTTTGCCACGCCTCAGGTTGTGAACAACGACAGCGAGGGGGGCCTGAGCCTGAAGGATTTCAGCCTCCTGATGTTCGACGAATGCCACCGCGCCAGGAAGAATTATTCCTACACGAAAGTGGCCCAGGCATACGCCAGGGATTCCCAATATCCGCTGATTCTCGGCATGACCGCCAGCCCCGGCGCCGACAGGGAGAAGATAGAGGAGATATGCCGCGCCCTCTTCATCGAGCATGTGGAGGCCAGGACAGAAGATGATGAGGACGTCAAGCCCTACGTCAGTCCCGTGGCGTTGGAGTGGAAGTTCGTCAAGCTGCCGGAGTCATACGGCCCCGTCCGCGACGCTATCAATAAGGCCCTTGAGAGGAGGCTCAGCTCCCTAGCAAAAATGGGCGTGGTCAGGAAGCACCCGAAGTACATCTTCAGGAGGGATCTGGTGCTGGCGGGCGACGAGCTCATGCGGAGGCTGAAGGCTGGCCCGCGGAACAGGGGAATGCTTTTCGGCGCCCTGGGTCTGCAGTCATCCGCCCTCACACTCTACCACGCGCTGGAGCTGCTGGAGAGCCAGGGTTCCCACACATTCCGCGACTTCATGGACAGGGTGAGAAGGAGCGAGAAGAGGAGCCACAGGGGGGTGGTCAAAGAGTTGGAGGCCGCTGAAATTTTTGATGTTCTCGAATCGCTAGAGGATCACCCAAAGATGCGCCTGTTGGAAGAGCTGGTGTGCGGGCAAATTTCCTCGAACAGCAATTCCAAAATCATGGTTTTCACCCAGTACAGGTCTACCGCCGCCTCGATTGTCTCCAGGCTCTCGGGACTTGGCGTTTCGGCAAGGAGGTTCGTCGGGCAGGCGGACAGGGAGGGTGAGGCTGGGATGAGCCAGGAGGAGCAGGCCGCGGCACTCGAGAGCTTCAGGGACGGCGGTTTCAACGTGCTAGTGGCCACAAGCATTGGAGAGGAGGGACTGGACATCCCGAACGTCGACATGGTGCTGTTCTACGAGCCGGTCCCGAGCGAGATCAGGTACATTCAGAGGAAGGGCAGGACAGGCAGGGGGAACTTCGGGAAGGTCATAATCCTCGCGGCGGAGGGGACACTCGACGTTTCTTATCTGAAGGGCAGCAAGAAGATGGCCGAGAGGATGAAGAGGATAATCAAGAAGCTGAACTCGGAGCTGCAGCCTATTCTCAGGACCGGGCCGCCTCCTGAAGTTGACCGGATGGCGCCAGACGAGATTTACTCCGAGGGGCCGCCGGCGCCGATTGCCGAGCTTGATGAGGAAGGGTGGAGGGCCGGGCAGCAGGAGTTTGGCAGGGAGGCTAGGAAAGCTGCCGGGGAGCTGCTGGAGAGAACCCTGAAACGTGGCCGGGAGGGCGTGAGCCTAGATGAGATTGAAAATGACCCGGCGACGCGCGGCATGTTGAAGGAGGCGCTGAAAAGGCTGGTGGCTGAAGAGCAGGTGGATGTGGTTGGGGGGAAAATTCTACCTCGCGGCGCCGCTGAGCCAATAAAACAGGACTTCCACACGTTCGAAGTCAAGAAGATAGGCAGGGGAGAAGCCGTCCTGTTTGTTGACGACAGGTGGCCGGCCCTGCTCACGCCGGCTGCCTACAATGGCCCGAGGCAGCTGCTCAAAAAAGGCCGCAGGTTCAGTGCCGCAGCTGAATTCTACAAGCTGGATGGCAAGTTGCACGTTAGGGTTCGAGTAGTTGAGAAAATTTTGTGATGTTTGCGTTGGCAGTCTTCTTGGAATACTTACTTGTACGTACTTTTGTGTACGAGGATGAAATGGCGGAAAAAGTGAAATCGCCTGGCCCTCATGCACCAGCTTTGCCGGACTTCTTGATTATCCCTTGAGCAGCAAGGAGCCCCGTCGCCGCGGCCGTCACTATCCCCCGCGACAGGCCGGCCCCGTCCCCGGCCACGAAGAGGTTGGGAACGTTGGTCTCCATATTCTCGTCGACGTCAACCGTCATCGCGTAGAGCTTGACCTCCGGCGCGTACAGCAGCGTGGAGTCGGAGGCAACGCCGGGAGCCACCTTGTCCAGCATCTCAAGCCCCTCGACTATATCGGTGACTATCCTGCCGGGAAGAGCCATCGAGATGTCCCCAGGCGTGACGCTCTTTAAAGTCGGGTCAACATGGCCGCGATCGATTCTCTCCCAGGTCGACCTCCTCCCGGCCCTAAGATCCCCAAGCCGCTGGAGCACCGGCCTCCCTCCGCCGATGGTGGTCGCGAGGTATGCTATCGACCGCCCGTAAGCAGTGGTGTTCGTCACGGGTTGCGTGAGTTCAATGTGGACGAGGAACGCAAAGTTTGTGTTCGGGGATTTTTTGTCCCTGAGCGACTGGCCGTTCACCCCCACATGGTCGTTGTAAAGTTCCTCCATGACCATGCCCTGAGCATTGGTGCAAAAAGTTCTGACAAAGTCGTCAAAAGTCTTCGTCCTTATGTGGAACTTTGGGTCCCTGTTCACCTTCACAACCTGCTCATAAACGACGGCCGGGATTTCGACCCGCACCCCAATGTCTATGGCCCCGTGCGAGACCTTCATCCCCAGCTCCTTCGCCTGCTCGGCAAACCAGTCGGCCCCGACCCTGCCGGGCGCCGCCAGCAAATACTTGAACTTCATGGGCCGCCCGTTCACCACCACCTCGCCATTCCCTATCTTGTCCACCTTTGTGTTGAACATGAACTTAACGCCTCTGTCCTCGAGCGCCTTCTTGAATGAGTTTATGACTTCTGGCAGGTACTCGCTCCCGATGTGACGCTGCGGGATAGGGATGAACCTTATGCCCGAAGCCGCGGCCTTCCGGGTGAGTTCCTCCACCCCCTTCGCCGTGGCACCGTAGACCTCTTTGGGCGCCCCGTGCTTCACAAAGACATTGTCCACTTCCTTCACGAGGTTCTCGGCGACCCTGTTGCTTTTGGTGAGCTTGCTCAGGTCCCCGCCTATGTCTGGCCTTAGGTTCAGGATGCCACTGGACATCCCGCCGGCGCCACCCAGCCCACACATGATGTGGCAGGGCTTGCAACCGATGCATTTACCCTTGTCGACGGCCGGGCAGTACCTCTTCTCAATCTCCATCCCCCAATCCACTACCGTCACAGAGTGGTTGGAGTTCTGAGACAGCTCGTGGGCGGCGAAAAGCCCCGCAGGGCCGGCCCCGATTATGAGAACATCTGCCATGAGTTCCCCAGAGTCTAACGCCAAACCGCTTAAAAGCCTTTAGAGTGCTCCGCCGCCAGCAGCATTCGGCCACTTGACCAGCCGATCCAGCCCCTTCTTTCTCAGCCTCTCTGTAACAAGCTTTCTGAGCTGCGGGACCCCTTCCCCTGTTTTTGCGGAAGTTGGTGCAACAATGTCCTGCCACTGCCTCCACGGCGGGCTGAACCCGAGCTTCTCGCAGATGCCGTCGAGAGCCTCATCTCTGTCATCTGGGTGCAAAAGGTCAATCTTGTTGGCCACCACTATCGGCTCCAGCTTGAGTTCCTCCAGGAAAGAAAACATCTCAACGTCAACCGGCACCTGTCGCCTTTTTTCCCACCTCTCCGCGATTTCCATGAATGACTTGGCGTCCACGACCTCTAGCGCCGCGCAGATTTTTTCCCTGTTCTGCTCAAGGTACCTCACAATGTTCGTCTTTGTCGCCTCCTGCATGTGCTTTGGCACCCCGCTCATGAACCCGAAGCCAGGCATGTCCACGACTTCCAGCTTACCGAACTCGTAGCGGGAGATTTTCCGCGTCACCCCAGGCCGCTTCCCCACCTTCACCCGCTTCCCCGTGAGCTGCCTGATCACGCTTGACTTGCCGATGTTTGACCTCCCGACCAGCACAATCTCCACTTGACTTACCCCACCTTGTGTTTTTCAAAGACGTCGAAAAATATTTTGCAAAAGTACCGGCAGGTTTTGGTTATCTCCTTCCGAGCCGTTTCAGTCAAGCTGTAGACGACAACCTTCCCCTTTTTTTCTCCTTTTATCAGCCCCCTCTTTTTCAGCTCCTTCAGCGCGGGGTATATCGTTCCGGGGCTTGGCTTGAACCCTCTTCTCTTCTCCAGCTCTTTCGCTATTTCCTGACCGTGCATCGGCTTTTTTGACAGTAACCACAGGATTAGAAACGAAAGCATCCCACGCATGTCGCAGACGCAATACCCCGGCGGGCAGCACTCCTTCTTTTTCATGATTAGTATTGGGCAACCGATACGCTTATAAGTTTCCGCACATTGGCTTGTATTGGACACCCGATATAAGGAGGTGATAAATTGACAGAAAAAGTTGCATGTGAGGTAAGATGCATCGAGACCGACGATGGGATCAGGATTGAAATCAAAGGAGAGAAAGCAAAGGAGTACATGGAAAAATTGCAAAAAGGGGAAGCAGCAGGATTCCCGGGGTGCTGTTGCTGCTGAACGCGGCCCATTTTAATGACGACCCCGCGCCGCAATCCAGACTTTTTTTCATTTGCGCTGCCAGCTGACACCTTTGACATTCCGTCAGGCCCAAATGACCACGTCCTGCCAAACAATGCAAAGTATTAAAAAACTCCGGCGCCACTATCGTAAGGTCTTCATGGTTGATATTCTGCTGACGAACGGAACGATTGTGACGATGAACGGGCGTCGTGAGATAGTGAAGGACGGCGCCGTGGCGATAGATGGCGGCAGGGTCACGGCCGTCGGCAAGACAGGCGAGATAAAAAAGCGCCACACTGCCGACGTCGTCATCGACTGCAAAGGGAAGCTTGTGCTCCCCGGCTTCGTCGACTGCCACGTCCACCTCGCCCAGGCGCTCATCAGGGGCTGCGCCGACGACCTATCCCTGGTGTCATGGCTGAAGGAGCGTGTCCACCCCCTTCAGGGCGCATACACTCCGCGGGAGGGCGAACTCAGCGCAAAGCTCTGCTGCATAGAGATGCTAAAGTCAGGCACAACCTGCTTCATCGAGAGCGGGATGCACTACCGCTACGGGCTGGACGAGATAGCGAGGGCGGTGGAGAGGATAGGCATCCGGGCCTGCCTGACCAAGAAGCTCATGAACCTCCGCGGCTACGCCGACTTCCCCGACGCGATTGTCAAAAGCATGGTGGAGGACGGGGAGACGGCCATTCGACAGAACATCGAGATGTACAAGAGGTGGCACGGGAAGGCCGACAACAGGGTTCACGTTTGGTTCGGCCCTAGGACCCCCGGAGGCGCCACAGTCGAGTACTTCCGGGAGATAGCAGAGAACGCCAAGAAGTTCAACACCGGGATTACACTTCATCTGGGAGAAGTACAGGACGACATCAGGTACATGAAAAACGAGTTCAACATGACCCCGATGGAGTTCATGAAGCACTGCGGGCTGGTCGGGGAGCACGTAGTTTACGCTCACGGCGTCTGGCTGCGTGAGAAAGATTTTGAAATGCTGCGGGAGACCAAGAGCACGGTCTGCCACTGCCCGGCGAGCAACCTGAAGCTCGCTTCGGGGTTCGCCCCCGTACCAGAGATGCTTGGCGCCGGTGCGAACGTCGCCCTTGGCTGCGACGGGGGCCCCAGCAACGACTGCTATGACATGATTAGGGAGATGAAGCTTGCGGCGATAATCCACAAGGCTAGGCTACTGAACCCCACGGCCCTTCCGGCTGAGCGCGTGCTTGAGATGGCGACAATCAACGGGGCGAGGTCCACCCTCTGGGGGAAGGAGCTTGGATCGATAGAGCCCGGGAAGCTGGCAGACATAATAATAATCGACCAGAGCAAGCCACACCTGGTTCCCGTGAGGAACCCAGTCTCAACGCTGGTGTATGCGGCGAACGGAGGCGACGTTGACACTGTCATAGTTGACGGGAAAGTCATCATGAAAAACAGGAAGCTCCGGACGATAGACGAGGAGAAGGTAATAGAGCAGGTGAAGGAAATAGGGCCGGAGGTCGACGCAAAGCTGGGTTTAAAGATAGGCCCCAACTGGCCGGTGGTCTGATGGGTCTCAAAAGCTTCTTTGAGCCATCGAGCGTCGCGGTGATAGGCGCTTCGAGGGAGCCGGGAAAGCTCGGCTATTCCATCCTGAAAAACATAGTCGACGCAGGCTTCAAGGGGAAAATCTATCCCGTAAACCCGAAAGCCGACGAGGTGCTCGGCCTGAAGTGTTATCCATCAATCAAGGATGTCCCGGGCGAAGTCGAGCTTGTGGTGATAGTAGTCCCCGCGAGGTTCACCCCTTCCGTGATTCAGGACTGCGGGCAGAAGGGCGCGAAGGCTGCAGTGGTAATTTCGGGCGGCTTCAGCGAGACGGGCGAGGCTGGGGCGCAGCTGCAGCAACAGCTTGTGGAGGCAGCGAAAGCCGCCAGCATAAGGATTATCGGCCCAAACTGCCAGGGGTTGAACAGCACGTCCGCCGGACTCTGCGCGAGCTGGCCCCTTGTGACTTCCAGGGGCCCGATCTCTGTGATATCCCAGAGCGGCACGGTGCTCGCGGCCATGGGTTGTTGGGCGGAGGCGGACGGCATCGGGGTCTCGAAGCTGGTGGCGCTCGGGAACAAGTGTGATGTGGATGAGACAGAGCTGCTTGATTACATGTCGCAGGATCCGGAGACGAAGGTGATCGCCATCTACATGGAGGCCACCAGGGACGGGAGGAAGTTCGTAGATGTCGCCAAGAAATCGACAAAGCCGGTCGTGGTGCTCAAGCCGGGCAGGACCGCGAAGGGCGCGGAGGCGGCGAAGTCCCACACGCGGTCCCTAGCTGGGCTGGACCAGGTCTTCAACTCAGCATTCAGTAAAGCGGGCGTGATCCGAGTCTACAGCGTGGAAGAGCTTTACGACGTTTGCAAGGCGCTCGCGAGCCTCCCAGGGCCAGCTGGGCCAAACGTCGCGATAGTCACCAGCTCCGGCGGGGCAGGCATAATAGCCACGGACGCTTGCGAGGAGCTTGGCCTGAACGTGGTGGACCTTCCGAAAGAAATAGGGGAGAGCCTCCGCCAGAGCCTGCCAGCGGAGTGCATCATCAGGAACCCGCTCGACCTCACGGGGAGCGCCACAGCACAGATGTACGACGCCGTGCTGTCGGCCGCCGTCCCCTCAGGAGACAT
Source organism: Hadarchaeota archaeon (SeqCode) (assembly GCA_040755315.1). GTDB lineage: Archaea > Hadarchaeota > Hadarchaeia > Hadarchaeales > Hadarchaeaceae > DYTO01. The sequence goes on along the minus strand of JBFMBF010000007.1, from coordinate 20,011 downwards.
CCACTCGATCATGGTTATTGTGGGCGACCCCATACCAGGGATATCAGAAGTGATCGCGAAGCACGTGAAGTCGGGGAAGCCCGTGGTGCCGGTGATGCTGGGGGGAGGGAAGGTCGAGGATGAGGAGAGGGCCAAGCTCGCCTCAATGAAGCTGCCTGACTACTCCTGTCCGTCCAGGTGTGCAAAAGCCATCACAGCCCTCGTAAAATCATCTCGACGAAATTAAGAAGCCGGCGGCGTTTCTCCACCAGTTGGAGGTCCAGTCCCCGGAACCTCGGGAAGAGCGTAATAATCCTTGGGTTTCCTAGCCTTCGACAATATGGCCACGATTGCTCCTATCACAACAATTATGACCACCACCTCTATCACAAGCACAAAAAGTTCCCCGAGCCCGCTGGGGCTTTCCCCCACCGCGTTATCCGCCGTGTTTTCACCTGCTTCGCCCTGGCCGACTCCAGGTGCATCAGTTGTGGGAGTTGTAGTGTCTGGCTGGCTGGGTGTATCGTCAGGAGGTGTTGGTGGGGAGTCAGGATCTTGCGGCGGCTCATCCTGCGCGAAAACGACATGGCTCGCCGCCAAGACGACCAGCATAGCCAATATTGTAGCAGCCGCTCTTTTCATCAGTTCAACTTGGACGCGGGGCGCTAAATATTTTTCCTCGAATTAGAAAATCCAGGCCATGTTTTCAGGCTGGTTGCTGGGGTATGTTCGGAACCTCTTGAGGGACTTCATACAGGCCGGACCTCCTCCTTCTGAGCAGCAGAGCCGCGATTGCCCCAACCACAACAAGTACGATCACAACTTCAGCCACCAGCACAGGAACGTCCCCTATCCCGGTAGGCCTGCCCCCGGCCGCGTTTTCAGTATTTTCACCTGCTTCGCCCTGGCCGATTCCAGGAGCGTCGCCAGGCGTCTGGGGCGGGATGGATCCCTCGTCAGGCGGCTCCTCTTGCGCGCGAATGACCTGGCTTGCCGTCAGGCCCAGGACGACCAGGACAATCAGGGCAATAGGTAATTTTTTCATCATAATAAATAAACTCGGCAGCATAAATTTTTTCCCAAATTCAAAAAAAACAGGGTTTACCTTGTGGATGTTTCACGACCGACGGTAGTAGATGAAAGCCGCCGCAAAGATAACACTGATCGAGATCACGGCCAAGACCACTTTCGCTTCGTTCGACAGCGTGTAGGTCTCCTCTTGGGTAGGCGCGTACTGGTTATCGGTGGTCGGGGCAGCTGGTTCGTCGGGCCAGTTGGGGTGCGTGGGGTTGGCGCTGTCGCCATCTCCAGGCTGCTGCGGCTCCGTCTCGCCGCGGCCGGTGGGGGCCTCTTCGCCCTCCTGCCCTTTGCAAGCCGGGACAAGCCAGAGCCACGCCGAGGCCGCGATGGCCAGGACAAGCAGAAACGCGACCGATTTCATCATTTAACCTTGTCTCCCAAAAATTTAAAACACCCCCATTATAAGAGGGGAAGGTGTAAAATTGGCAGGTTTCAGCATAACCGACGACAGCCCTGGCAAGAGGGTTCTTCTTATGGGCAACGAGGCGATAGCCAGGGGTGCGATAGAGGCGGGGGTTGGCCTTGCAGCCTCCTATCCGGGGACTCCTTCTTCGGAAATCCTGGAGGCTCTGGCTCTGGCCGCGCCAAAGCTGGGCTTTCACGCAGAGTGGTCAACAAACGAGAAGGTGGCGTTCGAGGTTGCAGCCGGCGCGGCCATCACGGGTGTTCGCTCTATAACGTCAATGAAAAATGCGGGGCTGAACTGGGTGATGGACATGTTCATGACCCTAGTCTACAGCGGCGTGAGGGGCGGCTTCCTGATAGCGGTCGCCGACGATCCCGACGCCCACTACTCCTCAAACGAGCAGGACACCAGGTTCGTGGCGATGTACGGCGAGATGCTTTGCCTTGAGCCGTCCAACACACAGGAGGCCAAGGACATGGCCAAGCTCGCGTTTGAGCTCTCGGAGAAGCTTGAGCTCCCAGTAATGCTGAGGTCCGTCACCCGCATCAGCCACGCTTCTGGGGATGTGGAGCTTGGAAAAATCACAAAGCTTGACAGAAAGCCGGTCTTCGACAAGCACTGGAAGATCCCGTGGCGCTGGGATGTGTATGGCCCTCCTGGGGCCGTGCACAAGCATCGCTGGCTCCACGAGCGGATGCCCGAGATAAAGAAGATTGTTGAAACTCTCCCATGGAATGAACTGAATTTAAAGGCCGGGCAGAAGGTCGGAGTGATAGCCTCCGGAATCGGCGCCAGCTATGCCCAGGACGCCATGAAGAAGCTCGGGCTGGAGGACAAGGTGGCGTTCCTCAAGATCGCGGCCCCTGTCCCGATCCCAGAAAAGCTCGTCACAAAAGTCCTGAAGGCGGTGAAGTCGGTCCTCGTGGTCGAGGAGGGAGAGCCTGTGGTGGAGACGCAGGTGAAGGCCATCGCCAAGGATTTCAACCCTGAAGTGAAAATTCTGGGCAGGTTGAGCGGCGCCATGCCACAGGTGGGTGAGATAAACACCGACATCGCCGTCCAAGCAATCTCAAAGCTCGTGGGACGGAAGGTTCAGCCAGACGAGAGAGGAAGCGTCAGGGATGAGATTAAAAAACTCGTGGCCCCGCGCTCGTCCACTCTCTGCGCCGGCTGCCCGCACCTCGGTAGCTACTGGGCTCTCAAGCAGGCTCTCAGGAAGTTCGGCGGCAACGCGCCGATAGTCAACGGGGACATAGGGTGTTACGAGCAGGGCGGTTACGGGATAGCCGGGAAGGAATACAAACCAAGCGTCGCCGGGGAATCCGTCCGTTACCCGATTGAGGCGCCATACGAGACGCTGGACACAAACTACATCATGGGCGGAGGGATAGGGCTCATGCAGGGGCAGTTTCACGCTGGGTACAAGGACGGAGTCGTGGTCGCCGTGGCAGGCGACTCCACGTTCTTTCATGCATGTCTTCCAGCTGTGGTCAACGCCGTCTACAACAAGGCGAAGGGCCTGTTCCTTGTGATGGATAACTCCTGGACTGCGATGACCGGGCACCAGCCCGACCCCGTGACTGGAGTCACCGCGACCGGCGATCAGGCAAAGGTTCTTTCGATAGAGGAGGTGGCGAAGGCCTGCGGAGTGGAGTTCATCCGGACTGTGGACCCGTTCGACCTCAAGTCCACCCAGAAGGCCATAGAGGAGGCCCTGCAGAGCGACAAGTTCGCGATAGTGGTGACGAGGAGGGTCTGCACCATCCAGGCCCAGAGACTGAAGCAGTACAAGGGGAAGAAGATGATATTCGACAAGGATGTCTGCACCGGCTGCAGGCTCTGTGTTATGGTTGGCTGCCCTGCGATAACTTTCAGCGTCAAGGAGAGAAAGGCCGGGCTGGACCCAATTCTCTGTGTGGGGTGCGGGATATGCGCCGAGGTCTGCCCTGTTGGGGCGATAAAGGTGGAAGGATGACCGAGGACATGAATGTAATAATTGCTGGAGTGGGCGGCCAGGGGAGCATACTCGCTTCCCACATGGTCGCGACAGCAGCCATAAAAGACGGTTTGAGGGCCAGAGTAGGAGAGACATTTGGGGCAGCCATGAGAGGAGGGGCGGTGGCTAGCCACGTAAGGATAGGAAAGGGAGTTTATTCCCCGCTTGTCCAGAAGGGCGATGCTGATATAGTGCTGGCAATGGAGCCGTTGGAGGGCTTTAGGATTTCTGTGAATTATTTGAAAAAGGGAGGAATTCTGATCACGAACATTCACCCGTGGCTGCCGATGGATGTCAGCATCGGGCGCGCTACCTACCCGAGTATGGAAGAGATAAAGGGCGCAGCGCAGAAGCTGGGCGGCAGCGTGGTTGAGATTGACGGTACAGCTCTAGCGCAGCAGGCTGGAAATGTCCGTACATTGAACGTCGTGATGTTGGGGGCGCTTGCCGCCACAGGGAAACTGCCCTGCAAGTCCGAAACGCTTAAAGAAGTCGTGAAGGAAAACGTGCCGCCCAAGACCATTGATGTGAACCTGAAAGCTTTTGATATAGGCTTCGACTGGATGAAAAGCAAGCTCGGTGCATGATTGTTAACATCCAAATCTTAGTAACTTACTTGAAAACCCGAGAACTCTCCACGGTAGTCCTCGCGTCTGACACTGACATCTGTGACATCGGCGCCCGGCGGCCCATTTCGGCAGAATTTTAACATTTTTTCAACATTTTCGTGTTCTCCTTCGAAGACCGCCTCGACCCTCCCATCGGGAAGATTCCTCACCCAGCCGCTCACCCCAAGCCGTCTTGCCATCTCCCTAGTGTGGTGCCTGAAGAAAACACCCTGGACCACCCCGGACACAAGAACATGCACCCGCGCTTTCATGTTTCCAGCACAAGTTCACATCTCAGGAAATAATAATTGCCTTTTGTATGTAGTCCAGTGGTTGGATTCACTGGTTTATGTGAACAACTTTCGCCGGCGGCAGTCCGTTGAAATACGTTGACGAGGCGATGGAATAAGCCCCGATGTTCTCGGCGTAGACCAGGTCGTCTATCTCCAGCTCGGGCAGCTCGTCTGACAGCGATATGGTGTCGAAGGCGTCGCAGGTAGGGCCGAACGTCGCGCTGATTTTCTTCTCCCCCTCCTTGAACGCCTTTATGGGGTAGTTGCAGTGGTCGAACACCTTGCCCGAGAAAGTGTGGTAAACCCCGTCGTTCAGGTAATAACAGGTCTTCCCGTCCCTGACAGCTTTGCCTATGACCCTCGCCACAAGAGTGCAGGCGTTAGCCACTATGAACCTCCCGGGCTCAGCGATTATCTGGATGTTGGGCGGGAACAGCCGTTTCACTTCGGAGTTGATTTTCCTGGCCAAGGTCTTGAAGGATTTCACGTGGGGGTCGTACTTCACCGGGAACCCGCCGCCGATGTCAAGTATCTGGAGCTTCTTCCCCCTCGTCTCCACCTCCTTGAAGATGGACGAGGCCAGATGGAGCGCCTGCACGTAGTTGTCAAAGTTCGTGCACTGACTCCCCACGTGGAAGCTCAGCCCCTCCACCACCAGCCCCACGTTGAACGCCTCCTCGATCAGGTCCACGGCCTCTCCCGGGTGCGCCCCGAACTTTGATGACAGCTCGGCCATCGACCCCGTGTTGGGCACCCTTATCCTCAGCACCAGCCCAGCGTTGGGGCAGTGCTTTTTTATCTTCTTTATCTCCTCCAAGTTGTCGTAAGTCACAAGCGGCTTGTAGGGGTTCAGCTTCTCCAGGGTCTCTGCCGGCTTTATCGTGTTCGCGTAGATTATCTTGTCCCAGATAAAGTCCTGCCTTTCTTTTTCAGGGAGGTGCCTGATATTTTCGTGGACGAGCATGAACTCTGGGAAGGCGGCCACGTCGAAGCTCGCCCCCATCTTGTAGAGTGTCCTGATGATTTCGGGGTCCGGGTTGGCCTTCACGGCGTAGTATGCCTGGACGTTCGGCAGGTGCTCCTTGAACTCGCGGTAGTTCTGCCTGACCTTCTCGTGGTCTATTACAAAAACAGGCGTGCCGTGTTCCCGCGCTATTCGCTGGAACAATTCCTTGTCTATACTTTCCTCTTCTTTCGTTTTCATCCCCGCCCCGCCCATGGTTATAGTTTGGAGATTTTACGGTATAAATAGGAAATTCTTGAACTGCCAGGGGTCGGCGTCGGCCTTGGCATCCGGGTTCTCCTTGAAGAATATTTTCCTGTTCTTCAGCGGGGTCCAGTCGTAAGGCTTTGACACGATTTTGCCCAGGTATGGCCTCGCGATTTTCAGGATGTAGTCGTGGGGCAGGTCGTCGGGCAGGCAGACGCCCATCCTCGGGTTTTCTATCATCCAGCACACGGCCGAGACCACTCCCGCCGCCACCTGAAGCGTCGTGGCGTTCTCCCCCGGCGCCAGCTTCCTCGCCTCGTTGATGTCCAGCACGCTGCCGGTCCACCAGGAGTTGTACTTGTGCCCCATCAGCAGGGCCCCAAGGATGTCAGCCCCATCCGTTATCTCGTCGCTCATGATTCTGACCTTCGGCTGCATCCTGTAGTTCCTGCAGCGAAGCTCGTGCAAGGAGGCAATCGTCTCGTGGCACGTGAAGTATGCGTAGTGGACGGTCGGGCGGTATATCGCCTTGCCGTTCCTCCAGACGGTAAGCCTGTCTGATATCCCGAAAGCCTCGCCGTGCCTTATCACCATCCCGACTATCTCCTCTTCTGGTATCCATGACCTGACCCAAGTGTTGATGCCCATCTGCGCGAGGAATATCTGGTTCTTTGGCCCGTAAGGCGGCATGTGCGCCAGCTTGGGGAGCTGCTTTTCATGCGTGCCCCACCCCATCTCCGCTGGCGCCGTTCCCTCCTCCCTGAGCCCCTCTATGCTCCAGGTCCCCACGAACTCGTCGACCTCTTTCGGCTTGTCGGTTATCTGGGTGTCCCGCTCGCTGCAGTGTATCACCTTCACTCCCAGGGCCATCGACAGCTCCGCGAAGTTCTTTTTCCTTATCAATTTCTCGAGCCTTTCCACCTCCTTCTTTGGCACTTTTTTGTCGGCGATCAGCTTCCTCGCTATGTCTATCAGCCCGAGTTTTGTGAAGTGTGAAATCAATCCGGGGTTGGCACCGTGGTCGAGCACCGCCGTCGGGGAGTCCTTCCAGTTCTTGGTCAGCTCCCTTATCTGCATCTGCCTGTAGTAGAGCGATTTCTCGAACGGGGACTTTTTGTCCATGTCTTTTTCCGGATTCCACTGCTCGACGGAGGTGTTCACGTACAGGACATCGTGGTCGTGGCACCACTTCAGGAGGTCGTTGCAGCCAATGTTCCAAGCCAGGTCTATGAGGAGGCCGCCGCCGTCGAGGTGTTTTGACAGGACTTTCTTGAGGTTTTGCTTCGTTATTTTTGTGTGGACAAACTTCACCCCCCTGTCTGTCCATTTCTTCAGGGCGGGGGCCTTGTCCTCAAAGTCGATTATCGTCAGGTTTTTGTACGGTATTTTCACGTGTTTCAGTAGCAGCGGCAGCGTGCACTTTGCCACGGCGCCGTAGCCCATCATCATGGCCTTGTTGTTGAATTTCATCGTTGGTGCACCCCATCATAATAAACTTTTGTTATAAATATTGGGCGGAGGCCAAAAAAGATCTCGACATCTTCTTGTTATGGATGCCTGAGACACGGAAGACGCCTCTGCAACCGTCGAAGCTTGCCAGAAGTTTCAAAGAAAATCGCGATATGAATCTGGATGGACGCTTGGTAGCTGGCTTGATTTTATTCCTGCTAGGAATTTTTAGAAAGGTTTTTAATACCATAATTTATTACAATGTTATAGTGGAGACGCCAAAGGTGGTGTAAATGAGGGATGTAGTTTGCTGTTGCCGGTGCTGCCGGTGCTAGGCCGGATGAGCTAGCGCAGCTTGGTATCGATTCATTTTCCTATTCAAAGCGCGTCTTCGAAACGCCCAGCGTGGGCGGGGGGAGTGGGATTTAGATGCCTTTTGAAACCATCCTTGCGGTTCTGCTGGTCGGGGCCGTAGGAGGTTATCTGGGCGGAGTCGTGGGTGCCGGAGTCGGTGCAACCATCGTTCCAGGCCTGGTCCTGCTAGGCGTCAGCCCGACGGCGGCGATTGGTTCAAGTTTGATGATGCATGTGGTTATTTCTCCCCTGGGTGGCCTGTACCACTACAAGAAGGGCAACGGAAGGCGGAAGATACTGGTTCCGCTGGCGATAACCGGTATGGTCGGGGCACTGTCAGGCGCCATTTTATCGACTCACATACCGGTGAAAGAGCTCACATTACTGGTCGGTGTTTCAACAATAATGGCGGGAGCTTTTATCATAGTGAAGTTCCCTAGGTCAAACAACAACCACGCGCTGAAAGAATTGTCCAAAAGGCTTCGGAGCCCAAGCGCTTCATCCATCGCTCTCGTGGGCCTCGTTGCCGGGCTCTCTCACGGGGCCCTCGGCACCGGCTGGGGTCCGCTGGGGGTGCCGCTGCTCATTTTTTTAGGAGTTCTGCCGCAGACGGCGGTCGGTTCATCCCTTCTCGCGAGATTTTTTGTCGCGCTCATCGGCAGCGCCACATACTTTGCTTTCACAGGGGTGCAGCTCGATGTCTTGGCACCGCTAATGTTGGGGGGGTCAGTCGCGGTCATTCTCGGCGCCGCGACAGCCAAACGCCTGAGGTCAAAAACTCTAAAACGGATTGTGGGAATAACAGCTATAGTGCTTGGAGCAGTAGTGCTGGCGAAACAGGTGATTAAATGAAGTTTGAAGAAATCAGATGGGAAAAATTGGACGCCGACCTCCTGATAATAGGAGGCGGGGCTGCCGGGTGCATGGCGGCTGTGGAGGCGAAGAGGCTCAAGCCGGGGCTGAAGGTCGTCATAATGGAAAAAGCCCACATAGACAGGAGCGGCTGTTTGGCGGCGGGGATGAACGCCATCAATGTTTATCTTCACCCAGGGGAAACACCTGAAAGCTTCACTAGGTACGTGCGGTGGCAGGCGATGGGCATCTGTCGCGAGGACCTCACCCTCAGCATGATAAAAGAGGTGAATCCCGCCGTCAAGAAGGTGGAGGGCTGGGGACTCCCGATCACGAAGGATGAGAAGGGCAACTACTCCCGGCGCGGAAGGTGGAACGTCGAGATAAACGGAGAAGCCCTCAAAACAATAATTTCAAAAGCCGTTGCGGAGTCCAAAGTCACGGTTCTGAACCACACCGTCGCCACGAATTACATCCTGGACGGCAATCGCGTGGTCGGGGCCTTCGGCTTCAGCCTCCGCGATAAGAAGTTTTTTGTGGTGAGGGCGAAGGCCACAATCATCGCGACTGGCGGGGCCGCCGGAATTTATCTGCCGAACAACACGGGCGACGCCCACCACACTATGTGGTACAGCCCGTTCAACACTGGCGCGGGCTACGCCATGGGGATTCGGGCTGGCGCCGAGATGACTAGCTTCGAGATGAGGTTCATCGCCCTCAGGGTAAAAGACATCATCGCGCCGACCGGGACTCTTGCTCTAGGCTTCGGCGCGGCCCAGGTGAACGCGAAGGGCGAGCAGTACATGAAGACCAGGTATGCCAACATGGGTGGTGAAGGTGCTCCAACTCCCATCAGGGCTTACGCCCCGACGATGGAGGTCAAGGAAGGCCGCGGGCCCTGCTACCTCGACACAAGACACCTCACACTGGACAGGGTCAGGCAGCTGAAGGCCAGCTACCTCGACATGTATCCTCAGATGACGCTCTGGCTGGCGGCCAACAAGATAGACCCCAGCAAGCAGCCGATAGCAATCTCCGGCACGGAGCCGTACATAGTTGGCGGGCATTGCCAGGCGGGTTACTGGGTGGACGAGAGCAGAAGGACGACCCTCGACGGCCTGTTCGCGGCAGGGGATGTCGCCGGCGGAGTGCCTTACAAGTTCGTCTCCGGTTGCTGGGCGGAGGGAGTCATCGCCGCCCGCTCAGCCGTCGAGTACATCAAGACAAGTGAAATTGGAGAGGTCGACAAGGGACTCGCCGAGCGGGAGTTGGAAAGGATTTTTGATCCGATTGTCAGGTGGGAGGACGGTAGCGGAAAACTGAAGCCGGCGGGACTCGAGGACGAACTCCAATCCACGATGGACAAGTATGCGGGCGGCATAAGCGTCTTTTACGAGATGGACGAGGAGCGGCTTTTGGTCGCGCGCAGGCGCCTCCAGGAACTGGCCGATAAGCACGCCAACGAGCTTGCGGCCGAAAACCTGCACGAGCTGATGCTCGCCCACGACCTTATAGACCGGATAGATGTCGCAAGGGTACTTGTGGAGCACCTGATATTCAGGAAAGAGACAAGGTGGCCGGGATACCAGACGAGGCTGGATTACACAAAGTTGGACGATGAGAACTGGCCGTGTTTCGTCAACAGCAGGCGGGATCCAAACACAGGGGAGATAAATGTGTTCAAGGTGCCTTACATGCAGATGCTGCCGGGGGACAGGTACAAGGGGTGATGGAATGCCGATAGCCATTGACGAAAAAACATGCAACAGCTGCGGCCTCTGCGTGAAGCTCTGCCCGGGCGATCTCCTCGCCCTTAACCCGAAGACAAGAAAAGCTTTCATCTGGGACAACAGGGACTGCTGGAACTGCTGGGTCTGCGTCAAGCACTGCCCCGTGAGGGCCATCACCCTGAAGTTGCCGAAGGCCATCGCCCGCTATGAAGCCACGCTGGTGCCGGAGATGGGCAAGGACAAGATTGTTTGGACGTTGACGGATCCGGACGGAAAGGTGGAAAAGTTTGAGATACAAAGGAAGACTGTTTAAGGTGACTGGATGGCGCTCGTGAACAGGATTTTGACCGGTCAGGCGAGGGACAAGATTCTCGCGGAGCTGAAGGGTTACAAGACGATAGTTCCGAGCGACGAGATGATAATGGACGCCGAACTCATCTGCACTGGGGGTTACAGCCCTCTCGAAGGATTTCTCACGAAGGAGGACTTCGACTCGGTGCTGAACAGGATGAGGCTTGAGGACGGCTCGCCGTGGACAATCCCAATTGTCCTCCCGGTTGACGAGCAAACGGCGGCCGGGCTCAAGGAGGGAGAGGATGTGGCGCTTCTGGACAAGGAAAGAACTCCAATTGCGGTGCTGCATCTTGAGGAAAAGTTCGGGTACAACAAAAGGGAGACCGCCCAGAAGGTCTTCCGCACGGCCGACGAGGAGCACCCTGGAGTCGCGACAGTTTACGGCTGGGGGAATGTCCTGCTGGGAGGGAAGATAGACCTGGTGAACCGCCCCAAGCACCCGTTTGAAAGGTACCACATGGACCCGGCGCAGACCAGGAAGGAGTTCTCCGAGAGGGGCTGGCGCACGATCGTGGGCTTCCAGACCCGCAACCCCCTCCACCGCTCCCACGAGTACCTGCAGAAGTGCGCCCTTGAGGTCGTGGACGGGCTTTTGATTCACCCCATCGTCGGCTGGACCAGGAAGGAGGACGTGCCGGCGGATGTCAGGGTCAGGAGCTACGAGATAATCCTGAACAACTATTACCCTAGAAACAGGTTCCTGCTCGCCGCGCTGTCGACTTCCATGAGATATGCCGGGCCGAGGGAGGCCATATTCCACGCCCTCGTGAGGAAGAACTTTGGCTGCACCCATTTCATAGTCGGGAGGGACCACGCGGGGGTCGGCGACTACTACGGGCCGTATGACGCTCAGCGGATATTCTTCGAGTTTGAGGAGGGAGAGCTCGGGATAACGCCAATGTTTTTTGAAAACGCGTTCTTCTGCGTGCTCTGCGACGCGATGGCCACGGAAAAGACATGCCCGCACCTGAAGAGCACGAGGGTGAGCCTCAGCGGCACGAAGATAAGGGAACTGCTCCTTGAGGGGAAGCCGATTTCGGAGAAGATAATGAGGCCGGAGCTGGCGGAGTTGCTGATGAACCACTACTATTCTAGGAAAAAGGCCGAAGAGACGAAGTAGATGTACCTGCCCCTTCACGTGAGCCTTCGGGGGAAGAAGGTCTTGGTAGTTGGGTTTGGCAAAGTCGGGAAGCGGAGGGCGGAGAAGCTGCTTGCGGCTGGCGCGGATGTCACGGTCGTGGACAAGAAAAAAGTCAGGCTCAAAGGCCGCATGGGGTTCGTCCAGAAAAATTTGGGGCCGGAAAATATGCCGTCTTTCAGGGGATATTTTTTGGTCGTGGCGGCCACCGATGATAAAAAACTCAACGAGGAGATTTCAAAGAGCGCCATGAGGAAAGGCTGTCTTGTGAACAGGGCGGATTTCTTCGAGGGCGGCAACGTCATTTTTCCGGCAGTGATAGAAAAAGACTTTGGCGTGTTTTCCTTTTCAACATTCGGGAAGAATCCTCGCCTGTCAAAGAAGGTCAAGGAGGAGCTGGAGCGTGGCGCCTGAAGCAAGGCTGAGGCGGCTGAGGAAGAGCAATAAAGTGAGGAAACTTGTGAGTTCAGTTAGCTTGAGCAAGGATGATTTTGTCTACCCAGTTTTCGTCAAGGAAGGGCAGCTGGAAAAAACAGAGATAAAAAGCATCCCGGGGCACTACCGCCATTCCTTGAGTGACATTGGCGAGGTCGTTAAGAGTTGTGAAAGGGCAGGAATTCCGGGGCTGCTGGTGTTCGGCATACCTGCGAGAAAGGATGCAATGGGGAAAGAGGCGTACAATGACGAGGCGGTCGTGCAAAAAACTGTCAAGAAAATAAAAGAGATATCAGACATCGTTGTGTTTACGGACGTCTGCCTTTGCCAGTACACTTCACATGGCCACTGCGGGGTTTTGGCAGAGCGTGGGGTGGACAACGACCGCACTTTGGATTTGCTGTCGAAAACTGCGGTTTCCCACGCCAGGGCGGGGGCTGACTTCGTCGCCCCCTCTGCCATGATGGATGGTCAGGTGAAGGCAATCCGTGGCGCTCTCGATGCCGAGGGGTTCACGGACACGGGGATAATGAGCTACTCGGCGAAGTTTGCCAGCTCATTCTACGGCCCTTTCAGGGACGCGGTTGAAAGTGCGCCCAAGCGGGTTAAGGGCCTGCCGTACATTACAGACCGCAGCACTTACCAGATGGACTTCAGATCCCTGGAGCAGGCCATGTACGAGATGTCGCTTGACGTAAAAGAGGGGGCAGACATCGCGATGGTCAAGCCGGCTTTGCCTTATCTGGATGTCATTGCGGAGGCAAGGAGGAGGTTTGACGTGCCGCTGGCGGCATATCAGGTGAGCGGGGAATACGCGGCGTTAAAGCTGGCTGGCCAGCGCGGCCTGCTTGATGAAAAGATGGCGTTCATTGAAACACTCACATCCATAAAGCGCGCCGGGGCCAACTTCATCATCACCTATGCCGCTCTCGATGCTGTGAAGTGGTTGGATGGAACTTAGGATCGGGACACGCGGAAGCAAGCTTGCGCTGTTGCAGACTCAGCTGGTTTTGAAAAAATTGAAGAAAGTTGTTCCAAATCTTGAAGGAGAAATCATGGTGATAAAAACCGCTGGAGATGTCCGCCGGGGAAAAATTGTTGGGGGGATATTCGTGAACGAGATCAACCGAGCGGTGCTCAGAGGAGAGGTTGACATTGGGGTCCACAGCATGAAAGACCTACCGACAAAACTTCCGCGCGGGCTGGAGGTGGCGTGCGTTCCCGAGAGGATGTCGCCCAATGACGCGCTCGTGTCCTGGAAGGGAGTTGACATCCAAGGTCTGCCAAGAGGCGCCGTTATCGGGACGGACAGCCCAAGAAGAGCGGCGGAACTCTCGTTTATACGTCAAGACCTGAAGTTCATGGAAATCCGGGGGAACATAGAGACTCGCATATCTAAGGTTGATGGGAAGACGTACGATGGAACAATCGTCGCCTTTGCCGCGTTAGAGAGGCTTGGCATAGAAAACATGGCCGCGCAGGTGTTTGAGCTGGGGGAAATGGTCCCAGCACCGGGACAAGGTGCGCTGGCGGTGGTAAAGAGGAAGGGCGGGTCAGGTTTTTTAAAAAAGATAAATGACAACCGGGCTTGGAAGGAGGTCACCTGCGAGCGGGCCTTCCTGAATGAGCTCGGTTCAGGATGCCGTGGAGGGGCCGGCGCAGTTGCAAGAGCGAGGGGCAAGAAAATAAATCTGGTTGCGGTGGTTCACGATGGCGGGCGCAGGCTAATCAAGCTGGAAGGTAAAAATCCAATCATGTTGGGAAAGAAAGCGGGGAGAATTTTGTGCCAGGAAAAGTCTACCTAGTCGGTTGCGGTCCCGGGTCAGCAGACCTTCTCACATTCCGGGCTGTTGAAACACTGAAGAAGGCGGATGTCGTCCTCCATGACAGGTTGATTGATCCAAGCGCCCTCGATTACGCCAGAAAGGCAAAAAAAATCCCATCCGGGAAGCGCCCGGGGGAGCCGCTGAAGCAGGACTGGATCAACCGCAGGCTTTGCTCCGAGGCGCGGAAGGGGAAGATTGTGGTCAGGCTGAAGAACGGCGACCCGATGGTGTTCGGGCGCGGCGGCGAGGAGCTTCAGTACCTCCAGCAGAGGGGGGTTGAGGTGGAGGTGGTCCCCGGCCTCTCCTCAGCGATTGCGGTTCCATCCCTCGCGAAGATTCCACTGACAAGGCGCGGTGTTTCATCGAGCCTCACAATCCTGACAGGGCACCGTGCCGAGCGCAGGAGGCCGGACTTGCGCCGCTTGGGGGACACGGTGGTGGTGTTGATGGTGGTTGAGAACATTGGGGAAGTGGTTAGGGAGCAGACCCGCGCAGGGAAGTCCGGGGCGGAACCGTGCGCTTTGGTAAGTCATGGAGCGACCGAGGAAGGGCGCCTCGTTGTCTCAACATTGGACAGGATAGTTGATTTTTCGCGGCGGCTAGGTGCGAGTCCTCCCGCAGTCCTGGTTGTAGGGAAGGTGATAAGTACCCTGCTCGACTTCCGTGGCAAGCGGGTCGCGGCTTTCAGGGCGCGCGACGAGGTCGGGCGAACGGAACGGCTAATCAGACGGGCGGGCGGCATCCCAAACGTTTTCGAAATCTGCGAGATTGAACCGGAGGAAGAGAACCTGAAACGCGCCGCATCCGAGCGCTGGGGCACGCTTGTTTTCATGAGCGCGGCCGGGGTCCGATCAACTGCCGGGTTTTTTGATTTCAGGAAGTACAGGTTGGTCGCGGTCGGAGGGACGACTAGGCGAGAGCTTCGGCGCCACGGGCATCGGCGCGTTTCCGTCCCCCGGGAGCAGAATCTGGGCGGCGTGAGGGAGCTCCTGAGAAAGAGGAGATGGGGGCGGGTCCTGGCATTCCGGTCACCTCTCGCGGAGGAGAAGTTAGAGGGCGCCGTGAACATCGTGGCCTATCAGGTCAAGCCAAAAAATCTGGATGGGGCCGTCAGAGAGTACCTCAAAACAAAGAACGACTTCACTCTGCTGACGAGTTCGGGACTTCTGAGATACTTGCTGAAAGCGGCGGACGAACTCGGATTGAAAAAGGAGTTCGTTGGAAAGATCAACAGTTCTTTTGTGATATCGCTAGGAAAAGAAGTAACAGATTTTTCGAAGGCGAACGGGATCGGCATTAATCACGAAACAGAAAAACCAACCATCGAAACACTTTTTAAAAGTTGATGCTAGTGCTTATCGAGTTCTGGGGGATGATTTGAGCGCAGCAAAGAAAGTCATCATCGTGGTAATCGTCTTGGTCGCTGCAATCATAATTCTCAGTAACCTCAGCAACTTCGGCAAGACGGCATCGACAACAGCCGACAACTGGATCAAAAAATACGGTGTTTTCTCGGTCAACTCGGACGGCTCGGACCTGACGCTGATTCACCAGAGCGATACCCAGCTCAACCACCTCCACATCTCTCCAGATGGAACCAGGATTCTGTTCAGCGAGTTCACACAGGACCTGAACGGCGATGGAACGGCGAATGAGGATGATCTCTTCTCCGCAGAAGTCGGGGTCATGAACCTCGACGGGACCGGCTACAGGCTCCTGACAGGTCCGGACAACATCATCGACGCTGTCCCTGTGTGGTCCCCTGACGGCACGGAGATTCTCTTCGCTTCAAGCCGCGGTAGCGTGTTGGAGAATCTAAATCTCGACTTATATGTCATGAACTCAACAGGGGACAATATCCAGAGGTTGACTTTGACTGATAACATGATAGAAGCTGATCCCCATTGGGTTGAAAACAAGATGGTGTTTCCCCGGCTAGTTAAAAATGAAAACGTGCAAAATCTGTGGCTGATGAACAGCGACGGTACTGGAGCCAGCCAGCTCACATCCCCAAGTTTTTATACCAAGAGCGAGGCCGCCTTCAATTTCGGTGACTTCGATCCAAAAATCTCGCCAGGGGGGACGAAAATCGCTTTCTATCGACACTTGGATGACAACCTGACGATTGGTGGGACCGTCATAGGTAACTACGATTTGTACACCATCGGCGCTGATGGTGCGGGCGAGACAAGGCTGACGAGCACTCCAGATGTCGCTGAGGCCATGCCGACGTGGTCACCGGATGGCACGAAGCTGGCGTTTTGGTACCTCCGTCCTACCGGGATTGGTTTAGGACTGATAAACGCCGATGGGAGCAGCAAGCATGATGCGACGATAAACTGGTCGGCGGCGGGTGCCACGATGCCGGATTGGTTCCCTACTGGGCAGAAACTGATTTTTTCAGCGGCCAATATTAGAAACGTTGATTAAATACGTAAAAATCATTTAATGGTGGCCAAGTGCAATCACGCCGGCTATATGAAAAAGCCAAGCGCTTGTTACCCGGAGGGGTGGACAGCCCAGTCCGCGCTTTTAAGCCCTACCCATTCTTCATCGAGCGCGGCAGAGATGCCAGAATAACAGATGTGGACGGCAACGAGTATGTGGACTACTGCCTGGCATACGGCCCGCTGATTCTCGGGCACCAAGCGCCGTCCGTTGTCAGAGCGGTCAAGGAGCAACTTGGGCGCGGCATTGTTTTCGGAATACCAAACGAGCTAGAGGTAAAGATGGCGGAAAAAATCACGAAACACGTCTCATGCGCCGAGATGGTGCGCTTCGTGAACTCCGGGACAGAGGCCACGGCTAGCGTGGTGAGGCTGGCGCGCGCTTGCACGAACCGCGATAGCATCCTCCTCTTCGACGGCTGCTACCACGGCGCCCACGACCACTTTCTGTTCGGGAAAAAGGGGCCAAAGAGCCCAGGCATCCCCCACGTGCTCAGAAAAAACACTCTTGTGGCATCGTTCAACGACATCGGCAGCGTCGAGAAAATCTCGCGCAAAAAAAAGCTGGCGGCCATCATGGTGGAGCCCGTCATGGGCAACCTTGGCTGCATCCCACCTCAAGATGGTTTCCTCCAGGGGCTCAGAGAAATCTGCGACAACAGCGGCGCGCTTCTGATTTTTGACGAAGTTATAACCGGCTTCAGGTTGGCGATGGGAGGCGCGCAGGAGTTCTACAGGGTTGAACCGGACATAGCAACGTTGGGGAAAATAATCGGCGGCGGGTTCCCGGTCGGCGCCTTCACAGGGAGAAAAGAGATAATGAAACTGGTCGCTCCCGCGGGCAAGGTCTACCAAGCCGGAACATTTTGCGGCCATCCCGTGACGATGGCGGCTGGTTTGGCGACCATCGAGACTCTGGAGAGGGAAAAAAGCATTCAAAAAGCGAGCGGCTTTGCCGGAAAAGTTGCAGACATCTTGGAAAAGGAATTGGGTTTTCCTGTCAACAGGGTGGTCTCTATGTTTCAGGTGTTTTTCAACGAGTCAGAAGTTCGTTCAGCAGATGATGCCAGGAAATCCGACATGGCCAATTTCATGAGGTTCCACCAAACTCTTCTGAAAAACGGAGTTTTTGCAGCGCCGTCGCAACTTGAGTGCTGGTTCACTTCTTCGGCCCATTCTGCAAAGGATTTGAAAATCACGCGGGACGCAATATCAAGAGCGGCGGAAGTAGTCAAAACGTAAGGACGTGCTGGCTTTCTTTTATCCATGTCGCGAGGTCAATCATCCCACTCATCTTCACGCCGCCGACCATTGTTTCCTCCTCAAGTCCTCTCGCTGCCGCACATGTGCCGCATGCTCCGATTTTCACGCCCCGCTCTGCCAAATCTTCCAGCATTTGTTCTAGGTTGTAATATCCATGTGGCGTGGTCTGCCCTTTCTTCGCGGCAAACACGCCGTCACCGAGCAGGAAAAGGTTAACATGAACTCCTTTGGCAAGTAGCGCCTGCGCCAGCCTCAGAGCATTCCAAGCCAGCTCCTCACCATATGGAGCCTTGTTTATGATTATGGTAACCACTGCCATGTGTCCAAAGAATTAATTGGATATCAACATTTATAAACTTATTCGAATATTTGAATATGATTGGAATGGCCGAAGAACGCAAGATTTTCCAGCTGCACGCTGAACTTTGTAAAACGCTCTCGAATCCAGTCAGGTTGGAAATTCTGAACCTGCTCAGGGACGGGGAGAAAACTGTGAATGAACTGGTTGCAGCTACCAGCCTGCGGCAGGCAAATTTATCACAACATCTCGCGCTCATGCGCCAGCGGGGAGTGGTCGTGGCGCGCAAAGATGGAGTGAACGTGTATTACAGGATTGCCAGCCGGAAAATTGTGCGGGCATGCGCGCTCATCCGGGACGTGCTTTTCGAACAGCTTGCAGAAGGAAAAAAGCTAGTTAAGGCGGGGAAGCATGGTGGCCGAAGATGAAACACTAAAAATTATCTGCCTCAAGACCGTGGCGGTGGTAGGGCTGTCAAGAGATCCTGCCAAAGACAGCCATAGGGTAGCGACTTACCTGAAAAACCACGGGCATCGCATAGTCCCTATCAATCCACTTGCAGGCGAAATTTTGGGCGAAAAATGTTACAAGAGCTTATTGGGTGCTCCAGAGGAGCTCCAAAAAAGCATTGAGGTGGTGGATATTTTTAGGCCATCCGAGGATGTTCCGCCCATCGTAGAACAGGCCATTCAACTCAAACAAAAACACGGGAAGCTGCGCGCAGTATGGATGCAATTAGACATCGTGAACGAGCAAGCCGCCAAGCTGGCCAAAGGCGCTGGCTTGGATGTCGTGATGAATCGATGCATGATGATTGAGCACAAACGATTGGGGGCAAAGCATGAAGCTTGAGGACTTTGCACATGTTGTGGAGACCGGAAAGAGCTTTGACGAAGCTGTGGTTTCCGTCCTGAGAAGCGTTGAAAGGAAGGGTTGGACAGTTTTTCAGATACATGATATCAAGGAAAGACTGGCTGCAAAGGGGTTCGAACAGGGCCCGCTCAAGATAATCGAGATCTGCTCAGGGAAGCATGCAAACAGTTTCCTCAACAAAAACAAGTATATCTCGCTCTGCATGCCGTGCAAGATAAACGTGCTGGAGGACAACGGTAAAGTGAAGATTGTTGGGATGAGACCCACGATGGTCACGCAGCTCTTTCCAGAAGTGGGCGTAGCCGAGGCGGAGGATGTTGAGAAAGAAATTCAAGAGATGGTCGACGCCGCAAGGTGATATTTTGGATGAAAAAGAAGTAATCGAAATTTTGAAAGAAGTACGCGACCCAGACTACCCAAACAAGTCCATCGTTGACATGGAACTCGTTGGTGAGGAGGACATCAAGATCACGGATGATGCGATAGAGGTCTCTTACACCCTAACGGCCCCAATGTGCCCCTTCAGTGCAGCTATAGGCGTCATGATAAAACATGTGCTTGAAACGAGGTTGAAACAAAAAGTCAAGGTAAAACTCAAAGCGCATTACCAAAGCACAGTCGTGAACGAGATTCTTGAGAACGAAGATAGACAGCAAGAGTTACTTGGCCTGTTAAACTCCACCGGCTTTATCAAGAGATTTTACGGGGAGTGGGCAGAAAAATGAATGATTATACAATCTGCAATGAAATCTACCGAAAAATCTACAAAACGGGGAGCCTGCTGGATGTGGGGTGTGGTGAAGGTTATCTTGTGAATTGCCTTGCCAGAAAACTCAACAGAAAAGTCGTTGGGTTCGACATATCAGATTCGGGGTTTACCAAATCACATAAATGGTGCAAGAAATTTGACACCTGCGATTTAATTGAGTGCATAAAAGGAGATGCGCATAGAATAGATGAGTGTTTTAATGAGAAAAGCTTTGATGCCGTAACTCTCATTTACACTCTCCACCACATAGACCGACCGACCACTGCTTTAAGAAAAATCAGGAGGTTACTTGGGGACCATGGGAAGATAATCGTGCTGGATTACTGGTTCACCGAGCGGAAGAGGAAATCCAGTTGTTATAAATTCACACCGAATGATGTAAAAAACATGTTGGTGCGGGCCGGCTACAAATACCTTGGCGCCGATAGGGTTGGAAAAAATTCCGTCTTGATGGTTGGCGAGAAGTGATGACCAGCGACGTAGAGAAATTCATTGGTTTTTGCGTGAGCGAGTTAGGAAAAAAGGTGACAGATATGGAAGCAAGTTACATCCGGAAACATCTGAAGGCGGGGGACAGAATCCTCAACGTCGGCTGCGGCATAGGCTGGCTCGAGGAGAAGCTCCATGACTTTGACATCACTGGGTTGGACG
>JBFMBF010000006.1:0-51453 GCA_040755315.1 Hadarchaeota archaeon (SeqCode) | reverse complement strand
GAGAGGTCCGCCCTCTTGCCCGTCCTGTTCACCACGACGCCGCGCGTCCACGAGCCGAAGAGGTTCGCGTAGCGGATGACTTTGTACGCGTCAACCAGGCTTGTGTAGGTCGGGTTGCAGACGGGCAGCATCTCGCTTGCGGCGGCTATTGAAATCATCGTGGAGTCTTGGAGCCCGGCCCCCGCGTCTATCAAAAGAAAATCAGAACCGGCCAAAAGTTCCCTCACCGCATCTTCCACCTTTTCCCGCTTTACCTTGGCCAGAGCCTCGTGGACATCCTCAAATCTAAACCCGCATGGGACGACGTTTATCCCGTAGTTCTCGTAAACAGCCGAGCCGACATTTGCCTTGCCGGACAAAACATCGAGAAAACTTGTCTTTACTTGGTGGAGGCCCATGACTATCCCCAAGTTCGCCATTGCCAAGTCGCCGTCGAGAATCGTCACCTTCTTGCCGAGGGCTCCCAGCGCCACTCCCAAGTTGGCCGTCACCGTGGTCTTCCCTGTCCCTCCTTTTCCAGATGTTACAGATATCGAACGCGGCCTGACTCTCAAATTCAACCCTCCACGCTTACTGAAGGTCTGGACATTTAACCTCTTTGTAGTCGTGGAAAATGTTGTAACTAAAGCCGCGCCCCGGGGTTTTTGTGGAAGTATTCTCTAACCGGGGCAAGGATTTCGACAATGGCCTCTGCCACGGCGCTCTTGAGGTCTGCCGGGTGCAGCTCTCCGGCTGAGTAAACCTTGTGGAGTTCAGCCGCGTTTTTTATCTCGAGCGGACCTCCGTACTTGGCTGGCCTCTCGACATTCAGCCCACCAAGCCTCGGAATCACTATGTGCTCGGCATACTCTACGACGGGGTTGTCCTTCACATGCTTTGGCAGGCAAAATGCTTTCGAAATCTTCTCCCTGATAACGGACGGCTCGTCGTCCACCGCCACGAAATTCCCCCTGCTGGACGACATCTTCGCCTCGCCGTCCAAACCATGGAGGAGCGGCATGTGCACGCAGACCGGCTTTTTGTACCCTAGAGCAGGCAGGTTCTCCCTCGCAATCATGTGCACCTTCCTCTGATCCATGCCGCCAACCGCGACATCAGCTTTCAGATGCACTATGTCGACCGTCTGCATAAGTGGATAAAGCACCTGCGCCACGTCCGGGTCTTCGAGCTGCCGGGCTATCTCGGCCATCGAGCGCTTGGCCCTCAAAAGCGTGGCCCCGGTCGCCATCCTGAGCACATCCAAGGTGAAGTCCGGTTTCAGCTGGAACTCCGAACCGAGGATGAAATGAGTGTGTTTGGAGTCAAGCCCCAACGCTATGAAGCAGTGCTTGTTGTACTCTGCAACTTTCTTGATCTCTTCCAATGTCCCTTTGTGGTTGAGATAAGCGTGCAAATCCGCCAAAAGCACCGCCACAGGACAACCTATTTTTTGGAAATCTATGAGTTTCATCGCAGTCAGGAGATGGCCGAAGTGTATCTTCCCGGAAGGCTCGTAGCCGCAGTAGACAGATGGCCTGCCATGGGCCAGCAGTTCCCGGAGCTCCTCATCGGTTACCACTTCGTTCGTTCCCCTGGCCGCGAGTTCAAAATCGTCCGTCATTCCTTCTTCCCTCCCGGCCATCCTTGGCTCTCAAGTTCTTTAAGCGCCCGCTCCGCGTCGCCCGCCTCCGCGGCCCCAAGCTCTTTGAATAGCTGGAGGCTCTGGGAGTAGGCTTCCCATGCGGCGGCGTTGTTGCCCATCTTGACTAGAGTCGCCCCAAGCCGGAAGTGCGCCAATGCTCTGGCCCTCGCAAACTCCCTCGAAACGCCGAACCAGAGGTAGGAGAAAACTTCCCTGCCACCCTTCGGCGCAGTTGTCTCCGTGTACTCTGTGCACAACTCATACTGCTGCCTCGCCTCATTAAGCTGGCCAGCGTTCGACAGCAAATCTCCCCTTAGAATCAGCACATATGGCCAATATTCAGCCACCTCGCCCTCCTCAAGCATGGATACCTCTTCAAGAAGTGCTCTGCCATAGCCCGCGCGGACAAGCCGCTCAGCATTCTCTATCGCTATCGCGGCCGCCTGCTGCTGACGGTAACCTTTTGTCAGGTGATAAATCGCTTCAATCAGAGAAACGTCAATTCCGGTCTTGATGTAGAATTCTGCCGCGAACCTGTGGTAGCCGACCTTTTCCTCCACGGTGAGCTTATTGTATATCATCGCCCTCAGCATCTCGTGAACCTCAAAGTTCCCGTCCACTTCCTTTAGAAGCAACTTTTCCGTGAGCCTTTTCAATGACATCTCTTCGGATTCCGCCCTTATGGCGTCCAGCGGGAACGGCATCCTGAAAACCGAAGCTATCCCTAGGGTCTTCTTGTCCACGTCGCCCAGCGGCTCCCAAATTTCCCTCTCGACGAACTCCGCAGCGTCCCCGCTCGTGTCCGGCTTCGCCAGCTCGAGCATTAGTGGGTGCCCCTGGGTCAAAGAGTAAATCTTATCGTGGTACTTCTCCTCAATCCCTCTGTGAGTAAGGAGCTCGCACGCGCTCTTTTCGTCCAAGCCCCCGAGTACCACTTCCTTCAGCCGCCTCCGAACCAGTATGTCTCGCTTGTCGTAGAAGTGAGGGATTACCCTGCCGGCAATGACAACCTTGGCGTCTGTGGCGTCGAGCACGTCCATGAGGGGCGCGAGGATTTTTGTTATTTCATCTCTCGCGTAGTGCAAATCGTCTATTACGACAAGCGCGCCGGTTCCCATTAGATCTTCCTGCAGCGCGAGGAGGAACCCCTCGAGCTCCAAATTTTCCTTCCTCTCCGAAAGGTAGTTGGCGAGCTTTTTCCTGCCGAGTTTTTCAAGAAACGCGGCAATCCTCGAGAGGGTGCCGCCCAAAGTGCTGTACGGGTACACCTTCACGTAGACGATGCTCCTTCCGCCACCGTAATTTTCAATCATTTTAGAGATTAGCGCGGTCTTTCCGACTCCTGCCATGCCGCGCAAAGCCAAGACCCTGTGCGTGTCTGACTCCATGAATTCCTTTATTTGACTTATCTCGCTCTGTCTGCCGAAGAAGTACTTCAGCTTCGGCACGGCCTCAACGGAAATCAGTGGCGTTGACATCTCCATCAAGAAAAAACCGCCTCCATCTCTATTAACCTTAGTGATATTGCGAGATGAGTTCCTCGTTTCTCCCTCAGTTTCAACCTCTACCCCTTCCCTTCCACTGGAGCACCATCTGCCGCCACCTCTCGAACTGCTGGCGCCTAATTTCGGACTTGAAATTGTCTTTGAGGAACTCTGCCAGCCGAATAGTTTCGCCTTTCCTGCGCACCTCTAAATGGGATATCGGGCCGTGTTTTTTGATCTGTCCAAGCCCTAGAAGCTCACTCATGATTTCCAGTGCAGAGATGTCCTTGCTAACCAGGTAGAAAGCAGGATTAGTGTACTCGTATTTTTTATCTCCTTTTTCTGTTTTTTGCCTTATTTTAATCTTGTTTTTTGTAAAAACCCCTTTGCTTTCTATAAAACCTACAATCCACCATTTATCTTTTTCTTCTAACATCATTTCTATCACTATTTGTATAGTATATGTAACATAAATAAAAATGATAAGATAGTTAAATAGCTCCAGTAGAAGCAAGGGGGTGGCGCAGGGACGTCAATTGGGCTTGTTACTCTAACCAGAATACTTTCGGGTACCTCTCCCAAAAACCAGCAAAAAGGTGTGACAGCAAAAGTTCTGTAGAGAGAGCATGTACTACCAGCGCCAACATGTGAAAGATATGATTGTCGATTTCGCGAGCTCTAGTGTAAGCGGAGGATTTCGAGAGTGTGCAATCTACAACAGCAAAACTGGGAGTGTGCAAAGATATTTCGGTGATAACGGCTCAAGGCATCCGATTTCATTTGGAACTGCAAACGAGCTGGAAAAAGCCGTTGGCGTGGGTGCATCGGCATTCTACTGCTCTTTCTGGCACTACGACGGTGCTGATTTCTCAAAACCGGTTGGTCGGGACCTCGTGTGGACAGTTCGTGCAAATGTCGGAGGGATTGAGTTCGTCAAGCTTGTGACAGCGAAAGTAGTGAAAGCGCTTGAAGAGGCCGGAGTTTCGGAGCCATGGGTGAAGTATTCCGGAGACCTAGGGTTTGACATAGTTGTCCCGCTGGACTCAATCCCCTGGGAAGCATGGTGGGGCGATTCAGCCGCTCTAGATGAACTGCAGGGCGAGATAACTGATTTTATAACTGAGTACATGCGCGAGCCCCAAGCGGGGTTTAGTGTGGAGTCCGGGAAATCCATCAAGATTAAAAAGGCAGAAAAAATCTGCCTCCTCTCCGAGCTAAGGGTCGGGCGAGGCCTCCTCCTAGCGCCGATGAGCCTGAACCCGGAAACTCGCATGGTTTCAGTCCCAGTAGATCCAGACCGCATCGAGTCGTTCTCCGTGCTAGACTCCTCACCTGAGAGGGTCAGGAGTTCTTGGTGGGCCCCGCCGACATCGGTGGCTCGCGGTCTCCTGAAGTTGACTAGGGCGTGGCAGCTCGCTGCAATGGGCACCGCCGCAGCACAAGCATAAGCTTAAGTCTTTTTGCGCTGCAGTTGGAGAGCTATGACAAACTACTCTGCTTCGGTGGCAGAGCTGGAGAAAAAAGTAGCTTCAGAAATTTCCAAAGTAGGCCCAGTTGTCAAAAGAAGGATGAGGGAGTTCCGCAGGCTCGGTCGCGAGGGCTGCACGCACTTTGACTTCAGGCCTTTCCTCGACGTGGAGTACGATTCGGGGATTTTCTCCGAGCTCTGCTTCTGCATTCTGACAGCAAACTCTACCGCCAAGCGAGGGATAGAAATCCAGAGGAGGCTCGGCGACGATGGATTTTCGCAGCTTTCCTTGGAAAGGCTCACGAACGAGTTAAAATTAGCTGGACACAGGTTCCCAAACACTAGGTCCAAGTTCATAGTTGAGGCTAGGAAATTTTCAAACATAATGGGCACTTTAACGAATTTCAACAACACAATTGAGGCTCGCGACTGGCTGGCCAGAAATGTAAAGGGGCTGGGCTGGAAGGAGGCCTCTCACTTTCTAAGAAATACGGGGCACGAGGATGTGGCTATCTTGGATCGTCATGTGCTTAGCGTCATGGAAGATCACGGAATGATCAAGAAATGTTCTAGGGCACTGACAAGGTCGAGGTATATGGAGGCAGAAAAGCGCCTTGAGCCCATCTCCAGAAAATTCTCAATCTCCCCGGCAGAACTGGACCTTTATCTCTGGCACATGAAAACCGAAAAAGTTTTGAAATGACACGCCACTCGTCACGGCAAAACCAAAATTTTACAAATTTAGAGCGCCTCGATTCAATCGCTTTTTTCTTTTAGTTTCCTCAGTCTTTTCCCGATATCCTGTGGTGAGAGCATCGTTCCTTGGAGCCGCTTCAACCTTTCCTGCGGAGACAGTTTTTTCCTCGCCACAACGACCAAAAGATATTGACTTTAAAATTTATAAGGGTGCGCCGAGGTGAGGCCCCGGACTTCTATGACCAAGGTCGACGAAGCCCGTCTGAACCACCTTTTGGGCAGCCCGCCAGACCGCGCCGCTCCAATCCATCACGGATTGTGCGGATTATCCTTGCGGACTTTCCGCGCCAAGATCAGTCGAAGGCTTTCAAGCCAACCTTGACCGCCGGCTGCATGGAGACACACGAGAGCTGGCCAGCCCTCGAGTTCCCCTGTCAGTGAGATCCACCAAGGTCAACTCTAGGAGACCCTTCCGGTAGGACCCCTCGACGCAATTGACTATTAATTTTCACCCCATAAAAAGCTTTCTTTTTGAAGGATTTCCAAGTTTTTTCCCTTAATTCATATTTCCCGCCGTATCTGGAGTATTTTTGTTCAGAAAAATGCGTGCCCGAAAAGCTTATAAAAAAATAAAAAATTTTAAAAGCGAAGTTGCCTTGCAGGTCTCGGTGATGAATAATGCCTAGATGCTGTGACAAATGCTATATGTTTGAGGACTGCAAGGATACAAACGGATGCTGTGAAGAATGCGACTTTTACTCAGACGGAGAATGTTTGCTTTCGAAGAAAGAGCCAGATTATTAAGTTCAACAATTTTCACATAACCGTCGGCGAAACTGTTTTTTAGTCTCCGGGGAACGATTAGAAGACGGTGATACATTGCTGGTAAAGATAGTGATGGAGTTGCAGGATGTCCCTGGGCAGCTTTTGAGGGCCCTTGAGCCGATTTCTAGGCTGGGCGGGAACATCCATAGCATAATGCACCAGCGCGAGCGGAAGACGCCTTTGGGGAGGATACCAGTTACCTTGGTGTTCGAGGTGGGCGACAGAGCCAGGCTGAACAAGATGCTGGCTGCCATCCGCGCCATGGGAGTTACGATTACACAGCTGGGGGAGGGCGCGGGCAATGTGCAGACTGTGGTGATGTTGGTCGGGCACATAATCAACACGGACGCGAGAGACACAATAAATCGGCTGAATGCAGTAAAAGGTGTCAGGGTTTCCGACCTGAGCTTGGTCGTTGGCGGGCGGGGGCAAGAGTCGGTCGCGCGGATGACGATAACGGCGAACGAGGAGAAGAATTCGCGGGCGGCGGTTTCAATGCTTCAAAAAATAGCCAATGAGAAAAAGCTCCTCCTTCTCACATCTCTGGAGGCCCTTCAATGAGGCTGGTTCTAATAGGGTTTGGGAACCTTGGCAAAGGTTTGAGTCGTACGTTGGCTGAAAAGGAGCCATTTCTGAGAAAGAAATATGGGCTGTCCCCAAAAATTGTAGCAGTTGTGGATGAGTTCGGCGCGGTTGTTAACGAAAAGGGATTGAGTTTACAAAAGCTTCTCGCGATTGTGGAGCGTGGGGGGAATGTCACAAGTCTTCCAGGCGCAAAGAAGGGGAAGCTCGCCTTCGGCACAATAGAAGATGTTGAGGCGGACGTAGTCTTTGAACTCACGCCCACGAACATAATCACAGGCGAGCCTGGACTGAGCCACATAAAAGCGGCCATGAAGGCGGGGAGGCACGTCATAACCTCCAACAAGGGACCTCTGGTGGTGGCGTTTCAGGAGCTGGCGTCTTTGGCGAAGAAGCATGGCATAGAGTTCAGGTATTCTTCGTCAGTTGGAGGCGCAATTCCCGTGATAGAGCTTGCTAGAAAGTTGCTGGCAGGAAACGAGGTGTTGGAGATACAGGGAGTTTTGAACGGGACGACAAACTACATCTTAACAAGGATGGGGGAGGAAGGTGCGCCGTTTGACATGGTTCTTAAAGAGGCTCAGGAGTTGGGAGTTGCGGAGAAAGACCCGACTCTGGATGTGGAGGGCATCGACACCGCCAGTAAAATCGTCATACTTGCAAACTCCCTGCTCGGCAGGAGCGCCAAGCTGAAAGATGTCCGAAGAGTTGGCATAACTAGGATTGGTCCGAGCGCGATGAAGTTGGCGAAAGAGGCTGGGCAGACGATAAAGTTGGTCGGTGTGGCCAGGCCCCACATGCTTGAGGTGGCGCCAAGGCTCGTGTCTCGAGACCACCCATTGTCAGTAGGCGGGACGTTGAACTCGGTGACTTTCAAGCTGGACCTTGCCAGAGAGATTTCAATATCAGGTTTCGGCGCCGGGCCAAAAGAGACATCCAGCTCATTGTTAGCCGACCTGATAGACATCCATCAGACACTTGGAATCTAGCCGTCAACTGAAAGTATTTACCAGCATTCCAGAATTAATTGGGAATCTCGTGCGTCTAGAATGCATAGAATGCGGAGGCAAGTTCAACATCAGGGAGACCTTCCTCACCTGCCCGGAGTGCGGTGGACTTCTGGAGGTGGAGTTCGAGCCGGGAGAAATAAAACGCAAAATTGACAGAGAAAAGTTGAAGACAGCCACTCCAAACGTCTGGAAGTATCGCGCCTTCATACCCGTGCTCGACATGTCCAAGGTTGTCAGCTTGGGCGAGGGCGGCACCCCGCTGCTCAGGTGTGACCGCCTCGCGAAGGAAATAGGCTTGAGAGACCTTTACGTGAAGTTTGAGGGAACAAATCCAACGGGTTCATTCAAGGACAGGGGCATGACCGTCGGCGTGACCAAAGCCCTTGAGTTCAGAGTGAAGACGGTCGCCTGCGCCTCCACTGGCAATACCTCTGCTTCTCTAGCTGCGTATGCTGCAAAGGCCGGCCTGAGGTGCCTCGTCCTCCTGCCAAAGGGGAAAGTGGCGCTGGGAAAGCTCGCGCAGTCCCTGGTCTACGGCGCGCAGGTTCTTGCTGTGAGGGGAAATTTTGACCAGGCCCTCGAGGCAGTGATGAGGCTCTGCGAGACGAAAAACAGCATTTATCTCCTGAACTCATTGAACCCTTTCAGGCCGCAGGGCCAGAAGTCAATCGGGTTTGAGATAGCCGACCAGCTGGGGTGGAGGGCACCTGACAGAGTAGTCGTGCCTATGGGGAACTGCGCGAACATCTGGGCAATTTACAAGGGGTTCTTCGAGTTTGACATGGTCGGGCTAACGAAGGGGGTGCCAAAGATGACGGGGATTCAGGCGAAGGGAGCGATGCCGATAGTGAACGCGATAAAGCGTGAACAGGAGAAGTTTGAGCCAGTCAAAAGGCCGGAGACGATAGCAACCGCAATCCGCATTGGGAACCCGATCAACGGCCCCAAGGCAATCAGGGCAATAAGGAATTCCGGCGGCACGGCGGAGGCAGTCGGCGACAAGGAGATAATCGAAGCCCAGAAACTTCTGGCGAGACTTGCAGGGATAGGGGCGGAGCCCGCGAGTGCAGCGTCGATAGCCGGGCTGAAGAAGCTGGTCAAACTTGGTGAGGTGGAAAAAGATGAGGAAGTTGTGTGCGTCGCGACCGGCCACATTCTTAAAGACCCGGAAGAGGCTACATTAGTATCGGAGCGCCCGCTCACGGCAGCGGGGCCAAGTGATCTTAAGAGGTTGAGATGATGCAGGCCAGGGCGGCGTATGAAAGAACGATTGGGCTGTTGCGGAGGCACAATGAATGGTTCAGGAATAGCATCCCTCTTATAGCTAGCGAGAATGTTACTAGCCCAGCCGTCAGGGAAGCTCTGCTGTCGGACTTCCAGCACAGGTATGCGGAGGGCTGGCCGGGCGAGCGGGTCTACGCCGGCTGCGTTTACATAGACCAAGTGGAAATCCTCGCGATGGATTTGGCTCGTGAGCTCTTCAGGGCCGAGCACGCCAACGTTCAGCCCATTTCTGGCGTCACTGCTAATCTTGCAACCTATACGGCGTTGACGGAGCCGGGCGACACCATGATGTGTCTTGCGATTGCTTCCGGCGGCCACATCAGCATGGGTAAAAAGAAGTTCGGTGGCACAGCTGGCGCAGTTCACGGGCTTGAGGTGGAATACATCCCATTTGATGAAAAAAAGATGAACTTGAACGTGGAAGCGGCTGCAAAGAAGATTGAGGAAGTCAAGCCAAAGCTCTTGACCCTTGGCGGAAGCGTCTTTCTATTCCCGCACCCGGTAAAAGAGCTGAGCAAGGTGGCGAAGGAGAACGGCGCCCACGTGATGTACGACGCCGCACACGTGTGTGGCTTGATAGCCGGCGGCCAGTTTCAGGATCCCCTCAGGGAGGGCGCAGACGTGATGACTTGCAGCACCCACAAGACCCTTCCCGGACCGCAGCACGGCATGATTTTGTGCAAAAAGGAGTTGGCGGAGAAGATTAACCAGGCAGTTTTCCCAGGGGTTGTGAGCAACCACCACCTACATTCAGTTGCTGGTTTGGCGGTGGCGTTGGCCGAGATGATGGAATTTGGCCGAGAATACGCGGCGCAGATAGTGAAGAACTCAAAGGCACTGGCAAAAGCCCTCCACGACCTCGGTTTCGATGTTTTGTGCCCGGAGCTGGGGTTCACGCAGTCCCACACCACAGTAGTCAATGTCATAAAACATGGCGACGGTGGCTCATTGGAGAAAAAACTGGAAAGGTCAAACATCATCCTCAACAGGAACCTCCTCCCTTGGGACCCAAAGGAAGGCCGCCACTACAAAAATCCAGGAGGGATCAGGCTCGGCACCTCCGAAGTCACCCGGCTTGGCATGAAGGAACCTCAGATGCACCAAATAGCCGAGTTTATAAAGAGGGTTGTCGTGGGTAAGGAGCCGGAGGAGAAGATAGCCGGCGAGGTGGCGAAGTTCCGTAGTGAATTTCAGCGTGTACACTACTGTTTTGACTCAATTACCGAGGCATACGAGTACATAAAAATACCATAACCACGGGTTCTATTGGTTTCCACTGTATCCACTCCAGAATCCTTGGATGTAAAAGGGGAATACTTTCGCGCACCTCCCCAAAAAATAGAATTATCCAATGTTCTTTTAGTAATCAAAGGAAGATTATGAAGATTTCCAGGGCTGAAGCTCCAAAAGTTATTCCCCGCTGCGGGGATGGAAAATTTACTCTAAATTGTGGCCAGTCAGATACAAATTTTAATCCGCCGTTAATCTTTGAGTTTAAAATTTTAATGAGAGTATCTAAATACGCAGTTGCTCCATCCTTCACAGCAATACCGAAGGTTGATTTCGAGTGGAGCAAAAACTGATCGAGAGGCTGGAAGATTACCTCCACAGGCGAGAAATTTCGAAAGAGCTGAAGAAAGTGATGGCCAGCGGCCACAAATCCCTCGTCGTGGAGTTCAAGGACCTTGTTGAATTCGATGAAAAGCTGGCCAAAGTACTTCTGGACTCGCCCATGGAGTTCTTGGATAAAGCTGATTCAACCCTCAGTGGGATAACCAAAATCCCAGACGTGAGGTTCAGAGTAAAAGGGCTGGACAAAACGGTGGAAATCAGGCACATCCGGGCCAACCATGTGGGAAAATTCATTCAGGTTGAGGGAGTATTGAAAAGCGCAGGCGAGGTAAAGCCCGAGGTTAAGGTCGCGGTCTTCAAGTGCAGGCGGTGCAAAGAAGAAATTCCAATAGAACAGTTTGGGGAGTTCTTGATAGAGCCGCCCCTCTGTCCAAACCCCAATTGTGGGAGCAAGGGGCGCTTTGATCTGGTTGTGGAGAACACGATTTTCCGCGACTGGCAAAACATCAAGATGCAAGAACACCCGTCAAAGCTTCGCGGCGGGAGGATGCCTAGGACGCTGAATGGCGTGATAAGGGACGATTTCGTTGACATGGCCGTGCCCGGCAACCATGTGGTAATCACTGGCATGCTCAGGGTACTCCAGGTAAAGGCCATAAAAGAGGGGAAGACAGTTTTTCCAACAGTCCTTTTCGTGAATCACATAGACCTGCCGCACAAGGGAGTGGAAGAGGCAGAGCTCACAGCAGAGGATGAGGAAAAAATAAAAGAGCTGATGAAAGACCCGTGGATAGCCAACAAGATAGTCAAGTCAATCTCGCCGGCAATGCGCGGCCACGACGAAATAAAGGAGGCTGTGGCCCTTCAGCTCTTCGGATGCAACCCCGTTATCCTGCAGGACCAGACGAGGATCCGGGGGGACACGCACATACTTTTAATTGGGGATCCAGGCACGGCCAAAAGCCAGCTGCTGAGGTGGGTCTCAAACATTGCGCCCCGTGGCATATACACCTCAGGCATGAAGGCTACGGGTGCCGGGCTCACGGCAGCCGCTGTTCGCGATGAACTCGGTGGGGGGTGGGCGCTTGAAGCGGGCGCCCTAGTCATAGCTGATGGCGGGCTGGCGAGCATAGATGAGTTCGAAAAGATGAAAGAGGAAGACGCAGCAGCTCTTCTGGAATCTCTCGAGTCGCAGACCATAAGCATAGCAAAGGCGGGGATAGTCGCCACCCTGAACACTAGGACGGCTGTTCTTGCGGCGTCCAACCCCCGCTTCGGGCGATTTGATGAGAACAGGACAGTCCCAGAGCAGCTGGATCCCAACCTCAACCCAGTCCTCCTTTCAAGGTTCGACCTGATTTTCATAATGAAGGATAGGCCGACCACGGACGAGGACCGCTCGATGGCGCAGCACGTCATCCAGCTTCATTCCAAGCAGAAGCTGGCGAAGCCACCTTTTGAGCCAGAGTTTTTGAGGAAAATCGTAATTTATGCCAGAAAAAATATAGAGCCAAAGATGGAGGAGAAGGAGGTCCTGAAGAGAATCGAGGACTTCTTTGTCGAGTGGAGAACCGCGGCAGCGCAGCAGAATCTGCCGCTACCCATCACCGTGAGGCAGCTTGAGGCCATCATACGCTTGGCAAAGTCCAGCGCCAGGCTCAGGCTGCGGGACAAAGTTGACATCGAGGACGTGACGCACGCCATAAACCTAGTTAAAGTCAGCTTGAACCAGGCCGGGATTGACCCGGAGAAAAAGGCCGTGGACGTGAACCTCATCTACACTGGGATGACGGCTTCTCAGAGGGAGAGGGTCCTACAAGTTCTGGATTTGATCAGGCAGATGGAGGGAGAATATGGAGGGCCGGTTCCTATTGACAAAGTCAAGTCCAGGGCGGTCGAGGCCGGGCTGACAGAACACTTTGTTGAAACGCTGATACAGAAGGAAATAAACAGGGGCACATTGTACTCGCCAACGAGTGAGACGGTTGCTCTGGTTGTGAAATGATGAGACAGAAAATAAAATTCTTGAAAGATTTTCCGCAGGTTGATTTGGGCGGGAGAAGGCTCGGTCCTTTTACAACCGGTGCCGAGGCAGAAGTCTGGCCTTGGGAGGCAAAAGTGCTGGAGCGCTTTGGCTTTGCGGAGGGCTTGGAGGGGTTGGCAGCAGGCGACATCCGCAGGCTGACCATCTCAGAGGAACGTTCGTCAAACTTGGAGTCTCTGCCAGAGGACTTTTACATGTCTCTTAGAAGCAGCGTTGCGGCGGCACGCTTTGGTGGGGACTTGGAGCGGGCCCAAGATATCGGGGCGCGGGCCCAGGCGCTGCTGGACATCAGGCTTCCAAAGCTTCTCAGGCTGGCTCTTTCCCCGGAAGGTCTGAAGGGTCTGCCCCCGGAGGAGCATTTCATCGTCAATCGCTTGGCCTCGGTTATAAATGGCTGGAGCAGGAGGCTGAGCAGAATCATAGGAGAGGAGGTGGTAAAGGGTGAGTTCGGAGGGCCTATTCGACATGCTGTTGGGAGCGAGGCCGATATTCAAGAGACGGGAGTACCTGCGCCATAGCTACACTCCGGAGAAGCTCCCCCACAGGGACGAGCAGATCCACCAGCTGGCCAGGATTCTCGTGGCGCCATTGAGGGGCGAGACACCTTCAAACATCCTTCTCTACGGCAAGCCCGGTACCGGGAAGACTGCGACCGTGAATTATGTGACGAAGGAGCTTGAGCGGGTCGGCGACAAGGCCCCGATGAAAATAATCGTTGTGCATGTCAACTGCGAGGTTGTGAACACACAGTACAGGATACTTGCCACGCTCGCCGACAACTTTCTGGAAAGCCTAAGAAAAAGCAAGGGGGAGGACTTTGCAAAATCCATGGGGCTGCCTTTAAAGGTGCCCAAGACAGGTTGGCCGACGGACGAGGTCCACGCTACCCTCATAAAAGCGTTGGATTGCGAGCCAAGGCTGGCAGTCGTTGTTTTTGATGAGGTGGACAAGCTGGTGCAGAGGAGCGGCGACGAGGTTCTTTATCACCTGACTAGGCTGAATTCTAGCATGAGGGACTCCAAGTTGTCCATCATCGGGATTTCAAACGACACAAACTTCTTGGAGTATCTGGATCCGCGCGTTAGGAGCAGCATGGGCGAGGATGAGATAGTTTTTCCACCATACAATGGAACCCAGCTCCAGGAAATTCTGCGGCAGAGAGCCGAGATGAGTTTCATTGATGGAGTGCTTGAAAGCGGAGTGATTCAGCTTTGCGCGGCCCACGCGGCGAGAGAACACGGCGATGCTAGGAGGGCGCTCGATCTTTTGAGGGTCGCCGGCGAGGTGGCGGAGGCGGAGGGTTCTGAGAGGGTTGGCGTCTCGCATGTCGCCAAGGCGCACGAGAGGATTGAGCAGGACAAGATGGTTGAGGTCATAAAGACTTTGCCAGCGCAGTCCAAACTGGTTCTTTCAAGCGTCGTTTCCCTGGCGGAAAGAACCCCTAGGCCAGTCGTGAGTGGGGAAGTGTACGATGTGTACCAGGAGCTCTGTAGGCGCAATGGGTTGGATGTGCTCACATCGCGCAGGGTGAGCGACCTCATGTCCGAGTTGGATGTTCTCGGGATAATAACAGCCAGGATAGTGAATCGTGGAAGGGGAGGAAGAACCAAGGAAGTTAAGTTGAATGTCCACCCCACGCAGGTGCAGGCCGCCGTCCAGGAGGAGTACCATGTGGGCGAAGTTTCTCACGTTTCGGTCTTCACGGCAAGGGGCTAGAGCATGGACGCCGGCGAGCTTGTAAAAAAGTTCATGGAGGCCGACCTGCAGCTTACGGAAGATGCATTTGACAATATCCGCCAGCGTCAGGATGCCGAGGTTGTGGCCGACCATGTTCTGGAGGTTTTGAAAAAAATGCAGTCGAGACCGTCCATGGTGACGGCCGACATGATTTCCAAGATTTTGGAAGGGGAACCAAGCAGCGTTCAGGAGGTTGTTCCACTCCGGCTGGAAAAAGCCGCGCCTTCTTTGCCCGAAAAGCGGCTGCCGGAACTCGCTCACAAAAAATTCACGCCGTTCGCGGCCGAGCATGAGTCCAGGATTAGGGTAATCAAGGACGTGACGGGGAGGAGCTACGGCGAGGGGAGCATCAAGGACTTCGTGAGGCTCTTCAACGACAGGTTCGATAAGCTCTCGCGCATTCTCCACAGGAGAACAGAGCTGAGCGGGGCCGCAAGCATCGGGAGCCTGAGGAGTGCTGCGGACGGCGAGCAGGTCAAAGTAATCGGGATGGTGGCAAGCAAGCGCAGGTCGAAGAACGGCCACCTCATGCTGGAGCTTGAAGACAAGACCGGGACGGTCACAGCTTTCGTGTTCAAAAACAGCGATCTGTTTCAAAAGGCGGACAACGCAGTGACGGACGAGGTGGTTGGGGTGATTGGTTCTGTTAGGAGCGGCGACAGGTCCCCAAGGATTTTCACCAGAGAAATAATTTGGCCGGACCTTCCTCTTGATCACGAGCGGAAGGCCCCAGCTGAGCCAACCTGCGTAGTTCAGATTTCAGACCTTCACATAGGCAGCGACAAATTTTTGGAGGAGCTGTTCATGAGGTTCATCAAATGGTTGCGCGGCGAGGTCGGGGATCAAAAACAGCGCGAGCTGGCCGGCAGGGTGAAGTACATCACGATAGCCGGGGACGTGGTGGACGGCATAGGGGTGTACCCGGAGCAGCTGGGGGAGCTTCTGATCCAGGACATATACAAGCAGTACGACGCGGCGGCAAAGCTTCTGGCCGAGATTCCAGATTACATCACTTTGGTAGTGGTGCCGGGCAATCACGATGCAGTGAGACCTTCCGAGCCTCAGCCGGCAATCCCAAAGGATCTTGCTGAAGGTATTTACAACCTCAACTGCAGGATGCTCGGCAATCCGGCGCTGGTTTCGATAGAGGGGATAAACTTCCAACTTTACCACGGCAGGAGCTTCGACGACTTGATAACGGCCGTGCCTGGTCTTAGCCGGAAAAAGCCTTCTTCGATGATGGTGAAGCTGCTGCAGAAGCGACACATGGCGCCGATTTACGGCGGAAGGGCGGCAATTTCCCCGGAGCGGGAGGACCTGCTGGTGATGGATGAAGTTCCAGATGTATTCCACTGCGGCCATGTGCATGTTTACGGCTGCGAGCAGTACCGCAATGTTTGGGCTGTGAACTCCGGGACTTTTCAAGAAAAAACCCAATACATGCAGAAGATGGGCGTGGAGCCGACTCCCGGCCTTGTGCCGATCTTGGACCTTCAGAAAAACAACCTTCTGACGTTGGACCTGTGGGGGGAGCAGCTGCTGGGGTGATGGATTGGGCAAAGCCTTCGACGGAATTTCAGGCGTGATTCTGGACATGGACGGAGTGCTCTACCGCGGCAACCAGCCGATTGTTGGGTCTGCGAAAGCTGTGAAATGCCTTAGGGATGAGGGCAGGCGCGTGGTCTTTTCCACGAATAATTCCGCCCACTCCCGTGTCGCCTATGTCAAAAAGCTCAGGATGATTGGGATTGAAGCCGATAAATCTGAAATCATAACTTCTGGTCATGCTGCAGCAGTATATCTCAAGAAACACGCTCCGAGGGCCAAGGTTTACCCTATTGGAGAAATCGGGCTTTTGGAGGAGCTGAAGCTAGCTGGAGTAGATGTTGTTCCTTCCTCAAAAGCGAAGAACGCGACCCACGTTGTTGTGGGGATAGACAAGAATTTTAGATACGAAAAAATTGCGGCCGGTTTACAGGCTCTTTTAGCCGGCGCCGAGTTCATAGCGACGAACCCAGACCCGACATACCCAACGGAGGCAGGGCTGTCACCCGGCGCAGGAGCAACCATCGGCGCGCTGGCAGGCTGCTTTGGAAAGGGGCCAAGCTTGGTGGTCGGGAAACCATCGCTCATGATGATAAGGATGGCGCTGGAGAAGCTGGGGACCGGGCGGAAGACCGCGGTTGTCGGAGATAGGATTGACATGGATGTGGCGGTTGGAAAAAAGCTCGGGTTGCGGACGGTTCTTGTGCTTAGCGGGGTCTGCACACTCGAAGATGAAAAGAGAGTTAGGGGCACCAAGATGGCTCCAGATTTTGTTTCTAAAAACTTGGCGGAGGCGGTCAGTTGCCGGCAATGAGCAAAGAAATGGAGAGCTACTTCGGGGAACTTGAACGAAAAATAAAAGAGATCTACGAGGTGGCAAGAAAGGCCAGAGCGCTAGGCAAAGACCCCGAGCTTGAGCCGGAAATCCCGATGGCAGGAGACCTCGCCGCTAGGGTCGAGACCCTCGTGGGGCCGGTGGGCGTGGCCGCGGCAATCCGAGAGTTGGAGAAAAATCGGGAGATAGACCTAGAGTCTGGAGAGGAGAAGGCCATGGCCAGGGAGGAAATGGCGCTGAAGATTGCGGAGATGATAGTGGATGGAAAGTTCGGGCGCGCAGACGAGAAGCAGACGGCGGAGCAGGCAATCAGGACAGCGCTTGCCATACTGACAGAGGGGATAGTTGTTGCCCCTCTTGAAGGGATAACCGAAGTGAAGATAAAGAAAAACGCGGACGGCACCCAATACTTGGCTCTTTACTACGCCAGCCCCATAAGGGCGGCGGGAGGGACTGCGGCAGCCCTTTCAGTGCTTGCTGGAGATTTTGTGAGGCGCAGGCTTTACCTTGACCCATACAAGCCCACCGAAAGAGAGGTCGAGAGGTTTGTTGAAGAGGTGGACCTTTACAAAATAGTTGCGCGGGAGCAGTACACCCCTTCAGCGGACGAGGTGAGATTGGCACTCAGGAACCTTCCGGTGGAGATTACCGGGGAGCCCACGGACAAGAGCCTCCAGGTTACAGCTTACAGGGATCTGGAGAGGGTGGAACACAACTTCATCAGGGGCGGCGCGATTCTGGTGCTGATTGAAGGAGTGGTTCAAAAGGCGCAGAAGATAAAGAAATATGTTGAGAAGCTCCACATCGACGGCTGGGGATGGCTTTCAGAGTTTACTACAAAGACCCCCACGGAGGAGGTCAAGACGGAGCATCGGGGAGAGAAAGATTACCTTGTGGCGGAGGCCGAGCAGGTGGATGAGGAGCACAAGTATTTGGACGAAGTCATTGCTGGTAGGCCTGTTTTTTCCCATCCCGGAACGGGCAGGGGAAAAGATGGCGGCTTCAGGCTGCGCTATGGCAGGTCCAGAAACACAGGCATAGCCGCGGTCGGTGTCCATCCGGCCACCATGGTGATCTGCAATGAGTTCATAGCGGTTGGCACCCAGCTGAAGACCGAGCGGCCCGGAAAAGGCGGCGCGGTCACGTCAGTTGATTCTATCGAGGGGCCGGTGGTCAAGCTGGATGATGGCTCGGTTGTAAGAATAAACACGGTTGAGGAGGCGTTACAGCTCCGCGAGAGAGTGGTTGAAATCCTCTTCCTCGGCGACATATTGATTGGGTTCGGTGAGTTTCTGGAAAACAACCATCCGCTGGTGCCGTCTGGTTATTGTGAGGAGTGGTGGGCACAGGAGGTGGAGCTCGCGCTCGGCGGGCGCGGGTTTGCGGAGGAAATATCTCGTTACATTTCTCCGCCTTATCCCAGACCAGCGTCAGAACTGGCGATTAAAATATCGGAAGAACTTGGAGTGCCGCTTCACCCAGCGTACACGTATCCATACCACTCCATGGCGTTCGAGGAGCTTTGGGAGCTTGGCCGTTGGCTTTCGTCAGGAGTGGCAGAGTTCAGCGATGGCCGGCTGGTCTCTCTCACCATTTCGGTTGACCCGTCGATGAAGCGCTTGCTTGAGGAGCTTGGAGTCCCGCACACGATGAGTGACGGCAGAGTGGTGCTTGAGGATCACGCGCTCCCCTTGTGCAGGTGTTTGGGGCTGATTAAAGGGGAAGAGTTGAACGTCGAAAAGCTTCAAGAGACATTGCAGTCTAGCCAGACCAAGGAAATAAACGAGATTGTCGGCGCGCTCGCCGGGTTCACCGTAAGAAAAAAAGCCCCGACTTACATCGGCGCAAGGATGGGCAGGCCGGAGAAAGCCAACCCGAGGGAGATGAAGCCGCCCGTGCACATGCTTTTCCCTGTTGGATTCGCCGGGGGGAAGATGAGGAACTTGGTGGATGCAGCCAGCAAGGGTGAAGTCGAGGTGGAGGTGGCGAAGCTGGAATGCAAGCAGTGTGGCGCCACTTCTTTCTCGAGGAAATGCCAAGCGTGCGGCGCGGTGGCGGAGTACCTGAAAGTTTGTCCTATGTGTGGGCAGCCCATGGGAGGTGAGAAGTGCCCGAGGTGCAACGCAAGGTCGGAGTATTTCAGCAAGAGAAAAATTGATTTGAAATCTTTGCTGGACGCAGCGGTGGCCCGGCTCGGCGAGGAAATGCCGGAACTGGTGAAGGGAGTCCAGGGAATGACGAGCGAGTACAAGATACCGGAGCCTATTGAGAAGGGGATACTGCGCGCCAAGCATGATGTTTACGTTTTCAAGGACGGGACGGTGAGGTTCGACGCCACGGACGTTCCTCTCACCCACTTCAGGCCAAGGGAGATAGGAGTCCCGGTCGAGCGGCTGCGGGAGTTGGGATACACAAAAGACTTCCGCGGGCAACCGCTTGAGAGCGAGGACCAGGTGGCTGAGATGAAGGTTCAGGACATTATTCTGTCCAGCAAGGCAGCTGACTATCTTTTGCGGGCTTCAAATTTCGTAGACGATCTGCTTCAGAAAGTGTACGGACTAGCTCCACACTATTCTGCGAGGACCATCGAAGACCTCGTTGGTCATGTTGTGCTTGGGCTGGCTCCGCACACTTCAGTGGGGACGGCAGGCAGGATAATAGGTTTCACAAAAGCCAGCGTAGGGTATGCTCACCCGTTCTTCCACGCGGCCAAAAGAAGGGACTGCGACGGGGACGAAGACTGTGTCATGCTTCTGCTTGATGCCCTCCTGAATTTCAGCAAGAGGTTCCTGCCCTCCGGGAGGGGAGGGAGGATGGACGCTCCACTAATCCTCAACATGAAGATAAACCCGAAGGAGATAGACAAGCAGGCGCACAACATGGATGTCATGGAGAGGTATCCACTCGAATTTTACAAGGCCACGCTGAGGTTCGAGAGTCCAGGCAAGCTCAAGTTCATGAGTACAGTGGCCAGTAGGCTTGATAAAAAAGAGCAGTATGAGGGGATGATGTTCTCCTTCGACACAAGCGACTTTTCTTCCGGCTCGTTGGAGAGCAAGTACAAGACGTTGGAGACGATGGAGGAAAAATTGCAGGCGCAGCTGGGGCTGGCAGAGAAAATCCGCGCGGTCGACGAGAGGGATGTTGCGGAGTTGGTAATAGAGCACCACTTCATCCCGGATTTAAAGGGGAACACTCGAAAGTTTGCAGCCCAGGAGGTCAGGTGCATAAACTGCAACAACCACCACAGGAGGATACCTCTGAAC
This sequence comes from Hadarchaeota archaeon (SeqCode), assembly GCA_040755315.1. GTDB lineage: Archaea > Hadarchaeota > Hadarchaeia > Hadarchaeales > Hadarchaeaceae > DYTO01. The sequence continues at coordinate 31,484 of JBFMBF010000006.1, read as the reverse complement.
GGAGTTTGCGGCCGATGTGGGGGGAAACTGATCCTGACGATTTCCAAGGGGGGCGCAGAGAAGTACCTGATGGTCGCGATGAACTTGGCGGATAAGTACAACGTCAGCGATTACACCAAACAGCGCCTTATGCTTTCGCAGCGGGACATAAAGTCCACGTTTGAGAGCGACGCCGCGAGGCAGACGAGCCTCGCAGACTTCTTGTAGCGAATACTTACCGTGCTCTGCTTTTTAGAAAGCCGTCAATATTAACTCGCATGCAAAAAGTCGAGCTACTACTTCCGGCTGGAGATGAGACATGCCTCAGGGCCGCTGTGAACAACGGTGCTGACGCAGTCTACCTTGGGTTGAAGAAGTTCAACGCTAGGCGGGGCGCCGCAAACTTTGACGAGAGCAGCATCTTCGGCGCAATCGACTACTGCCACAAAAGGAATGTCAAAGTTTATGTCGCGTTCAACACTTTGGTCAAGAACCACGAGCTTGAGGAATATTTCAGACTGATAAATGTTGCAGATTCTGCCAAGGCGGACGCGATAATTGTCCAAGATCCGTGTTTAATCCCGTTGATCAAACATAATTTCCCAAACCTGGCTGTGCACCTTTCAACCCAGGCCACCACAGTGAACAGCCACTCCATCCCAGAGGGAGTTGACAGGGTAATACTTGCTAGAGAGCTTGCGCTGCAGGAGGTGGCGGCCATCTCAAAGGAGCGCCGTGCGGAGGTTTTTGTCCATGGCGCCCTTTGTTTCAGTTACAGCGGGCAGTGTCTGTTTTCCTCGGTTGTTGGTGGAAGAAGCGCTAACAGGGGGTTGTGCGCCCAGCCCTGCAGGTTGAAGTACAACGATAGTTACCCGCTCAGCACCATGGACCTCTGTTTGCTTTCAAACATCCCCAAGCTGATTGAGACGGGGGCGGCGGCTTTCAAGGTCGAGGGTCGGATGAGGCGCCCGCTGTATGTTGCCACGGTAGCGAGGATTTACAGGAAGTACATCGATGCCTACTATGCCGGCAATTTTTCGGTGGATCAAAAAGACATCGATGAGCTCAAACTAGTTTTCAACAGGGAGTTCACGGAGGGGTTCGGGTTCTGCGATAGCGTGGTGGACGCAAGGATGCCGATGAACAGGGGTGTTTACATTGGAAAGTTCATGGATGGAAAGCTGAAGCTCGAGCGCGGCCTAAAGCGCGGCGATGGGGTCGGGATTTGGGTTGGAGATAAAGTCAGGGGATACGTCGTGAATAGGATTACCAAGGATGGTGTGACCGTAAATGAAGCGTTCGCTGGAGATGTTGTGAAAATCGATACAAAAGGCGCTAAAAGCGGCGACCCAGTTTTCAAGACTTCTTCAGCAGGAATGAAGTTGGATTTAGGTGATGAGGTAACTTCAGTGAGGGGCGAAGTCAAAAAATCAAAAATAGCCCTGCCGGAATTTGCGCCAGTAGAGAACGAGTCCGAGGTTAAAATTTTCGCCAAGGTTTACAACAAAAAATCTGCCTTGGCTGCGGACAGGGCAAAAGCCGACATAGTGTATTACGATGTGCTGAAAGACGACTGCGGCAAAGTCAAGGGCCTGCTGAAGAACTCCGGATTTTTCGTTTACACACAGAGGATACTTTCCGACGAACAAATCACAGATGTCGCCGGAAAAATTGAAGAAATCAGGCCCGATGGAGTCCTGGTGGCGGACAGGGGGTTGCTGAGGTTATTAAACGGTTACAAGATGCATCTCGATTACTCTTTCAACTGCTTCAACGATGTAGACTTGAAATGTTATCCCGCCGTACCAATAATTTCTCCGGAACTGAATTTCAAAGAAGTCTCGGCCCTGAGAAACAAGCGGTTCATAGTTCTTACCCACGGAGACATCATCCTGATGAACAGCAAGCAGAAGCTTTCGGCCGCGGAGTTGGTAGACAGCGAAGGCAGAAGTTTCAGGGTAAGGCGGAACCATGGCGTGACAGAGGTGCTCAACATGAGGCAGCTTGGTTTGTTCAACAAGGCCCGCGATTACGTCAAAGCAGGCGTGAAATATTTTCTCGTCGATGTTGAAAAGGACGTTGACAAATTTGTCAGGATTTACAGGAAAATATTGAACTTTGAACCTTTCGATGACCGCAGGATCAGGAAGGGTTACACGACTGGGCACTTCAACAGGGGCGTTTACTGAGTTGGATGGAATGGAATGATTTCAGATACCGCCGAACACGGTAACTTTATTCAAACCCTGTTCAAGTCCATCTGGTGCCGGGGTAGCGAAGCCAGGTAACGCGCCAGACTCGAGATCTGGTTCTCCTTCGGAGAGCAGGGGTTCAAATCCCCTCCCCGGCGCCAGACCCAATGAAAAGGTTTCGCCCCTTGCCGAAACTTCTTTTTTCCCGATTGCTAATTATTTATCGCCGTGTCCCAACCTAGATTTGTGAGAAAAGAGGTGAGGATGCTCCCTTGGGCAGGGCTGGCTACGGTCGTTTTTGTAGTGGCAGCAGTGCTTGGGTGGCAGATGTCTGGACCCGTCGCTCCAGCGTGGAATATTGTGGAAGTTTGGGACAGTAAAAATCCAAAACTCCCGATGGGCCTCGCAGGCGGCGTTCCAGCCGTGGCAGGGTTTGAAAATGTTTACATTCTCGACTACCAAATCCAGCGCTACAACCAAAATTTTGGTGACAACGGGCAGGCTTGGATTACCGACAACGATCCGGTGTGCGTGTACGAGGGCGGCGTTGACCCCGTAACCATCCCCTACGAAGTCAGATTTGTTATGGCGGCGGCGGCCAAGGTAAGCGCTCCTGGAAGTGCGCCTTATGTAATGGCATACGCGCGTAAGGAAAACACTAAGATATCTCTCACAACAAGTGGTGAGTTTACGTATTCAGAGAACTCGACTGATGTGATGGAATATGTGTTTGAAAACAGCAACTACGGTGGCCCAAACGGGTGGATACGCTACAACGCGGTTTTTGACAACAACGGCAATGGATGGATACTGCGGGCCGGAACATCAATAGACTTTTCTGTGACGTTGTGGACTTGGGGATGAAAGCAAAGTTGAGGATTATTTTGGAAGCTGATGAGTATGTCTCTATCCCTGAATTGCGTCCTAGTGTTTTTTGGGCTAGTTATAGTGATATTTGGAATGGTTCCGCTTGGTGAGGCTGATCCGGCGTGGTGGAATGACAACTGGAGCCGTCGCCTTCCAGCCACGATTTCAGGTTCACACCCAGAGAACTACCATCTGAAAGTGGTAATTCCATACCTCCAAGGGATGCAACCAGACTACGACGACCTCCGCTTTCTTGAGAACGAGAGCTCTGGAGTACTGAATTACTGGATTGAAAATTACACATCTGACAATGCGACGGTGTGGGTAAGACGAGCGGAAAACATTGATAACCTGGTTTATGTTTACTACGATAATGCATCAGCAACATGTGTAAGCAACTGGGGCAACGCCATTTTACCATACGTTGATTCACAGGCGATAGCAAGCGCGGCTTGGCCCGAGAGATACGGGCATGCTTCGGTGGGCTACGATGGAAAGATTTGGATTACAGGAGGAGTGGGCAGCGATGGAAGCAACAGGAGAGATGTTTGGTACTCCTCCGACGGCGAGAACTGGATCCAAGCTACCGCGAGTGCAGGCTGGAGTTCGCGGAGAAATCACACGATGGTTGTTTTCAACAACAAGATGTGGGTGCTTGGTGGCGCCGACCGGAGCGTCTGGTACTCCTCCGACGGCGAGAACTGGATCCAAGCTACCGCGAGTGCAGGCTGGACGTCACGTTGGGGGCACTCCTCCCTAGTGTTCAACAACAAGATGTGGGTGATAGGTGGATATGACGGCAATTACAAGAACGACGTTTGGTACTCCTCCGACGGCGAGAACTGGATTCAAGCGACGTCATCTGCAACTTGGACAGCGCGCCACAGCCATGCATCTGTGGTTTTCGGCGGGAAGATGTGGGTGTTTGGAGGGGCCTTTGGATCAACACCATTCTACAAAAACGATGTATGGTACTCGGCGGACGGGGAAAACTGGACCCAAGCCACAGCGAGCGCAGGATGGAGCGCGAGAAAATATCACGCCTCAGTAGTTTTCGACAACAAGATGTGGGTAATCGGAGGAAGCCCCGAAGGGTGGAACGAGTACAACAGCAGCGTCTGGTACTCGGCGGACGGGGAAAACTGGACCCAAGCCACAGCGAGCGCAGGGTGGTCCCAGCGTTATGAGCACGCTTCAGTTGTTTTTGATGACATGGTGTGGGTTACTGGAGGTTACGACGGCAACTACAAGAATGATGTTTGGCGACTGCTACGGCGCCATGTTTCACCAAAACCCATCGTGAATATTTGGCCAAAGAGGCCACCGATATACATTCAAGGCGATGAAAGTTTCACACCTTTCAATGGCGTGTTTTCCGGATCAGGGGCGAAGAACGACCCGTACATAATTGAGAATTGGGTGATTAGTGCATCGTCTGCCAATGGCATACACATTAAAAACACTACAAAGTATTTCGTGGTCAGAAATGTTACAGTGGAGAACGGTGGGACGACTTATCATGGAATTTATCTCGACAACGCAATCAACGGAAGGGTGGAAAACAATTCGGTGAAAAACAATAACTACGGCATTTATGTTTACCGCGCTGACAACAGCGTTCTTTCTAGGAGCAGAGTCGATAACAACTCGTACGGTATCTTGCTCTATTTCTCATCCAATGATAACTTGGACAACAACACCCTCGAAAACAATCGTTATAATTTTGGCGTGAATGGCGATGACATTTCTCACACAGTTCATAACGTGGACAACTCGAACACGGTAAATGGAAAGTCAATCGTCTACCTTGTAGGAAAGAAAAATCTTGTCATCAATCAGGACAACAGCATAGGTTTTTTGGGCCTGGTCCAGTGCGACAATTTACTCGTGGAGAACATCCTTGTTGAAAACAGTCTGGAAGGAATTTTCTTGGCTGGCACAGAAAACAGCATTATTCGTTACAATACTTTCAATAACAACTACAATGGGATACTTCTTTACTTGGCGGACAATAACTTAGTTTCTAACCACGTAGTCACAAACAGCTTTTGGAATGGCGCTACATTAACCGAATCAAACGGCAATATTTTTTCTAACAACACAGTCGAGAGCAGCGGCAATTACGATGTTTATGTATTTTCTGGCTCTTACAACAACACCCTTCAGGCAAACGTACATTCAACATCATATGGCACCCCACGTATTGCAAGTGTTGGAGCGTCGAACATCACCACGAATTCAGCAACCATAACTTGGACGACAGTCGAAAACTCGACCGGCGAGGTAGAATACGGCACGACGATATCATATGGATTCACAGCAACAGACGGAACCACCACGAGCCACTCGGTCGGCCTGTCGGCCCTGTCCGCGAACACTACCTACCACTACCGGGTAAAGTCGAAAGACAACGACAACAATCTCGTCGTCTCTTCAGACTACACGTTAACGACTTCTTCGCCACCTCCGTCCAAAACCAACACGACGGTAACGATGGATGCCTCTAGTTTCTCGCTGGTTTCGGGGGGATCCCGCACCCTGACGGCAACATTGAAGGACAACACCGGCAACCCGCTGTCTGGAAAGACTGTGTCTTGGAGCAAAACGGCAGGTAGCCTGTCAACAACTAGCGGCGCGACCAACTCTTCAGGCCAGGCCTCAGTTACGTTTACAGCCCAAACAGTCACCACATCAGAAAATGTCACGATAACGGCTTCATTCGCCGGGGACAGCAGTTATAACAGTAGTTCCGGAACTTCGGCCGGCACGATTTATCCGGTCCCCACCGTTACCTCGTCCTTGGTGATTGTTCCTTCAAGCTTCACAATCGGCTCTGGGGAGAATGTGGTTTTAACAGCAACGCTCACGTTTGGGGGCGGCCCAATCGCGGGCAGAACAATCAGCTGGAGTAAAACCGCTGGGAGCCTCTCGACAGCCAGCAGTACAACCAACTCTTCAGGCCAGGCCACGGTCACGTTTGCCGCCCCGGACGTCACAGCTCAAACCACCGGCACTATAACGGCGTCTTTTTCAGGCGACAGCAGCTATTTGTCCTCCAGCGCTACCTCCACCGCCACCGTGTTGGTTAAAGAAGTGGCGCAGACACTGGAGAACCTTAAGGATAACCTGGCTAACCAAAACACGGAGTTTGGAATCCTTCTTGAAAATGAAAACCTGCGTCTTTTTGAAAATGCTTTTGTGAACGGAAATCTCGGCGCAGTAATGACCATAACAATAGAAGTCGACAAGCCGGGCATAGCGATAGGATATGAGCATGGCGATGTCAGAACACAGGTAGCCGACGTGAAAGTTGGCGAGAGGATAGTTCTCACGGTGAGTTCGGATGTGGAGAACGGAAAAACCGTGGTGGTGGGCGTCGATAACAAGGTGCTTCCGACAGGTTGGATTTCGAGGGTACAGGTTGACAACGTGGAAATCTCGCCAGCAGATGACTATGCTGATGTGCTCGACCCGACCAACGAGAATGTTCCTGAGTACTTCATCCTGAAAGGCGGCAACGGTGCCCAAATCCTAATTTCAATCCCACACTTCTCCACCCGCACGATTACCATCTCGACGCTGCCAACGTTGCCAACTCTGTCCATTCCGCCGGTTTACTTGATATTGGTCGCCGCCATAATATTCGTGGTAATAATCCTTGCAATCATCTGGAGACAACTTTCGATTGGGACAAAAAGGCTTCAGAAGCTGAAAAAGTAATAACTATCCTCCGAAAGTTTCAAAGCCATAACTTACCACTTATGCGCGGTGCAAATGAAACTCATCGTCTGCAACGCCCGCGAGTGCGACCCGAAAAAATGCACAGCCGAGCGACTCCACAAGTTCCGGAAGGTTGATATGGTTTACAGCATTCAGGCGCTTCCGTCCGGAGCCGTCCTTTTGGACCCGTTTGCGGAAAAGGCACTTTCGAAGGAAGATTCCGACACAGCCAAAAGCAGCGGGCTGGCGGCTCTCGACTGCTCTTGGAAAAAAATAAAGCAAGCGGCCGAGCTCAGGAGGAGGATGGTATCGAGAGTGCTACCCTACTTGGTTGCCGCCAACCCCACTTACTACGGCAGGCCCACCACGCTCAGCACCGCGGAGGCCCTCGCCGCCGCCCTGTTCATCCTTGGCGAGGAAGAACGCGCGAAAGATATTCTTGGCGTGTTCAAATGGGGGCCGGTCTTCATGGAGCTGAACAAAGAGCCGCTGGAAGCCTACGCCGACGCCAAAGACAGCTCTGAAGTGGTTGCCGCGCAGTCAAAGTTCATGCCGCCGGAAAGATGATCAAGAGTGCCGGAAAAGCCTTAAACAGGCGCGCTTAGATGTGAATGGTGTACAATGCCAAAGAGCGAACAAAGGATGCCATCAACTGGTGCTGGACTGATCCGATACTTTGATGAGGAGGGCAAAGGAATAAAAATCTCTCCAAAGAAGATAGTCATTTTTATCTCCGCCGTGATAATTCTTGAAATTTTAATCCGGCTTTACGGCCAGTCAATTTTGGGCTTTTAGAACCTTCCAGTTTTCGCCATAGACTCGAGGCGCCTTATCCTCTCGCCAGTCAGTGGGTGCGTGGAGAATATGCTGAGCAGGCTCACACCTCTGAATGGGTTCACTATGAAAAGGTGAGAGGTCGACGGGTTGCCCCCCCGCATTGGCCTGTTGGCCGCCGCCGACTCTAGCTTTTTCAAGGCGTCGGCTAGAGCTTGGGGTTTGCGAGATATGTGGGCGCCGCCTTCGTCAGCCCCGTACTCCCTTCCCCTTGAGATGGCAAGCCTGACAAGCATGGCAGCAAACGGCACAAAGATTATCGCCAGAACCGCCAGCCATCCCGCGCCGCCCTCCCTGTCCCTTCTGCTGCTGGAGAACATCGAGAAGTACATCACGTAGGTTATCACGGCGCCGATGATCGCGGCCAGGGTGTTTATGAGCATGTCGCGGTTCTTGACATGCGAAATCTCGTGCCCGAGCACCCCTTCAAGCTCCTCCTCATTGAGCAGTCTCATGGCGCCGTCCGTCACGGCCACGACAGCGTTTGACGGCGACCTCCCGGTTGCGAAGGCGTTCGGGGATTCTATCGGGATGGTGGCCACCTTAGGCTTGGGTATGCTGGCGTTTGAAGCCAGGCGGGAGACGATGGCGTGAAGCTTCGGCTGCTCCGCCTCGCTGACAACTTTGGCTCGGTAGAGCTTCAGCACCCACTTGTCCGCGTACCAGTACATTACAAGGTTCAGGATAGTCGCCATTATCAGGGCGAACCCAAGCGAGTACACGATCGGGACGCTTGTGAGATAGCCGGCCGCGAACCCCACCAGCATCAGCATTCCGGTTAGGACTCCCATCAGCAAAGCAGTTCTTGCAGCGCCACCCATTTTTATCACTAAATCTTTCGAGGCCCAAGTTAAAAAGTTTTCCAACGCCTTTATCTTCGCATTTTTTCCTCTCGCATGTCTACTATGTCGTCCACACCGCTCCCCGTGGAGGCGATGGTAACGGGGACTCCGACCTCCCGCTCGATTTTTTCCAGAAATTCTTTCGCATCCGCCGGAAGCTGGTCCGGCCGCTTGGCGCCCGCTGCCCCCTTGAATAGCCGGTCTAGGCAGGTTACCGTGAGTTGAGTTGCGCTGTTGATCATAGCGGCCCTTCTTGCTAGGTCAAAGTCAAAGGTCCCAATCCTCCTCCTCCGTCCAGTCACTGTGCCGAACTCCACTATGCCAAGCCTTTCAGCCTCTTCTTGTGGGATTTCTGTCGGGAATGGTCCAGCGCCCACCCTGCTCACGTAGGCCTTGAAGATCAGCATTACATCGTCAACCTTGGTTGGTCCAAGACCAACATCCGCCGCCAGCGTGCTTGCCGCGGTGTCTTTGCTAGTCACGTAAGGGTAGCTGCCGTGGAACAGCGAAAGACCGAAGCCCTGAGATCCTTCCACCATAGCTAGCTCTCCTCTGTCTAGCGCGGCGTTCACCTCTTTTGGAACATCAGCTAGGAATGGCTTGAGCTTTGGGAAATCCTGCGCCAGCTTCGCCGTGCGCTCTACGCGGGAAACATTGGCGGGCCCGCACCCCGTTCCGGTAGTACCGATTTTTCCCTGCAGATGTTCGGACGATTTGTCTTGATTGATGTGGTGTGGTTCAATAATTGTGCAGCGGGGGTCTATCCCAAGCCGGCCTTTTGTCCCCGTGACGTCTATTTCCGCGAGCAGGACTTCAGGGTTGATGAGGACCCCCGGGCCTATGAGGAGTTTTGCTTCTTGTTGTACAAAGCCACAGGGTATCTGGCGCAGCCCGAACTTTTTTCCTTGGTAGTAGACAGTGTGGCCGGCATTGGGCCCCACGCCCGCCCTCGCCACTATTTTCGGTTTGTCGTGAAGTGCAAGGTATGCGACGATTTTGCCCTTCCCCTCGTCACCCCACTGGCCTCCGGCGACTATCATGCTTGGCAATTTTACACCCAGCCACAATATGTGTGCGGGTTTAAATTAATGTCGTAAAAGTTTTATGACAGCCGGAGGACTGGATTTTGAGAGGATGAGCAAAGTATCTTTGCAGCGGCCAGTCATGATGTTTCTCGTTTTCGCCTTGTTTGCATGGCTTTCTGTCGTTATTCAGTGGGAGGCGGGACTGGGCGCAGACGCCCTTACGGCGGTGACAATAATTCTTTACGTTGTGATTTTTGCGACTTTGCTGATTTTCCTCAGACAGGATGGCGAGCGCGTCGACAGCCTTGGCTTTAGAGTGGCTGGCTCGGGGAAGGTCCTGCTGTTTTCAGCGTTTTTGGGAATCTTCTTCCAAATCCTCTGGATGATAATCGCCTCGGCGGCTACGGGCGCGGTATTTGATTTTAGTGCCACACCTGCAGGGACTTTTCTCGTCAGCGTTCTCGTCAACGCAGTTCTGGTAGCATTTGTGGAAGAATGCGCGTTTCGCGGTTATATCCAGAGAAAATTCACCGGCGCTTATGGGCCACTCCAGGCGATAGTTGTAACGGCAATCTTGTTCATGCTTCCACACATCCAAGTTTATTCTTACATGAAGCTCACCGATCCGGCAATACAACTGGCGCAGGGCATTACGGCGGCTCAAGCTGCGGATGTGATTCTCATTCAGGCGGCGCAGACTATTACTGTAATAACAGGGCTTGGCATTTTCACAGGCTACATGTATCACGAATCCGGCCAGAGTATTTTTCCGCCCGTCCTTTTGCACATGATGTTTAACATCGGCGGCCTTCTCGTGCTTTCATACTCCAACATACCTGCCGCTGTTCTTGCATTAGGTGCGGCCAGCGTGATCGTGCTGATGATTGTGTGGGTGCTGATTGATGTGGCGCTCATTTGGGCCGCTGCAAAAATTTTGTATCCCAAAAAAGATTGACTTCGACGGGGCGCAAGTTTAAATCGAATATCCTGTAAAAAATGCATGTTAAAAGCCGGTTTTAAGAGTAGGTTTAAATACTGCCCGAATATATGAAAATATGTCAAATAAAGGTTTAGAAATGTTTAAGGAGGCATGAAAATGGTTGAATTACCTGTAGCGGCCGTAGATAGGGTAATCAGAAAAGCGGGCGCTAAAAGGGTCAGCGAGGAAGCGGCGGTGGCATTAGCCGAGGTACTTGAGGAGCGCGCCGTGACAATAGCGGCGGAGGCGTCGAAGCTGGCTGAGCACGCGGGGAGAAGGACAGTCAGGGACGTCGACATAAGGCTTGCAGCGAAAAGAGTCTGATTTTATTTCTTGAAGGGCAGAAGGGATACTCTTGCGTACCAGCGTCACAGAGATGGGAATACTGAAAGGTGCCAGGATAGCCGTGAAGGAATGCATGAATGTTTCTCGCGGTGAGGTTGTCCTCGTTGTCACAGACCAGCAGAGACACAGGGTGGCCAGCTACATCTTTTCTGCGGCGAGGGAGGCCAGCGCCAGAGTGACAATGCTGATTATACCTACGTTGAGCAGGCACGGCGAGGAGCCGCCGAAGGTCGTCGCGGAGGCCATGAGGGCCGCCGACGTTGTTTTTGCGCCCACCACTTACTCTCTGACGCACACGCAAGCGCGCAAGCGCGCCACGGAGGCAGGCGTCAGGATAGCCACAATGCCGATGATAACTGAAGAGATGATGTGTCGTGGAGCGATGCTCGCTGATTACCGAGAGGTCAGTCAACTGACAAAGAAGGTGGCTGGGCGGCTGAACAGGTGCCGCGAGGTCGAGGTCACTTCAGCCGCGGGGACAGAACTTGGGTTCAGCGTGAAAGGCCGCAAGGCCCACCCAGACACAGGGATTTTTCACCGCCCTGGAGACTTCGGCAACCTGCCCGCCGGTGAGGCATTCATAGCACCAGTGGAGGGGACTGGCGAAGGAACGGTTGTTGTAGACGGGTCGATGATCGACAAGGTGCACGGTAAAATAAAAATAGAAATAAGGGGAGGAAGGGCGGTAAAGTTTTCCGGCGGCCCTTCTAGGCGGCTTGAAGCCATCTTGAAAAAAGCCGGCAAAAAGGCGTTCAACCTTGCGGAGTTCGGTGTGGGAACAAACCCTAAGGCACAATTAATCGGGAATGTGCTTGAGGATGAAAAGGTTTTAGGGACATGCCACGTCGCTCTGGGGGACAACTCAACTTTCGGCGGCAAAGTTCAAGCGGGAGTCCACGTTGATGGAATCTTCCTCAAGCCTACTGTAAAGCTGGATGGAAAAGTTTTGATGAAAAGCGGAAAACTTTTGCCTTGATTATTCTACCGTGACTGACTTGGCCAGCGATCTTGGCCTATCTGGGTCCTGCCCTCGCTCGACCGTGATGTGGTACGCGAGCAGCTGAAGGGGTGCGATGTATGGAAGTGGACTGAAAAGCTCTTCCACAGGCGAGACAGCTATGAACTCGTCTGCGTGTTTTTCAACATCGTCGCCCTCGTTTGCGATGGCGACTATTTTCGCACCCCTGGCCTTAACCTCCTCAATGTTCGCAATCATCCGTGCCCTGCTTTCGCCTGGAGGCACAACAGCAATCAAAGGCGTCCCCTTCTCGATCAGCGCCAACGTCCCGTGCTTCAGCTCCCCGGCCGGGAGGGCTTCTGAATGAATGTAGGTTATTTCTTTGAGCTTCAGCGCCCCCTCGAGGACAATGGGATAACCGATTCCGCGGCCAATCAGGTAAATACTGCCAGCGTTCTTGTACTTGGTAGCAAGCTCTTTCACCTTCGTGGCAGCACCAGACAGTACGGAGTGGACGACGCTCGGGACTGAAAGAAGCCTAGCATTGAAATCTTTCGCCTTCCGCTCGTCAAACAGCCCCCGCGCCTTCGCCACATGGGCCGCGAGGAGAAGCAGGAACGAGACTTGGGCGGCGAAAGTTTTTGTCGCGACCACACTTATTTCCGGGCCAGCGTAGGTGTAGCAGACAAGCTCGCTTTCCCTTGTTATGGAGCTCCCCACGACATTGGTGAGGCATGCTATTCTCGCCCCGGTGGTTTTTGCGACCCGAACAGCTTTCAAAGTGTCTGCTGTTTCTCCGGACTGCGTAATCGCGAGCACGGCGGTGTCTTTGTCCGACCTACAGCTTTCTTGGAACTCAGAAGATATCACGGGCTCAACAGAAAAGTCGGCCAGCTTGGCGAAGGCATACTTCGCGACGAGGGCGGCATGATAGGAGGTGCCGCATGCCACAATGTAAACTCTCTTTGCGTTGAGCAGGAACTTTGCGAGTTTTTCAATGTTTTCTGGGTCCGCCCTGAGGGTATCCCTGATGGCATCCGGCTGTTGCATGATTTCCTTTAGAGTGAAGTGAGGGTAGCCCATTTTTTCCGCCATCTCCACGGTCCATTTGACGATCATCGGCTGCTTCTTTTTTATTGTCCACGACCTGAAATTCCGCACCTCCTCCCCTTTGGAGGTCAGGACAGCCATTTCATCGTCTTCGAGGGTGATGACTTTTTTCGTGTACTGGAGGATCGCGGGTATGTCGGACGCTAAGAACATCTCGCCTTTCCCGACCCCCACTATGAGCGGGCTCTCCCTCCTGACCGCCAAGATTTTTTCCGGCTCGCTCGTGCTGATGATGCCGAGCGCAAAGCTGCCCTTGAGCTTCTTCAATGCTTCTCTGACGCCGGCCTCGAAGCTCTTCTCTTCGCCCATGAAGTAGGAGATTAGGTTTGGAATCACTTCCGTGTCGGTCTCAGATGTGAACTTGTACCCCTTCTTCAGCAGGAAGTTCCGTAGCTCCTCGTAGTTTTCTATAATTCCGTTGTGCACGACCGCGATTTTTCCGGAGTTGTCGATGTGGGGGTGGGCGTTTGTTTTTGAGGGGACGCCGTGGGTGGCCCATCTAGTGTGTCCTATCCCGATTTTGCCGGGCAAGCCACCAAGATTGATTTTTTGATCTATCTCGGCTATCTTGCCTTTCTCCTTCTTAACGTGGAAGCCCTTCGAGATGGTTGCGATGCCAGTCGAGTCGTACCCTCGATACTCCAACCTTTTCAAAGACTCCAAAAGCACCGGTGCTGCCAGTTTTTTCCCGACGTAACCCACTATTCCACACAAGTCAATCCCTCGCGGATATCGTCTCGCTAGCTCTTAAGGTTCAGCTTTGCGGAGGCTTTTTTCAGCTCTTTCTCCAGCAGGTCGTGCACGAGCTTCCCGTCAGCCCGCCCCCTGGCCTTCTCCATGACTAGTCCCATTAGGGGGGAGAGCGCATCCTTTTTCTTTTCCCTGACGAGCTCGATGTTCGACGCCACGACATCGGCTACCAGCTTCTCCAGCTCGGCCCCGCCGATGGCCGTGATTTTTAGCTGTTCAACAGCGCCCAAGACGCCTATTCCCCTGGCGACCAGCCTCATTACGTCCGGCAAGGCTTCTTTTGCCATCTTTCCCTTTTTGACCCACTTAAATATCTCAATTAGGTCGGTGTTCTGCAGGCCTTCTACTCTCACGCCCTCCCTCCGAAGGCTCACGATGGTCTCTTCGAGGGTGGTTGCAATCAGGGTCGGGTCGGCCCTTGTCTTGGCGACAATCTCTTCGAAAAGTTTCAGGTTCTCTGACATGGTCATTCGCCAGGCCAGCTCCCTGCTCAGCTTGTATTGCTTCATCAAACGGTCGCGCCGGTCTGCAGGAAGTTCCGGCAGCTTCGCCCTGATTTTTCTCATCTGTGAAGAAGTAATCGTAATCGGTGGGATGTCGGTCTCAGGGTACATCCTGCTGGCCCCCGGAAGCGGCCGCATGAATTCCGAGTTTCCTCCCAGCAGCGCCCGGCGTGTCTCTTCCGGGACGCCTTCAATCGCCTGGTTTGCCCGGTCAACGACTGCTTTCAGGCCAGCTTCCGCTTTTTCCCTCAAGTCCGCTATGAAAACAACCGCGTCGCCTTCTGTCGCGTCGGTGGCCTCCCTCAGCTTTCTGACCTCCTCTTGAGATATCCCATATGCTGGCATCTCGTCCGTGTGGAAGAGTCCGCCGACCTTCCCGTACAATCTAGCATAGTCTGAAAGCTCGGTGCCAAACCTTCTCCCCGGCTGCAGCTCTCTGCCCAGCAGCCCAGAAAACTTCCGCAGGGTCACGGCAAGAACAACCCCTTCAGTTTTCATAGCGTTTTGTACCACCTTCGATTCAGTGGATGAGAAAAGTCCGCTCACGTCGAAGAATTTTTTCTCCACCTCGGAAGCCCCACGATTTTTCAGCTCTTCCCGAATGTCGATGAGTGCCAACTGCCTGTGCACCTCTCGCTCGATTACCGCAGATATCAGCGCCAGCTCCTGCACGCCCTTGATTTCCTGTCGCGCCCCGCCAGCGATTGAAATGTTGACATCCTGCCTGATTGTCCCGATACCGCGTTTGACCTTGCCGGCCACCCGGAGGATCTGCCCAAGGTACAGGGCGGCCTTCGCCGGGGTGTGCGGGTCGGAGAAGTCAGGCCCCGTGGCGATCTCCAAAAGTGGGATGCCGAGCCGGTCTAGCCTGTAGTCCACGTGTTCTCCACCCTCGCCCATCTTTCTTGCCGCGTCCTCCTCCAGGCAGATGGTGGGTATGCGGAAACTTTTGCCGCCGGCATCTATCGTGCCGTTCGTCGCCACCAGCATCGTGCGCTGGAAGCCCGCAGTGTTGCTCCCGTCTATGACGATTTTTCTCATCACATGCACCTCATCCACAGGCTTGGCGTTTAGAAGGGTGGCAAGTTCAAGGGCAATGTTAAGGGCCTCCTCGTTCACAGGGTGCGGCGGTTCTTCGTCCAGCTCGACTAGGCAGACGCTGTCAGTGTGGACTTGGTAGTTGAAACCCTTCCCCTTTATCGCTTCCGCGAGCGCAGCTCTATCGACTTCACCCATCTCGCTTTGGGTCGGGCGTAGCTTTCTCATCACCGCAAGCTTCGGCTCATCCTCTTTGAGCTCCGAAGGGCAATTACAGAAGAGCTTGTGGGTATTCAGCTCCTGATGTATTTCGAACCCGACTTTCAAACCAAGTTTGCTATAGTCCAGTTCCATCAAAACACCTAGCCTTTCCAAGAGAGGGACGGCTTCATGAAAACATCGACTCTTGTTCTCGGCGTCATCTCCCCGGCCAGGTTTTCCCTCATCAATTCCGCCACTTTTTTCTTGTCTTTTTCCTGTCCCAGCGCCCACATGAGCTTCACCCACGCAACCTCCGGGAGCATGTCTTCCCCAGGGATTACGCCAAGCTTGAGTAGATCCCGGCCGGTGGAGTAGACCTTCATGTTGACCCGCCCCCACAAGCATTGAGATGTCATGACAACTGGCACCCCGCTGTCAATGGCGCGTTTGATGCCAGCAAAGAGAGACTCAGGGGCATGGCCGAGGCCCGTCCCTTCCAGCACTATCCCCTTGTCTCCGGCCCCCAGCATTCCATATATTACGCTTGAAGGCATCTCAGGCGTCGCTTTCAGGAGAGCTACCATGGGCTCGAATTTCCCAGCCAGTTTCACCTTTCCGCCGGAGCTTGCGCGGTTGTAGTCATCGCGGAGGAGCTTCAGCTCCCGCCCCTTAACCATCGCTATCGGGATGTCGTTGATGCTCTGGAAAGCGTCGCGGCGGCTGGTGTGGCATTTCCTGACCTTGGTCCCGCGGTGGACCAGGCAGAAGTCATCCCCAGTGCCCCCGTGCATCACCACTGAAACTTCGGCTATGTCGGACTTGGCGGCGACAGTTATCGCGGAGATGAGGTTCGTCGCCGCGTCCGAGCTCGGCCTGTCAGACGATCTTTGGGAGCCGACCATGACGACGGGACGGAACAAGCCTTTGAGCATGAAGCTGAGCGCGGCGGCGGTGTAGCCCATGGTATCAGTCCCGTGGGCGATGACGACCCCAGTTGCACCACCGTTAATCTCCTTCGCGGCGGTTTTCCCTATTTTCACCCAGAGGTCAGGCGTCATGTGCTCGCTGAAGACGCTGCAGGCCTCGACAACCTTGATGTTAGCTATCTCGGCGACCTCAGGGACGGCGCTGTAAATCTCTTCAGCAGTGAAAGCGGGATAGACTGCGCCAGTCCTGTAGTCGACCCTGCTGGCGATGGTGCCGCCCGTCCCGATGATTGTGACGTTCGGCTTGCTGGTGTCTCGAGCTATTTCGAGTTTTGGAACGGACAGCTTTGGCGACGAGCCCTTTTCAATGAGCGTTATTTTGGTTTTTTCGTCTACTCGCGCGCCGATGTTGTAGCCGTTCGCCAGCTTTATCACTAGATGATCCGCGTCGCCGAGCTCTATTCGGGGCATCAGCACTCCCTCGTAAGCCTTGTCAGAGCCTTCGACTCGGATTTTGTCACCCACGCTCACGGAGGCTGATTCCAGAAGACGCTGGGCCCTGCCGCGGTATCCTGACATTTTCACCAGCTTACCTAATGTCGGCGGGCTTAAATCCGTGTCCCCGCTAGAGGTTCTAAAACATCACTTTCGGAGTTGTTATACAAATAATATGGCGCAAATGGCACTTTGGAGTTAGTTTGATGAAGAATTCGTGCACTTATAAGCAATACTTTCGTCGACCTCTCTCCCCAAAAGTGGCTAATTGAAAATCGAGTTACAAGTTTTAGATTTAATTGAAAATATCTGAATCGCTTGCTGAATTAGTCGGTGCGGTCATCAGGGACGGAAACCTTTGGAGAGACAGCAGACACTACAGAATAGATTTGAACGGTCATCCGGAACTTGACAAAGAATATTACAAACATTTCCAAAAAATAGTCAAAAACTATTTAACAGGGAACCCTATGTTCGTGAAAGAAAAATTACCGGCTCAATACAATTTAGGATTTGTTCAAAAGAGGTTTTCGTGCTGTTTACAGAAAAATTGGGGCTGCCTTACGGAAGAGGCAAAGGCAAAAAAGTCACTATACCTAAAAAATTTTATATTTCTTGGAATATTCTAAGGGGATGCATTCGCGGCATAGCTGACACAGATGGATGTTTTTCGCTCGCCAAGTCTAGAAGTGGAAGGTATTATCCTTCAATTCAAATTTCCACGACAAGTGTAAAGTTGGCGGAACAGCTAACTAAGATTTTAGAAAAAAGAGGATTTAGTGTATACTTCAGAAAACAGCTAAGAAAAGAAAAAACATGGAACACCAGATTTATGTTAGATTGTCCGGGTGCGCAATGGTAGAAAAATGGATGAAAGAAATAGGTTTTTCTAATTCACGGCATCTTCGAAAGCATGAGTTATGGAAGAAGTCTTTAAATTCAAGCAACGAAAAGTAAACGGTGCGGATGTAACTCAGCCATCTGGAAGGCAACGCCTCCGGACTGAAATGGGAGATCGGGATACACCCGACCCAAAAGTGTCGGACCCTGATGGATTTAACCGTTGGGGGACAAAACTGAAGTCTTAGGTCGGATATCCGAATGCCGGGGGTTCAAATCCCCCCATCCGCACCACAAAATTTCTCCGCCATGACCTCCCGCTTTAAATCAACGAGCGACAAGAGTTTGTCGGAGTCCATGAAGATCGAACTGATAGGAAAAAGCGTCAACGCCCCAAAGTTCCTTGGGACGCTGGATAAGGACTATGGCTGGTTCACCTCATACACCATCCTGCTGGCCGAGAAGCACTTTGAGGATCCGGAAAGCAAGAAGATTTTCGTTGCGGTGACCCTGCTGGGCGACTACCTGTGGGACATCCAGACGGTCAGGTTTGAGGAGGTTGTTTACGAGGCCGAGAGGACAAAGAGAAAAAAGATTGAGGCCCCGCCAGCCACGGTCCTCGACAAAACCGTTTCAGAGCTCAACGCCGCGTACGAGAAGTCAAAGGAGCTTCCGGCCAAGATCAGGAAGAGGCTTGTAGAGACCCAGGAGACTCAAGAGGGTGCGCCGGAGGAGCTACCTCGATAGCTCTTTTGCTCTGGCGGCCGAAGCCTTCACGGCCTTCTTTATGGCGTCGTCGACTTTCTTTTTATTCAGGACCGTCATCCCCTCAATTGTAGTTCCTTTGGGCGTGCAGACCCGCTGGATAAGTTCGCCTGGCAGTTCCCCCAGGCCCACCAGTTCAGCGGTGCCCTTCACGGTCTGCGCCGCTAGGGCCAGAGAGATTGCGCCGTGTAGCCCCAGCTCTTCGCCAGCCTCCGCCATGGCTTTGATGAAATAGGCGACATAGGCTGGGCCACTGCCGCTCAGCCCAGTTACTGCGTCCATAAGAGGCTCCTTCACTTTGAAGACGACACCGATGCTCCCGAGCAGCTTCTCCACCAACTTATTGTCGGACGGCCTGGCGCACCTCCCGGGGCAGTAGCCAGCCGCCATCTCCCCGATGGCCCCGGCAATGTTTGGCATCACGCGGATTACCCTCGCGGAAGTCCTCTGCTCGATGAATTTGGTCGTGACCCCGGCGGCGATTGAGATGAAGAGCTTCCCGCCTGAGACGGCTTTTGTCTCTTTGAGGACGGTTTCGACATCGTTTGGCTTCACGGCGATAAAGACCACATCGGAAATTTTGACCAGAGCTTCATTTCTCGGAGCAGCCTTTATTCCCAGGGCGCGCGCGGCGTTGAGCTTCTTTGGGTCGGTTTCGCTCACGGTCACCTGAGAAGGCTCGAGAGCTCTTGACTTCAGCATCCCCTTCAGGAGTGAAATCCCCATTTTCCCCGCGCCTATGAAGCCTACCTTCATGAACTCCCTGCCAATCTCCCTTGCGGATATTAAAGAGGTGGTCCAACAATTAAATTGGGCCGCCGTGGCTCAGTCGGTAGAGCGACGCCTTGGTATCTCGCACAAAAAGGCGTAGGTCGCGGGTTCGATTCCCGCCGGCGGCTCCACGCTTTATGGCCGACAATATTTTTGCCTTGTAAAAAAGAGGTTCTAATCCAAGAGTTTTTTGATTACTTTGGTGGTGTTTATTTTCAGCGACTCAGGAGTCTTCAGTGAATTGAGGTAGTTCAGGTATTCCCTTTGGTGTGAAGGAGGAAGTTTATCGAAAGCCATTTTTGCTTTCTTGTTTCTTGGCAACGCCAGTTTGAACTCATCGGGCATTGGCACGACTCTCGGTTCAGTGTCCAGCCCCAGAGAGATTGCGACACTATCTCCCACGTCAACCATCACATTCTTTCTAATCTCAGTGTTGACGTAGAGTACATGTCTCCCAGAGCCAACAGGGACCAGAGTAGCCCTGATGGAAGTTCTGTTGATAGTCCCTTTCACAGGGACGTAACCTTTCCTCCCAAAACTTTCGCTCACCCTCTTGGGAACGTCCACGTACGGGTTTATTCCTTTCTTCCGGATTTCTGCTACAAATTTAATCATGCAACCGCCTTCGTTCTTGTGTAGCCCCTCACGCCTCGTGCCCCGACGACGCCCAGAGCTCTGCAATCCAATTTTTTCTCGCGCGGTCGTGTTTTTTTCTCTGTTTGAGTAGGAAAATGACAAAAACCCCAAGCAGCGCCAGGAAGATGATGGCGGTGTTTGTTAAGAATGCAAAAGCCGGGTTAGATGGCTCTGTGATCCACCTCGCGTACCTGCTCTCCCAGTCAGACTGAAACATGTTCTCTATTGCTGATGCCAATGTGCCGTCCTCGAAGTAAACGCCTATCTCGCGTCGGCTGGTCATGGAGGTGCTTGTCCAGTTGGCACTGCCCACATAGGCCCTCGCCCCATCGGCCACGGCAGTCTTGCTGTGGTAGACTCCGTAATTCGAAAGTCCCGCGTACTTAACCTCAGTGTTAGGCGATTGGTCGAGCCTCAGGAGTACCGGGTATTCCGACAGGTTGCTGTAATCGCGGTCCACCATTATCTTCACGTCGACCCCACGCGCCCCCGCGTTTTCCACAGTGTTCGTGAGTTGCGAGGGGGAGCCCGAGATCACGTACATTGGAATGCGGATGGTTTTGCTGGCGGAGTTTACTAGGTCCAGGATGACATCGAGGGTCTGCGGCACCCAGTTGAGTGATCCAATCTGGGTCACGACGGGTTTTATCCAGTCGACCGTCCACCCGTTCTCGAACCCGGGCTGGTTCTCGTTGCCCGTCCACCCGGCCTCGAAAACCGCCTCAAGCGCTCGGACAAACGTTTCCCCCCTCACGATTACGCCTGTGTTGCGGCTGGTCGTCATGCCGGAGGTGCTCATGTTGGCGCTGCTCACGCAGGCGGCCTCATTATCTGCAATGACTACTTTTGAATGCATGAGCCACCCCGACTGCCTTAACTCAATGTTTTCATGCGCGTCCATGTTGTCGAGCATTGCGCGCGACGATGGACTCTCTGTGGCCAGCTTCGTGTAGATCTCATTATCTATCAAAATTCTCACCCTCACCCCCCGAGATGCGGCCCGGTTTATGGCGTTGACGATGTCGGCCACAGGGCCGCTGGTGTACTTGTATATTGTGTAAACTTCCATGTCGATTGAGGTCCGTGCGTTTTCTATCAAACCCAAGATGGCGTCCGGGATGTTGCTGATGGACGGGTTGTCAAGACCCTCCGGCGCCACCTCTACAATCTCGGCGTAGATGTTGTCCCTAGTGACGCTAGAGCCGAGGAATGGATACTGAGTATACACGGGCGCCGTGATGTATTGAATCACGCCGGCGGACGTCAGAGACACCCCGGTCAGGACGGCGAGTAGCAGGGCGATTCCCTTCAGCTTGATTTTATCACCAGTTGGAAGTTATCAAGGGGCCGGAAAAAGTTATTTTTTGCTAAATTTCTGGAGCAGCACGAGTCAGAGCTGACGGCAGCGTTTTAAACCAGCGCGGTCAGGGCATAGTGGTTGAAGGTGAGAGATTGGATGCACAGACAAAAGTAGTCCTGATGTTTGCCGCGGCCGGAGCGGTGGCTGGCGTGATTTCGGGAGTTTTGGTCAACTCACTTTTGGCTGCCGGGGTCGCGCTGCTTCTATTCTATCTCACTTTCAGGCTGGCTCCGGAATACCTCAAAATCAATGTGGCTGAGTTTTCAAAGAAGAAAGTATTGATGACGGGGTTCTGGCCACACTTTGTGATGTGGCTGATTTTATGGGTGCTGGTTTACACCCTGAAGCTCGGCAGATGAGCGCCCATTGTTTTTCGGCACCCTGTTTTTCGTACGTGTTTAGCTCTTCCAAGCACTAGCTAGACTTTCGGCCAGCGCTTGGGATGGGTCGAGCCCCCGCAGTTTCCACGTTGCCAACATCGTCATGTTGATTTCGTAGATGGATGCGCCCTTCTCGTTTCTGAGCGTCCCAATGATTTTCCTTTGAACCACGTGCTCCCTCAGGACGCGCTCGGCTAGGTTGTTCGTCGGCTCGACTCCAGGCGTGGTGACGAAGGTGAACCAGCTGTCGGACCCGCTGCGCACCATTCCGACGAACTTCCTCGTCTCCTCGCTTCTGTAGTGCTTCTTCAGCCAGTAACGCAGCCGCCGCTTGGCGTTCTTCGCCAGTTTCGCCCGCTTTCTCGGTGGGGGGTCGTCCTCCAGTGAAGCCTTGAGGTCGTCGTAGAGCCCGTGTAACGCCTTCTGGAGCGGCTTCGCCTCATCGACGTGCTCGGCGAGCCAATCCGCCCCCCTCAGCAGGTGGGCCCAGCACCGCTGGAGCCTGCGCGTGAAGTTTGGAAAAATTTTGTCGCCGTCGCACACAATGGTGCCCGTAAAATCTCTCCCGAGGATCTCATCCAAAACCTTCTTTCCCTTGCTCTCCCGCACCGCAATCAGCGCGTCGGTGTTTGCGACAAAATCCCATGTCCAGCACTTGCTGCCGTCGACCTTCATCCCAGTCCAATCCGAATAGACTACGCTGGCCTCGCTTACCCTCCGGCGAACCTCCTCGTAGCTCGGCTTCAGCCATTCGCTCACCCGGCGGGTGATGTCGAGTATCGAAGCGGCGGTGACCGATAGCCCATACTGCCACTTCAGCATATCCCGGATTTTGCGGTGGGGCAGCCGCCCCTCGTACTTCCACAGCGACACCTGGACCAGCAGGTTCTTGCCGAACCTCCCCTCGGGAGGGCAGTCCGGGTGTCTCGCAACGACGTGGGCGCCGCAACCCGTGCAATCTCCCTCGAACTGCAGAAAGTCGATCACCACCACAGGAGATGGTTCTGGGATCTCCTCGACGATGTGGTGCTTTACCACCTTTGGCCTGCGGAGGTGGGCGCCGCATTTCGGGCATTTTTTCCACTCGGGTTTTACCACCACATCGGGCTTCGGGACCGGCCTCGTCGTGCCCTCGTGCCCTTTCGGTCTGCCCGGGCAACGCTTGCCCGTGCGCTGGCCACCGTTCTGGCGTGTTGGATATCTCCACTGGGATGGCGGAGTGTTGGCGTTCTCGTGGAGCGCCAAACGGCGCTTCAGCTCCTCCACTTCCTTCTTCAGCTCCGCAACTATTTTTTGGAGCTTCTCGCAGTCCGGGCATGTCATTTGTCATCTCCTGTAACCACCTCCCCGGACCCAGCCATCTTACTTCAGCAGAACTTTCCAAAAATTTTTCGGTCGCTCAACCGAAAGAGCTAAACACGTACTGTTTTTCTCCTTTATAAAGCCGGTTCACCCAAAGCTCCGGCGGGGGAAATGGAAGAAAAGTCAATGGGCAGAATCAGCCTCGCCTGTTCAATCGCCGGGTTGGCCGCAATATATGCTGCAGCCGCCGCCGCAAGACCTCAGCTCACCTCCATCGCCAGCATCGACAACAACTTCATCGGCCTGAATGTGGTGATATCCGGGCAGGTGATGGAGCTGAAGGAAAGCAGGGACAACCACCTATTTGTCAAGCTCAGGGACTCCTCGGGAGGCGTCGCGAGCGTCCCGATTTTCTCGAGGACCAGGGCCGAGCTTGAGACGATAGAACTGCTGGACGTGCTCGAGGTTAGGGGGGAGGTCACCATTTACAGGAACGAGCTTGAGGTCGTCCCAGCAGAGTCCAGCGACGTGAAGGTGATCCACACGGCCCCGCTCAGCATATCGGGCATCACCAAGGAGAACGCGGGTTCTCCGGTCAAGGTTCAAGGCACAGTGGCAGAAAGGGAGATAGTCGGCAGCGGCAGCGTAATCTTCACTTTGAGGGAGAACGGCTCGAAGCTCCCCGTCTACGTCTCAAGTTGGATAGTGGACGACGGCATCCCGGAGATTCACGTCGGGGGCACATTGAGGGCGAGCGGGTGGCTGCAGTTGTACAAGGGCGAGCTGGAGCTGAAGGTAGCCGGGGCGTCCGACCTGCAGGCGGTAGCTTGAATGCTCGAGGTCGTGGCCCTGGCGCTGGCTGGTGTAGGGCTCGGGGTAGTGACGGGTCTCATCCCCGGCGTCCACGTTAACAACATAACCCCATTTTTTGTCGCGCTCGCGGTAGGGTCGGGGTCGCTCGGGGTAGCGGCCCTTATCGTGGCGATGTCAATAACAAACGTTTTCGTCAGCTACATCCCTTCGACATTCCTGGGCGCGCCCGAGGCGGGGACGGAACTTTCTGTCCTCCCGGCCCACAGGCTCCTGCTCGAGGGGCGCGGCTACCAAGCGGTCAGGCTCACGACTTGGGGCTCCCTCGGCGGCTTGCTGCTGAGCGCCGCCTTTCTTTTGCCTTTTTTGTTTGTGGTATCCCCGGCCTACGCGTTCCTGCAGCCCAACATGCATTTTTTGCTGATTGCCGTGGTCGCGGTCATGATATTTCTAGAAAAATCAAAAACGAGAATCTTCTGGGCAATCCTGATTTTTGCAATGTCAGGTCTTCTCGGGCTGCTGGCGCTCGACACCAACATCCTGCGGGGGGATGCGGCGCTGATGCCCCTTCTGTCCGGTCTTTTCGGAGCGAGCGTTCTCCTCCCCAGCATAGTGGAAGGGAGCTCTCTTCCGGAGCAGTACATCGAGGACGACGAAATTCCAGCCCTCCAGACGATAGTACCCTTGTGCGCAGGCACGACCGCGGGAGTTATAACAGGGGTCATTCCCGCGATAGGTCCTTCACAGGGGACCGTGCTCGCGCAGCTCGCCACCAAGTCGAGCGGGGAAGAGGAGTTCCTGACCGCCGTTAGCAGCGTGAACACATCAAAGACCCTCCTTTCCTTTGTCGCGCTTTACGCGATAGGGCGGGCGAGGAGCGGTGCAGCCATTGCCGTGGGGGAAATGATGGAAGTTGGCGAAGCAGAACTGGTCTTTCTGGTCGGTGTGGCGCTGTTTGCCGGGGGGATAGCCGCCGTCCTTAACCTCAGGCTGGGAAAGCTCGCGGCCAGACGCATGGAGACCGTGCCGTACCGCCCGTTGTGCGTAAGCGTCCTGGTTCTGGTCACTGGGATGGTGGTCTTCTATTCTGGTTTGGCGGGCCTTCTCGTCTACGGCGCCGCGACTGTCATGGGGATGCTGCCGGCGTTTTTTCACGTCAAGCGCACCCACTGCATGGGCGTGATAATGCTTCCGTGTATCCTGTACTTTGCCGGCGCCAAAAGTGGAGTGATGAGAGCAATGGGTCTTTGAGCCTTACTATCTCATCGCTTTTTGCGGTGGCCTGAAAACAACATTCGGGCCGTGGCTATGACAAGGGCCGCCCCGAGCGCGCCGAAGATGCCTTTTTGCTCAATCGGCATCGGCCTCGTGCCCGCTTGGTAAAGCAGCACTGTGCCAACCACGATCAGGACCGTGAGAAGCGAAGCGTCCTTGTTGCCGAGCTTCTTGTCCAAGGAGTCCCCGATCAGGAAAATGTAGCTGAGCGTGAGAGCCGCCCCAACAGCAATAAGCACAATGTCCAGTGGCATCCCGTAGTTAAATCTCGACCCCTCGAGAAGGGCAAAAATCCCCACTACCATCACCGCCAGCGCCGAGTACATTCTGACGTTCATTATTTCACCAAGACTAATGTGATTAAACAGATAAAAAGGATATTTTTTGATAGCATGAGGCTCGCGGCGCTATGTTCGGGAGGCAAGGACTCCGCCTTGGCCCTTTGGCGGGCAATGGGGCAGGGGCACGAGATATCGTGCCTTGTAGCCATGGTTTCGCGTAGGGAGGATTCTTGGATGTATCATACGCCAAACATAAGGCTGGTGGATCTTTTTG
This sequence comes from Hadarchaeota archaeon (SeqCode), assembly GCA_040755315.1. GTDB lineage: Archaea > Hadarchaeota > Hadarchaeia > Hadarchaeales > Hadarchaeaceae > DYTO01. The sequence goes on along the minus strand of JBFMBF010000006.1, from coordinate 6,026 downwards.
CCGAGTGTGCGAGATTCCCCCTCTTGAAGGTCGAGACAAGCGGAGAAAAAGACGAAGAACTCCTGGACCTGGAAGGGGCACTTTCCGAGCTTAATGTAAACGGCGTAGTGAGCGGAGCCATCGCCTCCACCTACCAGAAGAGAAACATAGATCGCATCTGCTCTAGGCTTGGGATTAAATCTCTGGCACCGCTCTGGGGGAAGGAGCCGGCGATTCTTCTGCGTGAGATGCTTCGCGAGAGATTTGAGATCATCATCACCGCCGCGGCCGCGGAGGGCCTCGGGCCGGAGTGGCTGGGTAGAAAGCTAGATAAAAGCGCCATTGAAGACCTAGTTGAGTTTGGGAAAAAGCGCGGCATAAACCCAGCGGGCGAGGGGGGAGAGTACGAGTCGCTTGTGTTGGATGCGCCCTTCTTCCGGTCGAAAATCAGGATACTCGAGGCCAAGAAGGTCTGGCATGGCACAAGCGGGTGTTATTTGGTGAGACGCGCAGATATTGTTGTTAAGAATGAAAACAGCGCTGGTCTACTCTCAGAAATACCTCGAACATAACCCGGGATGGGGCCACCCCGAGCGTCCGCAGCGCCTCCAGGCGATAGTCGACGGCCTCAGGAGGGCTGGGCTTTGGAACACCGAGAATGTGAAAGTCGTTGCGCCAAAGCTGGCGGACAGGAAAGACATAGAGCTCGCCCACGACCCGGATTACGTCTCGCTGGTGAAGAAGCTGAGTTTGTCCGAAAGCCCGATAAACGGAGACACCCCAACGCACAGCAACACATACGAGATAGCCTTGCTTTCAGCCGGAGGGGCGATAGAGGCGGCGCAGCTGGTGGTCTCCGGGAAGTACGACAATGCTTTTGCGTTGATCAGGCCTCCCGGACACCACGCCACCAAGGCCAGAGGCGGGGGCTTCTGCTACTTCAACAATGTGGCTGTGATGGTGAAGCGCCTGAGGGAGGGGGGCCTGCAGAGGGCCTTCATCCTGGACTGGGACGCTCACCACGGGAACGGGACGCAGGACATTTTTTATGATGACCCGAGCATCCTATACATGTCAATCCACCAGCACCCGCACACCCTCTATCCCGGGACGGGCCATGTGGAGGAAACCGGGTCGGGAGGAGGCGAGGGGTGCAACGTCAACGTCCCGCTGCAGCCGGGGGCCGGGGACGCGGAATATGCGGCCGTCATGCGCGAGCTCTTTCTCCCGTTGACCGAGCAGTTCCAGCCCGAGATCGTAGTGGTGTCCGCCGGTTTCGACGCTCACGCCAGGGACCCACTTACCGCCCTCCAGCTCTCATCGGACTCCTACGGCTGGATGACCGCCGCGGTCGTCGCCCAGGCCAAGAAAATTTGCGGCGGCAAGGCGGTTTTCCTCCTTGAGGGAGGGTACGACCTCCACGCCCTTTCCGAGGGAGTGGTGAATGTCGTGAGGGCAATGCAGGGTGAGAGGTTCAATCCTCCGAAGGAAAATCGCCCGCCAGTGATCGATGAGGTAAAAAAGGCGCTTTCGGTGAAGTGGAGTTTCAGGCGCTCAGCCGCCAAGCTCTTTTGAAATCTCCCCGACCGCATCGACGAACTTCGAAACCTCTTCCTCAAGGTTGTAGTAGTGGACCGACGCCCTAGCTGTTCCTCCAATGCCGAGGTGCCTCATTGTGGGCTGCGCGCAATGGTTGCCGGACCTGACGGCGATTTTCTCAAGCTCGTCCAGCATGGCGGCGACGTCGTGGAAGCCTAGCCCCGCGATGTTGAAGCTTACCACGCCGCCCCTTCTGTCCACGGACGGAGACCCGTAGACGGTGACGTTTGGGAAGTCCTTTATTTTCATCATCATCTCTGTGAGCTTTCTCTCCCTCGCCTCTATTTTTTCCACCCCTATCTCGAGGGTGTAGTCGCAGGCCCTGCCCAGTCCAATTATTCCTGGAATGTTTGGCGTTCCGGCATCGAAGACCTCCGGAGGCTCGACGAGCTTGGCTCTGTGGGTTTCAACATCCAGCACGATGCCCCCCCCGACAAGCAGGGGTTTCAATTCCTTTCCCACGTCTTTCCTGAAATAAAGGAATCCCGTCCCCTGCGGCCCCAGCAGCCCCTTGTGGCCTGGCGCCGCAAGAAAATCACATCCAATTTTTTTCACATCTACTGGTGCGTGCCCGACTGATTGTGCGGCGTCGAGGAGAAACAGGACATCGTTTTCTCTGGCTATTTTACCTATTTCTTTGACAGGTTGCTCGCTGCCAATCGAGTTTGATATGTGGTGTGCGGCGATCAGGCGGGTGTTTTTGTCAATTGCGGCCTCGAAATCTTCCGGCCTGAGCAGACACTCCTTGGTGGCCCCGATGATCTCAAGTTCCACACCCTTTTCCTGAAGGCGCTGCCAGGGTAGAATGTTTGAGTGGTGCTCAAGCACGGTTGTTATGACCTTGTCTCCTTTTTTCAGGCCTAGGCCTCGCGCTACGAGGTTGATCCCCTCGGTCGTGTTTTTCGTGTAAGCTATTTCGTCAGGCGCGGCATCGATGACTTTGGCCACTTTCGCCCGGACACCCTCAAAGGCTTCAGTCGCTTTTCTGGTGGCGCGGTAGAGCCCCCTGCCCACGTTGGCGCCGTACTCGCGGAAGTACTCGAGCATCGCGGCGATAACTGGTTCTGGCGTAGGAGTGGTCGCCGCGTTGTCAAGGTAGATGACTCCAGTTTTCAGGAACGGGATGTCAGCCCTGACCTGTTCAACGCTTTTTGCCAACTTTCTCGCCTCCGGCCGGTTCCACGTGGACCACCACCGATGTTAATTCCTGTATTCTTGCCTTTAACCTGCGCTCAACTGCGGTAGCTATCTCATGCGACTTTTCAACAGTTATCTTTGGGTTGACCGTTATGTGCACATCCGCGTATACCCTGGATCCTACTCGCCTTGCCCGGAAGTTGTGGCAGCTGACGACCCCAGGCACTCCGGAGCAAGTCCCCACTATTTTTTCCATTATCTCTTTCCCAGGAGACGCGCCCATTAGTATGTTTAGCGCGTTTTTTCCAATCCCCGTGCTCCAGTAAAGTATCAGTCCTGCAATTCCAAGTGCAACGGCCGAATCGACCCAGGCGTACCCCAAAGATACAAAGACCATCCCCGCCGCTACCGAACCTGCAGACAAAGCATCCGAGAGCGAGTTGTAACCGTCCGCAACAACCGCCATGCTGTGGACCTTCCTCCCCACGCGTATCTTGTACCAAGCAAGTAATCCTGAAATCAAAATTGCAAGCAACGCGACCAAAAACACCTCCAAAGCCATCGTTACTGGCGTGCCCGAGTAAAACCTAGCAATGGCGAGGAAAGCCACGTAAATGCCTCCAAAAAAGAGCGCAGCCGCCAGCAGTAAGGAAACCAAAGTCTCCGCCTGCGCATGGCCGTATGGATGCCCACGGTCGGCCGGTCGCCTTGAAATTTTAAGCCCGCCCAAGATCATCATCGAGGTTACGGTATCTGAAAAAGAATCCACCGCGGCGGCGACCAGCGCGACGCTGCCTGAAAAAAACGCCACAATCAGTTCTGCCAGCCCGCGCAAAGTGGTCGCGGCCATGGAGATTTTTGTCGCCCTCTCGGCCAGTTCACTTCTCAAGGTATCGTTTTAATTTGTCGCAAAGTCCTAAAGGGGTAACTGGTTTGCGCCATCGTTATGCAAAAAATCCCTCAAAAAACCCGGGTAAGGCTGATGACCTGGACGTTGCCCACACCAGGTATCGAGGCCAGCTTTTGCTCCAAAGGGTCCGTCCCTCCAGCCGCGTCCTGTATCAGCGCTGTGACGTGAAGAGCCTCCAGACCGAAGGCTATTGGCTCTCTGGAAACGGAGTGGACAGCCACGCGTTCCCTGACCATCTTCTCAAGATTGTCAAGGTTGACTTCATCGCTTTCCGGCATCACCCTTATTACCACCGCGACGTCAGCCAACTCCCCACCTCAAGGGCCTGTGAACCCGCAGCTTGGACATTTGTAGGTGTTGCTCAGTCGCCGGCACTTTGCGCAGCGCCATATCTCGTTTGAGCCGCAGCCAGGGCATTGGAAGCGGGCCGCAACCTCGCCCGGCGCCACCTCTTTGTTACATGACGTGCAGGTCGCCATCTCAATCCCACCAACTTTGCTCCAGGCCCATTTTAACCCTACTGGAGGACTCACTTTATCAGGGAGATTACTGTAGCTGCCACCATTGATATGATAAAAAGAACAACTAGCAGCAGCGCTAAGATTTGCTTGGTTTTCTCTTTCACGGCCGGGTTTTTTGTCATATCGGTTCCCATTCAGCGGGGTTGGATTTATGGCTAACTCAAGCTTGGCGCCCGAAGGCATTTTGTCAACATTTATATATATAGTGTTGCTACATAGTTGAAGCCGCATGAAGCGCGCACATGACGCATGGCGGGTTCACATGCACAAGGAGATGAAGCGCGGCCTTCTGAGCATGTGGATTCTCTGGGCCCTGAAGAAAAAGGGCGGGGAGATGTACGGTTACGAGATAATTCAGCAACTCGAGATGAAAACGAAGGGAAAGTGGGTGCCGAAGGCGGGCACGGTGTACCCGATACTTCGACGCCTTGAAAAGCTCGGGTTCGTGAAGAGCACATGGACGACCAAGAAAACGGGCGGGCCTAGTCGCCGCTACTACAAAATCACCGGCGAGGGAGAAAAAGCGGCAGAGGCGGCGTTTTCCGAATGGAGAAAGGTGATGACGGGGTTCAGGGACTTCCTCCGCGAGATTTTCGGGGTGGATTAGGTGAAAACCTGCTGCGCGATAGAAACACATAGCTTGGTAAAAAAATATGGCAATCTGGTAGCAGTCAACCGTGTGAACCTGAAGATAAATTACGGCGAGATTTTCGGCCTGCTGGGCCCGAACGGCGCGGGGAAGACCACACTGATTCACATGCTGTCCACAATTTTGCCACTGACCAAGGGGACGGCGAGAGTGGCCGACTTCGACATCAAAAAAGAGCCCGACGACGTTCGTAGGGCGATTGGGTTAGTGTTTCAGGAACCATCCCTCGACAACCGTCTTACCGGCAGGGAGAACCTGGACTTTCACGGCCGGCTGTATGGTTTGAACAAGGAAGAGCGAGCGGCCCGCGTGAAAGAGGTGCTGGGAATAGTTGGACTAAGCAACCGAGCCGACGTTCTAGTGCAGACATATTCCGGCGGTATGAAGCGAAGGCTGGAAATGGCGAGGGGGCTGATGCACCGTCCCAAAATCCTCTTTTTAGACGAGCCGACGCTGGGGCTCGATCCCCAGACAAGACGCGTCATATGGGACCACATCCAAGCGCTTAACGAGAAAGAAAAAGTCACCATAATCCTCACGACCCATTACATAGAGGAGGCGGACTACCTTTGCGGCCGTGTGGCCATAATAGACCACGGAAAAATAGTGGCGCTCAACAAACCGGAGGCCCTCAAGGATGAACTAAAAGGGGACATAATTTCCATGAAAGTTCCGGAACCGGAAAAATTGCTCCCCATCCTCAGAAGAAACAGCCTGGTGAAGGGAGTAAAAATGGTGGATGACAGGCTGCACATTGAGGTTGGCAGCGGGGAAAAGGCCCTTCCAAAGCTCATAGATACAGTCAGGTCACACGGAGGGCAAGTGCTGGAAGTGAGCATCAGCAGGCCGACCCTTGAAGATGTTTTCATAAAATACACTGGCAGGATGATCAGGGACGAAGGAGCAAAGAGCGGCTCAAGAAGGGGCTTTACCCCTCTCTGGGGGAGATAAATGCCGTCAGCTCAGGTCATATACACCCTCTGGCTCAGGGAGATGAAGTGGTTCGTCAGGGGAAAGATTAGGATGGTCCAATCTGTGGTCCAGCCCTTCCTCTGGCTGGCGGTCGTGGGCGTTGGACTCAGTTCGGCGTTCACAATTACGGGGGGTGGCAGCTACATCAAGTTCATGGCACCCGGCATAATCGGGATGACTTTGATATTTTCTTCAATGATGTCAGGCGTCTCAGTGCTCTGGGACAAGCAGTTCGGGTTCATGAAGGAGGTGCTGGTGG
>JBFMBF010000005.1:0-58126 GCA_040755315.1 Hadarchaeota archaeon (SeqCode) | reverse complement strand
GCGCGCGCGGGTGTCGGCAACGCCGCATCATACACTCGGTTTGAGGAGTATAGAGTCGCGCGGTCGACCGGCACCCGCGCAAAAGTAGCTTGGGCTCTGGGCGGATAACTATTTTTGCACACTCCTAAAGTAAATGTTTTCAATTCCTGAAACAGCTGGGATCCCCCAGGCGAAGCCGATTAGCAGTTCTGGTTCACGGTTGGCCGCTGGTTTTCGGCGGAGGGGGCTTGGGGAAAGCCCAAAGCCAAAAGCAGCTGCCAAAATTACTGCCACCACAGCTAATGCTACCCATCGGTTATCGTTCACTTCACCCCCAACTTGCAGTTTAGCGCTTCAGTGTATTAAAACTTTCCAAATCAAGCCACTTAGTCCCAAAATCTTCTGGTCCTAGCGTAGGTCTTCTCAGCCTTCAGGATCGCCCTGTATAAATCGTCGCCACCTGGCCTCTTCGCGAGAATCCTAGTTGCGACACTTGGCCCGACCCCTCTTCCGGAGAGTGCAATCACGGCTTTCTTCCCGTAAGTAAGTAGAAGTGTAGCCGATTGCACCGCCTTTTCAACAAGTCTTCTCTCAGCCTCCGTCAGCTTGACTCCAGCCGCCTTCTTTTTTATGGCAGCGAGGGTTTTCCTGTATTCGAAAGGCAGGACCGTCACAAGCCTCGCTCCACACTTCTTGCACTCTACAGGGTCGGGGAGCCGCTTCACCCTTGTGTAGACTGTCCACTGGTTGCAGTTCATGCAGTGCAGCCTCGCCCCCTTCTGCTCCAGCCTCAGTTTCACCGACGCCAGTATTTCCTTCTCCGCCCGCTTCGGCGTGACGATTTCTCCCCCGGAGAGCTCGTCGAGAATGATCCAGGCCAATGGAGTCAGCTCCTTCCCTTCCGCCCGAATCACTTTGATATCGCCCAAGTGAATCTTCTTCAGAACTTCTTCCGCCCGGGGAAGGTCGAGCTTTTCCAGCATGATTTCCCTGATGGTCTCGCTGTAAATGGGAGTGCCTTCAAAAGTCCCGACGAGGCGCCGCAGGTTAATGCTGCTGAGGTCAGCTCCCCTTTTGATCGCCCCGAAGCGCTTGGCGACATGAACAAGGCGCCACTTGAACATCGAGCTGTTTTTCATAGTCAGCTCAGTCACCGCCCTCAGCTGGCCCGGCGACAAGGTCCTGAGCGCCTCCTCAACCAAGTCTGGCCTCGGCTCTCCGGGAAACCTGAGAGCCACCCGGTATGGATCAATCTTAACGGCGACGCTTGTTCCAAGCCTGGCCGACAGCATGCTCCCGAGCACCCAGCCGATGGTGTTGTTGACGAGGCTGCCGAAGCACATGTGGACCACCACAAACTCTCCGCCCGTCTCCATCAGCACTACATCATCTGTGGGAACTTGAGCCCCGCCTTCGACGCAATCGGAAATCTCGTCCAAGAACCACCCAGCTGCCTCCTGACTTAAAGAGTAGTCATCCGCAAGGAGCGAAACCGCATCCCTCCGGCGCCCGGCCTTCAGGGCCTTTTCAACGCGCGCCCTCAGCATGCCGACCTCCCGAGCGACCTCGAACGGAACTGGGATCAGCTCGCCCTCCCACGCCGGGATAGCCCCGACCGGTTCGTCGGCCTCTTCAACTGAGACGGTCGCCCTGTCGTGGTCGACCTCCACCGCCCTCCAGGTCTCCCCCTTACAGATGAACGTCGCCCCCGGCTCTACGTAAGATGCCACAAACTCCTCGTCAAGAGCTGCAACGGATTTTCCAGACGCGATGTTTCTTGTGGTGTAGCGCTTGGAGTCTGGGATCATGGAGAGGTTGGAGAAATAATACTCAATCCCGCCCCTTCCGGTTTTGAACTTCCCCTCTCTCTCAAACAAAATCCCCTCCGCTTTCAACTGCTCAAGAACAGAGTTCACGTCATGTAGCTGTAAATCCCTGAACGGGTGGGCTTTACTCAGAATTTCCATAGCTTCCCCCGCCGTAGCGCCGCCCTTGTCCAAGCAAATCCCGACCAGCTGGTGCGCCATCACGTCAAGGGCAAGCTCATGAATTTTCCCGCCCTCAAGTTCCCCCGCCATCGTCTTCCTCGCGATCACCGCCGCCTCCGCTATGTCGTCCGGAGAAGTTGCGATTACCAAGCCCTTCGAGAGTTGGCCCACCCTGTGCCCGGAGCGCCCGACCCTCTGGACCAGACGGACGACTTGGCGCGGCGACATGTACTGGAGAACCAAGTCAACGGCGCCTATGTCAATTCCCAACTCCATCGAGGATGTGCAGATCAGGCCGTTAATCTCCCCTTCCCTGAACCTTTGCTCCGCCTCTATCCTGACGTCCCTCGCCAGGGAGCCGTGATGAACACCAATTGGCAAGCCGCCCTCCAAAAGCCTGAGTCGCGACCCCAGCATCTCCGCTGTTTCTCGCGTGTTGACGAAAATCAGCGTTCGCTCGTGCGCCGTCACAAGTTCCCTCATCCGCCTGAGCCTGGCGACTAGAGTTGGCTCCGAGTAAATTTTCTCCGAAAGCTCCGCGTCCTTTAGCGAAGGCATCGGGCTCTCTACCTCAATCTTCAGTGTTTTTTCCACAGAAACATTTGAAATTTCGATGTCCCGCCCGGCGCCAGAAAGGAAGGCAGCGACATTTTCAGCAGAGCCAACAGTCGCCGAAAGTCCCACCCTCTGGAATTCACCGGCGAGCCCAACGAGCCGCTCAAGGCCGACCGTCAGCTGTGCGCCTCGCTTGTCCTCCGCCAGCTCGTGAATCTCATCCACAACCACCCACCTGACGCCCCTGAGGTGCTTCTTCATCACCTTCCCCGGCAAGATGGCCTGCAGTGTTTCTGGAGTGGTTATCAGCATGTCTGGCGGACGAGCAGCCTGTTTCTGCCGCTCGCGGACAGGAGTGTCACCGTGCCTGACGGATATGCTAATCCCGAGCTTCTTCCCCCAGCCCTCGAGACGGTTCAGCAGGTCTCGGTTCAGGGCCCTGAGTGGAGCGATGTAGATTATTTTTATCCCGCTTTGCTTCTCTTTCGAGAGGTGGAGGCTGAAGATCGGAAGTAGGGCGGCCTCTGTCTTGCCAGTCCCCGTTGGGGCTATCAGCAGGAGGTTCTTCCCGGAAAGGATTGCAGGAATTGCCATTTCCTGCGGAGCCGTGGGGCTGCTGATTCCGAAATCCGCGAGAGCATCCCTCACAGGCCCGACCAACAGCTTGAACACTTCCATCAAAACCACATATCTTCTTATTCTCTTTACAGTAATTATTTTCGATTTAGTGAAGGGATTTGAAAGCGAAATAAAACTGCCGGAAGGGATGAGAACCAGGCTTCAGCGCCCAATGGGACAGCTCTTCGGTAGCGTTCAGGAGGCGCTCAGCCATATAAGGGGGAAGCCGCCACGCCTGATCACGGTCGGCGACCGGGTTACGGTGGATTTCATCCTCGCGGGAGCCAGACCTGACCTTGTTATAGTTGATATGAAAGTCATGAGAACCGAAGCCGAGGCCAAGATAAAAGAGGCGATTGAATCCTTCAAGGCAAAAATTGTGCGGGTGAAAAACCCGGCGGGAAGCATCACCCCGGAGCTTGTGAAGGCCATAGAAACGGCCGAGCCTCCGACAAAAATAATAGTGGATGGGGAGGAGGACTTGGCCGCGCTGCCCGCCGTGCTTTCGGCGCCTCTGGGCGCGATAGTGGTGTACGGGCAACCGAAGGAAGGATTGGTCGTGATAGAAGTCACTGTGGACAAGAAACGCGAGTTTTCGGTAATAGTTGAAAAAATGAAGTCCGGGGGCAGTTAGGCGTTGGTTTTTATTGCAGCGAAAACAAGAAGAGGCGGTTGAATGAAGGTAGAAATCCTGTCGAAAGTGGAAAACCCGCTGCTGAAGAGGGTCGAGCTGAGGTTCACGGTCGACCACTCTGGGGCAGCCACGCCGAAGCGGCTTGAGGTCAGGGGCGAGCTTGCCTCCCAGCTCGGTGTCCCGGAAGATGCGGTTGTGATAGACAAAATCTCAAGCGTCCATGGGGAGCAGACAGCTTCGGGCACGGCCAGAGCATACGGCTCGAAGGAAGACATGGAGTCGATGGAGCGGGAATACCTGAGAAAGCGCGGCATGCCGAAGGAGGTGCCTGAAGAGAAGCCAGCAGAGGCCCCGAAGAAGGAGGAGAAAGCCCAGGCAGAAAAGAAGGAAGCGCCGAAGGAAGAGGCAAAAGCCCAGGAAAAGCCAAAGGAAGAGAAAGCGCCTGAGAAGAAGGAGGGGTAAAATGCCAAAAAAACAAAAAGCGATGAAATCCAAGCTCTACAAAATTGACAAGGATTTCCTGAAGAGATCAAGGCCGACCTGCCCTCGCTGTGGCCCGGGAGTGTTCATGGGCGAGCACAAGAACAGGTGGGCTTGCGGGAAGTGCGGCTTCACAGAGTTCAAGGGCGAATCTTAGAAGAACTCGCCTCGGATGAACTTTTTGGTTCTCTCGTCTTTCGGGTGCTTGAAAACTTCTTCAGTTTTTCCGATGTCAATCAGCTCGCCTTCCAAAAGGCAGGCAACTCTGTCTGATATTCTCTTCGCCTGGAACAGGTTGTGGGTAGCGACCACCACCGTTGTTTTTCCTTTCAACCCCGTGATGATTTTTTCCACAAGTGGGACGTTTGCAGGGTCAAGGTTGGCAGTTGGTTCGTCCAGCAGGAGAAGTTCCGGCTCCAACACCAGCGCCCGCGCAAGCACGACACGTTGTTGTTCTCCGCCTGAGAGTTTTTTGCCCCTCCGCTCTGAGAAACCCTCCATCCCGACCAGCTCGAGTGCCGTTGCAACTTTTTGATTTACCTGTTCATCAGCAACTTCCCTTATTTTGAGGCCATATGCAACGTTTTCAAATACAGTTGTGTTGAACATAACCGGCTGCTGGAAAACCATGGTTACTTTTTTCCTGAAAGCCAGCGCATTCGCTCTGCTGACTTTGCGCCCCATGTAAAATATTTCTCCGCCGGACGGGTTGTCTAGGAGCGCCATCGTCCGGAGAAGTGTTGTCTTTCCGGCACCGTTGGGGCCAATGATTGAAAAAATTTCTCCCCTCTTGATGTCAAGGTCTATCTTATGTAGAGCAGTTTTTACATCATATTTTCTTCCCACACCTTTCAACTTCAAAAGCGCAGCCATCTAGTCCCTCCTCAACAGGTTCGCCAAGAAAGTCAATGCAAAAACAATTGCAAGCAGCACGATGGTGAGCTGGATGGAGAGCCACTGCTCGCCACTGTTTATCCCGAGCGATATCTGGGTAGTCATTACCGCTGAGAGCCCCTTGATACTCCCGCCAAGCATCAGCGCAATTCCCAGTTCAGAAATGGCTCGATTGAAAGCCGCCACCCCCGCGAGGATGCTGCCCTTCCTTGCCTCCTTTAGGACGGCGAAAGAAGCCTGAGAATCCGAGGCTCCCAAAGTTCTGGCCAGTTCCCTTATGCTGGGGTCGACGGCCTCTATCGCGCTCGTAAGCAGACTCACGATTACAGGAGTGATTAGCAGGGCCTGACCAATTATTATCGCAGTTGGGGTGTACATCAAGTCGAGAAAACCGAGCGGCCCACCCGAGGATAAAATCAGATACAAGGCAAGACCAAGCGCCACCGTCGGAATGCCGAGCATCGCGTTGAAGAAGCTTATCAATGTATGTCTGCCTCTGAACCTGCGCAGCGCCAGATTCATTGAAATCGGGATGCTCCAGAGAAGTGCCAAAAGAAGGGCCGTGCCGGAAATCCAGAGCGAGCGTATGACAATATCCAAAAGCTGCTCGGTCATTGGTACAACTGCTCCTGTCCAAGTCTGTACCTTTGCGGGCATTCGCTGTTTTCAAAGAAAGCATCGTCGCGGATCCAGCTTGCCAGTTGCGAGTCTGTGTTCTCCTGCAAAAGTTGCACGGCAGGGTAAAAAAGCGGACGCCCGTACTTTGTCACGCCGAAGTCCCCGATGAGCTTCTGGCCGTTCTCAGAAACCATGAACTCGATGAATTGGACGGCCCCGCTGAAGTTCACGTTCGGATGGTTTTCTGGGTTGACAGCCATCACGCTGTAAACATTCAAGAGTTCCCGACCCTGCTCCACCAATATTTTCAGGTTGACCAAGTTGTCAGTCTTGTACTTCAGGTATGTCCCCATGTCCGCGAGGGTATACGCCCCACGCTCGTTCGCAATCAACAGCGTTTGCCCCATTCCTGTGCCTGATTCAAGATACCAGCTCATTCCTTGGATTTGCGACAGCTGAATGTCGGCGGATTTCCAGAGGGACTTTTCTTTCGTGTGAGTGCCGGAGTTGTCCCCGCGCGAAACCCATGTCCGATTCTCTTGGGCTATTTTTTGCAGGGCTGAAAGTGGGGGCATGTTTACTATGCCGGCGGGGTCGTTTGGCGGACCAACGATGGCGAAGAAATTGTATGCTATGATTTTCCTGGCTCCTCCTGTACCTTCCACCAAAAACAAGTTCTCCAATTGGGGCGAGTGTACAAGAACCGCGTCAGCGTCCCCGCGCCTCGCGTGCCCCAACGACTGCCCGGTGCCGAGGGCAAGGAAGTAAAGGCTGGTGCTGCGGCTTGCCCTGTAGTTGTCAGCGATCTCGTCCAGCAGGCCGGTGTCGTAAATGCTTGTCGTGCTGGCAATCATCAGCTTTTTCTCTCCTTTTCTCACAACTTCTGAAACAGCGAGAGCGGAAATTGCCAAAGCCACGAGAATGACTAGGGCTGTGAACTTCTTGTTCATCCAAATCAATGATGTTTAACACATAAGCTTAAAAATATTTACATGTTAAACACCTGCGTTTACTTTTTTAGAAAAATTCTGCGTGTATGTGTGATTGGAAGCTTTTTGATGTTAGCTGCCAGTATTGATTAGAATAACATGCTGTGTCTTGGGATAGAGGGCACCGCCCACACGTTCGGCATCGGCATCGTCGACTCGAAAGGCAATGTTCATGCCAACTGCTGGAAAACATACACTCCCAAGAAGGGGGGGATTCACCCGAGAGAGGCGGCCAGGTTCCACTCGGAGCACGCGAGGGGAGTTCTCGACGAGGCCCTGAGGCGGGCGAAATTGGAGCTCAAGGGCATCGACTTGGTTGCGTTCTCACAGGGGCCAGGCCTCGGTCCGGCCCTCCGCACGGCGGCCACAGCAGCGAGGGCCATTTCAGCCTGGCTTGACGTTCCAATCATTGGGGTTAACCACTGCATCGCCCACATCGAGATTGGCCGCCTCTCCACAGGCGCAGTCGACCCTGTCACGCTCTACGTGAGCGGCGGAAACACTCAGGTGATAGCTTTCGACGCTGGCCGCTACCGCATCTTCGGCGAGACCCTTGACATCCCCGTGGGCAACTGTCTCGATGTCTTTGCCCGAGAAGTCGGCCTCCCCCACCCCGGCGGCCCGAACGTGGAGAAGATGGCGCGAGAAGGCAGACAGTACATCCAGCTCCCTTACGTGGTCAAGGGAATGGACCTTTCCTTTTCAGGGCTCATGGCAGAGGCCGTCCGAGATTATCGCAGCGGGGTCAACCTGCGCGACCTCTGCTTCAGCCTACAGGAAACGGCGTTCGCTGCCTTGGTCGAGGTGACGGAGCGGGCGGTGGCCCACACGGAGAAAAAGGAGGCCATGCTTACGGGAGGCGTGGCGGCAAACAAGAGGCTCAGGGAAATGTTAAAACTCATGGCCAAGGAACACCGGGCCCGCTTTTTTGCGCCACCAATGGAGCTGTCCGGCGACAATGGAGCCATGATAGCCTGGACTGGGCTGTTGATGCACAGGCACGGCGTGAGACACAGCCTTGAGCAGACCCAGGTCCAGCAGAGGGAAAGGACAGACGAGGTCGAGGTCTCATGGCGTTAATGAAGAAAGGTGCCGAGGCAGACCTTTACCTGGAACCCTTCGAGCGAGTGCTCCACGGCGGAGGCCATGGGAAAGTTGTCGTCAAGCAGAGGATACAGAAGCCCTACCGCGTCCAGGAGATAGACCACTTGTTGCGATGGTCAAGGACGGCGCTGGAATCCAAGCTTCTTTCCGACGCCAAGAAGGCAGGGGTGCCGACTCCGCTAATCTATGAGGTAGACCGTGCAGGCTCAAGGATAGTCATGGATTACATCGACGGCGTGCAGGTGAAGAAAGTCTTGGAGAGCTCCGCCCCAGCTAAGAGGCGGAAGATTTGTCGGGTTATTGGGAGACAGGTGGCGCGGCTTCACTCGGCCGGTATCGTCCACGGCGACCTCACAACATCAAACATGATCCTAGCCAAGGACGGAAAGATTTACTTCGTGGACTTCGGGCTCGGCGAGTACAACAGGTCCACCGAGGCGCGGGGTGTTGACCTGCACCTCATGAGGCGGGCCCTCCAGAGCATTCACTTCAGGATAACAGGAGAGTCATACAACGCAGTTTTATCGGGGTACAGGAAAGATTTCGGGAGGGGGGCAGAAGAAGTGATCAGTAGGGCGGAAGAGATATTGAGGCGCGGGAGATACGTGCAAAGGGAAGAGAGAACATGACGCTGACATTCGTCACGAGCAACCCGCACAAGTTCAAGGAGGTGCAGGAGATAGCCGCGAGGGAGGGTGTCGAGGTAAAGCGCAGCCCAACCCCATACATCGAGATTCAGTCGGACAGCCTTGAGGAAATAGTCCAGGTTGGGGCACAACAGGCCTCGGCGCTCCTGATGGCGCCGTGTTTTGTGGAGGACGCAGGGCTTTTCGTGGACGCTTTAAAAGGCTTCCCGGGCCCCTACTCAAAGTACGTCTTCCTTACGATTGGCAATCAAGGGCTGCTGAAACTGCTTGGCGGCGTGCCCGACCGTGGGGCGGAATTCCGCTCGGCCGTCGGCTACTGTAAGCCCGGCGGAAAAACAGTGGTGTTCAGCGGGAAGATCCGTGGGACGATAACAACTTCGCCAACTGGCTCCAAAGGCTTCGGCTTCGACCCCATTTTTTCGCCTGAAGGGGAAAAGTTGACTTTTGGTGAGATGTCGACGGCTGAGAAGAACAGATTTTCTCACAGGGCCAGGTCTGTGGAAGAGTTTATCAAGTGGTTCAAAACAGGTAAATGAGGTGTAAAATGGCCGTCGAGGTTCAAAAACAGATTGCTGGGGTTACCCCCTCCGAGGTGGAGGAGCTTGTGGTCAAAATGGGAAAGGAAGGAACGCCGCCCAGCAAAATAGGGACAACACTACGGGACCAGTATGCCGTGCCGAGCGTGAAAAAGCTCACGGGCAAGAACATCACCCAGATTCTGGAGTCGCACGGGATAAAACAATCCCTACCGGAGGACCTCGCCGGCCTCATCGCCCACGCCGTGAAGATGTACGGTCACATGGGGAAGCACCCGAAAGATTTCACGATGAGAAGGGCGGTTGAAATCACGGAGGCCAAGATAAACTCTCTCGCCCGCCACTACAAAGAAGAAGGTGCCCTGCCTCCAGACTGGAAGTATGACAGGGAGCGGGCAGCCCTGCTTATCAAGCGCTAGGCCATAAAAACTGTTAATAACCCCCCCGCCGATGGGAGATATTCAACGTCGTGAGGGTCACCTGTGGGACGAGCTGAAATAAAAATCTTCCAGCGCGCGGCTTCCGATGTCGCGGAGTTCCTGAAGCTGAGGTTAGATGGAAAAAGGCGCGTTGTCGTGATGTCACACTTGGACGCCGATGGCATCTCAGCAGCCTCGGTAATGGCGAGGTGTCTTTACTCCTTCGATGTGCCGTTTTCCATCAAATTCACCCAACCGCTTTCTAATGAAGAGATGGCGGCCCTTTCCACAGGCCCGCAGGACCTTTTCATCTTCCTTGATCAGGGCAGCGGGCAGCTTGAGGCCATACACAAGTTCATCCTCTCAAAAGGGTCGGACGTCGTTGTCATCGACCACCACCCTGGAACATCTAAGGAGCACCCCAACCTGGCCCACCTGAACCCCCACCTCTGCGGCCTGAATGGGGCCAAGGATGTCAGCGCCAGCGGCTGCGCCTACTTCGTGGCGGATGCCTTAGACATCCACTTCAGGCCATGGGCTGGGCTGGCCCTGGTCGGCGCCGTGGGTGACAGGCAGGAGTTTTACTCCGGGTTCACGGGAGCGAACGACGTTATTGCAAAGAGAGCCTTGGACCTCGGGCTCGTCAGCGCCGGGGTGGGCCTGAGGCTCGTGGGGAGGACGTTTCTTCCGGTGGCGGAGTGTATCAGGTCATCCACTAGGCCTTACATCCCTGGCCTATCCAAAAACCTGTCTGCATGCCGCGCTCTCGTCGAGTCCATCGGGGTAAGCCTTTCAAGCAAAATATTTGAGCTTCAGCCTGAAGACGAGCGCGCACTCGCCGACGCCATTTTCGCGCGCGTTGGCCCACTCGCTGCGAACGAGGATTTCCAGCACACCATCTGGGGGCCAATTTACACGATCATGACGGGAGATGTTGTCGGCCCGAGGGACCTGAGGGAACAGGCGGCGCTTTTTGACGCCTGCGGCAACATGAAAAAGCCAGAGGTAGGGCTGGCGGTCGGCGCCGGAGACGAAACGGTCCTGGAGGAGGCAGTAGCTCTCCTTCGGGGAATACAGGAGGAAATGCTGAAAACTCTTGAGTGGTTCAAAGGAAAATTAGCATACTTCAAACAAGCAAAATCTTTCAGATACATCCATTGCGGCAGCGAGGTTAACTCCGGGATGGTAGGAGAGGCCATCTCACTCTTGATAGAGTCCGGCCTGATTTCAATGGATGTCCCCGTGATTGGGTTGGCGGAGACGAAAACCGAAAGAATAAAGATATCTGCCAGGAGCACCCCAGGGCTGGCAATGAAGGGCGTCAACATGGGGGATGCTCTTGCCAAAGCCTGCGGGGAGGTGGGAGGATACGGCGGAGGCCACGATGTCTCGGCAGGCGGCAGAATCCCGAAAGACAAGGTGGACGAGTTTATAACGCGACTCGGCAACGTTTTGGAGGAGGCAATCGCTTGAGCTACGAAGAGTTCGTGCAGAGGTTGCATGAAACGGTTCCGGGGTTCCCGGCAGCCATAGGGATGATTGACAGGATGAGAAAGCGCGAGGGCCTGCGGGTTCTGAACTTCTCCCACCACGACACCGACGGGATAACGAGCGCTTTTATCCTAAGAAGGATTTTCGAGCGCTACTGCGGCGCCAAAGTTGTCACAGAAATGCCGCAGCACTTCAAGCTGTGGGAGGAAGCGCTTGTGGATGCATTGGAAAAAAAGGGCAAGTTCGATCTTTTGGTCATTTCCGACAAGGGAACCTTCGAAGTCTACGACGACCTACTCAAGCACATCGACAACATCCTCATCATCGACCACCACCAGCTCGATGGAAGGCCGAGCAAATGCACCTTGTTCAATCCGACTGTTGAGGTCTCCGAGTACGCCGCCTCGGCTTCCCTGCTATGCCACGCGCTCGCGACCAAGCTGGGAGTGTCAGACATTTACGACGACTTCGCGGCACTCCTCGGGTGCAGGGGGGATTTCGCGTTTGACCCTGTGGAGGGGACGACCAACGATTTCGCGAAGCCGTTCATAGAGATGGCGCGGGAAAAGTTCCCGCTTGCATTCGACGTCAAAGTTGGAGAACCGACCATGTATGAACTGATAGACCGCGAGCGGACGGCCCTAGTAAACCAGATGGGTGAGGTTTTCCATTCAGGTTGTTTGGCCCACCTTTACAACCGCGCCATTGGTACCGATGACATTTACGGCCCGTCGCTCGTCCATGACTTCCTTATTGAACTCGTCCAGCGTGGAGAAAATCCATCGGGGTTCTCAAGCGTTGAAAAGTTTCTCGGGGACATGCCCAAGGGGCGGATAATCAACAAGGTCTTCAGGCAGTACAAGGCCGATTGGGCAGTGCTAGAAAAAAGGGCGGAAAACGAGGTGTTTCTTGGGGAAGTCCGAGGCGTTGGAGTTTACATGATATTTGCAAAGGAGGCGGAGTCCATGAACTCTGCCCCGTTCCCGGCCATCCTACCGTTTGTGGCCTCCACAAGGCTGGAAAAAATGAAGCGGGCCGGGGGTCACGTCCACGCGATGGTAATAGTCTTCAGCCCGAAAGAAAAAGGCATCCATATCTCCATGAGGGGCGGCGGTGGGCTGGTGAACTGCGGGAAGCTGTGTTTCCAACTGGCAACAAGGCTGCAGGAGCGATACCCAAATCGCAAGGGAATCGGAGGCGGTGGCCACGCTAGGGCGGCCGAGCTTCTTGCGGACAAACCAACCCCCATGTACGCAGTCATGCACGAGCTTCTTTTTGTCATGGGTGAGGTAGCTGAGCTGGCGAAGGCGCTGGACAGCGGCAAGGCAAGCCAAGAAGAAGTAGAAAAGGCGGCCAAGTTGGGCCTAGATGGAATACACTAACTCAAAAAGTTGCTATTTTTAAACCCCCGAAATTAGTAAAAATGTGGTCTGATTGACGCTGGAGGAAACTGAATTTCAGAGGCTTGTGGAGCTCCTGGTTGAGCTTGTCGAAAAGTATCAGGGTAATCCCGCCGCCCTAGATGCTATTTTCTCCGAATTTAGAGATATTTACAAAAAGGTCCCAATCTACCCTGGAATAATCTCCATGCTCCTCCCTAAGGTCATCCAGCCGGCCGAGATGGGAAAGCTTGAGGAGGGGACAGAAGTCCTCCTAAACCTGAAAGATGGCAGTACAGTCTATGGGAAAATAGCGGAAATCACGCCCACCGAAATCAGGCTTGCCGAGTCCTACAAGCTCACAGCAACTGTAATTCCTGAGAAGCTCGTGGTGGGAAAAGACTCGGTCGAAGATATCAAGCGCATATCTAGAGAGCTCTTGGCCAAGGAATGGCCGTCGCTCAATTTTGAGGAGGAGTGAAGTGCCGCAGCTGTCACTAAAACCCGGAGAAGTTTACAGGATGGAGGGACAGCTCAGCCTTGAGGTGAAATCGGGCAAGGTCTCGATCAGCGGCGGGCTCCGGGAGAGGGGTGACACGGTGGTCATCCCTCGCGCGAAATCCGTGCCAATGGAGGCAGAGTCTGAAACTTTGATAGACTATACACCAGGGGCAGACGCAAAGGTCGAGCAACTCCCGGGAAGGACTATACCGAAGGAGTGGGATGCTCTCATCGCGGAGATTGTCCAGACAAGACCCAAGGTAATTTTAGTAATAGGCAATGTCGACGTAGGCAAAACTTTCTTGACGACATACGTTGGAAACACTCTCCTAAGGCACGGGATCAAAATGGGCGCGGTGGATAGCGATGTCGGACAGGCCGACATAGGTCCTCCGACCACAATGGGGCTTGGGATATTTGAGCGACCGGTGGCCCTGCTTTACGAGGTACCGACAAAAAAAACTTACTTTGTTGGGTCAATGTCTCCGGCTGGCCACACCCTCGAGTTCGTCGTCGGGATGAAGTGGCTAGTGGAAGGGGGGCTGGAAAAAGCAGACATGGTCATCGTCAACACTCCAGGGATGACATTCGGGGGGCCGGGCAGGTCTCTCCAGTCCCATGTCGAGGAGCTGATTAACCCGGACCTCGTGATAGCCCTCCAGAGAAGCACCGAGCTGGAGCACCTCTTGGCTTCCATTTCTCCCAAAAAGATAAGGCGGCTATCTGTCTCTACAAAAATCAGGTCCCGAACACCCGTAGAAAGATCGAATCTGAGGGCGATGCTTTTGGGGAAGTCCTTTGAGGGGGCAGGGAAGCTCGTGCTGGACATGAAGCGGGTGAGGTTTGAGCGCACCTACCTGAAGACGGGGGTTCCGCTCAACCCATCGGACCTTGGGAGACAGGTTATTTACGCGGAGAAAATACCGGAAGGCCTTGTCCTGGTTACAAAAGGCAAGATGAATGAAAACGCCGTCAAGGAGCTGGAGTTAAAATTCGGCCCGGCGAGGGTTATAAAAGCTGGGGCCGAGCAGAACGTTATTGTCGGGCTTGTGGACGATGAGAACGAGATGCTGGGGCTGGGGGTAATAGATAGGATTAACTTCGAACGGGGACAGATTATCATAACTACCCCGGTGAATGACGCCGCGAAAGTGGCGGCCGTACAGTTTGGGTCTATGAAGGTCCGGCCGACTGGAGAGGAGATAGGGACGGTCAGGCCCGGGACTTTCTGATTTCATGAAAATCAAAGCCGAGATTTTTTGTGACTATGGCGACGAGAAAGTTTCCAATGCCGTGGCCAGAGCAATCGGGCCGGACAACCTACCGGCGCCGCGCGGGATGAAGATATTAACAAAGGTGGTCGGCAGGCGAGTGGTAACCTGGGTAGAGCTGGACGGAAAGATAGAGACGCTGATTTCCACTCTCGATGACCTCTTGGCATGCACGAGCGCCGCGGAAAACATGCTTTAAGCTTTAAAATCACCTAGGGTTTGGCGGTTGAATGGAGTTTGAACTAGTAGGCAGGCTCACCTTCAGCGGTGAGGTGGAAAAGCTCTCGGGGGAGCTGAAAGCAGCGCTCGATCGGATGGAGCCCATCCTCCTAAAGGGCACGCCAAAGGGGAAGGAAGGCGAGGCCGCCAGGATAGTCAAGTGGCAGGCTTCAGGAAAAAGCCTTGAGTTGGAGATAAAGTCCGGGCGCTACGTGAGGGCGCACGATGCCTTGCTCAGGATAGCAAAGGCCCTTTCCGAAGAGCTTGGTAAAAAACACAAGCTGGGATTGAGAGAGGTCGCCGCCTCGCGCTACCACATCAGCATCCCTGCAAAGGAAGTTTCCGGCGAGGCGAGGAAAGAAATAGAAAAACTCGGAGGAAAAATCGGCAGGGAAACAGTAGATGTTAAGCTTGAGAACTTGGCCGAGACCCAAGTGAGGGGCAGGGTGGTCGACAGGCTGATATCAGCGATCGAGGAGGCGCTTGCAAAAGCCCCGCCGAAGGCAGCCGAGCTCAAAATAGCAAAAAGTGGAAAAGAACTCAAGCACCCGTTCAAGGAAGATCCATTCCTGGTCGCGCAAAAGCTAGGCTGGCTCGTCAACTTCCCCGGTCGGGGACAGTGGATCTACACCGAACCATATGCCAAGCTGATTCGTGCACTTGAGGAGTTGATTGTCGACGATGTGGCGGCCCCACTCGGCTTCAGCGAGGCGCTGTTCCCTAAGCTCATCCCTCTGGAGGTGATGCAGAGGATGCCTGGCTACCTCGACGGGGTTCCAGAGGGGATGTACTACATTTGCCCGCCGCCAAGGGACCCAGAGGCTTTCGAGGACTTCAAAAAAGAGCTCAAACTAACCAAAAAAATCCCCACTGGTGAACTCAAAAAAGTAGTTAAGGATCCGGCCTATGTGCTCGCCCCGGCCCAGTGTGAGCCTTTCTACCAGATCTTCGCTTCAAAGTATGTCGACCTTGGGAAGCTGCCCGTGAAGCTCTACGACATGAGCGGGTGGACCTACCGTTGGGAGGGCGGCGGAGTAGAGGGACTCATACGTACG
Organism: Hadarchaeota archaeon (SeqCode); assembly: GCA_040755315.1. Taxonomy (GTDB): domain Archaea; phylum Hadarchaeota; class Hadarchaeia; order Hadarchaeales; family Hadarchaeaceae; genus DYTO01. The sequence continues at coordinate 42,749 of JBFMBF010000005.1, read as the reverse complement.
CAGGAGTTCCGGCGCATAGAGCTTGTGACGCTCGGCTCGCCCGACGATGTTGTTTCAATAAGGGACGAAGTGGTGGAAAGAAGCATAAAGCTGGTTGAAAAGCTTGGGCTGGAGTGGAGGGTGCCGGTCGCCACGCCTTTTTACATGAAGGAGGGCGAAACCACAGACACTAGTGACAGCAGGAAGGTGGCCACATACGACCTCGAGGTTCTCCTGCCTTACAGCGGGAAGTGGCTTGAGATAGGGTCGTACAACGCTCATAAAACCAAGTTCACGGAAACTTTTAAGATAAAAGAGGTCAAGGGGCGGGAGGTATGGACCGGCTGTTGTGGGTTCGGAACGAGCCGCTGGGTCGTGGGGTTCCTGGCCCAGCACGGCTTTGACCCGTACCACTGGCCGGAGCCAGTCAGGAAGAGGGTAGAACCTCTACCATCTCCTGTGAAGGTGACCGAGTAATGGCAGAGAAAAAGAAGCGGCTTGTAAAGCCATGGAAAGAAAAGGCGTGGTATGAGATATTCGCCCCGTCGATGTTTGGCGGTACGAGGTTGGGGGAAAGCCCTGCGACCAATCCGTCCAAGCTTACGGCTAGGGTGTTTGAAACCACGCTTGGAGAACTCATAGACGACGTTTCAAAGGCGCATGTCAAACTATTTTTCCAGGTGAAAAAAGTTGAAGAAAAGAAAGGAGTAACGGGGTTCATCGGCCATGAGATGATCAGGGACTATATTCAGAGCCAGATCAGGAGACGGGGCGGGAAGGCAGATAACATCTCACTCGTGATCACCAAGGACGGCTACAAGATTCGCCTCAGGACTATGGTGACTACCCTCAGGAAGACGCAGAGTTCAAAGATACATGCCATAAGAAAAGTCATTGGGGAAGTTCTGGTAACAAAAGGAAAGGAGAGAACGTTCGAACAGTTCGTTCAAGAGGTCGTGCTCGGAAAGCTTTCTTCTGACATTTACAAGGAGGCGAAAAAGTTCTGCCCCATCAGGCGGGTTGAGGTCTACAAAAGCAAGGTAGTGGGCGAGCCCGCTTAGCGACGGTTTTTATGGAAAAGCTCTTCGGAACCTCCGGCGTCAGGGGCTTGGTCGGCAAGGAAATCACGCCCGAGTTCACCATGCGATTGGGGCTGGCGCTGGCATCGCAAATCGGGAACTCTGGGCGAGTGGTGGTTGGAAGGGACCCAAGGACATCGGGGGAGATGCTGGAGAGCAGCGTCATTTCCGGCCTACTCTCTGGGGGGTGTGATGTCGTAAGGCTGGGGATAGTTCCCACTCCTGCAGTGAGTTTTGCAGTCAGAAGTCTGAAAGCAAACGCCGGAGTAATGATAACGGCTTCTCACAACCCCCCTGAATACAACGGGATGAAGCTATGGGACTCGAAAGGGATGGCTTACACTCCGAAGCTTGAGAAAAAAATAGAAATCATTTACTCTCAAGAGTCATGGGGGCGCGTCGAATGGCGGGAAATTGGAGGCGCCGGAGCTGATGACATCATCCCAAGTTACATCGACGCAATCGCCGGGGCGGTCAAGCTTTCCAAAGAGTTCAAGGTCGTGGTCGACTGTGGCAACGGGGCCGCCTCCGCCGTGACTCCTGTGCTCCTGAGGAGGATGGGCTGCGAAGTCATCAGCATAAACTGCAACCCTGATGGCCACTTCCCAGGAAGAGGGCTTGAGCCAAATGAATTTAACTTGAAGGAACTGGCCGGGATGGTGAAGTCTGTTGGGGCGGACATTGGTCTGGCCCACGACGGAGACGCCGACCGCGTGGCCGCCGTTGATGAAAAGGGGCGCTTCGTGAAAGAGGACAAGCTCCTCGCCCTGATTTCGGCATTCCAGCTCCGAAGAAAGGGCCAGACTGTGGTGACGACAGTAGACGCGTCCAGCGTCTTGGACAAGGCCGTGAAGGCGGAGGGCGGAAAAGTCGTAAGGACGCGGGTCGGCGATGTGAGCGTGGCGGAGGCCGTCAAAAAACGCCGGGCGGTTTTTGGAGGGGAGCCCAGCGGGGCCTGGATTTTTCCAGAGTTCCAGTTCGCGCCGGACGGGCCATTTGGTGCGGCAAAAATCTTGCAGATGCTAGCAACCACCGGCAAAAAACTCTCGGAGCTGTCGGATGGGTTACCCGACTACCCCACAGTCAGGGAGAAGGTTGCCTGCCCGAACGAGCGAAAGGCCAGCGTCATAAAAAAACTCGCTCCGAGGCTGCGGAAGCTCCCGGGTGCCTTCAAGGCATCTACCGTGGACGGCGTCAGGGTCGAGTTCAGGGACGGTTGGGTTCTGGTCAGGCCATCTGGGACTGAGCCTTACATTAGGGTGACAGCGGAGGGAAAAACTGTCAGACGGGCAAGAAAAATTGCCGGAAAAGCAGTGAAAATTTTGAAATCTTTGGAATAGGGTGGCGCGGGCCCGGTGGGATTTGAACCCGGATTTCTCCCTCTTCACCCTTTGCAGGGTTGGCGGAGGAGCGGGCTATCCCGGATTATCCAGGTTTTTCTTTCACTTGGTTTAGTGTACACAATTTCCCTCCGAAGCTTTGGGTGACCGGGGTTTATAAGGAAAAAAACAAGCGCCCCCGGGCGGTTTGGCGGTATTCAAGTTTTTATCCCCGCCGCCATCAATCATATGGGTGGAAAATTGAAGGCAGTGGTCCTTGCGGCGGGTCTCGGGACAAGGATGCGCCCCTTGACTTTCACCAAGCCGAAGTTCCTACTCTCGGTTGCAGGAAAACCGGCGCTCGACCATGTCCTTTTCCTCATAAAGCAGCTTGGGGTGGACCAGCTTGTGATGGTGGTCGGTTTTGGGAAAGATCAGATAATGGGTAGGTATGGAGACGGTACAAAGTTCGGCCTGAAAATAGAGTACAGATACCAGGAAAAGCTGCTTGGAACCTCCAACGCCCTTTCTCTCGCAGAAGACTTCATCGGAGGTGAAAGATTCCTCGTGATAAACGGCGACACCTTGGTCGACCAGGAGTCTCTAGCGTCTTTCAAAAAGAGATACCAAGAACTGGCTAAGAGGGAAGACTTCGGCGGGCTCATGGCGACTATAGAGGTGGACGAGCCCGAGCAGTTTGGCATTGTTTTCATGAAGGGAGAGAAAGTCAGCGAAATCGTGGAAAAACCCAAGAGGTCAAAAAGCAGGCTCGCGAACGCCGGCATATTTATCTTCGACCCGGCCATCTTCGACGCCATAAAACACACAAAGAAATCCGCACGGGGGGAATACGAGCTTCCGACTTCAATGCAAATCATGATTAAGGGGGGAAAATCAATCTACACTTCACCACTTCAGATGTGGACGGACATCGGGAGGCCCTGGGACCTCCTTGTGGCGAACGAGTACTTCCTGCGAGGGATGAAGGGCGAAATCCACGGCAGGATAGAAGTCGGCGCCAATGTGGCTAGCAATGTCTACGTCGGAGAGGGCACCGTCATACGCTCAGGCTCATATATACTGGGGCCGACTTTCATAGGGAAAAATTGTGACATAGGACCCAATTGCTTTGTGCGACAGAGCACGAGCATTGGCGACAGCGTGAGGATTGGCAACGCCGTCGAGGTCAAGAACTCCATAATAATGGACCACACTAACATCGGGCACCTCTCCTACGTGGGAGACAGTGTGGTCGGAAGCAACTGCAACCTCGGGGCTGGGACCACCATCGCGAACTTGCGCTTGGACGAGAAGCCGGTGAAGATGGAAGTCGGGGGAAAAGTTGTGAGCAGCGGGAGAAGGAAGCTGGGAACGATAATTGCTGACAATGTCAAGACAGGTATAAACTGCACGATAAACGTTGGAGTGAAAATAGGCCCAGACTCTGCAGTGGGGCCGGGCACAGTCGTCTACGAGGACATACTACCCAACACACTCGTTTTCACAAAACCTTTGATGAGAAAGAAGCTCTGGAAAGGCGGGGAAAAACGTGGCGAAAAAGGCGAATGAGGATTTTAAGAAGAAATACCCAAACTTGGCCAACGAGCTTGAATGCGTAAAAACTGTAAATATTCATTCTGTGAGGAGTTCGGTTGAGGAGGCGGAGAAGGCTGCGAACCATGTGATGGCAGACCATTTCTACGAAGGGTATGAGCCGACCGCGATAGATTTCATCAGGCGTTGCAAGACGAAGGAGCAGGCCCTTGAGATAATAAGCTTCTTGGAGTTGAAGGCCGAGATAAAACCGGAATACGCCAAGCAGCTTCGGGCCCAGCTCACTGAGCGGGGCCTAGACAGCTTCGGCAAAAGAAAGGCGCCCGGTTGCTACGAGCGGGGAGAAGGTTGATTGATAGAGTTGGGGCTGGTCGGAAAACCCAACACGGGCAAGACCACTTTTTTCAACTCGGCCACCTTGGCTAACGCGCCAGTGGCAGGCTATCCTTTCACAACAATCGACGCCAACGTCGGAGTAACCTATGTGAGAAGAAAATGTCCGTGTCAAGATCAGAAGTTGAAGTGCAATCCACAAAATTCAAAATGTGTCGATGGGGCCAGATACGTGCCAGTCAGGATAATTGATGTGGCGGGCCTGGTGGAGGGCGCCCACATGGGACGGGGACTGGGGAACAAGTTCCTTGACAACCTCAGGATGGCTGCCGCACTCATCCATATCGTCGACGCCGCAGGGGCGACCGACTCCGAAGGGAAGCCGTGCCCGCCCAGCACACACGACCCTGTTCAAGACATAGATTTTCTAGAGACCGAGATAGCAATGTGGCTGCGTGGGATTTTGATGAAGGACTGGAGCAACTTCGCGAGGAGGGCGAAGTACCAGAAGCTCGACCTGGCGAAGGAGATAACCGCCAAGCTTGCCGGGCTAGGTATCGAGGAGACCCACGTTCTTGAGGCTTTCAGGATTGCAATGCTCGACCGCTTGGACCCGGAGAGATGGACGGAAGAAGACATGCTCCGGTTTGTGAATGAACTGAGAAAACTGAGCAAGCCGATAATGATAGCGGCAAACAAATCGGATTTTCCAACGGCCGATAAAAACCTAGAGAAACTGAAGCAGCGGGATTACCTTGTCATCCCCACCTGCTCTGAGGCTGAGCTTGTCCTCAGGAGGGCAGCGGAGAAGGGAATAATTTCTTATACTCCCGGCGATTCGGATTTCAAGATACTAAAACCAGAGGTACTGAAGGAGGATCAGAAGCGCGCCCTGGAAAAGATTAGGGCACTGCTGGAGAAGCTGAAGTCCACTGGCGTGCAGCAGGTTATCGACAAAGCAGTTTCCGATCTGCTGCAGTTGATAGTGGTTTACCCTGTGGACGACGAAAAGAAGCTGACCGACAAGAATGGCAACGTCCTCCCCGATGCTTTTCTCGTCAAGAATGGCACAACTGTCCGAGAATTTGCATACAAGATACATTCTGACTTGGGCGACTCATTTCTCCATGGCGTGGACGCGAGGACGAAAATGAGGCTCGGCGAAGATTATAAACTCCGCGATGGAGACATTATAAAGATAGTTTCAACAAAGGGGCGGTGAGGTTGTGAAGGTTGTTCTGATAAATCCCAATGTTGGCCACGCCGAGAGGATTGAAAGTGAGGCGGCATGGCCTCCGCTTGGCCTGCTTTATTTGGGTACCATCCTGAAAAACTCCGGCCATGAGGTAAAGGTCATTGACAACGGTAAATCCCAGCTCCCGTTGAAAAATCTTGTCGAGAGAGTCAAGAAGGAGGAGCCGGGTGTCGTAGGGGTTGGCGTCCTTACCCCGACATTCAAGCAGGGCACAAAAATCTCGGAAGCTGTCAAAGCCGAGTTGCCCGACACCAAAGTTGTATTTGGAAATTACCACGCCACATACACTTACGACAGGATACTCATGAAGTACCCCTCAGTCGATTATGTGGTTCTTGGTGAAGGGGAGATGTCATTCCAGGCGCTTGTGGATTCGCTGGAGAAAGGCCACGATGCAAAAAAAATACCCGGGCTGGCTTACAGAAACAACGGCGGAGTGGCTCAGGGGCCCCAGAGGCGCCTGATAGACAACCTGGACGATCTTCCTGTGCCGGACAGGTCTCTCCTTGAGGAAGAGTACCGCTCGGAGATAATGGGAGTGTTGGGGAGCAGCGGGAGGTTCACCACTGTCTTGACTTCCAGGGGGTGCCCATACAACTGCAGGTACTGCGCTTGCGCGGCCTTCTCTCTTCGGAGAACCAGGTTCAGGTCGCCGGAAGCTGTTGTCGCCGAAATAGAACAGCTTTACAGGGAAGGTTATGAAGAGGTGGGTTTTGTTGATGATAACCTGCTCGTCAACAGAAAAAGAATGGAAAAAATTTGTGAAATGCTAAAGGAGCGGAAAATAGAGATTAGCTATTGGGCCGAGGGGAGGGTTGACGAAGCTTCGCGGAAGGTGCTGAAAAAATTCGCCGATGTCGGGTGCAAGACCATGTACTTCGGGATAGAAAGCGGCAGCCAAAAAGTTCTGAACTTCTTAGGAAAAAACACGACCCCAGACATGGCGAGGATAGCCATGAAAAATTGCAAGGATGGAGGAATAGAGAACGTCATCGGTTCTTTCATTGTAGGTGCACCGATTGAAACCGCAGCGGACGTGCAACAGACATTCGACTTCGCGAAGGGTTTGAAAGGGATGGATTTCCCGCAGGTGAACATCCTCTGCATCTCTCCAGGGATGGACCTTTGGAGCACTGCGGTGAAAGAAGGGCATCTGGATGAGTCAAAGCAGTGGGAGGAAGAGCTCATAGCGGCGAATGTTTTCCCGTCCCACCTTACAGAGAACCAGCTGCGGAACATGATTGGCAAATTTTACTCAAGCTTTGTCATGCGGCCGCCGTTTTTGTTCCAGCAGTTGCTGAAGACTGTCGGGAGTCGGCACAGGCTGGAAGTCCTCCTAGCAAACCTCCAAGAAAGGTCCAGCCTGCGAGGTGCGTTAAGGAAGTTCAAGAACATTTGAAAAAGTTCGCAATTCTTATATTGGCAGAATAACTCTTCAACAGGGTGATGGACCTGAAAATACTGGTGGCAGACACGATACATGAGGACGGCATAAAGCTCCTGAGAGAGATTGGGGAAGTGGATGTGGCGACTGGGCTGAAACCAGCGGAATTGATCGATAAAATAAAAAACTTCGATGTTTTGGTTGTGAGAAGCGCGACAAATGTCACAAAAGAAGTCATCTCTGCAGGCAAGCAGCTGAAGTTCATAGCGCGGGCGGGGGTTGGCCTAGACAACATCGACGTCAAGGAAGCCTACGAGAGAAAAATAAAAGTATTGAACGCCCCAGAAGCCCCGACAATAGCCGTGGCAGAGCTTGTACTTGGTCTCATGCTGTCATTTTCCAGAAAAATCCCACGGGCAGACCTTAGCATGAAACAGGGAAAGTGGGATAAAAAACAACTGATGGGCACACAGCTCCGCGGGAAGACACTCGGAATAATTGGTACTGGGAAGATTGGTCAGGCCGTTGCAGACAGGGCCAAGGCTTTCGAGATGAACCTGCTGCTTTACGATGTCGTTAAAAATGAGGATTTTGCAAAGAGAATCGGCAGCAGATATGTGGGTCTGGAGACGCTGCTGAAAGACTCAGATTACATAACAATCCATGTCCCACTTATCCCTCAAACAACGCACATGGTTGGGGAAAAGGAGATGTCTTTGATGAAGCCGGCGGCAGTGCTCATAAACACGTCCCGGGGCGGAGTGGTCGACGAGGCAGCTCTCGTAAAGGCGCTTGAGGAAAAGAGGATCGCCGGCGCATGCTTGGATGTCTTTGAGAAGGAACCACCGGAGGGCAGCCCGCTCTTGAAGTTCCAAAATGTGGTTTTGACTCCTCACATTGGGGCGTCCACCGAGGAGGCCCAAGCATATGCTGCGGTGGTTATAGCGCAGAAGTTAAAAAATGAGATGGGAAAGTGATTCCATGAGTGAAGTTCAAACAGCCAGACAGCGGATGCGGCGTTGGAGGATGGAAGACACCATAGTCAGAGTTGACCGCCCCACCGATATCAAAAGGGCCAGGTCTTTAGGCTACAAGGCGAAGCAGGGAATCGTCGTGGCCAGAGCCAGCGTCAGAAAAGGAGGAAGGCGGAAGGTTAGACCCACCCGAGGCAGGCGACCGAAACGCATGGGTGTTTTGAAGATAACTGCCAAGAAGAACCTCCAGCTGATGGCTGAGGAGAGGGCGGCCAGGAGGTTTCCAAACTTGGAGGTTCTAAACTCATATCACGCCGGTTCGGACGGGACCCACGAATACTTTGAGGTGATTCTATTGGATCCACACCACCCAAGCATAAAGAGCGACCCACAGCTGGGATGGATATCTGAAAGTCATCAGAGGGGCAGGGTCCACCGGGGGCTCACCAGATCTGGCAGAAGGGTCCGGGGGTTGCTGTGGAAAGGCAAGGGTGCCGAGCGGCTAAGACCAGGCGTCCGGGCGCGCGGTAGAGCAAAGTGAATGAATCTCCTTTTGCAAATGCTTCTTTGAGTGTGCATGCCCACGCGACCGAGAACGAGGGTCTTGTATCAAAAAGCCTCAGGACAATGCTTCCGGAAGGTGTGGCCCTGAAAGTTTCTAAAACCAAGGGACACTACGGGAACCCTATAACTGTGATTGAAGCGAGGGTGGAGGGGAAGTCGAACATCGAGAAATTATTGCAGAGAGTCTTTGAGAGCATCCCCGCCAATGATCTGGTCAAAATCAAGAGTGAGCTCACGTACAGCGTGGACGACTCTTGTAACCTGTACTTAAGATTTGACAAGCAAAGGCTGAGTGTAGGCGAACTTTCATTGGCGGAAGGCGGGGACTCGGTCCACCTTCGGCTCAAGATTGCCGTTTACCCAGCAAGGAAAGAGGCAGCAGTTGCGGCCTTGAAGAGGTTTTTGCAGGAGAAAATTTCAGTGTTCACATGCAGAGAAAAAGATACATAGCATTCGCGGCTACCGCTGGCGGCAGGAACGAGGTACTGCGGCTGGCAAGTGCAATAAAGTCAAAAAGCGCGAGTTCTTTGGCTCTGCTTGATTTTGACGCCGCTTCAGGGTCGGGCATCATTAGGTGCGGGCATATGGAGCTTCCTGCAGTGAGACGTCAAATCGAGCAGCTTGGAGCGCGGGGCGGCGCCGGTTTAAAAATACTGGGAGTTTCTGGAACGATTAAAACCGCGAGAAAGAAGTTTCTGAAAACAAAACATAAAAACAGAAATCCACGCGGCATCCACAAAAGGGTTAAAAGTGCCCCTGTCAACCAGTATTAGCTAACGATTACGATCATTGGGTGAGATGATGGCATTTGCACCGCCGGGAGCCGGATATGATAGGGCCATAACAGTATTTAGCCCAGATGGAAAGCTTTTCCAAGTTCAATACGCTCAGGAGGCCGTCAAGCGCGGGCTGACGGCCCTCGGCATCAAGGTAAAAGAAGGAGTGGTTTTGGCTGCAGAAAAGAGAGTCAGGGGAAAACTTGTGGAGGAAACTTCAATAGAAAAAATATTTCAAGTGGATGAGCACATCGGAGCCGCCGCATCAGGTCTGATAGCGGACGCGCGGGTGTTGATTGATCACGCCCGGATAGAAGCCCAGATACACCGCCTCAGGTATGATGAGCCGGTCAGCGTGCAGACCTTGGCGAAGAAGATAGGCGACATAAAGCAGCTTTACACTCAGCATGGGGGGGTGAGACCATTCGGCGCGAGGCTACTCATAGCCGGCGTTGACAGCGGGGACTCTTACCTTTTCGAGACTGACCCCAGCGGAGTGGTAGCTGCCTACAAGTGCCAGGTGATCGGTGGAGGGTCCCAAGCTGCCCTAGAGATATTGGAGCACAAATACGGCGAGGATCTTTCGCTGAACCAAGCAATTCTCTTGGCTCTGGAGTCCCTCCGGGTAGTTCTTGAGGGAAACATAGGCCCAGAGAAGATTGAAATGGCGGTTATCCTGGCAAAGACCGCCAAGTTTGAGCGGCCTAGCTCGGAAGAAATTGCCAAGTATCTAAAGCAGTTAGGAAAGCCAGCGGCCAAGCCATCCAAGGAGTAGCGTGGCAATGGTAAAGCTGGAGGATGCTGTTATTGCGAGATTGTCCACACAAGGGACCACTTTCGAGGTTCTGGTGGATTCTGACATCGCTCTTGCCATAAAGACTGGCGAGAGTTCCGATGTGGGGGGAGCACTCGCGGCGGACAAGGTCTTCAAGGACTCAAAGAAGGGAGATGCGGCATCGGAAGAAATGGTGAAGAAAGCTTTTGGAACACTCGACATCATGAAGGTGGCCGAGGAAATAATAAAAAAAGGCGAGGTTCAGATTACCACCGAGCAGAAGAGGAGGATGAGGGAGCAGAGGTTCAAGCAGGTGGTTTCCATAATATCTAAACGGGCCATCAACCCCCAGACTGGTGCGCCGCATCCGCCCGCCAGGATAGAAGCCGCAATGGAGCAGGCCAAGGTCCAGATAGAAGAGTTCAAGAGCGCAGAGGAGCAGGTCTCTAAAATCGTCAAGGCGCTGCTGCCCGTTTTGCCGCTCAAGTTTGAAACTAGGAAAATCGCCATCAAGATCCCGGCGACCCATGTAGGGCGGGCGCAGCGTGCTGTAAGAGAGTTCAGCACAATCAAGAAGGAGGAGTGGGCAGGGGATGGTTCATGGATTGTGCTGGTGGAGATACCTGCAGGGGTCCAGGCCGAGTTCTTTGACAAGCTGAACGACCTCACGAGGGGAGAGGCCCAGACGAAGGTGGTAAGTTGATGCATGTTCAGAACAGGGAGATGGTTGTGCCCGGGCAGCTGGTGGCGGAGGGACAGTTCATACTAAGAGGCGGAGTCTACAGGGAGGGTGACGCGGTGTACTCGGCAGTAGTGGGGCTGACAGACTTCCGGGAAAAGGAATTGAGGGTGATCCCGCTCCAAGGAAAATACATGCCGGCAAGGGGAGATGTTGTCGTGGGGATTGTCGTGGACATGTACATGTCCGGATGGACCTTGGACATAAACTCGCCATACTCAGGGAACCTTTTTGCCGCGGACTTCGTTGGGAGGAAGGTCGATCTCTCCCGCGAAGACATAAGCAAATACCTCACTGTCAACGACGTGGCTTTTTTAAGGGTCAGAGATGTGGATGAGGATTTAGATGTCATGCTGGAGGCAGGGGAGCCAGGCCTTGGGAAGGTCACGCAGGGAAAGCTGGTCGAGATTTCTCCGACCAAAATCCCGAGGGTGCTGGGTAAAAAAGGGTCCATGTTGAAGATTCTGCGGGAGGTAGGAAATTGCAAGATTATAGTCGGGCAAAATGGACGGATCATAATATCTGGAAAAGACCAGAAGAACGTGAACGCCGTCGTAGAAGCGATACTCATGATCGAGCGCGAGGCGCACACTACCGGGTTAACCGACCGTGTGCGGCTTTTGCTTGAAAAAGAGAAAAGTGGAGGTGAATGAATGAACAAACCAGAGAAGCTGATAGTTGACGGAAAGAGGCTTGACGGAAGAGCTCCAGATGAACTAAGGCCGCTGAAAATAGTCGCTGGGCCGCTTGAAAGGGCGGACGGCTCGGCTTACATAGAGATGGGCAACAACAAGGTTTTCGCCGCAGTGTACGGTCCAAGGGAGATGCACCCAAGACACGACGCGAAGCCTGACTTGGCAGTACTCAGGTGCAGGTACAACATGGCACCTTTTTCTGTGGACGACAGGAAAAGGCCTGGGCCAGACAGACGGTCAATGGAGATTTCCAAGGTAACAAAAGAATCAATAGAACCGGTGATGTTCCTCGAACTTTACCCACGGTCGGTCATAGATGTCTTCATAGAGGTGTTGCAGGCGGACGCTGGGACGAGGACTGCGGGGATAAACGCCGCGTCAGTAGCGTTGGCGGATGCTGGAATCCCAATGAAGGATTTGATTTCTTCAGTGGCGGTGGGCAAAGTTGATGACACAATAGTTATTGACCTGTTCAAGGACGAGGACCAGTTTGGGCAGACAGACATGCCCGTGGCGATAATGCCCAGGAAAAATGCAATAACCTTGCTCCAGATGGATGGGCACTTCACCGGGGACGAGTTCAACCAGGCGCTTGACCTAGCTTTCGAGGGATGCGGAAAGATTTATGACGCACAGAGAGATGCATTGCGGAAGAAGTACGAGGTTAAGGAGGAGAGATGATGGAGATAGCTTCAAAAGTAAAACGGGATTACATAATCTCCCTTGCTCAACAGGGCAAGCGGGCAGACGAGAGAGCTCTGGACCAACTCAGAGAAGCGACCGTCGAGAAAGGAGTTATAAAGACTGCAAATGGGTCGGCGCGGGTGAAGCTTGGCAAAACACATGTGCTCGTCGGAGTGAAGCTTGGCAAGGGTGAGCCGTTCCCAGACACCCCGGACAGCGGCATACTGATGGTGAACTCCGAGCTGCTGCCGATGGCGTTCCCCCTCTTCGAGCCTGGGCCGCCGAAGGTGGAGGCAATTGAGCTTGCGAGGGTGGTAGACAGGGGCATCAGAGAATCAGAGACGATAGATCTCGAGAAACTGTCTATAAAATCCGGCGAAGAGGTCTGGTCGGTCTTCATAGACATCGATGTCCTAGATCACGACGGAAACATGCTAGATGCTGCGGCCCTTGCGGCCGTGGCTGCACTGCTTGACGTGAAGCCGCCAGAAGACGAGGCATGGTCCCAGCCGGAGTTTCCGCTGAGGAAGAAGCCTGTTGCCGTAACTGTGGCGAAGATTAACGGGCAGTTGCTGGTCGACCCTACCTTTGACGAGGAGCAGGTGATGGATGCTAGGCTGACGCTGATAACCACAGAGGACGGGAGCATTTGCGCGATGCAGAAGGGCGGGGCCGGCTACTTCACGAAGGAAGAGGCGCTGCAGGCCTACTCTCTCGCGAGAGAAAAGGCTGCCGAGTTCAGAAGACTTCTGGGGTAGGAAGATGCCGAGGACAAAAAAAGTAGGCGCGACAGGTAAGTTCGGGCCACGCTACGGCGGAAAGATTAGAAGGCTGTACGGGGAAGTGGAGCAGAGGGCCAGGCAGACTTACAAGTGCCCGAGTTGCGGGGAAGTCCGGGTCAGGAGAGTTAGCACTGCCATCTGGGAGTGCGGGCGTTGTGGGGCCAAGTTTGCCGGGGGGGCTTACCAGCCTTCCGCAGCATCTGCTCAAAAGCGGGGCTGAGCCGCAGGGATGTCTTAGACTGTAAATCAATTGGAGGAGTCTCATGGTGAAAGCTGAAGCAGCGATAGGAGTGGTCAAGCTTGAGTTCAAAAGTCCTAGGGAGGCCGAGGCCGTGCTGAGGGCGGTCAGGCCTGAGGAGGAGCTTCCGCCATCCGCCAAGTGCAAGGCCAGCCTCTCGCGCAGGAAAAGCGTTTTATGCCTCCGGATAGAAGCTGAAGATACGGCCTCTCTACGCGCGGCCCTTAACTCGTTCCTCAGGTGGACGACGGTGGCGCGGGACATGGTCGGGAAGGAAAAATGATGGAAAAACTATCACCGCAGATGAGGCATCAGCTGGCGCAATTCCAGCAGGTGCAGCAGCAGGCCCAGGCCCTGCTCAGCCAGAGGCAGCAGCTCGAGGTCCTCCTGCACGAGACTGAAAGGGCAATAGAAGAGCTTGGGAAGCTCCAAGATGACGCCACAGTATACAAAAGCGTCGGGACGATTCTCGTGAAGTACAACAAGAAGGAAGTCGAGAAAAGCCTAGCCGAGGAGAAGGAGACCATAGACCTACGTGTGAAGACAATCCAGAGACAGGAGGAGCGGGCGATCCAGCGCCTGCAGGAGATGCGGAATAAGCTGGATCAATCGCTCAAGGGCCAACAAACGCCGGAAGCGGCCAGCTGAGGTCGCCGCATGATGGAAGCGGCCGATTTCCTGCTGGGAGCTGTCAAGAGCAATCAGAATGTTTTGGTTCTCTGTCACCATAATGCAGACCCCGACGCCGTCGCCAGTTCCGCAGTGCTGGCCGAGGTACTGACACAGCTGGGTGGGAATGCCAGAACGGGGGCGGCCGACGACATCTCGTCTTTTGCGCAGTCTATCCTCAAGGCCTTCGGCAGGGAGATGGTTGTGGATCCGCCGCTCAAGCAGGACATTGTGGTGATGGTGGACACTTCAAGCTTCGGCCACCTCGGAGAGTTCGGGAAAAAGCTCAAGGAGTCTGGTAATAAAATCGCGATAATAGACCACCACAGGCAGGTGGAAGAGATGAAAAAAGTAGCCGAGTTCTATTTTGTCTGGGACGACTTTCCATCCGAGTCCGAGCTGATTCTGAAGCTTGTTCAGGAACTGGGAGCAAAGCTATCTGCCGAGCAGGCCTCCCTTCTACTAGCCGGCATAATTAGTGATACTGCCCACCTCAGGTTGGCCAAGCCTGGGACATTCACCGCCATCAACAGCCTGCTAGAGGCCGGCGCAGACTACGAAAAGGTCATGGAGCTGATGAGGCAGCCGGATGACCCGTCAAAAAGGGTGGCGATGTTGAAGGCCGCTGGCCGCTCGGAGCTCCACAAGATTAACGGGAACTTGGTGGTATTTGCTGAGCTGGGTTCATTCGAAGGGGATGCAGCGTCGATGTTTGTGAGGATCGGTGCAGACCTAGCTTTCGTTGGTTCTGAAGACAAGGGGAAGGTCCGGCTCAGTGGGCGAGCCAGGGCCGAGTTCATAGAGCGAACAGGGCTACACCTCGGGGAGTTGATGGATTCTCTTGGAAGTCACTTCAAGGGGAGCGGCGGCGGACACCCCGGAGCGGCGAGCGCCAACGGGGAAGGGAAGCTCAGTGAAGCCAAGAAACATTTTCTCAAGCTATTGCAGCAAAAGCTGAATCGAAGGGAGTAGGATGGCGGTCAAGGGCGCAGATGTTTTCAATCTAGAGAAGTCAGGCTACAGGCTGGTAGGGAAGAACAGGCACAGCGCTGTCAAGGTGTGCCACTGGACAAAAAAGAGCCTGTTGGGCGAAGGCGTCTGTTACAAGGAACAGTTTTACTCATCGGAGCTTGGGATCAAGAGCCACCGCTGCCTGCAGCTAACCCCTAGTCTCCCCTTCTGCGACCACCGCTGCGTCTTCTGCTGGCGTAACACAGATCTGACGATGCCCAGCTGGAATGGTGAGGCAGACGAGCCCGCCGGAATACTGGATGGCGCCATTTCCGCCCAGAGGCTTTTGCTCAGCGGGTTTGGGGGGAACCCTGAGGTAGACAAGCGGAAGTTCAAAGAGGCCCAGAACCCAAAACAGTGCGCGATTTCTCTGGCTGGGGAGCCCACCCTCTATCCAAAAATAAACGACTTGATTAAGGAGAGTGAAAAAAGAGGGATGACAAGTTTTCTAGTCACAAACGGGCTTCATCCGGAGGCCCTTGAGAGGCTCAATGCGCCCACCCAGCTTTACATTTCGCTTGTGGCGCCAGATGAAACAACGTATGAAAAAGTGTGCCGACCCGTTGCAGACGGCTGGAAAAAACTCAACAGAAGCTTGGAGCTCATGCCTTCCTTCAGCTGCCGGAAGGCTGTCCGCCTCACCTTGGTGAAAGGGTTGAACATGGAAAATACCGCCGGATACGCAAAGCTGATCGAAAAGACTGGGTGTGACTTCCTCGAGGTGAAGGGATACATCTGGGTGGGGTTCTCGAGAAAAAGGCTGAAGCTGGAGAACATGCCGCTGCACAGAGAGGTCGTGGCATTCGCTGAGAGGCTGGCGGGGGATTGTGGTTATAAGGTAGTCAACGAGTCGGAACCAAGCCGAGTGGCCCTATTGAAAAAATAAAATCACTCCCTCGTCTTGGATTCCGGAGACAGCAGAAATATTTAAGCAGAGAAGCAACTGATGTAGTGATAGCTCGGAGGGATGAAATGGTCGTGTACGCGAGGGATTTCATGACAAAGGAAGTAGCCACGGTTGACATCAATTCCAGCATTCTGGAAGCTGCGAAGCTAATGACGAGGAAAGAGGTCGGAAGCTTGGTGGTCATTCGGGGGGATAGGCCGATGGGTCTGATCACAGATAGGGACATATTGGTCAGGGCGGTTGTGGAGGGGCTGAAGCTTGAAGCCGTAACTGTTGAGAAAATAATGTCTCAGCCACTTGTGACAGTCGGGCTGGAGACCCCGATGTTGGAGGTCGCGAAAATCATGGACGAGCATTCCATAAGGAGGGTGCCTGTTGTAGAGGAGGGCCATGTTGTCGGGATAGTTACCTCAAGCGACATAGGGCGAGCGTCGAAAATCCTTGCGCCTTACCTCCTCCCCAGGATTCCAGAGATATACCTCACACCGAAGAGACGCAAGCTGCCGGCCTGAAGGCCAACCCGGTCGGGACCCATGAAAAAACTGCTAGGAAAAATGCGCGGGCATTTTGACTCACAGGCGGGACTCAGGGAAAAAGTTTCAGAGATGTCAAGGGAAGTTATAAGGAGTTCTTCGCGAGCGATAAGCGCCATACACAGGAACGACAGGGCTCTGAGTCAGAAGTTCTTGGCGGATGCCAAGGGCAAGCTGGCGGCCGCCCTCAAGCTTGTGAAAGGCGACCAGGAACTTGCTTCTTCCGGAATAATTTTTGCCGCACAGCAGGAGTACGCCGAAGCGGAGCTGGTAAGGGGAATTGCTCTGAAGGGTAAGCTGGTTTCTCCCGACGAGGTAGGGGTGCCCTACAAGCCGTACCTTTCTGGAATGGCGGATGCCGTCGGGGAGCTTAGGAGGATGGCGCTCGATTCCATAAGGGCTGGGGACGTGAAAAAAGCGGAGGCGACTCTAAAGTTCATGGAGGAGATGTTCGAGTTCATGATGGAGTTTGACTATGCAGATGCTGTCCTGCCCGGGATGAGGAGGAAGCAGGACGCCGCCCGCCAGATAATCGAGAAGACGCGCGGCGATCTGACGATAGCCCTCAGGCAGGAGAGGCTTGAGCGCGCCCTGAAGGGGAAAACATGAAGTTCGACGTTCAAAAGATGAGAGCACTGGCCAAGAAGGACTTTGAAAAGGCGTGGGGCGAGGGCGGGAAGCTAGTGGAGTTGGAGGGAGAACTTTTCCAGCTGAAGGGGAATGGCGCCTCGCACCCGCTTTACGACATCATCGAGAGGACGAGGAAGGCCCTCGTCGAGCTGGGTTTCACGGAAGTGGTTGTGCCGATGCTTGTGGACAAGAGGGAAGTCTATGCCCAGTATGGGACGGAGGCCCCGGTCATCCTTGACAGGGTCTTCTTCCTGGCGGGGCTGGAGAGGCCGGACATCGGGATTGGCCAGAAGAAGCTGCAGCGGATTAAAAAAATCACCGGGCTAAAGAGCGTGAAAAAGCTTCAGGAGATATTCAGGAGGTACAAACTGGGTAAAATACCCTCGGACGACCTAGTCGATGTGATGATGCATGAGCTGGAGCTGAAAGGTGAAGAGGCGACGGCAGTGCTTTCACTCTTCCCTGAGTTTAAGGAACTCATCCCCGTCCCCACCGACCTCACGCTCCGCTCGCACACCACTGCGGGATGGTTCGGGCTGCTGAAGGAACTTCAGCACAGAGAGAGGCTTCCGCTCCAGTTGTTCACTGTCGGTCCCAAGTTCAGGAGGGAGCAGAAGCTGGACAAGAGCCACCTTTACGAGTCCTGGACAGCTTCTCTAGTTATAATGGCTGAAAGCATTAGCCTCCAGGACGGGGAGAAGGTGGCGCGGCTGGTCCTTTCCAAGCTCGGGTTTGGCGGCGTCAGGCTGGAGAGGAAAAAAGCCACGTCCAAGTATTACGCGCCGGGCACGGAGTTTGAGGTGTTTGTGGAGCACCCGAAGACTGGCGAAGCCGTGGAGGTCGGGGACGGCGGCTTCTACAGCCCCGTGGCACTCAGCAATTATGACATACCGTACCCTGTGTTCAACCTTGGCATGGGGCTGGAGCGGATGTTGATGATCGAAAGTGGAGAGGAAGACATAAGGGCGGTAGTGCTCCCCCATCTGTACAAGCGTGCCGAGTTTTCTGACCAGGAGCTGGCCGGAATGGTGAGGGTAGAGAGAGGACCGGAGACTGGGGTTGGGAAGGAGATTGCGGCGGAGATAACACGGGTGGCTGAGGAGCACGCCGATAAGCCGAGCCCATGCGAGTTCACGGCTTTTGAGGGGGAGCTGCTTGGCAGGCGGGTCAGGGTGAAGGTGGTGGAACCGGAGAGCGGGACGAAGCTGATAGGCCCGGCGGGGTTCAACGAGGTTTGCGTCTTTGACGGCAACATAATCGGGCTTCCTCCAACTGGTTGGAAGGACGACGAGTTCTTGAAACAGGCGCGGGAGAGCGGGGTTAAGACGGGAATAAGGTTCATGGATGCATTCGCGGCACTCTCTGCAAGCGAAATAGAGACGGGCGCCAGAAAAGGTGAGAAAGAATTGACGGTCCGGGCGCGGAACGTCAAGTTGCCGAGCGACATCAATTTGACGATAGAAGAAGTGGCCCAGCGCTACATCACGGCAAACAAGAAGCGCATAGATGTTCGAGGGCCGGTTTTCACCACGGTGGTCGCAGAATTTTACTGAGGTCCCAATAGTTTTTTTGTCTTCTCCAGACCCTTGCGTCCGGCTTCGCCTGGATTCCCAGGGTCAAACAGCTCGACAACGACAAGCCCCTTGTAGTTTATCCCCTTGATGGCGCCGACAATGGGCCGGAAGTCTATGCTTCCCTCCCCCGGGATCAGGTGCTCGTCGCTCTCGCCGTGGTTGTCGTGGAAGTGGATGTGGGTTATCTTGTTCCTCAGCCGGGCGATGATTTCGGCCACTTTTTCCTCCGGGTTTTGCACACCCGCGGACTTTATTCTCCTGTAAGCGTGCCCAATGTCCAACGTTATCCCTAACCCATCCCGACCGTCCACGATATCCCCAAGCTCTTCCGGACTTGAGCATACAAAAAACGGTAGGCCTATGTTCTCGATTGCAACCTTCACTCCTCTGTCCCGTGCGAAAGCGGCGCACTCATCGAAAAACTTCATGCACTTCTTCCTCGCCGTCTCCATGAACCACTCGAGTTCTGGGATAGCCGCCCTGCCAGGGTGCACCACCACAACCCTGCCGCCCAGACGCTCACAGGCCTCGATGCTGCGTTTCACTCTTTTCAGCGCGAATTCCTCCACCTCTGGGTAGTGGCTGGCGGGGTTGAGATCCCAGAAGCAGCTGTGAACAGAGGGCTCAAGGCCGTAGGAGTTTACAAGTTCCTTCAGCCCCCCGAGCTGGCGCGGGTCGTGGTCGTGCATGAAGTGAGGCACATCGTAAATCACCTCCACGCAATCCGCTCCGAGTTCGGCTATCATCCGGACGGAATCTTCAACCGAGCTTTTCACGAAGAGCAGAGTGGACAGGCCGATTTTCATCATTTCACAATGCAACATATGCGCCATTATTAAAAACTAGGACTTCATGGCTTTGGTGGCCAGCTGGTGGGCAATCTGGATGGGCTCCGGCAGCCTGTGTTCTCTCGTTGTTTCCAGCGTGATTTTTACCGCGGTTTTCAGCGAGAGCTTGTTGCCGATGCTCACGTAGACCGGCTTTGAACCAGCCTTTGACCTTACCGCGGCTCCGATGACTTCCCCCTTGTCCTTGAGGGAGGTGTGGGCGCCTCTGCGATTGGCGGGCACCGCAGCTTTTCCCACAAGAATTGATTTTGCCGCCCCCAGAGTTGGTTTGTCCAAAATTACGCCAAGGTGACATGCCAGGCCGGCTCTCCGCGGGTGGGCCAACCCATGGGCCCCAACCATGTAAACCTCAGCTTCCATTTCTTTCACGGCCTTGAGCATGCCGTCAACTTCTCTGAAGGCGAGGAATGTTGGGATGTAGGGGAACACGAGTTTGACATTCACCACTTTTTTGTCTAGAATTTCAAGGGTTCGGTAGTCAAGCACCACGCAGGCGGCGTACGCGGTATTTTTCCTGGCAAAAGAGATGTCACAGCCGGCGATCCTCCGCAGTTCCGTGAAACCATCCCGGCGTTTCACCTGCCCCGCGATTTTTTCCTGAATTTTAATCAGGGCCTCAAGGTCAATCTTTGGTGTATGCAGGATTGGCAGCATTTTCTCACGCGATTTAAGCGCGGAAGTTATTAACCCTGGTTGTCAAGTTGATTTGGTGGATATGCCGGGAAAAGGGCCAAAATGCAAGATGTGCGGCAAGACCGTGCAGCTGATGAGTTACGACACCGGTTACATGAAAGTTGTGAAGCCTGGCCAGCCAAAAGCTGGCTTTACATGCTGGGACTGCGCTAAGAAGCTGCTGGGCGGGAAGCTTGAGCAGATAACGGCGTCTGCGTAAAATCAGGTAAGCTGGACGGTGAGCCTATGCAAAAGGCGGGTCCAGACGACCATATTTTGGCATCGCTTGCGATAAAGCGCCGGGGGAAGTTTGTTGACCTGGCGCACATTCGCGAGAAGGTCAGCAGAGACTCCGGGAGAAGCTTCAGCGAAAAGGAGGTCAAAGAGCTGCTTGAAGGTTTAATCATGAGAAAGCTCGTGGAAGAAAAGGCTGAGGAGTACACAATCACTGAGGCGGGGCGGGGGCATTTTGACAAGAGGTGGCGAGAAATCAGGGACAAGCTAAACCAGGACTACCTGAAGATCTACAGGGCCAAGCAATACTACCCACATGTCGCGGAACCCCTGCTGGAGTTTTGCCGTGACAGGTGGGTCTCTGTCTTCAGGCTGTTCACGGGAAAGGCCTGGCTCCAGAGAAAGCTCGGGCAGAAGTACATCACGATCAAAAGCCGGAAGGATATTGAGGAGTGGCTGGATGTCCATGGCATAGACTTCATCCCATACATCCACAAGATTGGGAGCGACCGCCCCGATTGGCTTGTTATAGACTTCGATGCCGGGGCAAAGGTCGATGTCGTTCAGACCAAAAAGGTCGTGCTGGTCGCGGCAAAGGTTCTCGAAGGTTACGGGGTGAAGCTAGCTGTGAAGTTCAGCGGCTCAAGGGGTTTTCAGGTCTGGGTGAAGTTCAGGCCCCACGAGCTCCCGAAGGATTACCAACCAAAGCAGCTGCGAGCAGGGAAACGGGATAGGAACTTCTTTGGATTTTACGCCGACATTGTGCGTTTTACCGAGGCGAAAGTGTCGGAGAGGCTGCCAGGTCTAACGACGTCCGAGACCGCTAAAAAGGAAGCGAGGGCGGGCAAGGTCCTGCTCGACGCCTCGATAATTAAGCCGATGGGGGACGTCAGGGCGCCTTACTCCATGCATTACAAAACAGGGCTGATCTCGATGCCGGTTGAGTTGAATGAGATTGAGGGCTTCAAGCAAGAGCAGGCCAACCCAGAGCTTGTGGTGAAGCGCTATGAGAAGCGCGGGAACGAGTTCTTGCTGGAGCCAGCCGACGGCGCCGATCTTTTCGTCGATGTTGTAAAATGGTGCAAAAGCTGATCTGAACCATCAATCCAGCTTTACTCCCTTGCCAACTAGCTCCACGTTATATGTGCGTTTGACTTCCCCAAACTTTCATGCCTTGCCGGAGGCGACTTTCGGGGCCGCAAAGTCACGTCTTCAAGGTGCCGCCGTAAAAATGTAAAGCCGCTCGACAAAGGCACTTTTATTTATCCAGGCCAGGAAGATTGACTGAGGTGTGAAGGTGATTTCAGGGAGGAAGGAACTCAGGAAGGCCAGACGGGTAGTCGTGAAGGTCGGTACCAAGAGCCTAACGGACAACTCCAAGCTCGACGAGAGCAAGGTTAGAAAGCTTGTCTCGGATGTCATGGTCCTCCGGAAGCAGGGGAGGGATGTGCTTGTCGTGACTTCGGGCGCGGTAGGGGCAGGAGTGGGCAGGATGGGGCTGGCCAAGCGCCCCAAGCAGCTGCCGCTCCTGCAGGCGGCCGCAGCCGTAGGCCAGGGGCTTCTGATGCAGACATACGAGAAGCACTTCAGCCGCTGGAAGCAGCCGACCGCCCAGATGCTTCTCTCGGCAGAGGACTTCACAGACCCGGCCAGGTACGGCAACTTCAAAAACACACTTTCGACGCTCCTGAAATGGGGAGTGGTCCCGATAATCAACGAGAACGACACCGTGGCAGTGGAAGAGATCAAGCTTGGGGACAACGACATACTCTCGGCCTATGTAGCGAAGGGAGCCAAAGCCGACCTGCTGCTGATTTTGTCAGATGTTGACGGGCTCTACAGCGGTGCCCCGGGCGACGGGAAAAGCCACATTATTCCACTGGTCAGGAGGGTCACGCCCAAGATAGAGCGAGCCGTCATAAAGTCGTCTGGTGGATTTGGCGGGATGTTTACTAAAGTACAAGCCGCGCGCATGGCGTCGGAGGCTGGCACGGCAGTTGTGATAGCAAACGCCGCTGCAAGGAATGTTTTGGGCAGGATCATCAAAGGACAGGAAGTCGGGACAATGTTTCTGCCGAGGGTGGACTGATGGGCGAGGTGCTAAAAAAAGCAAAGGCTGCGAGGGAGGCCTCGCTGAAGTTGGCAAAGGTTCCGGACCGCGTAAGGAGTTACGCCCTCATGAGCGTGGCCAAAGCAATCAGAAATTCCAAGAAAAAAATCTGGGCGGCGAACGCAGAGGATCTGCGCGAGGCCGAGGCCCTCCGCCAGCGAGGGGCCGTCTCAAAGGCATTCATCCAGAGGCTGAAGCTGGGCGAGGGGAAGATAGACAGCATAGCTGAGATGGTGGAGAGCGTCGCCAAGCTGAAGGACCCAATAGGAAAGACAGTCTACGCGATGGAGATGGACAAGGGGCTGGAGGTCTACAAGGTCACTTGCCCGATTGGGGTCATCGGTTCCGTCTTCGAGGCGAGGCCGGACGCCCTCCCGCAGATTTCGTCGCTGTGCTTAAAGTCCGCAAACGCCGTCATCTTGAAAGGCGGCAGCGAGGCCAAGCACTCCAACCGCACCCTCCACGAACTGATAAAAAAAGAGACGGAGACGAGCGGTGTTCCCGAGGGCTGGATACAGTTAATCGAGGGGAGAGAAGAGGTGAATGAGCTCCTGAAGTTGGACAATCAGATAGACCTGCTAATCCCGCGCGGAAGCAGCGAGTTCATAAAGTACATCCAGGCCAACACCCACATCCCTGTTTTGGGTCACGCCGAGGGCATCTGCCATGTTTATGTAGACGAGCATGCTGACCTGAAGCAGGCTGTTGAAATAAGCTATGATGCGAAGGTTCAGTACCCGGCCGTATGCAACGCCGCCGAGACGCTGCTCGTGCATTCGAAGGTCGCCAAGGAGTTCCTTCCGAAGCTGGCGTCCCGCTACAGGGCGGCGAAAGTCGAGATGAGGGGCGACGATAGGACGCGGAAGATTTTGAGGGGGATAAAGCCGGCAGCCGAGAGGGACTGGAAGACCGAGTACCTTGACCTCATAATTTCCGTCAAGGTTGTGGACTCGCTGCAGGAGGCGATTGACCACATCAACACCTACGGCTCAAAGCACACTGACGCCATCGTCACATCCGACCGGCGGGCCGCACTGGAGTTCATGGCGGGCGTGGACTCCTCAAGCGTGATGGTCAACGCATCAACCAGGTTCAGCGACGGCTACCGTTACGGGCTGGGGGCCGAGGTTGGGATAAGCACGGGGAAGTTGCACGCCCGGGGGCCGATGGGGCTGGAGGGGCTGACGACGACGAAGTACTACGTGGTCGGGCGTGGGCACAGGGTTGCTGACTATACAGGGCCACGTGCGAGGCATTTCACACACAGGCCAATCAGGAAGAAATGGAGCGAGGCAGTCAATTGAAGTTCAGGAAGGTCGTCGTCGGCGGGACTTTTGACTACTTTCATGACGGCCATGCGGCGCTTCTGAGCAAGGCCTTTGAGATCGGAGAAGAGGTGGAGCTTGGGATTTGCTCGGACGAGATGCAGGAGTTGCTGAGGAAGGACTCCGCAGGAATCCAGCCGCTTTCCGTAAGGATGTGGTTGGTGTTGGACTTTCTGAAGCAGAAGGGGTGGCTGCCCCGCGCCAAACTAGTTGTACTGTTTGACCCATTCGGGCCAGCCGCCAGCGATAGGAGTGCCGAGGCAATCGTAGTGAGTCCAGAGACTAGGCCGAAGGCCGAGGAACTTAACAGGCTGAGGGCGTCGAAGGGGCTTCAGCAGCTTTCCGTAGTGGAAGTCCCGTTTGTCGCTTCGGAGGACGGGCGACCCATTTCCTCAATAAGGATCAGGTACGGGGAGATGGACCAGCGTGGAAAAATCCTGAAGACTTCGCGTGTACAATGAAACGTGCTTGGAATTATAGCACGGCGTTTTGGAATTATAGCACGGCGTTAAATCGTCTGTTTACTTCTGAAAACCAGCAATATCTGGGCAGTGGAACAGGTTTAAAGGCAACGATGGTTTTGTAGTAAGGAAATTATGCACCCTTCACACGACATTAGGGGCACCAAGGGCAGGGAGCTGGAAGGGCGCAGGATAGTCCTCTGCGTCACAAGCAGCGTGGCGGCCGTCAAGTCCCCGGAACTCGCGCGGGAACTGATGAGGCACGGCGCAGATGTCCGTGTCGTGATGTCCCAGAAGGCCACGGAGCTCATAACTCCTCAGCTCATGCACTGGGCGACAGGCAACGAGGTAGTTACGGCGCTGACGGGGAAACTGGAGCATGTGGAGCTGGCGCAGTGGGCCGACTTGATTGTGGTGGCGCCAGCTACCGCGAACACAGTCAGCAAGATCGCGTGGGCCGTGGACGATACACCCGTGACATCGGTCGTCTCCGCCGCGCTGGGGTTGCGTAAACCTCTGGTGGTGGTTCCGGCCATGCACGCCTCGATGTACAGGCACAAGCTTTTCCAGGAGAGTTTGGAACGGCTCAGGGCGGCGGGAATCCACCTGCTGGAGCCAGTTATTGAGGAGGAACGGGCCAAGTTCCCGCCCGTGGAGGGTCTGGTCAGCTTCGTGATTGCCCTGCTCGGGCCGGAAGACATGAAGGGGGTTAAGGTTCTGGTCACGGCTGGGCCAACAGTTGAGCAAATCGACCCCATCAAGATTATCACAAACAGAAGCACCGGAAAGATGGGGCTGGCGCTGGCCAGTGTGGCCTCCATGAGGGCGGCTGAAGTCACGCTCGTCTACGGGCCTGGAGGCGAAACTCCTCCGCCCGGCGTTAGGACCATCAGGGTTCAGACAACGCAGGAGATGAAAGAGGCGTTCGACCGAGAGCTACAGAAAAAGCCGGACATAGTGGTGTGCGCGGCAGCACCCCAAGACTTTGTCGTGAAGGAGCCGTCAAAGGCCAAGTTGCGACACACCCGGGAGATCACTCTGAAGCTGAAGCCGGCGCCAAGGCTGCTAGACGAGGTCAGGAGGCGAATGCCGAAAGCATTTGTCATAGGGTTCAAGGCCGAGCACGGGGTGACAGACAAGGAGCTTGTGGCGGTGGCCAGGGCAAAGCTGAGCGAGCACAAGATTGACATGGTGGTCGCCAACGATGTTTCTCGCGCTGGTGCGGGCTTTGGAACAGACACAAACGAGGTTGTCCTCCTGACACCTTCCGAGACAAAGCACATTCGCGCAACCAAGCAGGGAATCGCGCGAGCCATTTTTGACACTGTCATGAAGAAGATGAAGGCGAAGTGATGCTGGCCTTTGCATTTGTTCCAGCCCACATCTCAGGATTTTTCCAGCCCTGCGTGGCCAAGGTGCCGGAGCGCACGGGTTCTAGGAACTGCGGCCCATGTCTCGATGTCGGCGTCCTCACGATGGTCAAAGCAGAACCTGCGGCGAGGAATTCTTTGCAGATTTGGATAGACGGCGAAAGGGTCAGGGCAGACACCACATCTCAAGTCGTTGAAAGAATTCTGAGACTTGTCCGTGGCCATTCCGAAGTTGCAATTGATCACATCTGCCAGGTCCCTGTAGGAGCCGGTTACGGCGCGAGCGGGGCTGGAGCCATTGGCGCAGCTGTCGCGCTTTCAAAAGCCGTCGGTTTGAGCCTGCCGAGAAAGGAGCTGGTGAGAGTAGCCCACGTGGCGGAGGTCAAATGCCGAACGGGACTCGGCGACGTGGGGGCGCAGGCCTTCGGTGGCTTGGTGATTGGGGTGAAGCCTGGCGCGCCGCCCCACGGCATGTGGAGGAGGATACCAGTTCCAACAGACATGCGGGTCATTTGCGCGACGTTGGGGCCAATTTCAACAAAGTCTTTCTTGTCCAGCAGGAGTTTCCTGAAAAACGCGGAGGAGCTTGGCGGGAAGGCGATGGATAAATTGCTGAAGCAGCCTACACTCAAAACATTTGGGTCAGTCTCCTACGAGTTTGTCGAGGGGCTTGGACTGCTTGACGAGGACCTAAAGAGAATAATCGGGGCCGCCGAAGGGGCCGGTGCCATCTTGGCGAGCCAAGCGATGATAGGCAGGGCCGTTTTTGCCATGGTTGGGGAAAAGAATTTCCCGCAGGTGAAGCGGGCATTTCTCAAGCACATGCTCCCGGAGCAGCTTATCGTTTCAAAGGTTTATTCTGGGAAACCGAAGCTTCTGGGCATCGGGTAAATGTGAATGATTGATTAATTTAGCGGTTCCACTTTTGGAGTTTCGGATGTCAAACGTTTGACATGCTATCAAGTGCAGCGATAAACGTTGGACATGGAGAAGTGATAAACGTTTGACAGTCGGCAAGCCGTCAAAAACCGTTTTCGTGGACAATTTTTTCCATGGGCAACCTGGAAGTCGGCTTGGGCTTTTCCGCGGGCCTCCCTATCGGGATAATCGCCACTGGCCTGACACCATCCGGGGCATCGATCGCCCTCGCCGCCGCTTCCTCGTCGAAAGCCCCCACCCAGCAAGTCCCGTAGCCCAAAGCCACCGCCGCCAGGTGAATGTGCTCGACAGCCGCGGCAGTGTCCTGGATGCAATAGAGTTCCTCCCCGCGTTTCCCGTAAGCTCTAGACGACCTTTTTGTATCAGCACAGACGACAACGACGACCGGGGCCTGCGAGATGAACTTCTGTCCCGATGCATGGACAAGCCCTTCCTTCACATGTTCATTCTTCACGGTCACAAAATCCCATGGCTGAGTGTTCCCGGCGCTCGGAGCCTGCATGGCAGCCTCCAGAATCTTCTCCAAGTCTCCCTCATTGAGCGGCCCCTTCTTGAACGCCCGCACGCTCCTCCTGGACCTGATGGCCTCAAATACGTCCACGCGTCTCCCATCACCTTTAAACCCCGCCGTCTAAAAGTGTTCGGATTGAATGAACGTTGAGCTGGATTGGATAGTGCAGAAGGCTGCCGAGCTGCTTTCAGACAAGGTGAAGGACGCCCCAATCACCGACCGCGACATCGGGGCGGCGTTCGAGATGTTCGCGAAGCCGCGGCTCGAGCACATGGAGGGCTCCTTCAAAAGCGACATCGAGAGAACTCAGGCCAGAGACTTTATAATGATGAAACTCCAAGAAAGAGCGAAACAGCTCAACGCTGAACAATGGGGGAAAAGTGAATGAAAGTGGCCATCCTGACGCTCGGCTTCCACCCGCGCCCTCTCGAGCACATTATCCAGATCAGGAAGCCAAACGTCTGCTATCTTGTGGCGTCTCCCGACGGCCTCAAGTACACGGCGAGCGAGCACGGCTACAAAAAGCCCAACTCCGTGGTTCTTCAAGAGGCGGCCAGGAAGGCGAGGTGCAAACTCCAGATTGTACCATGCGACGCCTTCGATCCGGAGTCAATCGGCGACGCCCTCGGCAAAGTCCTGGAGAAGATAAAGCCAAGCGACGAGGTCACGATTAACTACAGCGGTGGAACCCAGGCCATGAGCCTTGTGCTCGGTTCGGTCGCGATCATCCTCTCAAGGATAATGCCGATCAAAGTCCTTTACTCGACCAGGTCGCCGGGCGGAAAGGAAAAAATCCTAGATCACACCGATGCCTTGAAGGAGCTTTTCCACAAGCTTTACGAGATTGTGCCAGGTGGATTTTAGAAGAACGGCAGCTTGCCAGCCCAGACCATGTAAACAGCCAGAACACAAAGCAACGCTACCACCAACAGCCCCACTCCCCACTTGGTGGCCTGGGCTTTCAGGCAGATGTAGCCGAAAAGCGCCGCCCCCCCAGTAAGCAGGAGCAGCTCAACCGTGAGAACTATCTGCCCGGCAAGCCTCACCCAATCTGTCTGTCCCATGGCCACCAGAGGCAGGATTACCGCAATGGCAACTCCGGCGCCGAGTAGCAACCAACCTCTCAACTGTACACCCATTTCATTATGTGGTCTCCTTTAAAAACCTCAAGTATCCGGCCCCCACCTTCAAGGGCTTTTTTACCTCAAGCAGACTATAGCTGGGAGCATGGGAGTAACTGAGGACATAAACTGGCTGAATGACGACAGGAGCGGCGTCAAGAGGACGTTCGAGATAATAGCCGCGGAAAACAGCATAGGGCTCAGAAAGCTGAAGACCCTCCACGGTTCAGAAAACTGGTGGCCCGTGAAGGCATACGTTCGCTCGCTGCTGGAGAAGGGGCTGGTCGGCGAGTCGGACGGCATCTACAAGCTCACAGAACACGGCAGGGAGGTTTTCGAAGGGGCGAAAGTGGTAGAAGGGATGAGGCAGCTCTAGACGGAGACTTCGGTAATATTTCCGCCCTTCAAAAGAATAAGCCTGTGTTGTTTCGGTTGCCCTTCTTTTGAGATCTCCTCGGCGGACTCTAGGATTACGTTCATGTGCTCGTCAAACTGGGCCAGCTTCCCCTTGAACTTGCGCCCATCCTTCGCGGTTACGAGGATAACCTGCCCCAGGAACCTCTGCAAATCCACCAGCGGGCCAGCTTCCGAGACCTGTTCTTCTTCCATGCGACCAAAGAATAGTGGAGGCCGGTGGCTAAAACATTGCTGTCCGAGCCGCCCTGAGGTTTACAGAATACTTTCGCACCCACCCAATCGTAAAACACATGATAATGGCCGCGATTATGGTGTTTTCCGAGTTTTCCAGCAGCTTTTAAACAATACTTTCGGAGACCTCTCTCCCCAAAAGCCAAATAAAACTTGCGCGCCAAATCGAGAGCTACGGGGGTGAAAAAATGGTTGAATTTGAAGAACTGGATGGCGTGGGCCCGGCCATCTCCGAAAAACTGCGAGCCGCTGGTTATGACTCTGTGGAGAGCCTAGCGGTGGCAACGACAGGGGAGCTAATGGAGGCGGCAGAGATAGGGGCGAAAGCGGCGATAAAGCTGATTAACGCCGCGAGGGAAGCTTCCAGCATGGGTTACGAGAAGGCCACGGATGTGTTCGAGCGCAGGAAGAGCCTCAGCCGCATCAGCACAGGAAGCGCAGCACTCGACAAACTTATGGGCGGAGGTTTGGAAACCAAGGGCATAACAGAGGTTTTCGGGGAGTTCGGGACCGGGAAGTCTCAGCTCGCCCACCAGTTGTGCGTCAACGTCCAGCTCTCTCAAGAGCAGGGCGGGATCGGCGGGCGGGCCGTGTATGTAGACACCGAGAACACCTTCAGGCCGGAGAGGATCACCCAGATGGCGCTGGCTGCAGGGATTGATCCAAAACAGGCGCTCGACAACATCTACATTGCCCGGGCGCACACGACGGACCACCAGATGCTGTTGGTGGAAAAGGCGGGAGAGATAGCGAAGCAGAACAACGCGCGGCTTCTTGTGGTGGACTCGGTGACTGCTCTCTTCAGGAGCGAGTACTGCGGCAGGGGTTCGCTGGCCGAGAGGCAACAGAAGCTGGGTCGGCACCTAGCATCGCTGCACAAGCTGTCTGAGCTGGAAGACATGGCTGTCCTGGTGACAAACCAGGTTCAGTCCAGGCCAGACACGTTTTTCGGGGATCCGACAAAGCCCATCGGAGGGCATGTCCTCGGCCATTCAGCGACCGTGCGGATGTACCTGCGAAAATCCAAGGGCAACATGAGAACGGCGCACCTGGTTGACCACCCGGCGCTGCCGCCAGAGACTGCCACTTTCCAGATAGTGGAGGGGGGCATCCGGGACGGAGAGAAGTAAGCCACGGCATGGATGGAAACTCGCAGAAAGGTGGGAGGGGTGAGGAAGGCTGGTTGGCAGAGGCCACAAACGGGCCTCTGTTGGTTGGCCATTCCATTGAATGTGGGGGCTGACCCCTCCCAAATCTGCTGAAATTCACAGCTATTAAAATTTTTCTACAGGCTATATGGGGGGGGCGCGTTAGCTTTTTGAAAGCGGCGGAGATTGTGCTAATGGCGGTAGCTTGTCGTTAGAGTTCAAAGAGCACGGGTTCGGGTGCCGGCTGGAGGTCCTCCCGGTGGAAGAGCTTCGCATTCACGAGGAGATAGTGCCCGAGCTACTCAAAAAACTCATGGAGAACATGAAGTCAAGCGGCTTCGTGAAGGACCCGATAATAGCTGACGGCAGGACGAGGGTTGTTCTGGACGGGATGCACCGCGTGGCGGCCTCGAAGGAGCTCGGCCTCAAATACCTCCCCGTCTGTTCCGTGGACTACAACGACCCTAGGATCAGGATAAGCTGCTGGTACAGGGTGGCGAGGAGCGCCGGGGTACAGTTTGACGAGATAGTGCGCCTGTTCAAGCTCATCCTCGCGCTGCTCGGTCTGGACGTGAGAAAATCTTCCTTGGAAGAGGCCAAAAGCACGGTCAACGGGCGCAGGGCCACGGCCGCCATCCTCACCCCGGCGGAATGTCACCTGATAGCGGCCAAAAAAACCGAGATCCACGAGAGCTACGCTTGGATTAAGAGGGTCGAGCGGGTTTTGAATGAGGAGGGGTTCAGATTGAGCTACGAGAAGGAGAAGGATGCCCTGGCGACTGTGGACAAGACCGCGGTCGTCATGCTTGTCCCCTCTGTGACAAAAGAAGAGGTGATAGATGTCGCGCTCGCTGGGAAAGTGTTCGCCCACAAGACCACCCGCCATGTCCTGCCAGTGAGGCCGGTCAACATCAACATTCCTATCCCCTGGCTTCTTGGAGGGAATCTGCAGGAGGTAGATAAAATGCTCGTCGGCAAGCTGTCAAAGCAGAAGGTTAAACACCTCCCGGGTGGCAGTGCCTTCGGTGAAAGGAAGTACGAGGAAGAACTTCTCGTGTTTGAGGAAAAACAATGAAGTGCATCGTTGTGGTGGGCGACGGCATGGCGGACTACCCCTGCAAGGAGCTCGGTGGTAAAACCCCGTTGCAGGTCGCCCGGAAGCCAAACATGAACTTTGTCGCGTCAGAGGGCAGGGTCGGCATTGTCAAAACAGTCCCGGACGGCATGGTTCCAGACTCTGCCGTGGCGAACCTAGCTATCCTCGGCTATGACCCAAGGAAATACTTCACAGGGAGGGGCCCTCTAGAGGCGGGGGCGATGGGGATAAAGCTCGGGAAAAGGGATGTAGCCTTCAGGTGCAACCTTGTCACCGAGCGAGACGGCATCCTAGCAGACTACTCTGGCGGCCAGATATCAAACCATGAGGCCGAGGAGCTCTTGGGCGAGGTGAAAAAGCTGGGAGGCGGGGAGTACCACTTGGGCGTGAAGTACAGGCACATTTTTATCATGAGGAACGCTGGCATCGCCGCGGGCTGCGACCCTCCGCACGACATAGTTGGAGAAAAAATATCCAAGCACATGATCGGCCCTGCGGGAGGGAAGTTGGGGAAAAAGCTGAACGAGCTCATGCTTGCCTCCAGGGAGCCGCTTTCGAAGCATCCTGTTAACATCAAGAGGGTCAAGGCGGGGAAGAACCCAGCAAACATGATTTGGTTGTGGAGCCCGGGGAGGAAGCCAAATCTCGAAAGCTTCAAGAAAAAATACGGGCTGAAGGGGGCAATGATTTCGGCCGTTAACCTGATAAACGGTATCGGGGTTTACGCTGGGATGGAAGTGATAAATGTGCCTGGAGCCACCGGTTATTACGACACAAATTACGAAGGGAAGGCCGACCATGCGATCAAGGCGCTGAGTAAAAGGGACTTTGTCTACGTCCATGTAGAGGCGCCGGACGAGGCCGGGCACGAGGGTGATGCCAAACAAAAGGTCAGGACAATAGAGGACCTCGACAGGAGGCTACTCGGCAGGATACTCGAGAAGGCAGAGGGGTGCAGGGTGGCCATCCTGCCTGACCACCCGACGCCGATAAAGGTGAAGTCCCACGTCTCGGACCCCGTCCCGTTCGCAATTTACTCCCCGAGTTCAGAAGGTGACGGGCTTAAGTTCGATGAATTTTCAGCAAAACACGGGACGCTTGGGCTTGTGGACGGATCCAAGTTCATGGAATTGTTTTTGAAGACCATGTGAAACTTCATTTGATTTTTCGGAAAGATTTAGAAAGCAGCACCATTGCCAAAACCTGCGTCACCAAGATGTAAACAATTATCAGTGGAATTGAGACTCCCAGGTCCAAAAATACGCCAAAGATGATGCTGCTGAACAAAATGCAGACCGCGTACACCGTGTGAAAAATCCCATAAGCTTTCCCCCTGCTCACGAGCGGGGTCATGTCTGCCACGGCCGCGCGGTAAATAGATTCCCTCATGCCTTCGATCAATCCAAGAATTGCAGCTGCAAGCAAAAACACTGCTAAATTATTCGTTAGCATTACAAGCATTGTGGGGAAGATGGAAATCGCAAAAGGGAGCAGCAGGACTTTTCTTTTAGTTTTGTCGTAGGCGTGGCCAGAAACTAGGGCGGACGGTGCATCCACAAGCTGGACAAAAGCGTAAACCAGCGGCACCAGCCAGGCCTGCCCAAGGGGCCGGACGATACCCGAAACGCGGAAGAGCAGTATTGCAACTGGAACAAGCCCGAGAGTGTTCAAGGCTACTGCGCCGATGTATGCGGAAAAATTGCCCTCAAGCGGTGCTTTGTCGCTCTTCTTACCGTCGATTGAGACGTTCCCTATGCTGCGGTAGGCCTTGACGAGGAAAAACAGCATCAACAGGAATGGGATTGTAAGGAATGCGAAAGCGAGCGAGTAATTCCCCGCTGTCAAAAACATTATCGCAAACAAAATGATCGGACCCAGCACCGCGCCTATCTGGTCCAAAAATTCATGGATGCCGAATGCCTTCCCGGTGCCAACGCCGTGGCTGGCCACCGAAAGGATCACGTCCCTGGCAGGCGACCTAAAGGCCTTGCCCAGCCGCTCCGAAAGTATGAAAATCGCAACGATTTGCCAGCTTCCGGCGAAAGCCAGTAGTGGGATAGCCACAATCAATCCGTACCCGATGAAGGTGAAAGCCCAATAAGCCCGGGTCCTGTCGACGAAAATTCCGCTCAATAATCTTAACCCATAACCAATGAACTCACCCAGCCCTGTGACGATGCCGAGTACAGTTGCAGAAGCCCCCAAGAAATTCAGGTAGTCGGGTGTCAAACCTCGGGCGCCTTCGTAGACCACATCACCAAGCAGGCTGACGATGCCCAGGGAGATTATCGCAGCGTAGGCGGCTCTTTTTGGGATTTTCATATTTAACCATCCAATGGATTTTTGAAAATTATCCGCCAAAGAAAATCGGCCGCTTCGAGAGCTGGCGCGGCAGAGGGGTGGGTTTGAACGGCATTCCTTTGATCTTCTTTGAAATCTCTGTGCATAGCCCCTTCACTGTCATCTGCTTGAGCGCCTTTTTGCCCCTCACCCTGACCGGAATCTTCTTCAGCTTGAGCTCCCTGTCCCCCGCAACGATGCTGTAGGGAACCCATTCCCTCTCGGCGTCCCTTATCTTCTTCTGCACAGTCTCGCCCCTGTCATCCACATCCACCCTCACACAGGAGTTTTCGAGCTCGTCCGCGACCCGCTCGCAGAATTTTCTGTGGCGGTCGGCGATCGGGATCAGCCTGACCTGTGTCGGCGCCAGCCAGAGGGGAAGGCTCGGCGACTTCCCCACCTTCTGGTCCTTGACGGCCTTCTCAAGCAGGGCGTAGATCACCCTCTCCAGGCTTCCGGAAGGCGAGCAGTGGAGGATAAGCGGGTTCCTTTTCTCATTTTTCTCGTCTATGTAAACTATCCCGTACCTCTTCGCGTTCTCGTGGTCCATCTGAACAGTCGACAGGGCGGAGGCCTTTCCTAGGTTGTCCACGAAGTTGAACTCGAACTTTGGGTCGAAATAGGCGTAGCGGTGGCTCCAGACCTCAAGCAGCACGGGGCGCTTCACCAGCTTGACCAGTGATGTCACGAAATCCTTATTTTTCTCCCAGAATTCCTGCGTGGCCCTGAATCCAGTCTCGTAGTTCTCCCGCGTGAAGCCAATCTCCCTCATGCATCTCATGCTCAACTTGAACTGGTTAAGGAACTCCTTCTTCGCCTGCTCCTCGTCGCTGCAGATGGTGTGCATGTCCGGCATCGTGAACGAGCGCAGGCGCCTGAGCCCCGAAAGCTCTCCCGTCTTCTCAAGCCTGAAAGAGTACCTCGTTAGTTCGTACATCCTGAGGGGCAGGTCGCGGTAGGAGATGGTGCTCGAGGCCGCCATCAGGAACTGCCCAAAGCAAGCTGAGAACCTGAGGAACAATTTCTTCTTGGTGGACTTGAGCGTGTATTGCCGCGCCGGGAACCTCTCGAGGTAGTCCTTCAGCGCCGGGTGCTCGTAGTCGTACATTATCGGGGTCTCTATCTCCATCGCGCCGTAATCTTTCACCCGATGGCTCACCCACTCCTCGAGCAGGCTCTTGACCAGCCTCCCCTTCGGGTACAGCCTGAAGTTGCCGGAGTCGCTCCCCGGCTCGTAGTCCAAGAGTTCAAGCCTCCTCATGAGCTGGACGTGTGGCGGCTCCTCGGTCGCCTCCCTCTTCTTAGCGATCTCGTGCATCAGGAAGAGCCGGAGGTTCTCGTTCTTTGAAAAGTCGTAACCAGTGATGTCGTTGCCCTCCAGCTTCACCTCGTGGGTCTCGCCGCTGGGCTCCAGCACAAACCAAGTTGACCTTACCTTCTCCTCCTGCACCAGCGCCTCCGTGAGGGCTTCCGCAACCTTCCCCGCCGTAATCTGGCGTGACAGCTCGCTGAGGGGGTGACCCTTGCATGAAATCTTGAAAGCCTTGTACCACCCGAACGGCAGGCGGTGGGTCTCAAGGCCGAGATTCTGCAGCTCATCCCGGGTCGCGTCGAGAAGCTTCACTGCGGCCCTTGGAGAAGCGAGAGATGGGCTGAGGTGGGCGTAGGGGTAGATGGCGACGCGTTCGGCCCCGACCTTCCCCGCCACGTCCGCTATGTCCCGCGCGGCGTTTTTGGACACCTCTTCAATGCTGCCCTCGTCCTCCTCCTCCGCAGCCGAGAAGACGACCAGCACCTCTTCCAGCCGCCCGGTCCTCTTTTCTTGGGCGACCTCTTCAGCGGCTGGCGTGGGCTGCTTCACCTCGAACTCGAGGAAGTCGGCGTGTATCAGCAATATCCTCAAATATTCACCTGGCCAACTTAGGCGGCGGGCAATTTAAAATAACTCCTTTGACCCAGCCGTCATTGGCTATTTCAAACCAAGTAGTCTTTCGGGTCCAGCTTCATCGGCAGCTCCGGCTTCTTGAAGTCGTTCGGGTCTCTGTCAGATGGGATGGTCAGGTCAAAGCCGACCTTCGCCGTCATCCTTGTCTCAAGGTCAGAGGATGGGTCAAGCGAGGAACCCGGCTCTTTTTTGATTATCAGGTCCTTGTCGCCCTGAAACCTCGTCGCCATCGCCCACTCTACCTCGTGAGGGTTGTGGATGTCCATGTCGTCGTCCACCACCCAGACGTGTTTCAGTGACTTGTGCCCACTGAAAGCCGCCTCTATGGCCTTCCTGCCGTCGTCCGGGTTCTTCTTCTTTATGCTCACGACGGCGTGCAGCCATGAGCAGCCGCCAGGGGTTATCAAAACATCCTTGCACTCGCAGACCTTGCTCACCTCCCGGAATATCGTCGGCTCCCTCGGCATCCCCATCAATGTCTTGTGTTCGAGGCCGCCGGGCAGCAGCGCGTGAAACAGCGGCTTGTCTTTTGTGAATATCTTCTTGATTTTTGCAACACGTTGCTTCCTCACGATGTCGGGGGTCTCCGTGAGGTCGAGGAAAGGCCCCTCGTCATGCTCCTCCCCCGTCATCTCCGCTATCATGACTATCTCCGCTTCTGGGACCTTGTGCCCGCCAAGCTCGAGCAGGTTGGTTTCTCCCAAGGTGTTGGCAATGTTGAGCTCGCTCTTCCCCAGCTCCACCGAGACGGCCGCCGACACGAGGACGGGCATCGCGTCGCCAATGCAGATGGCGAACTCCTTGTTCCCGCGCTTGAGGAATGTATCAAAGTCCCGCGGCAGAATCCTCAGCACTATCTTGTCTTTTGAGATCACCATCATTCTGTGGAACGAGATGTTTATGCCGAGCTGGGGGTCCCTCGCCACCACCACCCCTGAGGAGATGTAGGGCCCGCCGTCGAACGGGTAGTGGAGCAGGATTGGGAACTTTGACAGGTCAGGCGGCACTTCCCTGTAACCCTCGGCCTTCACCACCTTCAGCTCCTTGGGATTTTCTATGGCGTGGGCAAGCTTGGAAATAATTTCGCCAGGCTTTATCCCGAGCCCGAGGGCGACGAGTTCTCGCGTGGAGCAGATATTGGCCGCCACCTGCATAGAATGTCCCCGCACGTTTTCGAACAAAAGCGGCTTGTCGTTCATCATCTTCACGAGGGTCGAGATTTCAAACTTGGTGTCGACCGGTAGCTTGATCCTCACGAGGAGGCCCTTTTCATCCAGCAGCTTCACGAAGTCCCTGAAGTTCATCCTCTCATCCTATTCTTGTCGCAACTACTTCAAAACCCTCTTCCCTGATGGCGCGGGCGACGGAGTCCTGAAGCGCCCTCCCCGGCGTCAGGGCGACCATGTTCCCCCCCAGCCCCCCGCCAGTCATCTTCGCCCCGTACGCGCCGTTCTCCCTGGCAAGATCCACGAGGAAGTCCAGCTCCTTGCTCGAGACCTCTATCGCCTGCAGCTGCCTGTGGTTCTCGTCCATGAGGCTGCCGACAGCCCTCAGGTCATAGTCAACAAGCGCCTTCCTAGCCATGAAAGCGAGCTCCTCTGCCCCCTTGAAGATTTTTCCATACTTTTCAGGGTTTTTCTGCCTTCGCTCCTTCACCCCGGCCACTGCAGCCTCAGTGTTGGCGACGAGGCCTGTGTTTCCTATCACCACCTCCACCGGGCGCCTGACAGTTATCCTCTCGATAGGCTTTCCTCGGACAAACCAGATGAGCCCGCCATAAGTGGCCGCGGTGTTGTCCACCCCTGAAGGGTTGCCGTGGTAGGCCTTCTCACCCTCGTAGGCTATTGTGTTCACCCGCTCGTCCGAAAATTCAAAGTCAAACTCGTCTGAAAGGGCCCTCGCCAGCGCGACGCATGAAGCAGCACTTGCCCCCACTCCGCTCGCCGCCACTAGGTCCCCGCCCAGTGATATCTTGATGGGGTTGTTTTTCGTGTCAACGCCCGCCGCCTTCAGCACCCTCTCGATTGAGTCTTTCTGCTGCTCCAGCTTCTCCCGCTTGTAACCAAGCGTCTCCGGCCTGCGATCGTCAAGTGTCCACCCCGTCCCGTCGCCTCGCGTCACGGTGGCTGTCGTGGCTTTCTCAATGGCAGAGACGATGGATGGAACTGAGTAAACGACAAAGTGTTCCCCAAAGAGTATTACTTTTCCAAAGCCTCTGCCTTCTCCCATACAACCGAATTATCAAATTCCGGCCCCGTTAAAAAAGCACACGGTTCCGCTGTTTTTTGCAGGGCCACAACAAACGCTTATACACTAAAACAGAAATCAAATGTGGTGAACTTGGCAGTAAAGATTTTAACCCATGGAGATGCTGACGGGATATGCGCCGGGGCTCTCGCCAAGTCCCTCTTCACAGATGCAGAAGTATGGTTCACCCGCCCGATAAACCTCCTGCGCGACCTCAACGCTGTGAAGAGCGGAGACATGGTCATCATCTGCGACATCGCCATAAGCGAACCCCACAAGGAGGGCATCTTCAACAGGATGAGGGAGCTTGCTCAGAAAGAGGAGTTGATTTACGTCGACCATCACCCATTCCCTTACGCCACCCTGAAGTGGGACATCCCGGCCACCCAGATTGCCCACGAAATCAGCACGAGCGGCGCGGAGCTGGTCTTCCGCCTGCTCATCAAGGAGATAAAGTCAGACCTTGATCGTGTGGCCCTCTGGGGCGCGATAGGCGACTATTGCGAGGACACGGATTTTGTCAGAAAGGGGTTGAACAAGTACGACAGGCGCACCATCTACATGGAAGCCGGCCTCCTGAGCCAGGCGCTGGGGGAAGCCGCCGGGGACTACGATTACAAGAGGGATGTTCTATATGCCCTCTCGAAGGGGATACCGCCCACGGAGATACCAGATGTGGTCGAACGGGCAATCAAAGCCACCAAGCGAGAGTGGGACACGTACGAATATGTGAAGGCCCATACAGTGCAGGAAGGCAGCCTGGCGATAGTCAGAAACCTTCCTTCCGGAAGCCTGGGGAAAGCGGCCCTCTATGCATTGGGTGTTTCAAGCGCCAATGTCGGGGTTTGTACGCGGCAGGACGAGGACGAGGTCGACGTGAGCCTGCGGCGCAGGGTCGGCGCCAAAGTAGACCTGAACGAGCTCCTGCGCAGGATTGCTGTGCGCTTCAAGGGCTCGGGAGGCGGCCACGAGGGGGCAGCAGGGGCCACCGTGCCAGCAGAATCTTTGGAACCTTTCCTTAACGCTCTAAAAAACGAGATTTCCCCAATCCTGATGAGGAACTCGATTTAAAAGTAATCAGAAGAGTTCCACTTCTCGCCCGACTCCGAGCTTCTTCGCCTTTTTGTAAACTACCCAGTCGGTTGCTATGTCTTGGACCGCCAGCCCCGTAGAGTCGAAGACCGTGATTTCTTCATCCGAAGTTCTGCCAGCCTTTTTTCCTGTGACCACCGCCCCCAAGTCGGAGTAGATGTTGCCACGAGAAATATCCCCCTTCGAGAGCGGAACATTGACTTCGCCGCCGTGGATGGCCTGTTCGATGTCGTCTACCACGACCTTGGCGCGGAGCAAAATCTCCGGCTCAAGCTCCTGCTTTCCCGGAGCGTCCGCCCCGATGGCGTTGATGTGCATCCCTTCGGAAATCCACGAATCTTTCAAAATCGGAACTCGGACTGGGGTAGTTGTGACAACAACATCAGCGCCCACGACAGCATCCTTGGTATTTTTAAAGGCCTTCACCACAACGCCTAGTTCCCTACCCATCTCAGCCGAGAACTGCTTGGATTTTTCCAAAGAAGAGTCGTTGACTCGGACCTCCCCAATCTCAAGCACCTCGTCCAGCGCCAGCAGTTGTGTCCTGGCTTGCACCCCTGCCCCGACCATGGCCAGCACTCGCGAGTCCTTCCGCGCAAGGTGTTTCGCCGCCACGGCCCCTCCTGCACCAGTCCTCATGTTTGTTATCAATGTACCGTCCATTATCGCCAGCGGGATGCCGGTTCTCGGGTCCAAAAGAAACATTGTCGCCATGACAGTCGGCAAACCGTATTTTTTTGGGTTGTTGGGATGGGCATTGACAATCTTGACTCCTGCGGCACCCGTTTCCTCGAGGTATGCGGGCATCACCCGAAAATCGCCATTGTATTCCTTGAAATAAACGTAAGACTTTGGGGGCATCTGGACCCTGTCCAGCCCTTTTGCGCGGAAGGCTTCTTCAACAGCTTTAATGGTCTCCCGCATAGAGATGAGCTTCTCTACATCTCTCTTGGACAGCAGCAGGATTTTCATCAAATCCAGTTATACATGTGATTTTAGTAACCTTGAACTTTTCGGGTTTTAAAAATGGCGCCGGGGAGAGGACTCGAACCTCTGACCACCCGGTTGCTGCAACCAAGCGTGTCGTCCCCTTTATTGAGGTTCGTTCTTCATCCACACCAGGTATAACAGCCGGGTACTCTACCTACTGAGCTGTCGGGCCCTTGCGGAACCCCGGCACCCCCGGCGCCAAAAATATGTAGTCTTGCTTCATAAATGCGTTTTCCGCCATGTCGGGCTCATTTTTTCACCTGTTTAGCATGAGTTCCAAGCTTTTTTTCAGGTTGGTGTCGTTGTCGAAGTTCTCAAGCCCCTTTTGGAGGCATGCCTTCGAACAGCGCGACAGATTCTTGACAGATTCAACAAGAGTCGGCATCGTCCGTGCGATGTTGTCGACAATAGTGATGCTGGCAGCCCTCGCTGTTCTCGACATCGGGTTCAAGTCCACGGCGATGACTTGCTTTCCCAGCTTCTTCAGAGCCTTGGTCCTGTCTCCGTCCTCGAGAGGCACAAGCACGACATCTGCGCCAGCAATCCCGCGGCTGTCGACCTTTCTCCTGTTGCTGTGGATTTCCTTGATTTTTACGGAGAATCTAGGGTCCACCCCGAGGACTTCCCGCGCCCCGTGCTTCTTGAGCCAGCACGCTATTTTTTTCTCCCGCGCCACGGAACCGTGGAACAGGTTGACTTCAAGCTTCGCGTTGGTAAGCTTAGCCAGCCCAACTATCTCCCTTGGCACAAGTGCAGCCACATTCCCGTTAACTGAAATCACCGGTCTCTCGGCCAGAAGCAGCGCTGCGGCGGCCGCCCTTATCGCTCTTCTCGCCTGCTCCGTCGTCCTCTCGCCCAGCAGGTAGTCAAAGGCTTCCCCTCTACCGTGGGCCGTCAGGCCCTCCGGCGCAACCATGCCCGCCTTGAAACCCTTGACCAGCCGCTCCCTGGTCCGGAGAGACTCGGCCCGGGGGTGTTTTGGGGATATCCAGCTCATAGAAGAAACCCGGAAGCGCAAAACCATAAGCTTTTTGTCATGCATTTTGTTGTTTACAGGGATGAGATGAAGTTCCAACCACTCGCATTCCTTCCGTTTGGGATAGGGGTAGCAGCGTCAGTCATCGCCGCTTCTTCAGGGTCAGCGCTTTTTCTGGTGGTGTCTCTGGCCACGGTGATGGTGGGGCTGGCCGTCATTTACCTTTACAGCAAGCCTGCCCCGGTGGCGCCAAAGAGCATCCCGCTGGAGGACTTTTCCCTCTGGGCGGACGTCGGCGAGCCCGGCGCAGAGCTCGTTCGTTTGGATCAAAATGACGTCTGGACGGCAGTCAGGATAGCGAAAGCAGACCTTGAAGCCCTCTCCACAAATGCCGACCTTCTCAGCAGGAGGACAAAAATGATTCTAGGAAAAGAACACTTTGGAGGCTTGGTCAGGGAAGACCTCCAGGGAGACTCCCAGAGGGTGGCGCAGAGGACCTCTGATCTTGCCAAAAAAATAGAGGCCGAAGGAAAGTTCCCTCCGGACACCGTTCAGATTATTGAGAAAAATGCGGCTATCCTCGACAGGGTGGCCAACAAGCTTTTCGCTTTTGAGCGCGGCAAGCCCGAAATCGTGCATGTCTACACAGACCCGCTGAAGAGGGCAGCCGAAAAGATTTCCCGAGACCTTAGGCAGGCGGCCACGAACATCAAGAAATTCACGGAATCCAAGCAAGGCCCCCCAGAAGCGCCAAAGCCGGAGACGCCTGCAACGTCGGGGGCGCCTTCAACCTCGGGATAATCCATGCAAAAACCGCACGTCAACCTTGTTTTCATCGGGCACGTTGACCATGGCAAGTCAACCTTGATAGGCAGATTGCTCGTCGACACGGGAATTGTGAGGTCCGAAGACGTGAAGAAGTTTGAAGCCATGGGTGACAAGGGGAAAAGCTTCAAGTTTGCCTGGGTCATGGACCAGGAAAAAGAAGAGAGAGAAAGGGGAGTCACGATAGACATCGCTTACCAGAAGCTGGAAACGCAGAAGAACTCCCTGACGATCATCGACGCCCCGGGCCACAGGGACTTTGTCAAGAACATGATAACTGGAGCCAGCCAGGCAGACGCAGCGGTACTTGTCGTGGCAGCCGACGACGGGGTAATGCCGCAAACCCGCGAGCACGCGGCCCTCGCATTCACCCTCGGGGTTGACCAGCTGGTTGTCGCGATAAACAAGATGGACACAGTCTCGTTTGGCAAGGAAACATATCAGACGCTGAAGGAGAGCATGGCAAAGTTGTTGACCGGAATCGGGTACCGGGGAGCCGAGAGCTTCAAATATGTCCCCATATCGGCATTCCAAGGGGATGGGGTGTCCAAGCCTAGCGAGAAGATGAAGTGGTACACCGGCCCCACGCTCATCCAAGCATTGGAAGAGCTCACTGAGCCGCCGAAGCCTGTGGACAAGCCTCTGCGGGTTCCCATCCAAGATGTGTTTTCCGTCACCGGAGTTGGGACTGTACCGATTGGCAGAGTTGAGACAGGAACACTGAAGCTGGGCGACGTTGTCGTGTTCGAGCCGGCAGGGGCCAAGGGAGAGGTACGATCAATTGAAATGCATCACCAGCCGGTCCAGAGCGCGGTCCCGGGGGACAACATAGGGGTCAACGTCCGCGGGATAACAAAAGACCAGTTGAGGAGAGGTGACGTGATGGGACACCCCGACAAACCCCCAACCGTCACTCTGGAGTTCACGGCCAAAATAGTTGTGCTGGCCGTCCCCACCGACATTTCTGCCGGCTTCACGCCTTTGTTTCACTGCCACGCCGCCAACGCCCCCGGAAAGTTTTCCGAACTCCTGCAGAAGATAGATCCTAGGACAGGGGGGACGACGGAGGAAAAACCCAAAGCGCTCAGGAAGGGAGACGCGGCCTTGGTGAAAATTTCATTGCTCAAGCCCATTGTGATAGAGCGAGCGAGCGATATCCCCGAGATGAGCCGCTTTGCCGTGAGGCATGGGGGCCAGACGATAGCCGCAGGCGTCTGCGTGGACCTTGTGCCGTCGAAGTAGCTTTTATCTTGGCGAAAGGAGGGAATTAAATTTTGCTTTTGTTAAATAAAGTATATATACTAGTTCCGCATTAGACTGTTCGGTACACGTATGATCTGCCCAAAGTGCAACGGCTCCAGCTTCGTGAAGCACGGGTTTGTGCTCGGCGTGCAGCG
>JBFMBF010000004.1:0-63889 GCA_040755315.1 Hadarchaeota archaeon (SeqCode) | reverse complement strand
TTTTTCATCACTCCACCGCGATTTTGTTTGATTTGGCAATCTCGTGGAAGGCGTCGATAACTTTTTGAATTTCTTCCTTTTTCAGCCCGTACGTGTTCATCTTGATTATTTTCGACAGCCCGGGCTGAACTCCAGAAATTTTTCTCTTCTTCAGCTCCTCGTAAAGGAAGAAGCCCTTCCGGGAGTGGGTTTTAGATATTTTGTGGAATGACGGCGTCTCGAACGTCATGAGTGTATGCCGTCTCGGGCGCTCCCCCAGCTGGTAAAAGTCCTTTATGCGCTCTAGCTCCTTGACGAACCACTTGGCCTTGTCGACCTCCTCGCCCCAGTGCTGCACCCTCTTGTAGACGTGTGGGAAGCTGGCCATGAGGGTAGTGATAGGCGCCCCGAAGACAGGCGGGCAGCCGTAGAGAAAAACATCTTTCTTAAGGAAGGCGCGGCCCGACCACGGCCCCTTGATTGAGGATGTCCTGAAGACCTTTCCCGAAAACTCGTAAGTGGTAGCCAAAATTCCTATTGGACCACTGGCGGCCCAAGACTTGTGACCGCTACAGACGAGGAAATCAGCGCCAATCTTCTTCCCGTCGACAGGCATTACCCCCGCCGTGTAGGCGGCGTTCAGTATGTAGGGCACTCCGTAGTCTTTAGCTATCTTCCCCACCTTCTCGGCGTCGGCGAGGTTCCCATAGCGGTAGTCGACATGCGTCAGGAGGACGGCCGCGGGCAGCTTTCCAGTCTGGCGCTTCACCTCTTCTATCTTCGCGGCGTAGTCGTCCACGTTTATTTTGAATTCCGGGTAGCCGCTGTGGGGGACCTCGGCGATTTTCAAGTCGTTTACCTCGGCCGCGATGTAAGATGTGTAGTGGGCCAACGAGTCCAGGATCAGGGTGTCGCCCGGCTCGGCTATGCTCCTGAGCACAGCCTGCTTTGCGCCGCGCGCCCCTGGGGTGAACCTGACCTCGTCCATGTTTAGGAACTTCGCGAGGTCGCCCGCGAAATCCAGGACCGGCGGCGTCTTGACCAGATCTATTTTTCCCTCAATGCAGAGGTCGCAGGTGCTGTAGCCGTCGGCGAAGGTCTGCAGTGTTTTTCTGGATTCAGGCGGCAGTATTCCCCCTCGCTGGATCGGGTGGACATTTATCCACGTCTCGTCCACCAGCCTCCGCAGGTTCTTGTATTTGTCTAGGTTTATTTGGGCCATTCCACTCACTCTTGAACAGTTCTAAAATCCATATATGTGCAGAGTTAAAAACTCCCCCGCCGAAGGAAAGATGGTCAGGATGAACAAAGAACTTGTGGACCTGTTGCTGAAGCAGCCACCCACAACCGTGGTTGATATCTTGATGACGGCCAACGGACTGAAAACAGGGTCTGAGATTTGCCGCGGCGTTGACAGGGAGCTTGAGGGCCTGATGGCCAAGCTGGGGCTGGTTTTCAAGCTGGAAGGCCGGTGTTACATTGTCGCCCGCGATGAGAATGACATTGGAAAGCGGGGGGCGGACTCGGTCTCGCGCGGTCGCTGGTTCGGCATCCCCGAG
Source organism: Hadarchaeota archaeon (SeqCode) (assembly GCA_040755315.1). Classification (GTDB taxonomy): domain Archaea; phylum Hadarchaeota; class Hadarchaeia; order Hadarchaeales; family Hadarchaeaceae; genus DYTO01. The sequence continues at coordinate 62,351 of JBFMBF010000004.1, read as the reverse complement.
TGCTGCATCCAGAACTACCAAGGGAAGGACAAGGAGGAGCTTCGCAAGAGGCTGTCCCTGGAAGAGGTCAAGATAATGGACAAGGGCGAGAGCATCCCCGACGAGTTTTACCTCGGCTCAATGGGATACATCCCGCACAGCATGAAGTGCCAGGCCACCCTTGAGCGCGGGATGAAGGTCCGGGCGATTCTTGACGGGATGGACCCGCGGCTCTGGGTGAAGTTCCGCAACTTCCACATAAGGCGCAGGTTGGCCGAGTACGGCGGGGAAATCAAGTCCTGGCGCGAGAAGTGACTAGCCTTCTCCAAAAACTCGCGATTTTATAAGCCCAGTTTTGCAGTGCCAAAAATTTTGATAGCCGCGTCTTTTTTTTTAGCACTACATTATTTGATGGGGAGCAGCAGTTTTGTCATGAAAGCTTTGTAAAAGTAAATCTTCTGACGAGTGGGCGGCTCGACGTAGACCGCCTCCTTGATGTACTCTATCTTGAAATAAGAACCGAAGTAGTCACGCAACTGCTTCTCTGTGAAGCGGTTCCACCCGGGGCCGTTCTTGTAGCTGAAGCAGCTCAAGTGGTATCCGCCGCCGGGCGCCAGGACGCGGTGGACCCCTCTTATGAACCCCTCCCTCTTTTCAACAGGGATGTGGTGGAAGCAGCCCCGGTCGAAGACGAAGGTGAAGTGGTTGCTCGGCTACTTCAGGCGCGTGGCGTCCCCAGAGATGAACTTGCACTTCAGCCCCTCCGCCCTGCACCGTTCGCCAGCCTTCTTGACGGCGGGGGGGAGATGTCTATTCCGCTCACCTCGAAGCCCCTTTTGGCCAGGTAAATTGAGTGAGTGCCCAGCCCCGCGCAGGTGTCGAGGACCCTTCCCTTCTTTATCTTCTTTTTCCTCACAAGCGTCACCAGGTCCGGGTCCGGCCTGCCAGCCTCCCAAGGGATCTCCTCCGGAGGGAGAGTCCTGTAAATGAAGTCCCAGCGTTCCCTTGTACCCCCGTCTTTTGGCAAGGTTCACCATGAAAATGTTGTCCTTCTTCCAAAAATACTTTGGTTTTAAGCACTCTGCGTTATACAACCTCCAGTAATGAACATCCTTTTAAAGTATAACTAGAAATTTCACTGGGTTTTGAGGTGGCAAAATGACGGAAGTGACCGGACTGAGGTGTCGGGAGTGCGGCGAGACTTACCCGAAGAAGATAGTCCACGCCTGTAGCCTGTGCTTTGGGCCGCTCGACGTCGCCTACGACTATGCGGCTATCGCCGAGAAAGTGTCGAGAGAGTCCATTGCCCGCGGCCCCCCGACCATCTGGCGCTACAAGGATCTCCTGCCAGTTGAGAATGAAAAGTCCATTGTCGACATCGGGGCGGGGTACACCCCCCTCTTGAAGGCGGACAATCTCGCACATGAACTCGGCCTGAGGGAAGTCTACGTCAAGAACGACTCGGTAAACCCCACCTTTTCATTCAAGGATCGCCCCTCCAGCGTGGCGGTTTCAAGGACCATAGAGTTCGGCTCTCCCGCTGTAGGCGCGGCGTCCACAGGGAACCTTTCAGGGGCGATGGCTGCGCACGCCGCGAAGGCCCGCCTGCCTTGCTTCATCTTCATCCCGGAGGGCCTCGAGACTTCCAAGATCGCCCAGACGCTCGCCTACGGGGCCAACGTCATCCAAGTCGCTGGCACCTACGACCAGGCCAACAGGCTCGCCACCGAGATCGCTGTCTCCAGCAACATCGCCTTCGCCAACATCAACGTCCGCCCATACTATGTGGAGGGATCGAAAACGCTGGCTTTCGAGGTCTGCGAGCAGCTGGGATGGAAGGCGCCGGGCCACATAATTGTCCCGGTTGCTTCCGGCGCCCTGCTCCACGCGGCCCTGCGTGGGCTGAACGAGCTCAAGGAGGTTGGTCTGATAGACGGGTGGAGCACGAGGCTTTCGGCCGCCCAGCCCGAGGGGTGTTCCCCGGTGGTGCAGGCCCTCCTGCGGGGGTCGAACGGAATAATCCCCGTGGAAAAGCCAGAGACCATCTGCAAGTCATTGGCCATAGGCGACCCCGCAGACGGCTACTACGCCATCCAGGCCGTGCGCGATACCAAGGGAAGCGGAAGGGCGCCCAGCGACGAGAAAATAATCGAGGGTATAAGGCTGCTGGCCAGGACCGAGGGAGTCTTCACGGAGCCCGCTGGCGGGACGACAGTGGCAGCGCTCAAGCAGCTTGTCGAGGACGGCGAGGTCGACCGCGACGAGCAGGTGGTTCTCTACATCACCGGCAACGGCCTCAAGACGCAGGAGAGCATCGCTCCTTCCCTTCCAAAACCTTTCAAGATCGAGCCGACGTTAGAGAGCTTCAAGGAGCTGGTGTCGAAGCTTAAAACTCCAGGAGTGAACTGGTTAGAGGTGGCGTGATGGTAGGAGTGAATGTGAAGTTTTCCGTGATGTTTAAGGACTTCGTCGGGGTCACGGAGACCAATGTTGACTTGGTAGACGACACGGTGAAAGGCCTCGTCGACGCCTTGATTAAAAAGTTCGGCCCGCCATTCGGCGAGCGGGTGCTCGACCCCAAGACTGGGGGGCTGCGCAGGTTCGTGAATGTCTTCGTCAACGGCAAGGACATAAGGATCCTGCAGGGGCTGGACACCAGGCTCGAGGAGGGAGCCGAGGTCAGGCTGATCCCGGCGGTCGCAGGTGGCTGAGATTTTTAGGGTTTTAGCAAGAGACTGTTTGGTGAGGGTGAAGCGATTGGCAAATAAAAAAGTGGCAGTTGGGGACTTTCAAGGTTTCAGCGAGGAGCAAATCAGGAGATACAGCCGCCAGATAATCCTGAAGGAAGTAGGCGGCAGGGGGCAGCGCAAGCTCCTGAACTCCAAAGTCCTTGTTGTAGGTGCTGGAGGTCTTGGCTCGCCAGCGGCCCTTTACTTGGCGGCGGCGGGCGTCGGAAGGCTCGGCATAATCGACTGCGACAATGTTGACCTGAGCAACCTCCAGAGACAGATTATCCACTCCACACCCACCATCGACAGGCCGAAGGTTGAGTCTGCCAAGGAGACAATCGCTAAGCTTAATCCAGAAGTCGAAGTCGTTACGCACAACCAGCGCTTCGGCCCGGACAACGCTCTCGACGTAATCAAGGGCTGGGACTTTGTTGTGGACGGCAGCGACAATTTCCCCACGAAATTCCTCGTCAACGACGCATGTGTCCTGGGAGGTGTTCCATTTTCCCACGCGGGGGTGCTGCGCTTCACTGGCATGGCGCTCACGGTGGTACCAAGGAAGGGCCCCTGCTACAGGTGCCTGACGCCGGAGGCGCCGCCAGCTGGGATGATTCCGACATGTCAGGAGGCCGGGGTGATCGGGGTGGTGCCGGGAGTGGTGGGCGCAATCCAGGCCACCGAGGCGATAAAGTACCTGCTGGGCGCGGGCGACCTTCTCGTGGGCCGGGTGCTCTTCTTCGACGCCGCAAGCATGAAGTTCGAGGAGTTCGAGCTTCAGAGAAACAAGGGCTGCCCATCCTGCGGAGACAAACCGGCAATCACTGACCTCTCAAAGGTGGACTACGGTCACGTATGCGAGGTGAGGTTCTGACAAAGGTTGACCGCACAATAGACATCCGCGGCGAGGTCTGCCCGTACACCTTCGTAAAGTCCAAGCTTGCCATAGAAGAGCTTGAGAGAGACCAGGTGCTCGAGGTGATTGTGGACCACGCCCCAGCGATCGAGAACGTCCCGCGGAGCATGGAGAACGAGGGCCACAAGGTTCTCAATGTGGAAAAGACTGGGGCGCACGAGTGGAGGATTTTAATCCAGAAGGGGTGATGGCACGGCGACACAAGTGAACAAGTCTGTGGCGGATATAAATGAAAAAATCAGGCGTGGCGACGCAGTCGTGGTCACGGCAGAGGAAATGGTAGAGATCGTCAGAAGCAAGGGGGAGGTCGGGGCCGCGAAGGAGGTCGACGTCGTGACCACGGGCACATTCGGGGCAATGTGCAGCTCCGGCGCCTTTTTGAACTTTGGGCACGCTGACCCGCCGATAAAGCTGGGCGGGGGGGAGGTCTACCTCAACGATGTCCCGGCTTACGCTGGCCTGGCCGCCGTTGACACTTATCTCGGCGCGACCTCCATGTCCAGAACGCTTGGTTTTGAGTACGGAGGGGGCCACGTGATGGAAGACCTTCTCAAAGGAATGGAGGTGGAGCTGAGGGGCAGCGCTTACGGGACGGACTGCTACTCGCGGAGGGATATTAACGTCAAGTTCACCATCGATGATCTGAACCAGGCCGTTCTATGCAACCCACGCAATTCATACCAGAGATATGCCGCGGGCACGAACTCTAGGCGCGAGACCATCTACACATACATGGGGACGCTTCTGCCCGACCACGGCAACGTTACATTTTCCGGCGCCGGCTGCCTGAGCCCCCTCCACAAGGACCTGAACTACGAGACGGTTGGGGTCGGGACAAGGATTTTCCTCGGCGGCGCCCAAGGTTTCATCTTCTGGGAAGGGACGCAGCACGCCCCGAAGGAGGCCATGGGGACCATCATGACCGTCGGCGACCTCAAGGAGATGAGTCCGCGATACATCAGGGGCGCGACGGTCGAGAAGTACGGCACCACGCTCTACGTCGGGCTGGGCATCCCGATCCCAGTGATAAACGAGCGGGTCGCGAAGACTGCGGGCGCTGGCGATGAGGACATAAAGACAAACCTGCTGGACTACGGCGTCCCGAGAAGGGACAGGCCAGTGCTCAGGGAAGTGACTTACGCCGAGCTGAAGTCCGGGAGCATAGATATCAATGGCAAAAAAGTTAAGGTGAGTCCATTGAGCAGCCTGAAGATGGCGCGAGAAATTGCAGCGGAGCTTGAGAAATGGATTGGCGAGGGCAAGTTTGTCCTGTCACAGCCAGCCCGCCTGCTGTCGGCGACTCAGGTCTTCAGGCCGATGAAGCAGGCCGCGGCAGCCCCGTCCGTCAAGGACCTGATGACGCGGGATGTAGTCACAGCCAAGCCTTCAGACACCATCTTCAGCGCGGCGAAGACAATGACAGAACGCAAGTTTGACCATCTTCCAATCGTCGATGATGTCGGGCGTTTGGTCGGGATAGTTACGTCATGGGACATAACTGCGGCAGTCGGCACCGGGAAGGAGAGGCTGGCGGAGATAATGACTCACAAGGTGATCACGGCGTTGGAGGATGAGCCGGTGGACTCGGTGGCGAGGAAGCTTGACAAGCACTGGATATCCGGGGTGCCTGTCGTCGGCCAGAAAGGTGAGCTCAAGGGAATAATAACAAGCAGCGACCTTTCGAGACTGCTGGAGAAGGGAGAGAGATGACAAGAAAGATGCTCATCGAGTACAGCCCGCAAAGGGCAGCCGAGCCCGTCCTGTCGTCGGTCATCAAGGAGACAGGGCTGCTTTTCAACATTCTCTACGCCGAGTTCGACTCTGCCGGGGGCAAGATTCTGCTCGCGGTGGACGCCCCAAACAAAGAAGTGGACGCGGCGATAGAGCTGTTCAGGAAAAAGGGAGTTGAACTCAGGGAAATCAAGCAGGCGATACAGCTTGACAGGAAATCGTGCATGGACTGCGGGGCCTGCCTGTCCCTCTGTCCTACGGGGGCACTTCACCTGACTGGCGACAACTCGATAGACTTGGACGAGGACAAGTGCATCTACTGCGAGCTCTGCCTGCCGTCCTGTCCCGTCAGGGCGCTGGAGCTGCAGAAGTTCTAGGTGGTCATTTGTACGAGAAAAGGTGGTCGTTCAAGGAGACCAGCCTGCTCATAAAGTGCGACGAGGAGCGGGCGATTGACGCTGCAATCGATGCCAGCTTGCAGGCTAGGCGGGAAGTCGAAGGGCTCATTGTAACGAACCCAGAATTCCGGTGGTCGCTTGAGCCCTTGGAACTTGGAAGAAAGTATCCGCGTGTCATCGAACTCATGCTAAAGGCAGCTGGGCTTGCTGAGGTAGGGCCGTTTGCAGCTGTCGCCGGTGCAATTTCGCAGGTGGCGGCCGAAGCGGCTCTGAGCGTCGGCGCCAAAAACGTGATAATTGAAAACGGAGGAGACATAGCAATCGCGGGTAACCAGGAGTTTCGAGTCGGGATTTTCGCCGGCGGCGCGGATGGACCTGGAAAAATAGGATTCTTGGTTCGCCCAGCCGAGTTGCCGATAGGGATTTGCACGAGTTCGGGCACGGTTGGTCACTCCATGAGCTTTGGAGAGGCCGATGCAGTGACCGTGGTCGCTAGGGATGCTGCCTTGGCCGACGCCGCCGCGACCTCGATAGCTAACGCCGTGAAGGGCAGCGACCTGGCAGAGTCGGTGGGGCGCGGGCTTGAACGGGCAAAGCTCATTCCTGAAATAAAGGGGTGCTTGGTTATCAGGGAAAAATATTTTGGCGCTTTCGGTAAAATCCCAGAGCTGTTCGGCCCGCCGTCTTCATCCAAAATTTTCTCTGAAACTTTTGAGCAGCACAAAAACTATGGTGCCTAGCCAAGATAATTTTCATGTGTGCGCTTCAGCTGACTTCAATGTCAAGTTCTTCTATAACGCCGTTTTTCAAAATGTAGGCCTTTTGTTCATCAACCTTGTTTTTTGCAACACCGAGGATCAGCCACGCCGTCCCCGGCCATAGCTTCATAATTTCGGCGTCTCTTGAGCTTACAAATGCGCCCATATTCGGGTGTGAGTGGTAAATCCCAACGAGGTCCAGCCCCTTCTTTTCCCCCCGTTTGAATGCCTCAAACACCAGCTGTGGGTCTGCCTCGAACTCCACTGGCGAGCCCTTGACATTCTTCGCCTCCACGACTTCCATGACATCGATTGCATTTTTCTTAAAGTTTCCAAGAAGAACGCCGCAGCCCTCCTTCGGGTAGCTTTTCAGAGCATGGGCGGCAATCGCTTTTAAATCCCCTTGTTTGAGCTTGAGCTTCATAGTTTCAAACTTAATTTCGTCACTTCCTTTTTCAAGTTATCATTCGGTTGCAGCGAGGCTGATTTAAAACCAATTTCAACCCCCGCGTTTCCGTTTCAGCTTTTTGGGATGGGCAGGTCCGAGTCTGCGCCAAGCTGGGGCAATCAACCCCACTAAAAATCCAATCAACCCAACCGATAGGGGGATGGCGACCACTAACTTCAACACCCCGTATAGCGCCGTTCCGTAGAGTGCCTGGACCAGCTCGATTGGCAGAAGGATGAAGGCAAAGAGAGGATTGTAGTTGAACCTGATTTCGTTCGTGGCGGTCGGTCCTGAGGAGCCCTGCGGGCCCCCCTGTGTACCGCCAGGTCCCCCGAAGGTGCTTGCAGGCCATTCGGCAATGCTCAGAATCCTGTTGATGCCGTAATTGTCAAACACCGAAATCTGCGCCGACCTTCCCGCCTCCGTGTTACTATAGTGGAGGAAGCCGGAGTATTCGTTTAAATTTTCCGCCTGCAAAGTCCATCCCGTCATCTGTGTTTTGTACCAGCTCACAACCGTAGCGGGGGTCGCAGTTGTACTGTATGCTGCCATGGAAGTGCCTTCGGGAGGGTGCCAATCACGAAAGAGAGTGTTTTCCAGCTCGGCTTGGCTCAGCTGTAACTGGGTGGCGCCCGGATATACTGGCAGCCCCCCAGGCCCGTTGTCCTGGGCGGCGCCCAGCTGCCTTGGGCCGCTGTATCCTCCAACGGTGTTGTCGGAGTTTTCAGCCAGCTTTAGCACGATGTAGTTCTCGGTCTGCAGGTTGTCGTAGAATCCAAGGCCAAGGTTTTCGAGGTTCTGTCCAACGGTGAGGTTCTTGTTCACGACGGCCAGAACAATATTATCCTGGTTTTGGAATTGCCTCATCTGCTCCGCTAGGTTGCCTAAAGATGAAGTCCACCCTGGCAGGAATGTAGACCCCATCTCCTTTCCGAATACAAGCGTACCCCAATAGAAAAGCCCGCCCTCGGAAGTTGTGATTATTGAGTTTTCCGGGAGCCGCTGGCCAATCCACCGCAGCTGCTCCCAAGTTTCCATGGAAATCCAACTTGAGGTCGCGCCAGCCATGCCTACAACCGATATTAGGGAAAAAGCGATCCCTGCCACAAGGATTGCCGTGGCGACCTTTTTGGATCGGGGCCGCAGGAACCATATGGAAACCCCGCTCAAAACATAAAGCGCAATGTAAACCATTATGAAAAATCTGAAGCCGTACATGTAGTTGACTATCCAAGTTTGCATGCAGAGTATTACCAAAGGAATCGTGGCGGTGAATAACAGATACCTCCTATCTTTGTGGTGAAGCGAGAAAAACATCGCCGGGAGAGCAAGGAGAATCAACGGCAACATAAGCGTGAACAAGCTCGTTGGAGGCATTCCACCTTCTGCGCCGGGAGGTACAGGTACAGAACTCTCTGAAAAAGGGAAAAGATTTGCAGGGACAGGGTCGCTTTTGGCGAGGTCGTTAGACACCGAGAATATCTTCCCCCGGACTGTGCTGGATGCCGCCATGCCGAGCAGGACGGCAATCCCCAAAGCAGTCATGAACTTGAGCTCTTTCCATGGGAGTTTTCTCCTATAGCCCGTGAAGAACGCGATGTACGCAACAACAGTCATTATTGCGAAACCTGCGGTGAGGAAGTGACTACCGATGATTAAGAGGTAGATTATAAAGGAAAGCAAGAGGTTGAGGTTCAGAGACAGGTTGATTTTTCTTTTCCATATTATCAAGGCCTTCAAATTCCACTCTGGTCCCTCGCCGTTGACAAATTTCAGAAAGAACAGGTAAAATGAAGGGAGAAAAGCCAGCGCGCCGGCATTCCTGAGGGCGTCCGAAATGCCCAGGCTTATGGCTGAAAAAGTCATCAGCAACGCCGCCGCAAAACTTGCAAACTTGTTTCTGGTCAGGTAAAACACAAGCAGCCATATTGTAAGGATCGGCAACGCGGAGAAGAAGGCCTGGGTGATTTTTATGCCGAGGGTCGCGTCGTTTGTGAAGACAGATGCGCCACTCGCCAAGTAAAGAATGAGGGGCTCCACGGCTGGCTCAGACGGGACGCCGGTCGCCACGATGCTCTTCACCTGTCCAACGTAGTAGGGGCCGTCAATCCCGTAGACTAGCGGGTTTCTCAGCATGAAGAACAGCCTGAAAGCATAGCCAGCGAGAAACAGTGCTAGCATTGCCAGAACCAGTTTCTTCTCCAACCTTTTCCTGAGGATGTAGTAAGCCGGGAGGCAGACGACGAGCGCCAGCAGGACCATCAGCAGGGCACCAGAAAGCCCGATGTCCACGTACCTTCCGTCCAGTCCTTCAAGAGCCAGATGGATCATCCTCCACAGTCACATGATGAATGCTGCACGCCAGCATTTATGTTTTACAGCACAAAAATGTGGCGCCGTATGAAAGTATGTAATACTCGTTTTTGGCCAGATGTGAAATGGGAGATTTTAAGCGACGAGTTTAGGATTATTGATTGAGGGCGGGCATGGTAAAAATCGGACCGGCTGTTTTACTGGTGTCGGCGCTAGCGTTGGTTTCGTCATTTATTTTTACAGGAGATTTACGCGGGGCGATAGATTCAACTATTATCTTGTCGCCAGTGCCGCCGTCAGCTGAATTAGTAAGGAAGCAAATGGACGCCAGTCCAAGCTTCGAGTGGGACATTCAGACCGTCGACTCCGTGGAGCACGTTGGCGGGTATACTTCAATAGTACTGGACTCTTCCGGCAACCCCCTGTTTTTCAAAACCGCTGACGGTCTTTATGGGGGAAGCAAACACATCAGCTCTTTAGATTCAATAAGCGTGCCGTTGGCCGAGATTTCAGTTGGGCCGGGAAGCCAGATTCAAACCTGGATTACTATCGCCGTCGTTGTAATCAGCCTCGTTATCGGGGGAATAATCATTGTGAAATCTGGTTAGGAGAAAGGTTCAAAAATTCCCTATTTTGACGGCATTATCATCTGCGGCGCACAAAAAATCAATATTTGAGCGAGATGTCTTCCAACACACTGTGCAGGTTTTTACCGCTGCGGGAACAGAAATAACTGTGGCAGACGTTCGCTTTTACGGCGGAATAGGCGAGATAGGCGGCAGCAAGATACTGCTTGAGGACGGCGACACCAAGGTATGGCTGGAGTTCGGGCAAAGTTTCGGCAGCGGCGAGGACTACTTCACGGGATGGCTCCAGCCGCGCAGCGTAGCGGGGGCGAAGGATTATTTCGAGTTTGGTTTGGTGCCCAAGACACCAGGCCTGTACTCAAAAGAGGCGCTGAGGTTCACAGACCTGAAGTACAGCAAGCCGGCTTTCGACGCCATCTTCATCTCCCATCCACACTACGACCACATCGCCCGCCTAGATTTGGTGGATAGTTCAATTCCAGTCCACATCAGCAGGGTGGCGAAGGTTGCAGTCAACGCAATAGAACAAAGCTCACAGATAAAGTTCGGAGAACACGACTACCGGCCGTTCGATCCGGGGAAGAAGATAAAGGTTGGCTCAATTGAGGTCATCCCCATGAGCGTCGACCACTCGGCCCCGGGGGCGTGCGGCTTCATCATCCACACCTCGGGAGGCACAGTAGTTTACACCGGCGACTTCCGCATGCACGGTCCGAGCGCCGAGCTGACGGAGAAGTTCGTCTCGGCAATGGTTAGGGAAAAACCGTCGGCCATGATATGCGAGGGGACGAGAATGTCTGTCGCGGAAAGACAGAGATATGTTGGAGGCGAGAAGGATGTCCGGGTCAAGAGCCGCGAGTTCCTATCGGATGCAAAAAAGCTTGCCGCAGCGACATTCTACCCGAGAGATGTAGATAGGATGGCCACGTTCGTGCATGTTGCGAAAGACATCGGCAGGAAGCTTGTGCTTTCTCCCAGGGCCGCGCTGCTTCTCACAAGTCTCGCCAAAGAAGGGCTGGATGTTCCAAAAATCGGCAGGGACTACCTCGTCTATGCCCGCAGGAAGGAGAGCGGCGGTTATCTGGATAAGGACTACGACAAATGGGAGAGGCCGTTCATCGATGGCGCGCTCAAAGCCGATGACATCCACAAGCGCCAGAAAGATTTTCTGCTGAATCTGGACTTTTACCACTTTGCCGAATTTGTCGACATAAAACCAGACCAGGGAAGCCATTTCGTATACTCCATGTCCGAACCCTATCCGGAGGAAGAATTTGAGACCCAAGTAATGCTCAACTGGCTGAGGCACTTCAAGCTGCGCTTCCACCAAGTTCACTCATCCGGGCACTGTTCGAGGAGGGAGATAGAGAAGATAGTCAGGGAGGTCAACCCTAAACACCTCTTCCCAATCCACTCTGAGCACCCGGAGCTGTTTCACGGCCTGGTCAAGGGAGTCCACGAGAAGATTGAAGTTGGGAAGGCCTACGAGTTCTGAGCGCCCGTCAGATTAAAAAAGACCAGACGAAGAAACCGGCAGCTATTATGAAAGTCGGGACTGCAAGGTACACGACCTCCCTCCGCTTGAGGAGGGTGCCGCTTGAGCTCACTATTGCCGTAGCCGTAAATATCAGCGCAGCGGTCGACCTCGAGTCCGCCACGTTGCCCAGCTTAGCGGCGTCCGCCATCCTCTGGGAGTAGTTGTCATAGTACGAGTTTGCCTTGTTTTTCGCGTTTTCCGCCGCTGCCGCGTAAAAGTTCGCAAATGAAATTTGAGTGTATCCTATGTTGTCCAAATATTCCTTGAGCTCAAGGTTGTCTGTCGCCTCCGCCCTCGCAAAGGAAATGCTCGCCAGAGTTGTGCTCATCTGGGCCTGCGTCAAATAGTTGGAGGCGTCGGTTTCTGATTCCAGCCTCAGAATCATTATCCCTAGGGCTGCGGTCTTGTAGTCGCTTGCGGGTCCGCTTGCCTTGCTTGATGCAATCCAGCTGACCGTTGCGAACAGGGAGGCCAGCGAGACCAGCACAATCGCGAGGTTTGAGATCACCTCGGTCCAATTTTTCTCGTTTTTTCTCATCCTGTCCCATCTATCGCCGGGCCCCGCAAGTTTTTAGCTTTTGGGTGGGCCGCCAACCAGGCCCCAATTCCACAACTTTTAAAGGCGCCCAGCCAGAACCGACCTAGGAGGCAGAACAATGGAACCGATAACTTTCAAGACGTCGAGCGGCGAGGCATATCACCTTGGTGTGGACAAGCTTCACCCGAACATTCTCAGCGGGGGCTCCTCAGGGAGAATAAAAAAAATAGCCAAGTACTTGAAGAATTCTGAAATCGAGGAAGGGGACCGCGGCTACACTGTGGTCCACGGCGAGTACGAGGGGATAAATGTCTCGGCTTTCGCGACCGGCATGGGGCCGGCGAGCACCGCGATAATACTGCCAGAGGCCATGGAGTTGGCGCAGGGGCCGGTCACGATGCTGAGGCTCGGAACGGCCGGGGCGCTTCAGCCGTTCATAAACATCGGGGATCTAGTCATCAGCACGGCGTCTGTCAGGGACGAGGGGACGACCAGGGCGGCTGTCGGCCCGGAGTATCCGGCCATAGCCAACCCGGAGTTGATTCCCCTGATGGTGGCAGCGTCGGAGAAGCACGGCTACAACCTCTTGAAGAACCTATGGGTCGGAATCACCCACGTCAAGGACGACCTTTATTTCGCCGAGACCCCGCAGTTCTCGCCAATCACTGAGATGGTCACGCCGAAGCTGGAGTCATACAAGCGCATGGGAGTCCTCGCGAGTTCAATGGAATTCTCGGTCTACTGCACGATGCGGGACTTCTACGAGGGGAGGCGTGACGACAGAATCCTGGTGGGAGAAATCCTGGCCATACTGGCGGCCCCTGAGAAGGAGGGGGCGATAGACGTCAGCCAGGTCGACAAGCCGAAGCTTGAGAAGAACATGATCGAGATTGGGCTGGACACCCTGGTGCTAGTAGATAAGCTGAGGAAAGGGAAGAAACTCGACATGGACTTGGCAAAGACCATGGCCAGTCTCATCGAGATGCCATCGAGGCTCAAGCTCTCGAAGTGACACCTAAGAATTTGCGCGAGGCTTTCACAGTCCCCAGAAAAGTCCCGTTCAGAAGATAGATTTCTCCGTCTTCAAGTCTGGCGGCCCCAGCCCTGAAAATAGGCCCTATGAGTTCAGTCGGCACCTTCCTGTTGACGGGGGCGCCGCCGACCAGCTCCCCAAAGGCCGGAACCAGCAGAAGCTCAGGCGGCTTTTGCACGGCAATCTTGAGCTTCTTGGGCAGCCGATCTTTCCTGAGCTTCAGCCTCACCCATACAGGCTCAACGATTCTCCCGCCAAGCTCGTCTCTGAACTCAACGGCCGGATGGTTGTGCCCCATGACTATCAGCTCCGACTTCATGAGTTCTGGTGAGGGCCAGGCGTGGCCGTGCATCAGACCCACAAGCTTTCTTTTCCCTATCACAATTCCACCGGACCCATGGACTGCCACTCCTTCTGGCAACATCCCTCTTATGTCACCGTCGTGGTTACCAATCACGATGTCTACTGGAATGAGCTTGAGCAGGTCCTCGAAGAGCTTTGGGAGTTCTCGCCACTCCTGCCAGCTGGCCACGGGGATGTTGTGTTTCACGTCCCCCAGCATGATTAGCCGATCGGGTTTCTTCTTTTTGATTAGTTCTGTGAGCCTTGCCTCCACACGGGGGACCTGGCTCGGCAACGAAATACCCTTCGTTGCAAACTCTCCCTCAATCCCCAGGTGCAGGTCTGACACGACCAGCGCGCGCGTCCCCCCCGCTTTCACCATCAGGGCAGGGTGGCCATAAACTGGAACGGCGGTCATCTTTCCATTTTATTATGCTAAATGTTTATATCTCCGTTTGGTCGGCGATTATAGAGTAAATGAAAAATGGAGGGCCACGCCGAAGATGAAAACCGCAGGTCCAAAGCGGCCAAATGAAAACGTGAGAAGTCAAAACCCAGCGTTACCGCAAGTGGTTTAACCAAATCAATTTGGACCCTATTTATGTAGTGGTGCTATATAGCTAAATAAGCAAACCATGCACGATTCAATAGAAATTAAAGGGTTGAGCAGGAACTACAACGGCTTCTTGGCGTTGGACAATCTTTCGCTCAAGATTGGGGTAAATGAAGATGTTGCCCTGCTTGGTCCAAACGGCGCTGGAAAAACAACGACTCTCAAGATTTTGTGTGGATTGATCAAGCCGACGTCGGGGACAGCAAAAGTAGCGGGGTTCGATGTCGTGCATGAGCGGGAGCAAGCGATTTCCCATGTTGGAGCAATCTTGGAAACTCCAGAATTCTACCCTTTCTTCACTCCCGACGAGACCCTTAGATATCTTGGCCTCTTGAGGGGCATGGAGAAAAAAAATCTTGAAAAAAGGATAAAAGAAGTCATGAAAACCGTGCGGCTCGAAAAATGGATGAACGTGAAAGTAGGGAAGTTCTCGCGCGGAATGAAGCAGCGTCTCGCGCTCGCGCAGGCGCTTCTTCACGACCCGCACATTCTTATTCTTGACGAGCCGTCGCTTGGTCTCGACCCCCGCGGCATGGTGGAATTCAGAGATATTTTGCGGGAAGCCAGGAATGAGAAGACGATATTTTTTGCCTCCCATTTGCTCACGGAGGTCGCCCAGGTATGCAAGAAAGTCGCGATAATCGACCACGGAAGACTTCGCGCCTTCGACGACATCTCCCGCCTGAAGAAGAAATACAAATCATTTGAACGCGCCTACCTGAGGCTGACGGAGGCATCTGTTTGAGCGAGTTTGGGAAATTAAAAGTTGTCGCACGATACGAGCTGCTGAAGCAGTTGCGTAGGAAAAGGTTCTACGGCGGGCTGATAGTCACCGTTCTTGCTGTGCTTTTAACAGTCGGGCTTTATCATGGGTTGGGCCTGCCGCAAAGGATTGGCCTCACGCAGGTTTTCATAAATCAATACGGGGCCGAGTTGTTTGCCATGATGACCACACAGATGGGCGCGCTTGCAATCTTGGCCGCCGTGTTTTTCTCGGGCGATGCCATAGCTGGCGAGTTCGAGCGCGGGACAGGCTACGTGCTTTTGCCGAACCCGGTGAAACGAAGGACTCTGATAGTTGGGAAGTACCTTGCCTGCTTCATGGCAACCGCCGCCATACTTGCCATAGCCTTCCTTATTTCGGCCGTCTCGGTTCTCATATCCTACGGCTCTATACCTGGCGGGATGCTGGGGTCGCTGGCAATTGCGCTGGCGCTGGCCAGCTTTGTCATCAGCTTGTCTTTCTCATTCAGTTCCGTGCTAAAGGGCGGGATGGGTGCGACGATAGCCGCCCTTCTTACATACATGGTCGTCTTCGGGATAGTCTCGACTAGCCTGGCATACGCTGGCTACGATCCTTGGTTCATGCCTGACCGGGCCGGAGATTCCATGGGCGCGACATATTCCATCCCGCTTGAAAACGCGTTCGGGGGCTTTGTGGGAGGGGGCCAGGGGATAACAGGCTTGCTGCGGGCCAACCAAAACCCAACGCTCGGCTTTTTCGTGCTGATAGTTTACTCAGCAGGCTTGTTTTTAGCCAGCTTGTGGATGGCCAACCGTAGAGAGATGATTTAAACCAATCTCAAAACCTGCTGTTGCGGCAGTTGATTGCTTTCATCAACTCTTGCCCGAGGTTCCCGCTGGTTTAGAGCGCCAGGAACCCGATTGCCAGCCCGACCAGAAATGACACCGAGGTATACGGCAGCAAGTTGATCAGGCCCGACCCGGTGCCGAAGAGCTGCGGCAGAGCTGCCACCGCCCTTCCCCAGAGGTCGCTGATTCCTATGCTCAAAACGCCCGTCACGACCAAGACGACGACGAGAGCAATGAGGACCATGATTAACTTCAGCGCATGCTTGATTACGGCACCGACCAGCAAGCCTATGACGAACGGGACAACCAGCGGCACTAGCCAAGCTAAATCCATTTTTCACCAATTCAGGCTGACGTTTGCAGCCTAAAAGCCCGCCGCTTTAAGCATCTCTTTTAGTGGTCTGCCGTCCCCCAGCTGGATCTTGTAGTAGAGGCGGGTGCTGGGGAGCTTTGAGATATCTTTTAGCCCCAAGGCCATGACCGGGGTTCTCCGGAATCCGAAGCAGACTATCCCCTCCGCCCCGCTCTCTTTGGCAGAGGCGCGGAGTTTCTCGACCTCCGCCTTGGGCATATAGATAGGTCCGAGCTTTGAGGTTTTTTTGCACGAGATGAGATAGCTGAGCCGGCCCTTCTTCGAGATTTTCAGGTCGATGCCGAGGGAGCTGCCTGAGCGGTCCCAGCTGAAGCCGAGGCCCTCAAGAAGATAGGATACGCGGTATTCAAACATGGTGCCTCGATGCTTGCTCGTGGTCATGGTTTCCAAATGATTTTATCGCCCCCATATAACCTAATTTGGTGCAAATGGTTGCCCAGCAAGTATTCCTGATAAGGGACGCAAGGCCGGAGGACATGTCAGAGATTCTGGCCATTGAGTACAAGTGCTTTCCAGACCCCTACCCACTCAGCCTGCTCAACCGCCTCCACACTACCCACCCGGACGGCTTCCTGGTGGCCGAGGTAGGCAGCAAAGTAATCGGCTATCTCATCGGGGCCGTCAGGTGGGGTCCCATCGGCCACATCTTGGCCATAGGTGTTGACCCGGCGTTCAGGAGACACGGCATAGGCTCAGCGATGGTCCAGAAGATGATTGAGAGGTTCGCAAGGAAGGGCGCGAGGCTGGTCAGGCTTGAGGCCAGGAAGAGCAACGTCGGCGCCCATCAGTTTTACCGGAGGCTGGGGTTTAAAGACAGGATGGAAGTCCCTTATTATTACGAGGACGGGGAAACAGCCTTAACAATGGAGCTCCCGCTCGGCGGGTCACCTGTGTCTTGACCTCTGAAGGTCGTCCAGGGTCAGCACCTCAATGTTTTTCGGCACAGACTCAATCCTTGAGCGCATTCCGACCAGGTACTTTATCCCCCTGGCCGCGGCCATCTCGGCCAAGTCCTGAGTGATAATGCCGTCGAATACCACCGCCTTCGCGCCGTGGGCCTCCACCAGCTTCTCCTTCAGCTCCCTCACCTGAATTTCGGCGATGGGCCTGAGCCCGCCGTCCAGCAGCAGGGCCTTTAGGCTTCCCCTGAGCTTGTTTAGAGCGCGCCCCAGCTCCTCAGTTTCCCGGTTTTCGGCGTGTTCTGCGCCCCTGTGCTCGGCCAACGCCAGCTCCACGGGAACCTTGCTCCTCAACGCCTTGATGATTTCTTTCCTTGTGAGGTCTTCCACGCTCCTGCCAGGCGGGGGACGCGCTACGAAGTCCAGCTCTGCCACCTGGAGCAGCTCCTTCATAATCAGGTCTCCGCCCCGATCGTTGTCGACAAAGGCCGTAACCGTCTTTTCTTTGCTGAGCTCTATCACCGCTTGTGGCACGCTGGTTCCCTCTATTGCAACGGTGTTCTTTATCCCTGCCCTGAGAAGGTTGAGTACATCGGCCCTGCCCTCGACAATGATAATAGCATCAGATTCCGTAATCGCTGGCCCCGCCGGCAGCCCCTTGTACTCCGATATTTCCTCGACCCGCGTGGTCTCCTTTACCCTGTCAGTTATTTCTTGGGTCTCGGTCGCAGTCTCCCCGAACTTCTGCAGTATCTCCTTGGCCCGCCCTATGATGAACTTCCTCTTCGTGTCCCTGACGTCCTCGATTTTCTCAACCTTTATCGTGGCCTCGCATGGGCCGATCCTCTCGACGGTTTCGAGCGCCGCGGCGATTATGGATGTTTCAAATCTATCCAGGCTTGATGGGATTGTCACGGTCCCGGCAGTCTTTCCCTGGACAGAATTGATGTCCACCTTGATCCTGCCTATCCTCCCGCTCTTCAGAAGCTCCCTGAGGTCCAAGTCTTCCCCAAGCAGTCCTTCGGTCTGGCCAAAAACAGCACCGACGACATCTGGGCGCTCCACGACTCCGTTGGCCTCCAGCTTGGCGTGGATCAGGTACTTGGTGGTACCCGTATCTTCCTTCCCGAGCGGCACCTCTTCTTTCTTGCCTAGCCTTTCGGCAACCATTGCTTGAATGTCTTTCTCTTCCAAGGGCAAAACGCCCCTTTTTGCCAGAATAAGTTGAGCGTGATTCTGGCTTGATTTGTGAACAATCTTCCCTGTTGTTCGGGGCCTAAAAAGCTGCCGTTGTTATAATTATAACAACTCACGTCGGAGTCAGCCCTCTGATGAAGAACAGGCCGACGACTGCCAGCAGCCACAGGAGCACGCCGGCAATCACCACCCCCACGGCAATGGCCAGCGCCGCCCTCTTTCTCTTCATGCCGATGAGGTCTGCCAGAAGGGCACCTGCGTAAGCCCCCGTCCCCGGCAGAGGCACCCCGACGAAGACGGCGAGCCCAGCCATGCTCAGGTTCTCGTGTTTTTTCACCCTCCTGACTGCCCACCCATACAGCCGCCTCACGGTCTTGGACCTGCGCCGGATGGGCGGCACCAAGACATCCAGAATGGCGAACGCAAGAGGTATCGCGAGGATGTTGAGGAGCACGCATACCAAGAATGCCACAGCAGGATCATACCCCGCCGCAACTGCTAGCGGTATTCCCCCCCTAAGTTCAACAAACGGGAGCAGCGTTATTAGGAATGCAATCCACTGCACGGTCTCACCAATCGATATTAACCAGGGGATAAATCAGTTGATGGTCGCATGAAATACCGGCTGATAGCCTTCGATATGGACGGCACCTTAGTAGTTGAGGACAGCTGCTGGGCCGTGCTGCACAGGCGCTTTGGCACCCACGATGCGGCCTGCCCAAACGTTGCGGCTTACGAGCGAGGGGAGATAGACTATCCGGAATTCATGCGTCGGGACATAGCCCTCTGGCGACCACTCCCCAAGATAGAAGAGCTCAGGGAAGCGCTGGCCTCCTACAAAATCGCACCGAACGTCAGAGAAGTAGTCGGAGAGATACAGCGCCGCGGATACAAGACTGCAATAGTCACTGGCGGGCTCGACCTGCTCGCCGACGAGGTCGCGCGCGAGCTCGGGATTCCGCTTGTCCTTGCGAACGGCTTGGAGGTCGGGAGCGACGGGCGCTTGACGGGCGAGGGCATATTCAAAGTTGAACCGAGCAGGAAGGACAAAGTGCTTGAAAAGCTGGCGGCAGATCTCTGGATAACCACGAACGAGTGCGTGGCTGTGGGGGACAGCAAGTATGACGCGAGATTTTTGGAAAAGGCTGGGCTCGGCGTCGCAATCGGGGAAAACCCTGAGCTCGCCAAGGTCGCGGACGTGATCATAAAGGATTTCGAGCACTTTCCCCAGCTTTTAGATTACATTTAGGACTTGCACTTGTTTCTTAAGTGTCCGCCCCGCTGCGCATGTCGTCTCCGTCAGGGTTAAACCCCCACAAAAATAAGGTTTATAACGTCATCATGACGTCAAAAAAACCGAAGAAGTATGAGGTGCCGAGCTGGGACTTCATTTACGAGCTCTGCATCCAGGTCTCCGAGCAGATAAGGCGGAGCCGGTACAATCCGAATCTTTTGGTGGCGCTGGCCAGAGGAGGCTGGATACCCGGCAGGATACTCTCTGACCTTCTTGAGAACGAGAACATCGCGACAATCAGGGTGGAGCACTACATCGACATCTACAAGACCCTCGAGAAGCCGGAGATAACCCAACCGCTCCCGATAGACGTGAAGGGGAAGAAGATACTCCTGGTGGACGACATCGCAGATTCTGGGAAGAGTCTGAAGATGGTGAGGGATCATCTCGTGAAGCAGGGAGCAAAAGAGGTAAAAATCTGCGCGCTCTACTGCAAGCCTTGGTCTGTGATAACTCCAGAGTTCTGCGCCCGAAAGACCGACGCCTGGATATGGTTCCCCCACGAGGTCTACGAGACGATGAAGAAGGTCTACATAAAGCTCAGGAAGCAGGGCAGGAGCCGCAAGGAGATACAAGAGGAGCTTCTCGCGATCGGGATAAAGCCGATGATAGTAGAAAAGTTCCTTTCCTGGATTTCAAAAAGTTAGCCTGCCTCGCGACGCTTCAGCAGGGCCTTCGACAAGTCTGCGATTTCTTTTACCTCCCTTCCGGCAATGCCTTTCAGCATTCTCCTCGGTTCGCTTATGGTTTTCACACCGAGACTCGCCAGCTGTTTCGAGCAGAACTTGCTGAGTCGCTCACCGGTCCGGTCGAAATCAGTTAGGATTACAACAGCATGTACCCCAGAGAGTCCTTCCAGAAAGTTCAAAAGGCTCTTCCCACCGGTTATTTTCCTAATGTCGCCAGAGATACCGAGGTTCCTGAGCCCCCTCACGTCTGTGCCCCCCTCAACAAGAATCGTAGCGCCTTCGGATGCCAGCTCTTTAACCTGAAGCAGGATTTCTTCGATTTCATTCACTGCTTCTTCCGTCAGCGGCAATTTTCCACCGGGTCTCACTCTTCGTGCTTGAGCGGCCCCACCCACAGCCCCTTCCTCATGCATCCGGTGCAGGTGTGGACATCTGAAACAAAGCATCCATGGCAAACATCGGCGCCGCAGACCTTGCAGTGGTGAAGGTCCTCGTTGTCCCGCCCGCATATCGGGCATGTCCCGCTGTATCGCCCCATCTTGACCCCAGACATTGTTTTATCGGCTGAGAATTAAACATTTTTGGAGGTCGCATGTCGCATCGCTTCACAGGCCGGGGATATGCGGGGACCCAGCGCGCCCTGATGCTGGCTTTTTCAGTGGTGGTGGTGATAATGTTAGCTGAGATTGTTGGCGGGCTTCTGAGCAACAGCCTCGCCCTAATAGGGGACGCCGCCCACATGTTCATGGACGCCCTTGCTCTTGGCATGAGCATAGCGGCGCTCAAGTTCGCCACGAGGGATCCGACCACGCGCAGGACTTACGGGTTCTACAGGCTGGAGATCCTAGCGGCGCTCGCGAACGGCATCCTCCTAATATTTGTGTCGTTTTTCGTGTTTTTTGAGGCCTACCACAGGCTCACAGGCCCCCCAGAGGTCAGGGGAGTGCTGATGCTGGCCGTGGCTTTCATCGGACTGTTTGCCAACCTGATTGCTCTTTATCTGATGAGGAATATTAAAAAGGAAAGTTTGAACGTGAAAGGAGCATTTCTACATGTTCTCGGAGACACGATATCTTCAATAGGAGTCATCGTCTCCGCGCTGGTGATTATTTTGACGGGATACTTCTTGGTGGACTCCCTGATGGGTATTTTTATAGGAGCGATAATCCTGCGGGGGGCGATTGGCTTGATCCATGAGTCGAGCAGCGTCCTCTTGGAGTCGACTCCAGAAGGGATAGATGCGGGCGAGGTGATTCGTGAGATAAAGAAGGTGAAAGGGGTTATCGAAGTTCACGACTTCCACTTCTGGTCCATAAGCACCGAGATAAACGCCATGAGCACCCACGTGATGATAGAGGACCAGATGGTGAGCAGAGCTGGCCAGGTCCTTGACGGGATAACCTCCAGAATGAGGAAGTTCGACATTTTCCACACAACTATCCAGCTGGAGTGCAAGACCTGCAAGGACCCGTTCATCTGCAGCTTGGTCAAGAAGAAGGACCACTAGCAACTGTTTTTAGCGAAGCCTTCCAGAGTTAATCACCGTGATTGCATGGAGCTTTTGATGAGCTGGCAGAGGGTGGAAAAGGCCATCCAGAAGCTGGTGAGGATGGTGAGGAAGGACTTTACTCCAGACTTCGTCGTCGGGGTGGCGAGGGGAGGGCTCGTCCCGGCCGTGAGGATTTCCCACATCCTGGACAGCGAGTTCCGGGTTATCCACATAAGGTACTACAACGGCCGCCAGCGCATGAAAGCGCCCACGCTGATTTCAGATTCCGGCCCGCTCAAGGGGAAAGTGCTTGTCGTGGACGATGTCGCGGACACGGGCACAAGCCTCGCGTTCATCGTGAACCACCTGAAGAAAAAAGGTGCAAAGGTGAAGGTAGCCACGATAGCTTGCAAGCCCTGCTCGAAGTTCAAACCAGACTACTTCACGTTCGCTACCGACAAGTGGGTGATTTTTCCTTGGGAAGTCAGAGCGGCTGCTCGTAGGCGGTAGCGCCGAACCTTTCCACAACCTTTGCCGCAAGTTTTGCCCCCATGTGGCCCGCTTCCTCAGGAGTTTTTTCCCGGCCAAGGGCAAAGATGACTCCCGCAGCGTAGAAGTCTCCAGCCCCAGTGGTGTCGACGGCCTTTTTGGAGTATGCGGGGATGAGGAATTTTTTTTCCTGTGAAAAGACGGTCGAACCGTTCCGGTCTCTTTTCAAGAACATCAAGCCGACATGATCTGTCACATTCTTTGCATTTTCCTCGATAGGCTCTCCGGCCAAGGCCTCCAGCTCCTCCAAGTTTGCGAATAGGACGTCTGCCAGTTCCACGGTCCTCTGCAGCCTCGCTCTGTTTTCGGCTATCATGGGCGGGCTCTCCAGAGAAAGCGCGAGCTTCACGTCGTGTTGCCGGGCGGTTTCCATGGCATCCCTCGCCACCCCAGAGATGCTTCCTGGGGCGAGCAGGGTAATCGACGTGAGGTAGAGATAACTTGAGTTCTTTATCTCCTCTGTCGGCACAGAGTCCAAGTCCCTGCCGTTCCCAAGGTCAACGGCGAATGTCCTCTGGCCGTCCCTTGTTATTAGCGCGATGATTTTTCCGGTCCTGCCCGGCTTCCTCACGATGTAGGAGTCTATCCCCCGCGCGGCCATGCTCTTCTCGAAGAATTCTCCCTCCGGGTCTTCCCCCACAGAGCTGGCGTACGCTGTTTTTCCGCCAAGGTACGCTACCCCCTCGCAGGTGTTGCGCGCGTTGTCCCCGGGGAGTTGCAGGAATATGGAGTCCGATAGTTTGGAGTGTAGCTCATCAAGCCTCTCCCGCGGGACCATGTTCGTGGCGCCCTTGATAAGGTTGTTTTTTGTTAAGAACTCCTCAGTGCACTTCGCGAAGTAATCCACGAGGGCCGTCCCGATTCCAAAGACATCATACTTCTTCATGGAATCACCTCAGTAGGGCCTGTCCTTCAGCCCTAGCCTGTAGGCGCAGTAGTTCGTGCCTAGGTGGATGATTGGAGTCATAATCAGGATGGCGGCCGTGACGGTCCAGCCCGGAAACTCCACAATGCTTGAGAAGGCCATCGCGAAAACCACGAATCCCAGCTGATCCAGGAGAGGCGCAGCGCCCCCCCTCGGGATGTCCAGCCTGCGCTTGAGGAAGCTCCCGAACAGGTCGCCAGTGAGAGCCCCGAGAGAAAGCATTAAACCTGCCGCCGCGCGGGAGTGGCTTCCGGAGGGCAACGCTTGCAGCAGCCCTAGGACGGAGCCTGCCACCAGCCCCGCCATGAACCCCCTCACGGTTTTCCCGGGGCCGAAAATCGGGCGGCCGTCACTAAATTTCCTTTTGCCGTCTATCGGTCGGCCGCCTCCCAACACCACCGGGGCTCCGTTAGCCACGTATGCTGGCAGGATGAACCAGATGGCGACGCCGAGCAGCTCTAGCAGCTCCACTTTCCACCCCACCAACTATTCCACAGGACCACATTTAACCACCGCAGCGTGAGCTCAAAATTTTTGGCAAACTTTAAGAAGAGTCCATTTCAGTTGTAATTGACGCAACATGAAGGAGTTGGCTAAGACTGGCTCGATTTGTCCAGAGTGTTTGAAAATACTCCCGGCGACGATTTTCGAGCGCGACGGGAAGGTCTGGATAAAAAAGACCTGTGGAGAGCACGGTGAGTTCGAGGACCTTTACTCCGGTTCATACGAGTGGTACAAGCGCGCCGAGGGCTACGCGCACGATGGCAAAGGGGTGGAGAACCCGCAGGTAGAGAAGGACGCCATCGTGTGCCCGAAGGACTGCGGGCTTTGCACGATCCACCTGAGCCATACGGCCTTGGCGAACGTGGTGCTGACAAATCGCTGCGACCTGACCTGCTGGTACTGTTTCTTCTACGCTGGCAGGGTCGGTTACGTCTACGAGCCGTCGATAGAAGACATAGACAAAATGTTGAAGATCCTGAAAGACGAGCGCCCCGTCCCATGCAACGCTTTGCAGCTCACAGGCGGGGAGCCGACACTCCGTAAAGACTTGATAGACATCATAAAGCTGGCAAGGTCGTACGGCTTCGACCACATCCAGCTGAACACGGACGGCATAAGGCTCGCCAGCGACCCGGAGCTGGTCGGGCGGGTGAGGGACGCCGGCGTCAACACTCTCTACCTGAGCTTCGACGGCGTCACCGAGAAGACAAACCCGAAGAACCACTGGGAAATCCCGCAGGTGATAGAGAACGCTAGGAAAGTAGGGCTCGGGGTGGTGCTAGTCCCGACCGTGATAAAGTCGGTGAACGATCACGAGGTAGGCGATATCCTGAAGTACGGGTTCAAGAACATGGACGTCATCCGGGGAGTGAACTTCCAGCCGGTCTCCCTGGTGGGAAGGATGCCCAAGGAAGAGCGCGAGCGCTACAGGATAACAATAGCGGACGTCATCAAGTGCATCGAGGAGCAGACGAACGGTGAGATAACCATGAAAGATTTCTTCCCAGTTCCGGCGGCAATGACGATCAGCGAGTTTGTGGAGGCATTGACCAGCAAGCCGATGTACGACTTGAGTAGCCACTTCGCGTGCGGGGCGGCCACGTATGTGTTTGAGGCCGATGGCAGGCTGGTGCCCCTGACCAGCTTCATAGATGTCGAAGGATTCCTGGAGTATCTCGATGAAAAAACCCAGGAGCTCAAGGCCGGGAAGAGCAAGCTCCTCGTCGGGACAAAGCTGCTTTACAACATCGGAAAGTTCATTGACAAGAAGAAAAAGCCGAAGAACCTGGACGTTGACAAGCTAATCTTCAACGCGTTCGTGAAGCACGACTACGGCGCGGTCGGGCAGTTTCACATGAAGTCTCTTTTCATAGGAATGATGCATTTTCAAGACCTTTACAACTATGATATCGAAAGAGTCAAGCGGTGCTGCATCCACTACACCATGGCAGACAGCAGGGTGATTCCATTCTGTGCCTTCAACGTCATCCCCGAGTGGTACAGGGACAAAAGCCAGAAGGACCAGGGCATATCCTTTGAAGAGTGGGAGGCCAAGGTCGGAAGGAAGATGAGGGACGACCTGTACAAGAGGGACGTGGAGAAGCTGAAGGCGACCGAGGCTTACAGGAAGTTCACGAGCCAGATAGAAGAGATCAAAGCCGGCAGATGAAGCTCAGCTCAGGATTTCCCCGTATTCTCCCTCGTACCACTTCATGAACTTGTGCAGCCCTTCCTCAATGCCGACGTTCGGAGAGAATCCAAGCTTCATAATCCGTGAGATGTCGGCCCTGGTCTTCTGCACGTCGCCAGGCCATGATAACCCGCCCTTGTAGAACACCTTGGTATTGCCTTCCAGCCCCAGCTTGTCTAGAATTATCTTGACGAGCTGCTTCACGTTGTAGCTTTCACCGGACCCAACATTGTAGCTTTCGCCCTTCATTTTTCCCTTGCCCACGGCGATGAGCAAAGCGTCGAGGGCGTCGTCTATGTGGATGTAGTCCTTCTCTTGAGCCCCCGTCCCCAGCACTTCCAGCTTGAGGTTGTTGTTCTGCAGCTTCCTCAGCAGGTCGAACATCACCCCTTTCCTGGCGCGCGGCCCGTAGATGTTGTAAAACCTGAGCGACACCGTGTCAATCCCGTAGAGGTGTGAGTAGGTGCTGGAGTAGATTTCACCCGCGGCCTTTGCCGCCCCGTAGTTGGATATCGGCTTGAGCGGGTGGTCCTCCGGGGTTGGGAGAGGGGCATCTCCATAGACCGTCGAGGAGCTGGCGAAGATGAATGCTGAGTCGTTTTTCCTGGCTTCCTCAAGCACCTTGAGTGTTGCGGTAACGTTCTGCTCGAAGTCCCAGAGCGGGTTCTCGACAGACTTCGCCACGCTCGGCTGCGCCGCGAGGTGGACGATGGTGTTTGCCCCCCTGCAGCAGTTGGAAAGATCCCGCGGGTTCATAATGTCCCCGCGCAAGAGCTTGAATTTCGAGCTGCCCATCGCCGCCGAGATGTTGTCCTCAAGCCCATTTGAAAGGTTGTCTATTCCTGAGACTTCCAGTCCCATCTTTAGCAGCCTTTCGCTAAAGTGGCCCCCTATGAACCCAGCCACCCCGGTTATGAACACCTTCTGGCCCAGCTTTTGAGCCGTTTTTTCTTGGGCAGATGTCGTAGATTTCACCAGATTATCTTTAGGCCAAGCCTATAAAGTCGAGAGGTTTTTTATATCTGGTGTGGAAAATGGCGCGCAAGAAAAAGAAAGACATCATCATGCCCCTGCTCGCGGTCTCTTTCACCTTGGGGGTACTGCTCGGCGTCACGGTTGCCGCAATCTGGATTCAGGGTTATCCAGTTCTCCAGATATCTTATGGAGCCGCCCAAACCCGCTCAATCACGATAGTTGGCGTGGACAAGAGTACCGGGATGGGGCAGCTCGCGGACTTGAGCGTGGAGGTCAGGCCAGGGAGCGGGCGCCTCCTGATCGAGGTCCCGCCTTATGAAAACGAGGACACACAGCAGGCGGCCAGGGATGCGAGGGCAGCGGCCAGCCTTTACACTGGCAGGAACCTGGACGCCGTGGATATATTTATTTCAATAGACAACATCGGCCCCCTCACGACGATTGCAGGGCCATCGGCCAGTGCTGCCGCGGCGGTGCTAATGGTTGCCTCTATCAATGCTGCGGAGAACAGGGTCCCCAACATGGTCAACCAGAGCGCGGTAGTAACGGCCAGCATAGACTCCACAGGAAATCTCAAGATTGTAGGGGAAATACCCGAGAAGTACAACGCGGTGAGGGAGGCAGGAGCTTATTCTCTTTTTGTGATATCCAAAAGCGATTCCAGGAGTTACCAATACTTCTCGGACCTACCGATCGAACGGGCCGGCAACTTGGCCGAGCTGAGCGCCCTTGTCCTGTCCTGATGTGCGAAGGTTTTTTCAGGAATTGTGCGGCCATCAGATGGTAGCCCCGGTCGGATTCGAACCGACGTCACGGGCTCCAAAGGCCCGGATGCTTGACCATTGTGCTCCGCTTTTTCTAAACGGATCTACACCACGGGGCTACCGAGTTTAATTTTCATCTTCATCCGTTAAAACCATCGGTGCAGGGCAGACATCCCAGACATCGGGACGCCGCGCGATGTTTAAGAGGCGGAGATTAACAGTTATTAACCAGCTTGAGAAGTGGATTGAGACGATGAAAAGAGTTAGCAAAGGAGGCGCTAGCGCAAAATCACCTGAAAATGTCAGGCACAGGCGAAACAGGGAAAATCATAAGCCGAAGCTACTGGTCGTGGGGCTGGGGTTCCAGGCGTCCGTCCCCAACGTCCTCTATACTGGCGGGCTGGATGTGGTGGTGACGAGCCTTTACCCGAACGTCCCCCTCGACAGCACGATTTTCGTCCGGGCAACCACAGGAACGAAGACAATAAGCTTTGATTACAGGAAGAATGTTCACGTTAACGCGGTCCCTCTGGAGCGCCACAGGAGCCCCGACGATAGGATGTTCCGGGTGGCAGAGGGCTCGCAGGATCTGGTGGACGCCCTGGATTTTGTCTCCGCGGTGGCCCACGAGAGGATTCTCCCAACGCTGCACCTGATGGAGCCTGAAACCCTGATCCTTCACTGCCACGACTGGCTTACTGCCAAGGCAATCCCGATAATAAAACAGCACTCGGATGTCCCAGCCGTTTTTTCCGTTCACATGAGCGTCCCGAGGCCGCCCGCCAACTACCTCGACATCCTGAAAGTCGCGGAGGAATACGGGTTTTCGCCAGACCTGCGCTCCAGGGTCCACGCCATCGACAGGCGGCTCTTCTTCGAAGCCCAGGGCTGCAAGGAGGCGGACGTTGTCCACTGCGTCTCGAACGCCACAGCAGAGTCCGTGATCAAGGCTTACGACCTACCGAAGAACAAGGTGAAGGTGATTTACAACGGCGTCGACACAACAGCTTACGCTCCGCCAGCCCCAAAGGAACACAAGGAAATGGAAAAAGTCATCCACAAGTACGGGATAACCAAACCATACATCCTTTCGACTGGACGGTTTGTTTGGGAGAAAAACCACAAGAACCTGATGGAAGCATTCAAGATTTTCCACAAGTCCCACCCAGACTACTCCCTTGCAATCATGGGTTTTGACGGCTACACTTACGACGAGCTCGTTAAAATCCGGGAGGAAATGCCTGATAAAATGAGGCACAAAGTGGTTATCCAAAATGCGGATCTCAGGCAGGACGTCGCGATGCTCTACAAGGCCAGCGACATATGCTGCTTCCCTTCACTCGAGGAGGCATTCGGGATTGTGGCCTTGGAGGCCATGGCTTGCGCGAAGCCCGTGGTGGTGGGTGACGTGGGCGGACTTAAAGAGGTCATTAAGGACGAGATCAACGGCCGTGTGGGGTTGAGGGTGGACGCTAAGTCAACGGAGCTGCTGGCAGCCGGGCTTGCAAAGGCCGTGGACAACAGGGAGACGTGGGGCAGGAATGCAAGGAACCACGTCGTAAGGAACTTCTCCTGGGAAAAGATTGCGAAGGAGTATGTGAAGCTTTACGACAAGCTGGCTTGATCGTGCGCTTGATTTTCGGTACTTTTATATGTTGGATATACTATCCAACTTTGATGAGGCTGACCCCTGAATCGAGCCGGGTGCTGGCGAGAAGGATCAAGATATTCGTGATTTTGGGAGCCTTGCTCATGGCGTTGAGCAAGCTTTTCTACCTCGGCGGGGTCACCTACCCAAACTTTGAGCTGGTAATCCCCTCCCTTGTTGTGATAGGCTCCTTTTCCCTCCCCTTGGGTTCCAGCCGACTCGGCAGGTGGCTCACTAGGTACTTTGGCCTTGTCGCGATGGTCACTGTCATGGTCATAGACCTAGTTTTCTGGGGCCCGCTCCCCATTTACATCTTCACCTGGTCGGGCCTCGCCCTTTGCTGGTTCATCGGGTTGCGGAACAGGCTCTCTCCGTTCGACAGGACAAGCAAACTACTCGGGCACACCATGCTCACGGGTGCTGTTGCGATAATTGCGTTCGACATCTGGACCGGACTTTTGGGCCACACCTTGACGACGGGGATGTCCCTGTGGGCGGCCTTCCTTGGCCAAATCCCGTTCACCCTCTACCACCTTTCGTCGCTGATTTTCATCCCGCCTATGGTGGGGCTGGGCAAGGCGCTCGTAAGGGTCAGGGTCCCGGTCTCTGTCGCGGTCAAAACATCTGTGAAAAGCAGCCAATGGAGGTGAGAAGTTGAAGGAACTTGCGCTGACCCAAGCTGCGGCATTGATCGCGGTGGTCGGCTTTCTCTCCTTCGCAGGAGGTTATGCCGTGACCGGTGGAATCACGAGGCAAGTAGAGCAGTTCGTGTACGGGGAGAACATCAGAGTGAACCTTAGAATCGACAACCTCGGCATAAACAGCCAGGTCACAGTCTATAAAGGGATGACTCCTTTCGATGTCCTGCTGAGGGCCGCCAGCCTTGAGACAACATATTACCCGAGCTTCGGCTCTTCAATTATCACAAAAATAAGCGGAGTGCAGCAGAGCTGGGTCTACAAGGTGAACGGTTTGGTGCCGCCCGTGGGAATGCAGGACTACCAGCTCAGGGACGGGGACAACCTCGAGATCCTCAAGGCTTCATGGTGAGGCTACGCGCGGCGCACCTGGCCCCATTCTCGGCCAGCTCAATCGTTCTTCCGGAGCCAATCACCACGGCGTCTCCTTCTTCGGGATGAAGGGCGCCTATAAGCCTCCTCGCCACGCTTCCCTCCGCCTCCACTGAGCTGTCTGGAAACCTGAGCTTTCCCTTGAAAAATACCAACACGGTGGCCCCGTCCGCACCGGCCTTGATGGCTTCATCCCGCTGCTCCACCCCAGACTTCACTCTTCTGGCGGCCTCCCGGACGGAAGCGGCCACATCAAACTTCCCCACCGTCAGGTCCCCCGCGTCAACCCGTACATACTTTGGGAGAGTTTTCAGCAGCTTCAGCCCATTTTTTGTGATTGAATGCCCACCCTTGGAAGATGTGATTAGCCGTTTGACTTTCAGCTTGTTCAGGATCGTTCTGGTGCTGCCCTCCCCCACCCCCAGCTTCTCAACCAGCCGCTTGCGTCCAATCCTTCTGTATTCCCCTATCAGCTCGAGAGCCTTCCAGACGTGGATCTCCATGAAGCAGGGCAGTGGTCCTCTCCGGGGCATGTTCTCCAAATTCTAACGGTGGCGAGGATATAAAACGGGTCACATGCGGCGCTTCGTGAGCGCCCCCAAGATGAGGAACCACGTGCATATGAAAAGGGCGGCAAACAACATCCCAGTCAAGCCTTTGATTAGCAAATAGCTTGCGAGCGCCAGGATGAACAATATCACAGACAAAGGAACCATGATCAGAAACGCCGTCAGCCCCGCTTCTTCGGACGGCATCAGGCTACCCCGGAATTATCTCGGTACCGGTCTTCCCGTCGAGGGCCTCCGTGACCTTGTCTAGGGCGGAGATGATCGCCCGCTTACCGCCCCACTTTATGAAGCGGATGCAGGCCTTGACCTTCGGCCCCATGCTGCCCGCGAGGAAGTGGCCCTCCTTCAGGTATTTCTCGGCCTCCGAGACGGTCATGCGGTCGATGCTCTTCTCGTTAGGCTTCCCAAAGTTCAGCTTGACCTTCTCCACATCCGACAGGATCAGAAAAGTGTCGGCGCTCACCACTTCCGCCAGCTTCTCCCCGGCCAGGTCCTTGTCTATGACCGCCTCGACGCCGCGGTTGTGGCCGTCCAGGTCCAAGACCACGGGAATCCCTCCGCCGCCCGAGGCCACGACGATGACGCCGGCGTCCACCAGTTTCCTTATGGCATCTGCCTCAACATTCACTATTGGATCCGGAGACGGGACCACCCTCCGCCACACCTTGCCCTCGCCGGGCTTGACCTTCTTGAAGATGTACTCCGGGTGCTTGGCCTTCACATCTTTGGCCTCTTCCTCAGAAAGGAAGTTTCCAACAGGCTTGGATGCATTTTCGCCCGTGAACTCTGGGTCGCTCTTGCTGACCTGCACCCGGTTAACCACAGAGATTACAGGCATTTTGACTCCCAGCTCCTTCATCTGGTTGTCAAGCATCTGCACAAGCATGTAGCCTATCTGGCCCTGCGTCATCGCCCCGAGGATGTCAAGGTCCTGAGGAGGAATCGCCGCTTTTGCTAGGTCCTGTTGCACGGCAAGGTTTCCGACCTGCGGGCCATTGCCGTGGGTGATGATCAGCCTGTCGTTTGCCCCCATGCGCTTGACCACCTTCGCCAGAAGGACGGCCGTCTTTTTGCAGTTCAAGAACTGTTCAAGAGTTGTTCCAGTTTCTTTTCCTTGCTTTATCGCGTTTCCGCCCAGGGCTACCAGCAGTCTCATCCTCTCAAACCTCGATTTACGCTATACATAAAAACATTACTTTTTGCTCAGGAGGTGGACAAGCAGCCCATTCTGTGCGTGCATCCTGTTCTCTGCCTGGTCCCAGACGACGGAGTGCGGGCCGTCGATCACTTCGTCGGTTATTTCGAGGCCGCGGTGGGCGGGCAGGCAGTGCATGACTATGGCCTTTGGCTTGGCCAGCTTCACCAGCTTGGCGTTCACCTGGTAGGGGCCGAAGACTTTCATTTTCTGCTCAGTCTCCTTTTCTTGGCCCATTGATATCCACACATCTGTATAGATGACATCCGCGCCCCTCACGGCTTTTTCCGGCTCGTTTAAAATTTCAATCTTGCTGCTGGATTTTTTGGAATTTTCAACCGCCTGGGCCACGACATCTTTTGATGGTTCGTAGCCCTTGGGGCAGGCTGCGCGGAAGTTTGCCCCGACGAGAGAGCAGCCAAGCATCAGGGAGTTGCAAACATTGTTGCCGTCGCCCACCCAAGCCACGTTGACACCTTTCAGGCGTCCAATTTTCTCGCGGATTGTCATCAGGTCGGCCAGAGTTTGGCATGGGTGGTGCTTATCGGTAAGGCCGTTTATCACGGGAACAGAAGAGTGCTTCGCTAGTTCTTCGATGTCCTTGTGTGCAAAGAGCCTAGCCATCACCGCATCGACATATCTTGATAGAGTTCTGGAAGTGTCGCCTATCGTCTCGCCACGGCCCAGCTGCAAATCGTTAATTCCGAGGTAAAGTGCATGCCCGCCAAGCTGGGTCATGCCAGCCTCGAAGCTGACCCTCGTGCGGGTTGACGGCTTGGCGAAGATCATGCCGAGCGTCTTGCCGTGGAGGAGCTCGTGCGGCTTCCCAGCCTTCACCTCTTTCTTGAGTTTGTCCGAAATGTCCAGGATTTTTTCAATCTCGGCGCCGCTCAAATCCTGTATGCTGAGCACATGCTTGACCTTCACTTTTCCACCTCCGTCAGGATGCCGTCAAGAGCATCTATAAGCTTGTCTATTTGCTGCCGCTCCACAATCAACGGCGGGACAAACCTCAGAACTTTATCGGCCGTGCAGTTTATCAGGAAGCCATGCCCGCGAGCCATCTCCACGGCTCTCTCGGCTTTCTTTTTCTCGTCGAGCTCCATCCCGATTATCAGCCCGAGCCCTCTCACATCCTTCACGCAGCCGTGCTTTTCTTCCAGCTCCTGCAGCCGCTCCGTGAAGTAACCACCCATCTTTGCGGCCCTTTCCGGCAACTTCAGTTTCTTCATTGTTTTGATGACGGCAATAGCTGCGGAGCAGGCGAGCGGGTTCCCCCCGAAGGTAGACGCATGATCCCCCGGAGCGAACGAGTTCATGATTTTTTCTTTCGCCCCCATGCACCCGATTGGAAAACCGCCGCCCAGCGCTTTGGCCATCGTCATGATGTCCGGCTCAACCTTCCAGTGCTGGCAGGCGAACCATTTTCCCGTGCGGCCCATCCCAGTCTGGACTTCGTCGCAAATCAGGAGCGCGCCCTGATCGTCGCATATCTTCCGCAGCCCCGGCAGGTAATCGTTCGACGGGATGTTGACGCCGCTCTCGCCCTGGACAGGCTCGACTATCACCGCGGCAGTGTCTTCATCAATGGCGCTCTCGGCGGCGTCGAGGTTGTTGTACTGTATGAAGGCTATTGCATCCGGGATGATCGCCCGGTATGGCTCGTGGTATTGGGCTTTCCAGGTGGCCCCCACCGTCAGCGCCGTACGGCCGTGGAAAGCGCCCATCATTGCAACTATGCGCGAGCGCTTCGTTCGTTTAACTGCAAGCTTCAGAGCACCCTCGTTCGCCTCGGCGCCCGAGTTGCAGAAGAAGAACTTGTCTATTTCGGCCGGCGTCACCGTGACCAGAAGCTCCGCCAGCTCTGCCTGCCTCTGTATGTAGTAAAGGTTTGAAGTGTGGATTAGCTGCCCCGCCTGTTTTGAAATGGCTTTCACAAGGTCAGGGTGCGAGTGGCCAAGCGCGCAGACGGCTATCCCACCGACAAAGTCCAAGTACTTCTTTCCGCGCGTGTCCCAGACATGCATCCCACGCCCCTTCACCAGCGTCAGAGGCTGGCGCTTGTAGGTCCGCGCGATGTAGCGCCCGGTCAGCTTCTCGACGTCCATTTACTTGCCCCGTTCAATCATTGTGCCGACGCCGCTCTCCGTCAGGAGTTCCAGCAGAAGGACGTGCGGGGCCGTGCCTTTCAGGATATGGGCGCGGTCGACGCCGCTCTGTACAGCCCTGAGGCAAGCCTCTATCTTTGGAATCATTCCTTTCTTGATCACGCCCTCCTGGATGAGCTTCTGCGCCTCCCCTGTCGTCATAACTGAAATCAGTGTTTTTTCATCGTTCGGGTCGCGCATGACTCCAAGCACATCGGTGATCAGGACTAGTTTCTTCGCATGCATGGCCACGGCAATCTCCGCGGCGACGGTGTCTGCGTTTATGTTCAGGCTGTGCCCTTCCATGTCTATTCCAATCGGGGCGATCACGGGGATGCATCCAGCCTTGACCAAGTTGTTGATGATGCTCGGGTCAATCCTCTCCACCTCTCCGACCAGCCCCAGGTCTATCTCGACTTCCTTTCCCTTGCTGGTGGTGGTCTTGTAGAGAAGCTTGCGCGCGCGGATGAGGCTTCCGTCCATACCAGAAATCCCGAAGGCCTTCCCGCCGTGGTGGTTTATCCCCAGCACCACCTGCTTGTTTATCTTCCCGGCCAGCTGCTCGTGCAGGATCTCCATCGTTTGCTCGTCGGTGACGCGCAGCCCTTCTATGAACTTCGGCTTCACCCCCATCTTCTTCATCTCCTCACTTATCTCTGGGCCGCCGCCGTGGACCAGCACTGTCTTCATTCCGAAGAGGTTGAGGAGGACGACATCCTGGAGGAGGGAGTCAAGCAGCTTCTCCTCGCCCATGATGCTCCCGCCTATCTTTATGATTATGACCTTGCCGTGGAACTCCCTAATGAAGGGGAGGGCCTCCAGCATCACCTTGGCGCGTTCCTGCATTCCACCACAAAAGACTCCACGCGTTGCATGTTATTAAATTTGACACTCAGGTCGTGTATTTGGAATTTATCCTGACGTAGTCGTATGTCAGGTCGCAACCCCAGGCGGTGGCAGATGCCTTACCTGCGCCCAGGTTGACTATGATTTCTATCTCCTTGCCTTTCATGATGTCCCTGCCTCTCGCCAGCGCCCTCTTCGGGGCCGGCCTCCCCCTGTGCACGAGCTCCACGCTCCCCCTCTCGCCCTCGAGCTCCAAGCTGAGGTCCTTTGGGTCGAAGACTGCCCCCGAGTAACCTAGGGCCGCCACTACCCTCCCCCAGTTGGGGTCCTTGCCGAACACCGCCGACTTGACCAGGTTGGAGCCGGCCACCGCCCTCGCCGCCAGCCTGGCCTCCGCGATGTTGCGGGCTCCGGTGACCTGCACCTCTATCAGGCGCGTCGCCCCCTCGCCGTCCCCAGCTATCATCCACGCCAGCTCTGTTAGCGCATGCTCGAAGCCCGCCTGGAACTGCCGGTCCATGCGGTCGAGTGTTATGCGGCGGTTCTTTGCCCGCCCGTTGGCCATCACAACCACCATGTCGCTTGTGCTGGTGTCGTTGTCGATGTTGACCATATTGAAGCTTTTGTCGACAGCCTTCTGCAGCATAGCCTTCAGGGCATCGGAAGTTATCGAGACGTCCGTGACGGCGAATGTCAGCATGGTCGCCGTTTTCATCTTCGGGCAGATCATCCCGGCACCCTTCGCGATTCCGGCTATCGTCGCGGTCATGCCGTCCTCCAGATCCACGCGGAGCGCCACTTCCTTCGGGATGGTGTCGGTCGTCATTATTGCCTTCACGGCGTTGAGGCTGGCCTCCCGCGAGTTTGAAAGCTCATTCGCCGCAGCCTTGATACCCGCCTCCACTCTTTTCATCGGCATGTAGGCGCCGATCAGGCCAGTCGAGGCGACCCCGACATTCGCGGCCCTGATTTTGAGCAGCCGCGCGGCGACCTGCGCCATCTTGTATGCATCCCTGAGGCCCCTCTTTCCAGTGTATGCGTTCGATATCCCGGAGTTGGCCACGATTGCCCCAAGTTTTCCCTTCTTCAGGTGTTCCTTGGTTACAATGACCGGAGCGCCTTGGACGCGGTTGGTTGTGAAAGCCCCCGCGGCCGTGACGGGGCCGTCTTCGGAAACCAAAAGCATGATGTCTAGGCCGCGCTTCTTTATCCCTGCCCTGACCCCGGCGGCCTTGAAGCCGGGGGCTTCTGTTATTCCACCCTCCAGAACGGTTATCATCTGCTCAAATTTCAAATGGGCGCAGCTTTCTTAAAGGTTGGTCTTGTCGGCCCATCGCAAATGTGATTTTAAAGTTGTGTGTGCCGTAACCAAGTTTTGCTTCTACGTAAATTTATCCATTGATTCATTAAGGAGCATAATTAGTCAATACAGATTCGTAGTGTCTTGTCGTATTGTAAGTGGTTTGGTCCCCCTTAGTTGCCGTGTCTGTCTCATCACGCACTGTTTTAACGTAGGTGGTTTGATACTCAGTTGCTTGAGTAAGGTTTTGTGGTGAAATCCAGATATTTTCCACATAGCTTACGTTTCCTTGAATCGTTGAGCCGGAAACAGTCGAACTATAAGTTCTGGAGACGGAAGCGCGCAATAAATAACATTCAAAGGTGCCGGCAGGGACAGTCACGTTTTCTTTACGAACCACCTCCACGGAAATCATCATTTGGCCGCTTCCGGAATATCCTCCATAGCCAAAATAAGTGAACGTGTAGTCTGTAGAATCCGAGAAAGTGTTTCCCGGCTGCGGAGGCAGTTCATATTCCAAAAGAGGTTTGCTCCAAACTCTCTCGGATATTTTTGATCCATCGCGGTAAATTTCTTCAAATTTTTGCCAAAAAACCCTATTGTCGTTGGGAGGAGAATAATACACTAAAACATAATCGTTTGAACGGTCCATGTAAACAAACTTGTAAACTTCATAGTTCTCGCCGCTAACAGTTCTATTTTCAAGGTGCCCCCCCACAACAGTTATTGTTTTGGCAGTTTTTTCTCCAGTTATTAAATTATTCTCCTGCATTGTATCTTGCCAGGTCCATGTACGCTTTCCCGAGTTAGGATAACGCCCTAAAATTGTTAAAACAGGAGCAGCCACGAAAATTCCGACAAATAATATTACAACCAATAACTTCAAATAGGCCCACCCGCTCGCGCTGAATAGGGCTCGTGATTTTTGGGGACCCGCCACGCTACAGTTTGGAGAGTGCATCACCACACTATATAGTTTGGTTTGGCAAATGAATAAAACAGGAGGATGACTTGGAGAGGATAGAAAAGCTGAACCTACCCACGGCGACGCTTGTGCTGATTTTAATCAATGTGGTAGTCTTTGCTGCGTTCTACAATTCTGGCACACTCGAGACAGCTATAGAAACTTGGGGCCTCAAGCCGCCGGCGATCGCGCGGGGCGAAGACTTGCATACTTTGATTACTTCCTCATTTATTCACGGCGACTTAAGTCACCTTCTTGGAAACATGCTGTACTTGTCAGTTCTAGGTTATCTGCTGGAGCGAAAGATTGGCCCGGCAAAATTTCTCATAATCTACTTTGCATCCGACCTCGCCGCATCGGTATTCGTCCTCGCCATGGCGTGGGGATACAACGCGGTAATGTTCGGCGCGTCAGCTGCCATCTCAGGAATCGCTGGAGCATGTTTTTTGTGCTGTATGTCAGACAGGATCCCGCTGGGGTTCGCGCTTATGATGGTTTTACCTGGGCTGGCGTTCATGATTTCTATCGCCTTTCCGGCGACAGTGGAAACCATTGGCCTTTACATAATATTCTCCACAGCAATTCCGATTCTTACCTTTGTTGTAGCCCCCTTTACCACGGTAATCCTCTTTCCTTTCCTTGTCACGTGGATGGTGTTTCAGCTAGGGGCGGGGCTTTTTTATACAAGCGTAGGCCGTCTTGCGGGCGGAATCTGGGCGCACCTCTCCGGCCTCATCGCGGGTTTACTGCTTTTCCTGCTGCTGATACCAAAAGGCCGAAAAAAGGTGACGGAGCACGAGGCCGAAATCCCGGTGATTGGTTAAGTTAATTACGTTAGTTTTAATTTATTTTGGTGATTGTGAACCAGTACTTCCCTCCGGTGGAAGATTATGAGGTGAAGCGCCGCATCAGACCATACACCAAGCTTGTGTTAGTAGCTGCGGTTCTCGTCGCCGTCCTCGTACTCATAATCCCGCTAATGAAAGGAATAAGCGTTTGGCAAATTTACTCAAAACCCGCGTGGGGCCTCGAGCTTCGGTTCCCCTCGAGCTGGGAAAAATGGTCTGAAGAAGACTCCCCAAACATCCAGCTGTTAACAAAATACGTGATGTTCAGTCAAGGGTACATCATGGGCGAGGCATGGATTCTGGCGGAGCCGGTGTGGGAAAACACAGCGTTAGAAAATTTTGAGAACAATGCAAGAAACATGCTGATTAATTACATAAAGACCGGGTGGGGAACATCGTCCATAAATGTTACCACTATTTTAGAGCTACCGTGTACAGTCGGCGGCGAGAACGGCTTAGAGTGGTCTGCGGATATATCTTTTTACACAGAGTCGCTAGGGAAAGCAATTTCTAAAACCATATCGCACGACAACCGCTTTTACTCGTTCGTTTTTCATGCGTATCACGTCTACGTCAAACCTCCATATACCTCCACGTCGGCGTACGAATTTTATCAGCAGTTCGAGTCAGATTTCAAAAGCATGGTACAGAGCGTGAGGTTCATCTGACGGTTCGGCGTATCTGAATCAAAAAGTGGGCCACGTGTAGAAAGCTAAATACGCCCGCCAGAAGTTTAGTTGTGGTCGACTTGAAGAGAATAACTGGGTTTCCAATCGCCGCGTTGGGGCTTGCAATCGCCAACATCGTGATCCTTGCATTGTCCCCGTTGCCTGGAACTCTTGAAGTTGTTGTCCAAGGGCTTGGCACGCTTTACTTGCTGGTGCTCGCGTCGCTTCTTGAGCGGAAGATCGGCCCGGTAAAGTCCGTCGCTGTCTACATACTCTCAGGCTTGGTTGCTTCGCTCCTTGCGTTTGCGTTGGTTCCGGGCGCGCCTTATGCCACATTCGGGGCGCTTGTGGCCGTGTCAGGTGTGGCCTGGGCCTGCATACTGGCCTGCCCGAGCGACGAAATTTCTCTGCTCCCCGCGCTTCTGCTGGCTCTTCCAGGGATGGCATATTTTGCTTTTTTGGGGTCGTCGGCGACTTTCGGAACTCTGATTAGTTACATAACCTTGGCGTTCGCGCCGCCCATTGTCATATTCGTCCTATTTCCAGACACGGAAGTTCCGTTGCTCCCGTTTCTTGTCGCATGGACGGTGCTCCAGCTTGGCATAGGACTCTACTGGATGAGCGCCCAGGTTTTGGCGGGCGGGGTTCTGGTGAACCTTTTGGGGCTGGTTGGAATTCCCGCTTATCTGCTGCTGAGGCAGAAGGGGCCGGAAAAGGCGGCGGAGAGTGGTCCAAAACCCCATTAATCAGTTAAGCTAATTACAAAGTTTTCAGAACATTATTTGGAGTATCTGTGAATCAGTACATTCCTCCAACAGAATATTATGACCTAAAGCAGCGCAATATCAAGCCGTATCTTGTGCTCGCGTTAATCATAGGAATAATCGTGGTGGTTCTGGTTCTAACGATTCCTGCGGTACGGCAGATTTCAGCAGCTTCAAGTGTTTACTCCAAACCAGCTTGGGGTTTCACGTTTGATGTAGCGGAGGGCTGGAAGAAAAGTTATGAAAGGGACTATCCCGGCTCAACGTTGTTCACGGTGTTTGAGAAAGATTACCCAAACAGTGTCTTTGGAGGTTACTTGTTTGTGATTACACAAAGAGCAGAAGAAAATGCGTCGCCTGAGAGTTTTGCTTTACAAGTCGAGAACACCACATTGGAAGTGTATTCTGCCACACATTTCACTTTGGGAGACATTTCCACGCAGTGGGGCCAGCTTGGAGGAGAAAACGCCTTGGAGTCCGCTGCAAACATTTGCTTTAAACCTTATCCAGATTACATCGTTGGAAATGTCAAGGCGAAAGTTGCATCGAAAGGAGGGTACTTTTACGCTTTGGTTTTCACGGCACCTTACCTGGATCCTTCCGTAAATCCGCAATATGCCCCAACCCAGGTGTACAAAATGGGAGATTTCCGCAATCTTGAGATGGAGTTTGAAAATATGGTCCAGAGCTTCAGGTTCACCTGAGCGTCCGGCGCGAAAGTCTCGTAAGCAACCGTTAATTGCAGAGGCCCAAAGTAGTTTTGATGAAGGCCAGGCTCAAGCATCAGCTGACGTCGATACTGCGGGTGATCAAGTCCATCCCCATGGCGACGCTGATCCTCACGGCGGCGAACGTGATTGTCTTCCTGCTGCTCGAGAGCGGCGGGCTCCTCTCGCAGGCCGCCCAGGACTACGGCTTCCGCCCGGCGGCGCTGGCCCGCGGCGAGGCCATCCCGTCAGTGCTGGCGTCCGTCTTCATCCACGTGAATCTGGTCCATCTCCTTGGAAATGTCGTCTCCCTGCTGGCGTTCGGCTTCATCCTGGAGAAGAAGATCGGGTTCAGGAGGTTTGTTTTCATTTATTTCGCCACCCACGTGATGGCCCTCCTGCTCACCACCGCCATAAGCCCGGGTTACGATGTCCCGATGGTCGGGGCCTCCGCCGCAATCTCTGGAATAATTGGCGCGGCCTACCTTGCTTACCCCTGGCAGACGGGCCCGCTTGGCTACCTGATAATTCTGATTTGGCCCATTATAGCACTCTTTCTGCCGGGCTGGGCGGCAATCTCGACAATAATAACCACATACCTCGTGGTGTTCCTCATCCTCTTCCTCATCCCGGTGCCGATTTGGCCATTTTCCCTAGCCTACCTTGCCTACCAGCTGCTGAAGGGATTCGAGGGGGTGGAGGTCGCCCAGGGCGTGGTCGTCCTTAAGGGGGTTGGCTACTGGGCCCACATCACGGGGTTCCTGGCTGGGATGGTCTTCATCTCTTTCCTGAAGCCGGGGATGAAAGAGCCAGAACTTGTGGAAAAGTTTTTGGAAGGTGGAGAAAGCACCCTGAAACAGCGTGTCCACAGGTTTTTTAGAAAGCTCCTGAGACGAGAGACACCTGAAAAAAACAAAGAATAATCCAAAGAGGTTGGTCAGGGCCGGAGCGGCGCCCCCCTGAGTCCTTCTCTCTCGTCAAACCCGAACATCACATTCATATTTTGTACGGCTTGCCCAGCCGCGCCCTTCACGAGGTTGTCTATCGCCGCTACAGCCACCAGCCTGTCGCCCTGCGCTTCCAGTTCCATCCCGATGTCACAGTAGTTGGAGCCCACAACGAAGTTGACCTGAGGCAGCCCATCCACCACCCTCACGAAAGGCTCGTTCGAGTAAAAGTCCTTGTAGATGTCCTGCAGCGCCTTCACGTCCAGCGGCTTCTTCATGAAAACGTGTGCCGTTGAAAGGATCCCCCTGACGATTGGGATGAGGTGCGGCGTGAAGTGGGCCGTGACTTTCTGCCCCGCCAGCTTCCCCAGCTCCTGATTTATCTCCGGGGTGTGCCTGTGCGTGGTTGCGGCATAGACCTGGACGTTTACCCCGGCCACAGGGTGGTGCGTCCGCTCGCTCGGCGTTCCCCCCGCGCCCGATGTCCCGGTCTTTGAGTCTATGACGATGTGGTCCAGATCCACCAGTCCCTTTTTGACGAGAGGCGCCAGACTAAGAATGGCGCCCACCGAAAAGCAGCCCGGGTTCGCGACCAGCTTAGCCCTCTTTATCTCCTCGCGGTGCAACTCTGGCAGCCCGTAGACTCCCTTCAAATCAGGGCTTTCATGCTTCGTGTAGTATTTCTCGAACACCTTGACATCTTCCAGCCGGTAGTCGGCGCCAAGGTCGACCACCCTGGCCCCACCCTCAAGAAGCTTCGGAACGAACTTCATGGCGACACCGTGCGGCGCGGCCACAAAAACTAAGTCGGCCTGCTTCCCTATCTTCCCGTAATCCGGCTCGGCAATCGCCAAATCATAAATTCCGCGGAGGTGCGGATGGACGTCCAACAATGATTTCCCGATGCTGCTGAAGCCGTATACGCCTTCCATTTCAACTTCAGGGTGAGTCGCCAGCAGCCGGAGCAGTTCCCCACCAGTATACCCCGAGGCCCCGATGATAGAGACTTTTATCATTTTGCCCGCCCCTTTGCCTCCTTGAGGAGCTTGGTTTCAGCCTTCTTAAGCGCCTTATTTCTCGCGTTGACGATCTTTTCGAGGTACTTGATCTGGCGCCTGATCTCCCCCACCTGCACCTGCATGGCCTTCGGAGCAGGCCCTCCCGGCAGCACCCTCGCACGGACGCACTCCGCCGGGTCGAGCGCGGCCTTGAGCTCTGTAGGATCCAAACTAATTTCTTTCTTAAGAACCTCCTTCGACGCGGCCTTCAGTTCCTCGGCCCCGATTTCTCTGATGTTTTTCCCAGCATCCATGGCGTCAGCGACGACCTTCCCGACGACGGCGTGGGCGCTCCTGAACGGCAGGCCGGCCCCCTTAACCAAGAGGTCCGCCAGTTCTGTAGCGGTTGAAAACCCTTCCTCCGCCCGCTTCCTCATGACCTCCTTGTTTGGCGTGATTTTCTCCATGAGCTTCGCCATGACTGCAAAAGTATCTTTCACCCCATCCACGGAGCTCCACAGCACTGGAGTGAGTTCTTGGAAGTCCAAGTTGTAAGCCTGAGGGAGGGCTTTCATCAGAGCAATCCCCCCCGCGAGGTTGCCAATGACGGCGCCGGCCTTGGCCCGGGCAATCTCCGCCACCTCCGCGTTCTTCTTCTGCGGCATGATGCTGCTCGTGGCCGAGAACTCGTCGGGTAGCGAGATCAGGTTGAACTCGGGCGTGCTCCAGAGTATCAGCTCCGACGCCAATCTGCTAAGGTCTGCCGCAGCGATGGCCAGGGCGCCCATGGCTTCGAGGGCAAAGTCGCGCGACCCAACAGAATCCATGGTGTTCTCCGTCACCCGTTTGAACCCGAGCATGTGGGAGACCCTCGCCCTGTCGATCGGGAAGCTTGTGCCGGCGAAGGCGCAGGCCCCCAGCGGGCATGAGTTCGCCGTCTCGTAGGCCCTTTCGAGTCTCCCGGCGTCCCTCAGAATGGCGAAGGCATGGGCGGCTAGCCAATGCGAGAAAGTCGTGGGCTGGGCGATCTGCGTGTGGGTGTAACCCGGCATGATTGTGTTGATGTTTTTGTCCGCGAGCTGCAGCAGGGCCTTCACCAGCCCAAGCGCTTTCTCCTCCACTTCAAGCAGCTCCTTCCTCAGGGCCATCCTGATGGCGGTCGAGACCTGGTCGTTCCTGCTTTTTGCCGTGTGCATCCTCCCGCCGACCTCCTCCCCGACGGCGTCGCTCACGAACTTCTCCACCACAATGTGAACGTCCTCAAGCTCTGGCCTCAGGTCAAGCTCCTGCATCTTTTTCCCGTGGAGCTCAAGAAGCGCCTTCAGAATAGCTGACGCGTCCTTGGCAGGGATT
This sequence comes from Hadarchaeota archaeon (SeqCode), assembly GCA_040755315.1. Classification (GTDB taxonomy): domain Archaea; phylum Hadarchaeota; class Hadarchaeia; order Hadarchaeales; family Hadarchaeaceae; genus DYTO01. The sequence goes on along the minus strand of JBFMBF010000004.1, from coordinate 19,467 downwards.
ATTCCTCTCTCGGCCAGCATCATCACATGCGCGATGTTAATCTGGACAACCTGACAAAAAATCCGGGGATCCGCCTTCATTGAGGAGGTAAATTCTTCGGCGAGTGGATCCTTTTCCCCCCCGAACCTCCCGCGGCGGAGCATCAGGCACCCTTCCTCTTCCGCAGGATTTTCCCCTGCAGCGCGTGGAACTTTATCATCCCTGCGGCGTCCCTCTGGTCGAACCCGAACTTCTCGAACGACACAAGCTCCTCATCATAAAGTGAGAAGGGAGAGCTCCTCATGACCACGCGGGAGAAGCCGCGGTTGAACTCCACACCAACCTTCCCCGTCACCCGCTTCTGGGTAAAACCTATGAACGCGTCAAGGTCCTCCCTCAATGGGTCAAACCAGAGTCCGCTGTAGGCGAGGTCGGCCCACAGTTGATCCACAACAGTCTTGAATGCCAGCTCCTGTTTTGTCAGCACAAGCTGCTCGAGGGCCTTGTGGGCCTGGAGGATGACGGTCGCGGCTGGTGCCTCGTAGTTTTCCCTGGCCTTCAGCCCAAGCACCCGGTCCTCCATCATGTCTATCCTGCCGATTCCATGCTCCCCGGCCAAGTGGTTCATCCTGCTGATGAGCTTTATTCCGTCAATCTTCCCTCCGTCCAGTCCGACTGGCACACCATTTTTGAAAGTTATCTTCACAACCCTTGGCTTTGCCGGGGCGCTTTCGGGAGACTTTGTCCAGGCATAGATATCCTCCGGCGGGGCCTGCTCCGGGTTCTCGAGTATCCCGCCCTCTATCGAGCGGCCCCACATGTTTTCGTCAATGCTGTACGGCTTGCCCATATCCACAGGGACGGGAATTCCGTGCTGCTTCGCGTAGTCTATCTCCCACTTCCTGTCAAGGTTGAGCTCCCTGACAGGCGCGATTATCTTCATGTTCGGGGCGAGCATTGAGATTGTCGTGTCGAAGCGGAACTGGTCGTTTCCTTTTCCTGTGCAGCCGTGGGCAACGGCATCGGCTTTCACCTTCTTTGCCACCTTGACGGTCGCAGCAGCGATTGGGTACCGGGCCAGGGCCGTGGAGAGCGGGTAGCCCTCGTATATCCCATTGGCCTTGATGCTGGGGAACAGGTAGTTCTCCACAAATTCCTTTTTCGCATCGACGTGAACGTGCTTGATTACTCCAAGCTTTTCGGCTTTTTCGCCAATCTCCTTGAGCTCCTTCTGGTCCTGCCCGACGTCCACAGAGACGGTCACGACATCAGCATGCCACTTGTCCTGGAGGAGGCGGATGACGACCGAGGTATCCAGACCTCCGGAGTAGGCCAGAACTACTTTCATATCACCACTTTTTGATAAAGCATGTGGCTTAATAAGTTTGGGGCCGCTCGCGGTCAAATTAGAACCATCAGAAAAAGGAAAATGAAAATGGAGTGGGCAATGGCGGGGCTCCAGATGTTCTGCCTTTTTTTGTAAATGCTGCCCAACACCACTCCAGCGAATGCGGCTAGGACAACGTTGGGGAAGAAACCGTAGACGCCGTGGAAAACCCCGAAGAGGAGTGATGTCAGCGCCATTCCAAGCTTTGGCTGGAGCAATCCCCTGAAAAGGAATTCACCTCCGAAGCCGGCGCAAATGGCAATCACCACAGCGTTAGCAACGCCAGGTCCGCTCAGGAGGCCTTCGTAAACAGAAGCTCGGCCCAAGATAAACAGGGTTATGGCCACCGGGATGAAGAGAATGAACGCGCCGGAAAATCCAAGCAGGAAATCCTTGCGCAGCTTTTTTTTCCTCGCCAGGCTCAGCTTGTTCACTAGGGCCAGGACATTCTCCCTGAGCTTTGCCGTGCGCTTTCTCTTGCGGAGCGAAAAGCTGAACCCCAATTTCACGAAGAAAGCCAGGGAAAGAATCACCACCGCGAATGGCATCAGAGTCCAGATTTCATGCCAAGACACAACAAGAGCGAGCGCCCTCCGGAACTCCGCGTTTGTCAAAACCATCGCGGTCAGGGACACGAATGGCCACAAAAGGTTCAGGTAAATTAAAACAAGGATGTGGTGGGCAGGCTTGGTAGGGTCAAGATTCGCCCTGGCCTTCAGCAGCAAGTTGAAAATTGTGTTTGGATTGAGAGCCAGCAGAAGAACGAGTGCCCCAAAGAAAAAGGGGATGGTGCTAAGGATGCTCAGCCTGACAAGCCCGACGGCGACGAGAAGAAGGCCGTTCAGAGCCACGACCATACCAATGAATTTGGACTTGAGGAACTTCGCAGCCCCGCTTTTCTCCCGTTTCTTCACTATGGTTACCCTGAGAACAGTCAGAGCTACTATCCCGACCACTTGGAGCAGGAGCAAAATCCCGTCGCCGCTGCTTTTGTGTCCCAAGTACGCCTTTCCTAGACCAGAGTTTTCGTAGCTGAAAAAAGCGGTAAGCTCCACCAAGTTTTCAAAACTGTACACCAGGATGTCGCGATTGGCCTCCCTGCGCCTTTCTTTAGGTAGCGGGTCACCAAGCGCGAGGTAACCGGCCGGAAACTTCAGCGTGATAGTGCCCTTCCTTCCTTCTTCGGTTTTACGGATCTTGAGCTTGGGTAGATTGTCGCTGGTGTTTTCCAGGCGCAGGCGGCCCCTTATCACCAGCTCCTGGGTCAGGGGAAACGCGTCGAACATGAAGTTTTCGAACTTAACATCAATATTTTCAATGCTCCACCAAGCTACCCTGCACGAGTTCTCCATTTCTTCGATGTACCTGAGCAAGTCTATCTTGGCCCTCCAGTAGACATCCTGGACCAGAAATTCATCGTAATAAACTGAGCGAACGTGGAGCGCCACGTTTTCCGGGGACGTGAAGTCATACATGATCTCCTGCTCGACCGGTGCTTCCTGAGCGCCGGCAATCGGCATGGCGGCTAGGAGAAAAATCCCCGCGAGGGCCAGAGCACAGGCAGTTTTAGGCATCATCCTCACCACATCCTTCCAAGCGCGGTATCAAAAGTTTTGCCGCCCCGTGGCCCACTCGGAAGGCTATTAAAACCTCGCTCAGACTCACTTTGAGATGATGAAGCTCGGAAGGGACTTTACAAACCTTCTGTATTTCGGGTACCTAAGCCCGGACGACCAGAGAAAGCTTGAAGCTGGGGAGATCTCCGTGGCGGACATGGACGCCACAGTGCAGGTCCCCGCCAAGGGAGACATAGCCGGGCAGGTCGCCGAGGCCAAAAGGCAGGGACTGGACCATGTGGAGCTGGATGGTGCCGTTCCCAACCCTTATCTGGGCTTCACGGAAGAGCAAAAGAAAAACGCCAAGGAGGCGGCAAAGAAGGCCGGGATAACCCTCTCGCTCCACCATCCATATACATACGTAGGTGGAAGCGTCTGTGCCCCATACAATGAGGACCGCAAGGCATCCGTCGAGCTTCACAAGAAGTACCTCGAGTTCGCCGCCGGCATAGGATGCAAGTACTGCGTCATCCACCCGGGCGTCGTGCCATTCTATCACGCTGTCGGCAAGTATCACGACATGATCAGGTCAAGTCTGGTGAAGAGTATGATTGAGCTCGGGAGCCTCGCATCTTCAAAGGGGATTTCGTTTCACCTCGAGAACAACACGGCCTTCGACGGGGCATTCTTCGAGCCAGAGGATGTGTGCAGCGTGGTAGACGAAGTCAGGCAGAATGGCGTAAAGATTTACTTCAACCTTGACATAGGCCACTGGTTCACCCGCGCCGATGTCGGCAGGCCTGTCCCTGACCCGCCCGAGGATGTCATCAAAAAAATACCTGACGGCATGTTCAAGGAGCTCCACCTGAACGACTATGTGCCAGTCAAGAAACTTTTCCACCCGCCGCTGCAGGAGGAGGTCGGGCTCCTCAAGCGGGACAACTTGATCCGCTACGCGCAGCTGGTGAAGGAGAAAGGCGCGGAGCTGATAGTGATTGAAACCGCGGTCAAGACGAAGGATCAGATATTGCGTCGGAACGAAATCATGCGCTGCGAGAACGAATTTTTGCGCCAGATTCTAGGGTGAAGTTTTGCCCAACATCTTTTTGATTGGCAGGCCTGGATGCGGGAAGTCGGCCGTCTTCCGGGCAATTGAAAAAAAACTCCGCGACAGCGGGTTCAAGGGAGAGTTCAAGAGGATCGACGACTTTCCGATTCTCAAGAACATTTTTGACACAGACACGGAGCACAAGCGTTCGCGCCCTGCCCCGGGTGGCGGGCTGAAGGTCACAGACGACACCGTGTGGGATGATCTCATAAAAGGACTCGACAAACAGGCCTTGGAGTTTCAGCGCCCCGACCGCCTTCTTTTCATCGAGTTCTCGCGGGACAGCTATGTCCGCGCATTCAAGAACTTCAGTCCTAAGGTCATGGAAAATTCTTTGATCATCTACATCAATGCCTCGTTTGAAGCCTGCTGGGCGCGCAATGTCCGCCGGGTGCAGGAGGAGCGCGAGCGCGGGCTGGATTCCCACCTTGTTTCACGGGAAGAAATGGAAAAGACTTACTCTCGCGACGATTACAAGGCGCTGCAGAAGCACGTCAAGATTCCGGTCCTGATTGCGGAAAATGAAAATGCTGACTTTGAAAAGCGGGAAGAAGAAGTGGAAAAGGTAATCAGTAAAGTTAAGGGACTTTTGGACAAGGATTCTTAACAATTGTAGTATGGCTGGTGTCGTCACCCAACTTTTATCTGGAACAAAACAAGTTTGTTTGGCGAATAAAATGTCAGAGGTAGAGCTCCTTGGATTGGTGGCGGGCGCAATCGTGGCGCTCGGGTACATCCCCCAGGTAATCCGCGTCTGGAGGCTCAAGAGCGCGCGCGAGATAAGCCTCCCATTCACAGTGTTGGTCTTGGCAGGTGTCATATGCTGGTTGAGTTACGGGATATTGCTTGGTTTAGCATCGGTGACCCTGTGGAACAGCGCAAACATGCTTCTTCTTTCCCTGCTTCTCACTGCAAAGCTGAAATACGGCATGGTCAAAAACCGCAGGCCTAGCCGTTAACACAGTTCAGTGATGTGATGTTTTTTCACCTGATATTGACGACCCAATGCAACCTGCAGTGCAAATACTGCTTTGGGGAGGCCAACATGGACTTCGGCCTTGCTCCACATGGTCCAGTTGACCACCATCTGCCTGAAAGGATAACCTACAGTGTTGAAGAGTTGGACAAGTTCTGCAGGCAGGATCTGGATTGCTCCCTGATTTTTTACGGTGGAGAACCTTTGCTCTGCACAGAAGATGTCAAAAAAATAATGGATAATGTAAACGCCAAGCGTTTCTTAATCCAAACAAACGGCATGCTTCTTGACCGCTTGGGCCCGGAGTACATCAACAGGCTTCACACGATTGCAGTTTCAGTAGACGGAGACGAGGCGCTTACGGATTTTTACAGGGGAAAAGGAACTTTCAAAAAAGTTGTGGAAAACCTGCATCGAATAAAACGCGAGGGTTTTGGAGGAGAGCTGATCGCCAGGATGACCGTGATGGAGCAGACCGACATTCGCCGCCAGGTAGAGTGGCTGCTGGATAACGACGAGTTCAGCTTTTCCTCTGTTCACTGGCAGCTCAACGCCGGCTTCTGGGATGATTTTAGGAGGAGGGACTTCAAGAGGTGGGTTGAGCAGAGCTACAACCCCGGAATACGCAGGCTCGCCGGCTCCTGGGTTGACAAAATAGAAAGCGGCGGAACTGTGCCGAAGCTTTATCCATTCTTGGGCGCGCTCAGATTTCTCATGTTTGCGGATGGGAGAGGGGTGCTGCCGTGCGGCTCAGGGTGGATCAACTACGCTGTGCAAACAGACGGCAGGATAATCCCATGCCCGAGCATGTGGGGAATGAGGGACTTCTACCTGGGCCATATTTCGGACGCCGACCCATTAAAATTGAAAAAAGTTTTTGTTGGGGGCAAGTGCCAGTCGTGTGATGTTTTCAACTTCTGTGGCGGCCGGTGCCTTTACTCGAACGTTTTCAAGAGGTGGGGTGATGAGGAATACAGCTTGGTCTGCAGCACAGTTCGTGCTCTCGCAGACTCGGTGGCCGAACAGCTGCCAAGGATAAACAGGCTCATCGAGGATGAAGTGGTTTCACTGAAAGATTTCGAGTTCACTAGGTATAATGGCTGCGAGATAATCCCGTGAGCAGGGCCGTCATTCGGACTTCCACTGCTTTGCCCATCTTGTCAGGTGCACCCTCTTCCAAGCACCGTGTCCTGTCTGCTTGACTATTTTCTTGGCTTCAAGGCTTTTTATCGTGCGCGACATTGTGGCCTTTGGTATTCCGGTCTTCTCGCACAAAACCTTCTGCGCCATGTCGTCTTGCCTCAGAAGATGGTTGGTAACAGCCCGCTCGTTGTCCGTCAGAAGCGTCAGTATTTTCTTTACTTCTTCAGGAGAAACTGGCAACTTTTGCTCGGCCACTCTGCCGGGTTGCGGCTTCGGCCTTGCCTTGTAAATGATTACTCCAGCTAACAGAAACGACAAGATAATCGCCGCAATCAGCGCGGGGACAGGGACATCATCCCCTGTTTGTGGCGGTGTTGCAGAATTTTCGCTTGGGGGCGCGACGCTTTCTTCAAAAGTTACCCAGCTTTTGAAAGAGTTCTCCAAAACCTTGAACCACCGGACATTAAGGGCGCCGTCAGATGTGTATACAGAAGATGGAGTTACTTCCGTGCCAAGCAGCGCGCTGTTTCTGGGAAGCTTGGTTATGGTGCGGGAAGTCAGCGGCGCCCTGCTCCACCTGTATCCAACAGTGTACGACTTTCCATTTTCTGCAGGCGTGACTGTCTTTGTGAACTCAATCGTCACGGTCGAGCGGTCCCCTGCTGCCAGTCCACTCCGGAAGTAGAAGGTCACCCTAGACCAGTTTTCGGAGCTGTTATCTGTGTGCGTTAGAATCCCTGCAGAGTCTCTGACGCTGACATTGGAAATTGGCGCCCATATCTCGAGGATGTCGCTCAAATTCTCGCCCTGCTGCAGTATTGTGTATTCCATCGCGGCTTTTTCCAGCCCGGAGTTATCAGAAATCTCCACGCCGGAGTCAAACCAGTTTATCTGGAACTGCGTCTGTGCGCCGACCGCGGGGACGAGCAGAACGGCCAGGAATACTGCTGGCAGAGCCGTTTTTAGCCTCATAGGCCACCAATAGAGCTAAGCATAAACTAATAAACGGTTTTTCACCGTTTCAGTCAGTGAAACAGCCGGTTCCAGACTACACTTTTACTCCCTGCCAGCTATAGGGATTGAAGATGGAGGCATGACATGGGCGAAGGTCCACTGAAAAAGGCAACCGCGGCGTTCGCGCTCGTAATAATTTCGACTTTACTGTTTTCTCCGCTGACTGTGGCAGTCCATAGCATTGGCGAGCAGGACGCCATTCAACCCGACACGCTCCTTGAAAACAATACCAACATCATAACGGTCCAATTTTTAAACAATGGGCCGGACAATGTAGAAAACATCATCATAAAGGTGCCGTTCGGCTTTGACAATATATCTGAGAATGACACCCCTGTGGGGTGGCAATGGCAGGGCTACGACGGCGAAAACGTTCGTTACGGGAGCTCAGGCTCCACGGTCGGTTCAGGGCAGTGGAGTCCGCCTTTCAGGTTCTATGCCCGGCCGCCGCCGCTTTCGTCGCCATCAAGATGGGACTACACGTGGGCTGTAACCACAATTGACAGTGCATCCAGCACATTCACAAAGTATGAAAACACGGCGGTCGTGTCGGCGAAAATATTGCAGGGGGTCACTGACAACGTCCTGGATATCGACGTGGATAATTTGCAGGACTATTTGAGGTTGACCGTCCCGATTGAAGTCAAAAAGTATGACAACTACAAGGTGCGCGCGGATTTGTACGACAACGACAACGTTGACAACCGCACAAAAATAACATCGTTTGACAACACGGTCTGGATGTCTCCTGGCATCAACACCACGTTCGTGAACTTCGACGGCCGCCACATAAACGACTTTGAGGAAAACGGCCCATACTTTGCAGAAATATTTGTGGATAACAGCAACAATGTGTTCATAGATCGTTCTGATTATTTCATAAACTACCCATACTTTTACGGAAGTTTCGAGGTCCTACCGGCGAAAATCCTCTCTGTAACTCATGCACCATTTAATGGGGACACCGACGATGAAAATGAAAATTTGATTGTGACCGTACAGGCAAAAGTAAATATCCCCGCCACATACAACATCCACGCCGAGCTTTGGACGGACAGCTGGAACAATCAGAACAGATTTAACATAGAGATAAAGGACAAAACCGTAAGTTTCTCGCCCACTGAAAATACAATCACGATATCATTCGATGGCCGCAGGATTTTCAGCAATAAAGCCAACGGCCCCTATTTCGTCGAGGTTCGGCTCAACGATCAGAACAACGTTCAGCTGAGCTTTGACAACTCGTGGACCCAGCCATATCAATGGTCAAGTTTCCAGGCTCCTCCTGTGGAAATCAGAACGGAGGAAAACTCGCCACACACCTCGGAGAGCATAGACACAGACAATGATAACAAGTTCGATTATCTGGTGGTGAAAGCCAAAATAGATGTGTATCAGCCCGGCCAGTACAATGTCCACGGGGACCTGTTCAACGCCGGCAGGTCCTACAAGATCGCAGAGGCCTGGGCCGATAATTATTACTCCACATCTGGAACATACCAGGTTGAGTTGAAGTTTACTGGTTACCAAATCTACCAGTCGTGGGAAAACGACCAGTATGAACTGCAGTTAAACGTGAACGACCCGAGCACACAGTGGTGGGACGAAAATGTCAATGCACTCACAATATTGGGGTACAAATACGACATGTTCGAGCCGTCGCCAGCTGTTCTGATTCGTGGAGACCATACCGATGTGGGCATAGACACAGACAGCGATGGGAAGTTTGACTATCTACGCGTGACGGCCAAGGTGCAGGTCATGGTACCAGGCACTTACATCATCAACGGGAGCATTCACAGCAACAACTGGCAATGGATAACTTGGGCAGACAACGTTATCACTCTGGAAAACGGCAACATATACACAATAGACCTCTTCTTCAGCGGCTCCGCCATCCGAAACTCGCAAGAAAATGCCCCTTACAAAGTGTACATCGGGTTAAACACCCAAACCTGGGAAACAATCGGCTCGGATGATTACACGATCGCGACGCCTTACAAGTACGACAACTTCAGCCCGCCATTTGCTTCATTCGTCGTAGGCCAGCACACGACTGAAAACATAGATTCAGACAACGACAGTCTTTATGACTGGCTGGTGGTCAACGCTAAGGTGAACGTCAGGAGATCGGGCATGTACCATATCGCCGCCGGGCTGAGCGACAGCACCGGCTGGTATGTAATATCCAACGCTTGGACCGACAACTGGCTGGAAAACAACAGCGCTGACAACTACACGATTGCTTTGCAGTTCCCGGGCTCCGAAATACGCCTCAAGCAGGAGAACGCACCATATCAGGTAAAGCTCTGGTTATGGGGTGAGGTTCCGTCCAGCGGTGGCACCATCTTTGTTAGCGGCCAGGATACCTACACGGTTGGCGGCGCTTACACTTACAATAAATTCGAGGAGCCGGCCGCCTACATAGAGGACAGCGGTCACAGCGATTACGCTGAAGACACAGGTGGCGCCGCCGACAATGACTACTTGGTAGTGGTTGTGAAAGTCAAAGTGAAGGAGAATGGGATCTACACAGTCAACGGTTCCTTGAACTCCTCCACCTGGGACTTCATCGGCTGGGCCGAAAACACGTTGTACCTCACCACAAGCGACAACGAAGTCAGGCTGAGGTTCAGTGGGCAGCAGATCCGGGTCAGCGGGAAGACCCCGAGCAGGGCCAATTTCAATCTCTTGGGAGCAAACTGGCAGTGGCTGGGGTGGAAAGAATATTTCCTGAGCGGCAGCTACAGCCCGTCAGGCTTCGTCCAGCCGCCCGCCGCCTTTGGAACTGGCCACACTTACGCCGGCGTAGACAATGACGGCGATACTAAATACGAATATCTGGCGGCCAATGTCAATCTCAACATAACGACCGCAGGCACATACAGGATTTTCGCCGACCTTTCCAAGCAGGTCGGCGCGAACCCGTGGGACCGCAAGTGGATAGACTGGGCCGAGACCAGTGTCTACCTGAGCGCCGGGACTCCGACTGTCACGCTCCTCTTTCGCGGCCCGCAGATATACAACAGCGGTGAAAACGCCCCGTACGAAGTCAAGGTCTTTCTCTACGGGCCCAACTGGGAATGGTATGGCGAAAACAAAATAGACATCGCTGGCTTCAACTACAACAACTTCCAGGCGCCCTCAATAGAGTTCTCCTCTCCGCACGCCACTTCAGCGCTGGACACAGACAACGATGGGCTGTACAACTATCTTGTGGAGAACATCAGGGTGAAGGTCAACAGGGCCGGCAATTACAGGATTGGAGGAGTGATAGCAACAATGTCCCAGTGGGGAGGCCCGGATCGGTTCATGAGCTTTGCCATCACCGAGGTCAATCTCAGCGCCGGAGACAACCAGATAGTCCAGCTGACATTTGACGCCTCTCGAATATACAGCTCTAGGGAAAATGGTCCGTACTTTGTCGGCATAGGTCTGTTTGATAACAATTTCAACCCAATCACGCGCACCGAGGCAACCACGCCAGCCTACACCTACAACCAGTTCGAGCAACCGATTGCGGAACTGAACCCGCCCCACTCGGACTACGGCATAGACAACAATCCCTCGGACAACGACAACAGGTTTGATTTCATAGAGATCAAGGTTCGGGTGAAGATAAAGGAGAACGGCACATTCACTTTGGCGGGGCAGATTTGGTACGAGAATTGGAGCGCCATGGAGCGGCAGCCGATCGACTGGAGGGAGAACAGAGTCTACCTCACGGCGGGCGACAGGGAGGTCACGCTGCGCTTTGACGGGTATGGAGTTGTCAAGAACAATGTCCAAGGAAAGATGTACGCCGAGATAGTTCTGCTCAACGAGAGCAACGCTGTGCTGGACCTGACAATCCCCGCTTATGAGACTAACTTCTATTCATACACCAGCTTCAAGCCAACAAAAACAGGCAAGTTCGCGATTGCGGCCGACCTGCCCGTCCCCACAGTGCCTGCAGGGCAGACGGCTACCGTGGATGTGGAGGACAACGATATGAACAACGTCATGAGAGTGGACATCACCGCGAGGGACAACCTCACCGGAGCGAAGATGGACGTCACCGAGCACGAGAACAAGCCTCCCGGCGCGCCGTCCCCCACTGGCACATCGCTTGGATATCTCGACATCACGATGATTGGTTCTGAAAATGTCCGCACGGCCACCATCCACTTCAAGGTTAAAAAGTCTGTCATAGCTGCCCTCAACCTCGACCCGGACAACTTGAATCTGATGCATTACAACGAGAACATGGGTGTGTGGGAAGCCTTGGAAACCACTCTGGAGAACGAGGACAACGAGTACTATTACTACTCCGCGAACACTCCGGGCTTTTCATGGTTTGTGATAATAGGGAAAGTATCCCAAGGCGAGGAGTCACCTCCTCCGCCCCCCCCGCCAGGCGGTCCCCCCGGCGCGCAAACCTTAACGCCCCAGGCGACATTTGAGTTCAGCGTCTTCAACATCCCCGACTCGATAAAAATCTGGGAAAAAGCCACCATTACATTCACGATAAGGAACTCCGGGGGTGCTTCCGGGACTTACACGGTGATTCTGAGTTTGGACAACCAGATTATGGAAACGAGGGACTTGACGCTCGCCGCGGGAGAATCGCAGAACGTGAGCTTTGAGGTCGTCCCAACCGCCACGGGGACGTTTGTCATACAAATAGCCGGACAAACATCCTCGCTCGTTGTTGCGCCTCTTGTAACAGTCACCCAAGATTTGGTTTCAATAACTGCTCCGGAGGTCTACGCCTCAAAAATAAACATAGATGCGCCTGCGGTATTAGAAATCTCCGAGACGAGTATCACGCAGATTGTCGTCAGCGTATCCAAAGAAGTTTCAAACATTGTCCTGAAAGTCAAGCAACTGATAGACAAGCCGCCCCAGATAGAAACCCCGGACGGGACTGTTTACACTTACCTTGAGATTCTCGCGGAGAAACTCCCCAACTCCGACATCAGCTCCGCTCTCGTCACCTTCAGGGTGGAGAAGTCATGGGTTTCCCGGGAGAACATAGACATAACCACGATTGTTCTGAAGAGATACACCTCCGCCGGCTGGCAAACATTGGCCACCGAGAAGAGCGGCGAGGACGACAACTACATCTACTTCACGGCTACCACCCCTGGCTTCTCGGTCTTTGCAGTTTCAGGCTCGAAGGCGGGGGCAACAACGGCTGGCCCTGGAATCACGCCTACTCTGCCCACCCTGCCGACAGTCCAGATCCCGCCGGTGTATCTTGTGATAATAACCGCGATAGTCCTTGTGGCGGTCATTCTGGCAGTGATATGGCGGTACATCTCCATAGGTACCCGCGGACTTGCGAAACAGGAGGCCCGTAGGAAAATATAAATTCTGGGGAGACTATGTCAGAGCAGATGTCAAAAAAGTTTTCCGGGACTTTAATAGTACTGGCGCTGGTTCTTTCGTGGGCGGCAGCTGTCGCCCCGCCAGTCTCAGCCGAGAATGCATCGAGCGTCAGCAGCGCGTCTTCTATCACGACAACATCAGAGAATCTAACAACATCGACATCGGGAGCAACATCAGAATATGTGACAAATCTGGTTTCATTTTCCCCACCGCACTCCGACCGGGGTCTCGACAACGACGGCGACGGCCTCAATGACTACTTAGTTATTGATTTGAATGTCAACGTCGAGAGGGCGGGCAAGTTTTACTTGGGAGGCTCACTTTACGGTGGAATGACAACTTACACATACGGCGATTACACTTACACTGGATACGGTAACTACATCAGCAGCGTCTGGCAGGAGGCCTCACTGTCAGCCGGCGTCCAGACGATTCAACTTTACTTCGACGGCCAGGCGGTAAAGCGCGCCCAAATAAATGGCCCGTACATTGTGAGCTTTTACATCTACGACGAAACTTACTACTCCTACGCATATGGAGAGCACACGACCTCGGCTTACAATTACACTCAGTTCGGACGGGCTTTGACCGGGTTTTCCCCGCCCCACAGCGATTCAGGCGCGGACACCGATGGCGACGGCCTCCACGATTATCTGGAGGTCACGGTCAACCTGAACGTCGTCACGGCGGGGAAGTACAGCTTGAGTGGGTCACTTTCGGGCGGCAGCTATGAGAACTATGACATACTCACGGCTGGCACGGCATACAGGGGCTACACGTACATAGATTCCGCGTGGGTTGAGGAAGAGCTCTCAACAGGCAGCCAGTCGGTGAAACTCAGATTTGACGGTTCTAGGATAAGGCAGTCCAAATTGAATGGCCCATACACCGTTAACCTCTCACTCCAGAAAGACTACGAATGGATAGAAAGCGCCACCTATACAACGACCGCCTATGATTACACTACCTTCCAGAGCCCTGCCGTGGCGCTGTCTCCGCCGCACTCCGACTCTGGCGTTGACAGCAATGGAGACGGCTACTATGACTACCTCGCCGTGGACGTTAATTTGAGCGTCACAAAGGCAGGGAAATACAGCATCAGCGGAAGTTTGACCAGCGAGTTAGCCCAAGTAAGCATTTCAAACACTGTCGTGGCTGATTCGACAGCCTCCTTCGCCGCCACTGACACCACGGCTACATCTTCTTCCACGTCATCCGGCGGAGCGACTGAAACAGTCGCGTCCTACTACGGAGCTTACATAGATTACGCCTGGAATGAAGCCGAACTCTCCACAGGTTCCCAAACCGTACGACTCCTCTTCAACGGGTCGCGCATACGGCAGGCAGGGATAAACGGTCCATACACCGTGCAGTTGAATGTTTACGGTCCCCACGGTACGGACCAGAATGTTTACAGCTGGGAGTGGGCCACGTCCGACTACGGGACACACACCACCGGCACCTACCAGCACACCCAGTTCCAGCCGCCGGCCGCGCAGTTTTCCCCGCCCCACTCTGACCAGGGGACGGACACGGACGGCGACGGCAAACACAACTACCTTGCGGTGAACGCGCTGGTCAGCGTGACCACTCCTGGGAAATACAGGCTCAGCGGGGCCTTGATGGGAGGCGGCGCCACTGAGTTGTATTCCGCGGTGTCAACGGCTCCAATGCCGACCGCAACGGCGTCAACAACAACGACATTTGCAGAGGCAGCGTCCACGACGGCCTCATCCTCCGGGTCATCGACAACTTATTCAACTGTCGCGGTCTCCGGCAGAGCCGTTCCAATTTATGGTGGTTATGTGGCCGATGCCTGGACGGAGGTGGAACTGTCAGCTGGGGTGCAGATGATTCAGCTACTCTTCGAAGGAACGAAGATTTACCGCTCGGGCATCAGCGGCCCCTACCAGGTGACGATGTCGTTGAGCGATGGGGACTGGAACTGGCTCGGTTACGATGTCCACACCACTGCATCCTACAACTACACGGACTTCCAGGCTCCACCCATATCCTTCTCGCCGCCGCACTCTGATCAGGGTTTGAGCACCGACAGTGACAACCTGTTCGAGTATCTGGCTGTGGATGTCAAGGTGGACGTGAAGACGGCCGGAACATACTTGATTGTCGGCACAATCACACCCTCTTATTACCTTGAGGCCGCCGCCGAGACCGCCACAACTTCGTCAACTTCTTCTGGCGGTGGTTCAGACGTGACGGCTAACGTTCAAACTACCGCCGTGAAAGTTGCTGCAGCCACCGCAAGGTATGCGCCGATAATGGCGATGGAGCGAGTCACCCTCGGGGTCGGCGACGGCCAGACTGTCCAGCTCCGCTTCCCTGGAGGACTGATTTATCAGTCTGGCCAGAACGGACCTTATCAGATATCGCTCACGATAGTCGACAACTTCAGGACATGGTTCAATTCAGACATGGATTTTTACACAACGAGCACGGCATACCAGTACACATCTTTTGAACAGTCCGCCGCGGTGATTTCCCCGCCCCACTCCGATTACGGTGAGGACACGGACGGCGACGGGGTATACAACAAGCTGGCTGTGGAAGTCAATCTGGATGTTCGGACGGCGGGAAGCTTCAGTATTCTTGGTGCCCTGATTAGCGACAGCGGGGAATTCATAGACAGGGAGGTGAAGAACGTCTCTTTGCAGTCTGGGACGCAGAGCGTGAAGCTGGAGTTTGACGGCTGGAAGATATACAGCAGGAACGTGGGGGGCAGCATGATGGTGGGCATATTGCTGCTCGACCAGAGTTCTGGGGAAGAGTTTTGGTATGACGTAGGTGAAACGAGGGTTCCGCTCGCAGGCTGGATGGATGCAGACTTCCATGTCACAGGGGTTTACAGCTACAAGCAGTTCCAGGCTACCGCGCCCGCCCTCAGTGGTTTTGTGAGGCAGCCGGTGGGGGTGCTCAGCGCTGGGCAGGCGACGGCAGTGGACCTCTCTGGGCGCAACATTCCGTCACTGAAGGCGGTCAGGGTGGCAGCGGAAAATGCAGCGTCCCCAGTTATGTCCGTCACTGAGGAGACCGAGACCCCCGCAGGGGTACCGGCCCCTTCTGAAGAAGCGATATCCTACATCACAATTAATGTCGAGAACGCCAACGGGCAGTCTTTCATCATCAGGTTGTCTAGGTCAAGGCTGCAGGAGCTAAACATAGACGCGAGTGGAGTGAATGTTTACAGGTTCGAGGACAACTGGGTCAAGCTGAGCGCAAGCAAGACAGGGGAGGACGAGAACTACGTTTATATTGAGGTGTTCACGCCGGGATTCTCTACATTTGCGGTGACCAAAAGTCCGGCGGCGCTGCCCACAGTCCCAACTGTTCAGATTCCTCCAGTGTACTTGGTGGCAGTAGCGGCCGTAGCACTCATTGCCGTGATACTGGTGGTTATTTGGAGGTACATCTCGGTCGGATCGAGGCGCATTTCCAAATCTACCTTTTGACTAGAGCTTCCATCTCGGCGAACAGCCCCCGGAGGTATTTGAAAGTCAGATACCCGAGGCAGCTCACGCCTATGATGAACATCGAGGACTCGAGTATCACCCGCCCCCACACCCAGAAGTGCTCCACCGCTGTCCCAAGGTTGAAAAGCCCGTGGAAGATGACAAGGCCGAAGATGTTCCTGGTCTTCTGGTAAACTATCCCCCACCACACCGCCACTAGGAAGAGGCCGCCGTAGAGTGGAAGGGCCGCGCCCCCGAACGACGCGTACCAGAGGTGCAGCGAGGAGAATAGGAAGGCGCCAAGGATTACTCCCTTCACGGCGCCCTTAGCGGAGAACCTCTCAAGCGTGAAGCCGCGGAAGACCAACTCTTCAGTGAACGCGACCGGGAAGAAGAAAGCGAAGCTCAGGTAGATAAAGTACCAGTCCGGCCCGGGGGCGAAGAAGCCCCTGATGGCCTGCTGGGGGTCGCCCCCCATCACGGCGCTCACAACACCCCAGTAAATGTAGAGAATCCCTGTGAAGATGACCGAGAGGGCGAAGACCCAGATGACGCTTGACATCATGCCCTCGCGCCTCACCCCGACTGAAGGCCAGAACTTCTTCCTTTCGAACCTGGTCACATGGAGAAACACTATAATCAGCGCCACTGAGTAGGTCGCGATGTGTGAGATGACATCGGAGACTTCTCTCATGTCCCACGACGCCCAGGTCCACAGGCGAAGGTTTTCCGAGCCCGTGAACTCGAACCTTTTCGTGATTTGGACGGAATTTCCGGCCGCAGTGTTTGAGGGGGCTGTGAACGCCCAGCCGTAGGCTCCGCTCGCCACCATTTCTGACTGCCTTTGGACAGCAATGGTGTTGTTCGTATCGTTTTCGGAGTAAACCCAGCCGTTCATGTTTGTTGTCGGGTCCGTCTCAAAGTCTTCGAGGAGGTTGTCGCCAAGGCGGAGGTTGTCAAAGTCAACTGAGCCAAGAGTGCCGTCAACAGTGATCCACCTGATTGTTATATTGTGCTGCCCACTCCAATCCGAAACTTTGGTGTTGATTTCAAGCCAGTCCCACCCCCCAGCATTCACCGCCGACGCTACAACGTTGTCGTCCACCAGAACTTCCATGCTTCCCGTGGCACTCGCGAAGCCCAGAGATGAACTCAGCAGGCCCACAAGGAGCATCGTGCTCAGCATACACACGTAGACTATGAGGGTGCCGAGCCACCACGGCCCTGGGTATGCCCCCTTCTTTCTCGCAGCTGCTTTCTTCGGCATGGGCTCAAATCCACATCTCAGCCCCGGCTTAAATCAGGGCGCCGTCAGACTGGCGGCTCCCGGGACATCGTCACGGCGAGCGAGGCCATCTTGGCGAAGAAGTTGTCGTCGGCCTGAGTGTAGATTATGGAGTTCGGGCTGTCCATGACCGCGTTCGTGGCCTCCTCCCCCCGCATCACGGGGAGAACGTGGGTCACGAAGGCGGGCTTCGCCATCAGGTCCTTCACGTGGCGCATCTCCAGCCTCCAGTCCTTGTATTTGCTGTAGATAGCTGCCTCCTTGTCCATGCCGAACTTTGAAGCTCCGACCCTCAGGAACTCGTTCGTCCCCCAGCTCCTCGGGAAGACCACGTTCGCCCCCTCAAGGCCCTCCTCGAAGTCGTTGCTCACCTCGAAGCTCCCTCCGGAGTCCTTGGCGTTCTGCTTGCAGGTCTTGACTATCTCAGGGTCGATGTCGAAGCCTTCAGGATGTGCCAACGTCACGTCCATGCCGAACCTCGAGGCAATCAGCACCTCTTCCTGGATGCTGCACCTCCCGCGCGGCTTGCTTGAGTAGGCCCAGGTTATCGTGTACTTCTTCCCCTTGAGTTCCCCCAGCTTGTCCTCGACTGTCATGATGTCGCCGAGGCCCTGCGTCGGGTGGTAAGTGCAGTCGGCCATGTTTATTACTGGTACCTTGGCCGCGTCAGCGAACTCCTTGACCACCTTCAGCCCCGCGCCGTAGACAAAGTCGATGTATTTGTCCAGTATTCTTACCCCGATGCCATCGCCGTAGGCGTCATACATCTTCGCCGCGTCCTTCACGGCCTCTTCCATCCTTGTCGTTGAGACGTCTATGAAGGCCGGGTGTCCTCCAAGTATCGCCGTGGCGGCCTCGAAGGCCCCCCTGGTGCGGGTGGACGGGGCGTAGAAAATCATGAAGAAGTTCCTGCGGTCGAGCACCCTCTTGGGTCTGTCCTTTTTGTGGACTATTTCTCTCAGCTTTCTTGCCACGTTCATTGTGTAAACCAGCTCGTCGACGCTCCAGTCCTGCGTCGTGATGAAGTCCTTCCCGTACAGTTCAACCATTCCATTACCTCCTTCATTAATCCCCAAGCGACGCGGTTAAAAACTTTTGGAGACCGCGGGGTTTACGTTATTTCACCCGAGGACGGTTCGGCCACCGACAACACGCCGACGTTTGAATGGTCGCCGGTGGAAGACCCATCGGGCGTCACCTACGAGCTCCAGTACTCGAACGGCCCGGATTTTTCAAGAACGCTTTTTGATTAAAAACACGGCACAACTAACCAATGCTGCAATTGTTGCACCAAGCGCAATTGGTGCCCAAGCCGAAACCGCATCTGTTTCACTGTAATGTAAAATTATTCCATTTGTCCCGACAGCCCATCCGTTCGTCGGCGAAAGCATGTAAATTGAAGTCAGTGCCGATGTATAATTGTTCTCATATGAGTCTAAGATAATGGACCAGCCACGCCCGTCCCAGTGAAGGATTTCTCTTCCTCCAACTGCCCACCCATCATTCTCAGAAAGCATGAAAACTGAAGTGAGAAAGTCTTTAGCGTGGTTTGGCTCAACAAGCCAGCTCGATCCATCCCACTTTAGAATCGTTCCCACTTTATAACCACCTCCAACAGCCCATCCACTGTTCTCATTAAGCATGAAAATTGAGAAGAACTGGGCGTTTTCGTTTTCAGTGGGGCTGGACATCTTTGACCAAGTTAATCCATTCCACCTCAGAATCGTCCCCCAGTGTCCAACTGCCCAGCCCTGATTTTCGGATAACATGTAAACCGATCTAAGGCCGTTGTTTGCTGGACTTGGAACATTCTCCCATCTCAAACCATTCCACCTTAATATTGTGCCTTCCAATGCAACTACCCAAGCCGCATTCTCAGAGATGGCATGAACTGACATGTAATCATCTGGAAACCCGTCTCTGGTCGGGGTTGGCACGGTTGACCAGCTTGACCCGTTCCATCTAAGAATCTTCCCGGAATCCCCTGCTATCCACCCATCATTCTCAGAAAGCATATGAACAGAAAAAAATAAGTATGTAATAAAGCCAGGTGGGTCGGGCACAATTGACCAGCTTGTTCCATCCCACCTCAAAATGTTTTCACCAACAGCCCACCCGTCGTTTTCGGAAACCATACAGACGGACAAAAGCATGGTTTCAACTGGACTTTTTACCAACTTCC
>JBFMBF010000003.1:35743-82310 GCA_040755315.1 Hadarchaeota archaeon (SeqCode) | reverse complement strand
GGTGCTTTCTAGCCCTGCGTTTTCCCTGCATTATCTCAGCGTGTTGCGGCACACCTTCGGATCCAGATTTCTTGAATGTGATCAGATGGTCGCCAACCTTAAGCTCGCTGGCGCGCCTGCAAACGATATTTCCAAAATCATCTATTGTGAATATTGAATGGGAACCTGTCGCTTCTATCGTCCCCCCCTGGTAACGTATCTTGTGGATTTCTTGGACTTTATGCCGGAGTATGTATTTGATGGGGTCGAACACAACTTTCCCGTCTCTAACGGTCAAAACTTTGGCTCCGCTGATCGGCTTTGGTCCTTCCTCGTCTCTTTCGTAGTAACTGTCGACAAATTCCCCTATTGGCGTGAGCTTGGGCTGGCTCGCTTGAACAAGGATGGGTGTTTCTTTGCCGACGCTCGACATGGCTTGGAACATCGTGAGCGCTTCTTTGCCGCGGACCTCTCCAACTATGATAACTTCCGGCCTCTGGCGGAGGGCCTGCCTGAGCAGGTCGTACATGTCGATGGACCTGTCGCCAGCGCCAGGCCTGACGATGCTCGGAACCCAGTTGCTCTGGTAGAGGGCGAGCTCCCGCGTGTCCTCTATGCTGACGATTTTCGCGTCCGGCCATATGAACATGGAGAGGGCGTTCAGGGTGGAGGTCTTCCCGCTGGCCGTCCCGCCGACTATTATCAAGTTTTTCTTGTTTTCTGTGGCGAGCCAGAGGTAGGCCAGCATCTCTATTGAGAAAGTTCCGTGGGTCAGGATGTCTACAGGGGTGAATGGCTCTTCGGCGTACTTCCTGATGGAGAATGAGCTGCCGCGGGTGGTGATTTCTGTGCCAAGCGTCGCCTGCAGACGATAGCCCTCCGGGAGAGCGGCGTCAATAGTTGGTTTGCCGAGAGAAATCTGCTTCCCAGCTTTTTCCACCAGGCGGATGGTGAAGAGGTCTAGCTCGTTTGTGTCTGTGAAGACGAGGTTGGTTCTCAAGCTCTGGTACCTGCGGCTGTAGACGAATATTGGGACGTTGAGGCCGTCGCAGGAGATATCTTCTATATTTGGGTCTCTGAAGATGCCGTCGAGCTTTCCATAGCCGACATAGTTCCTTTTCAGGTAGTAGAAAAGCTTCTTTACAGACTTTTGCTGCAGTGCCACGCCATACTCCCTGAGAATCTCGATCATCTTCATGCTGATCATCTTGTCCTTGTCCTTCACCTTCTCATCGTAGGTGAGGCGGTCGAGGAGGTGGTCGTGTAAAAGCTGGAGAGCAGTCTTCTCACCTGGGGTAAGGCTTGGCTCCACCAGGAAGTACATTCGCTCGTTTCTCTCAGGGGAGTAGAGGACGGCCGACCAGACGAATGGTTTTGCGACCCAGTAGCGCTCCAACTCCTGGTATCCCGGCGGAGGCTCGAAGGTGCAGTACTCTGAAAATTCCCTTGGCGCGCCCACCCTCTCGGAGACGGAGATCTTTTCCTTGAGATCATCCACCTCTTCGTCCTCTGTTTCTTCAATTTCTGTGAAAGGTTCTTGGGAGGGGGCCTCAGGCTGGGCCGTAGCTGAGGGCTGCGCTTCAGGTGGCTGTTCCGCAGGCAAAGGCTGGGCCTCGGCCGGGGGCAGTTCCTCCTGCGGAGGGGAGTACTCGGCAGGTGTTTCAGGTTGGGCCTCTGCAGGAGTTTCCCTTTTTGGTGGTTGGGCAGGTTTTTCAGCAGGGGGCACGTGCTTTGCAAGCTCCGAGAGCATCTCGTCGTCAGATTCCATGGATGTTGCTGGTGAAGTTGTTGGAGGCTGCGCTTCAGGCGGGGTTTCAGCAGGGGGTTGCGCTTCAATCTTCTCGGTAGGCTGGGGCATCGGTTCTTGGGCAGCTTCAGCAGTCTGCCCGGCGCCTGCTTCTTCCGGCTTGAGCTTTTTCTTGCCGAATATCAAGGAGACTACCCACTCTGGATTGTTTTGAGGGTTTTTAAGGGGCACAGTTTCTGGAGGATTTTGCGCACAAAAAATCGTGTTTTTGTCAAGTTCTCGCTCTACACTTTTCCGAGAACAGGTTTTGAAATGTTTTGAGTTCTTCACGCAGGATTGCAATAGCTTCGGCCCGGTTTGTTTTGAGCGAGAGATCAAGGAGGCAGCAAAGATTCAGGTTGCAGGGGTGGGTTTCTTCCCGTCTCAGCCATTTATGAACAGCCTGCCGCGTCACCCCAACCATTTTTGCTATTCCTGCTTTGGACCACCCCTTATTCAGAAGCAGTTTCACGAGTTTTGTCCTGCCCCGCCTGCTCACAAATTCGCTCAAGCTGTCTCGTTTAGCGTCCAAGTTCCCGCCGGAGTTTTGTGTGGGCAGGGTTTATAAGGAAATAAAATCGACGATGTCAACTCCCCAGTTTACACCTGCGATGTCAACTCCCCAGTTTACACCTGCGATGTCAACTCCCCAGTTTACACCTGCGATGTCAACTCCCCAGTTTACACCTGCGATGTCAACTCCCCAGTTTACACCTGCGATGTCAACTCCCCAGTTTACACCCAAAATCAAAGCGCTATCGCGCCGGACTCCTTCTCAGTCTTGAGCACGATGAGAGTTCGGCTGCTGTTAATCCCAGGGATGCGATCAATCTCGTGCAGAATCTCGTTAAGCTTCAGAGTGTCATCCGTCACGAGCTTCACAAAAAGGTCGTGCTCCCCCGCGACCTCATGAACCTCCATCACCTCGGGCCGCTGCTCTAGGTGTGCTATGACCTCTCCGCACATCCCTGGAGAAGTGGAAATCCCGATGAAAGCCTTCAGCTTCTTCCCGACCACCAAAGGGTCGACAACCGCAGCGAACTTGGTTATGACATCCTCCTCAATCAGCCTCCTCACCCTTTTGTGGACACCGGAGGCGCTGACTCCCAGCCGCTTCGCCAGCTCAGCATATGGGGCACGGCAGTCCTCCTGGAGAAGGGCGAGGAGCTTGGCGTCTTTCTCGTCGAGTGTTATTTTTTCACCTTTTTGGACCACTTTGCCCACCATTCAAGATGTTTTTGTGTACGAGTATTTAAACTTTCCCATATTTTGTAAATTTAATACACCGCTAATGTAAATTAGTAAAATTTATATACAAAAATGGCAAAAAGCAGAAGGGAATGAACATGAAAAAGTCGTTCGAGAAGATGGTAAAGCGCTCAAGCTATGCGCTGATTGTTGGAATAGGTGGAGGTGGGGATGTCGTCGGCACCATCCCGACCTCAAGATACCTCAGGTGGCTGGGCCTCAGGACGACCATCGGTGGCCTGACTTGGGAGCGCTATGTCAACGACCCGGAGCCAGGCCCGCGGAAGATGGAAGAAATAGTGGAGTTCCGGAAGCTGTCGGCGACCGTTGGTCTCGCCAGCGCCCAGACTAGGACGACCAAAGGAATTAGGTTCACGGAATCCGTGGTTGCAGAGGTTCTTTTCGAAGAAACAGTGCTCGTGGACCCAAACAAGGGGGTCCAGGGGTTAATCGAAGGTTTGAACGAAGCCATGGAAGTGCTGGGCGTCGACCTTTTCATAGGGATAGATGTCGGCGGGGATGTCCTGGCGTCCGGGCAGGAGGGTGGCCTTCACAGTATGCTGGCTGATAGTATGCTACTGGCAGCTATGGTCAACCTGAAGGCCCCTGCGGTGCTCGGGGTTCTAGGCTGCTGCGCAGACGGTGAGCTCAGCTTCGAGCAGTTCAACCGCCAGCTTTCAAAAATCACAGAATACGGCGGATTACTTGGCGCCAGGAGTTTGACCACGGAGGATCTGGAAGTCCTTGACAAGGTAATCCCCAAGACAAAGACGGAATCGAGCGCCCTAGCTGTCAAGGCCGCCAGGGGCCTCCAAGGGGAAGTCTTGATCCGGGGCGGTTCGAGGAAGGCCCAGATCACCTCAATGGCGGCGACAACCTTTTACTTGGATCCCGCCGTGGTCTTTGAGAGGATAAGCTCGGTCGCAAGGGATCTCGTCCCTACCGAGAGCTTGGATGAAGCTCAGGCCGTGCTCGAGCGGAAGGGGGTCCCGAGTGAGCTGACTTTCGAGAGGAACTACGTCTGGAAAAAGTTCGCTGACAAGGACGAGCTGGTCAACAGGAGGATGGGGCGATGATTTCGAGAAGGGTGAAAGCCCTGCTGGAGTCGAGGGGGCCATACCCTCTGGCGAAGAAGTACGACGTGAGGGGCCCGAAGTTTGTAAACCTAGCTTCGAACGAGAGTCCCTACGGCCCGTCGCCAAAGGTGGTCAGGAGTCTGAAGGAGGAGCTGAGTTTCATCAGCCGCTATCCCGATCCCGGGGCGCGCAGACTAAAGTTTGCGATAGCCAATTACTTGGAAGTCGGTCCCGACTGCCTGGTTGTCGGGAACGGGTCGGACGAGCTGATGGATCTTATCTGCAAGGCTTTCGTCGACAGCGGGGACAGAGTCTTGATTCCGACCCCGACGTTTGACCTTTACGAGATTTCTGCCATCCTTTACGGGGGGAAGCCACTTTTCTTCAGGCTGGAGCCGCCCGACTTTGAGTGGCGGGAGGAAGAGCTGGCGCGCGCGGCCAAGGGGACAAAGCTGGCATTCTTAGGCAGACCGAACAACCCGACGGGCAACGGCATAGGGCTGGCCGGGTTGAGGAAAGTGTTGAAGGACTGCAAGTTGGTCGTGCTAGACGAGGCCTACGTTGATTTCTCGGATGGTTCTGCCACAAAACTTGCCGCCAAAGAGAAAAACATGATTGTGCTCCGCACCTTCTCAAAGGCTTTCGGGCTGGCGGGCGTGCGGGTGGGCTACGCCGTCGGCAACCCGGAGTTGATTAGGGTAATAGAACGGGTCAGGGCCCCCTTCAACGTAAGCAGGCCGGCGCAGGCCGCCGCTATCGCAGCACTGAAAGACCTTCCATATGTGAAAAAAGTCGTGGGAGTGATAAAGTCCGAACGGGAGTACCTATCAAGAGAGCTCGGCAAGATTGGTTTGCGCCCGCTGCCTTCAAAGGCCAACTTCCTCATGGTTGACCTGAGCAAATGGAAGACAGAGTCATCAAAATTCTGCGACATCCTAGCGAAGCGCGGCATCCTCGTGCGGGACCTCTCAGCATTTAGGGGGGCTGGAAGAAACTACATCAGGATAACCGTGGGCACACCGGAGCAGGACAGGCGGCTGATGCAGGAGCTGCAAAAGTTGAGGGTGAAAATTTGCAGGTGAGGTTGGCAATTCCAAACAAGGGCAGGCTGCAGGAGCCGGCGATAAGGGTGCTCGAGGACGCGGGAATAGGGACCGTGGACAAGGCGGCCCGACAGCTCTTCGCGAAGACCAGGGACCCAGAGCTGGAGCTTATCTTCGTCCGGGCCCAGGACATTCCGAGCCTGGTGGAGAAGGGTGCCGCCGACATGGGGATAACTGGTCTCGACCTAATACTCGAAAGCGGGGCGAAGCTGGCAGAGCTCCTGGACCTGAAGTTCGGTTCGGCGAAGATGGTGGTGGCCGCGAGCGAAAGGTCTGGGATAAAAAGCCCGAAGGACCTCAAGCCAGGGCTGAAGGTGGCCACGGAGTTCCCCAACCTTGCGAGGAAGTACTTCTCTGGGAAGAAGATAAAGGCCGAGATCTCCAGGATTTCAGGTTCGGCCGAGATAACCCCCCTGATAGGCACGGCCGACGTTATAGTGGACCTCACAAGCACTGGGACGACCATCAAGGTCCACGGCCTCCGTGTGATTGAGTCGCTCTTTGAGTCCACCGCCAGGTTGGTAGCCAACCCTAGGAGCCTCAGGGTGAAGAAGGAAAAGATAGAGAGAATAAAGACGGCGCTGGAGAGCGTGGTGAGGGCTAAGGGTAAGAAGCTCGTGATGATGAACGTCCCCGAGAAATCCCTGGAAAAAATAAAGAACGCGATGCCGGGGATGTCAGGCCCGACTGTCTCAAGGGTGGAGTCGGCGGAGCGCATGCTGGCTGTTCAGGCCGTGGTGGCAGCTGAGCTCGTCGACGAAGTGGTCCAGAAGGTGAAGAAGGCCGGAGCCCGCGACATCCTGGTCATCCCGATAGAAAGGGTGCTCCCTTGAGAAAGAGGTTTTTTGTTATTCCGAGCGTTGACATAATGCAGGGGGAGTGCGTCCAGATGGTGGGCGGAAGGCTCGGCACAGAAGTCAAGTATGGAGACCCAGTTGAGCAGGCCATGAGGTGGGTGTCAGAAGGTGCAGAGTGCCTGCATGTGATAGACCTAGACGCCGCCATGGGGAAGGGAGACAACCTTGTCAAAATAGCGGAGCTTGTGGTCGGAGTCAGCATTCAAGTTCAGGTTGGGGGGGGCATAAGGAGCCTAGAGAGAGCGTTCGAGATGCTCGGCATCGGGGCGGAAAGGGTGATTCTCGGGACGGCGGCCGTCAGGGACGAAGATTTCGTCCGTGCGCTCGTGGAGATGGTGGGAGGAGCCAGGGTCATGGTTGCGATTGACTCTAGGGGGGGCGCCGTCATAGTGGAGGGATGGAAAAAGAAAACAGGGCTATCACCTGTGGAACTTGCGCAGAAGCTAGAAAAGTTGGGAGTGGGAAGTCTGATCTTCACGAGTGTCGATGTCGAGGGCAGCATGGGGGGAGCAGCGACCGGGGAGACCGAAGAGGTGGTGGAAGCCGTGAAAATCCCTGTCATAGCCGCCGGAGGTGTGGGGTCGCTGGACGACATCTGGGAGTTGAGGGATGCTGGCACTGCCGGGGTAATCATTGGGAAGGCTCTTTATGAGGGGAAGTTCACCCTCGCACAGGCGATGGAGGTGGCCAAGGAATGAGGGTCGGAAAGGTCAAGAGGAAAACAAATGAGACAGAGGTGGAGGTCAGGCTCAACCTGGACGGCTCTGGGAAGGCCAAAGTCGACACCACGATAAAATTCTTGGATCACCTCCTGCAGAGCCTAGCCAAGCACGGGGGCCTCGACCTTGAGTTGAAGGCTAGGGGCGACCTCGAGCACCACATAGCAGAAGATGCCGTGATTGGGGTGGGGGAAGCTCTCGAGAAGGCCCTCGGGAAGAAGGCAGGGATAGCCAGGATGGGTGATGCGATAGTCCCGATGGACGACGCCCTCGTGATGGCGGCCGTCGACCTGAGCGGCAGGGCATTTCCGGAAATAGAGGCCGAGTTTTCAAACAAAAGGCTCGACGACCTCAGCAGTGACATTATCGTCCACCTTCTCCAGACATTTGCCACCAAAGGGAGGTTCAACCTTCACGTTAAGGTGCTTCGCGGGGTCAACGACCACCACAAGGCAGAGGCCATGTTCAAGGCAGTGGGAATTGCCATTTCAAAGGCCGTGCAAAAGTCGGGCAGGCGAGGGGTCCCGAGCACAAAGGGAGTGATATGATGGAACCTCTGAAGATAGTGAAGATGTTCGAGTGTTCACAGAAGGAGAGGGAGATGCTGTTCCAGCGATCGGAAGTAGACGTGGACTCGGTCCTGCTGTCCACGATAAAGATAGTTTCGGACGTCAGGAGAGCTGGGGACAAGGCGCTTCTTGATTACACCGAGAAGTTCGACGGGGTGAAGCTCAGCCCAGAGGGGCTGCAGGTGAGCGAGGGTGAGATGCGCGTGGCATACCAGCAGGCTGGCGAAAAGACGGTGTGGGCGATAGAAAAGGCGGCCGAAGCCATAAGGAGTTTCCACCAGGAGCAACTCCCGAAGGGGTGGATGAAGCAGCTGGCGCCCGGAATCAGGGCAGGGCAGGTGGTGCGCCCGCTCGAAGTCATCGGGGTCTACGTTCCTGGCGGCATGGCGAGGTATCCTTCCAGCCTTCTCATGGCCGCTATTCCTGCGAGGGTGGCAGGGGTCAGAAAGGTGATAGTGTGCACTCCTCCGGCTAAGGGGGGGAATGTCGACCCGGCTGTTCTTGCTGCGGCAAGGGTGGCAAAGGTCGATGCGGTCTTCAAGGTCGGGGGCGCCCAAGCGATAGCAGCCATGGCATACGGGACAGAAACGGTGCCGAAAGTGGAGAAGATAGTAGGGCCGGGCAACGTCTTTGTGGTGGCAGCAAAGCAGGTCGTCGCTCCGAACGTCTGCGTGGATTTTGCGGCCGGGCCGAGCGAAATCCTCATAATCGCGGATGATTCAGCCAACCCTGATTTCATCGCGGCGGATCTCCTATCTCAGGCCGAGCACGGCACAGGCAACGAGGCGTCCGTTTTGGTGACGATGTCAGAGCGACTGGCGGTTAGGGTCAGAGAGGCTGCTAGGAAGATGTTTCAGGAGAGCCCGAGGTGGCAGCTGGCGATTGAGGCCCTGACCAAGTATGGCCGGATTGTAGTGGTCAGGAGCATGGACGAGGCGGCGGAATTTGCTAACATGTATGCACCCGAGCACATCGAGCTCATGGTGGAGCGTCCCGAGGAGCTGCTGGGCAAAATAAAAAACGCAGGGAGCATTTTCCTAGGCAGATACTCCCCAGTCGCAGCGGGGGACTTTGCGGTGGGACCCAACCATATCCTGCCAACTGGCGGAGCAGCCAGGTGCTGTTCCGGGCTTTCCGTCCTTGACTTCATAAAGCTGCCGACCGTCCAAGAGCTGTCTAAGGAGGGACTTGAACAGGTGGCCGAGGTCGTGAAAAACCTTGCGGAGGTCGAGGGGCTGCCGGGCCACGCTAGGAGCGTGGAGGAAAGGCTGAAGGGGTGAAAGCATGGGAACAGAGGTACTTGACGAGTTGTTCGCCGTGATTGAGGACAGGAAGAAGAGGCCGAAGAAGGAGTCTTACACTTCGAAGTTGCTCGCCAGCGGAAAGGCCAAGGACAAGGTGATGGAGGAGGCTCAGGAACTCGTGGAAGCCGCGGAGAAGCAGGGCAAGAAGGAGATTGTACATGAGGCGGCAGACCTGATTTTCCACTCGATGGTGCTGCTTTCCGAGAAGGATGTGAAGTTTGATGAGGTTGTGGAGGAACTCAGGCGGAGGAGAAGGTGATTGGTTGAAAATGACGGTTGCCCAAGCCAGATCCATCCTGAAGTCGCTTGAGTTTAAGAATGGTCTCGTCACAGCCGTGGCCCGCGACTACAAGAAAAAGGATGTGCTGATGGTGGCCTTCCAGGACCGGGAAGCCGTCCTAAAGACACTCACCACAGGCTTGATGCACTATTGGAGCCGCTCGAGGAAGAAGCTCTGGAAAAAAGGTGAGAGATCCGGCCACATCCAGAAAGTGAAGTCGGTGAGGGTGGACTGCGACGGCGACGCCCTCCTCTTTGACATGGAGCAGGTCGGGGCCGCCTGTCATGCTGGCTACCGGTCGTGTTTTCACAGAAAGGTAGGACGGGGGAAGCTGGTTGGAGAGCTAAAGAAAAAATTCAGGCCTGAAGAAGTTTACCGGTAGGTTCGGCAGTGAAAGCGAGAAAAGTTCTGGCGGGCGCTTTCGAGCGTAACTCTTCGGCGTTCAGCTTTGTCATAATAGTGTTTTTTGCAGTGATGTTATTCAGCTTGGTCTACAACACTCTCGCTTTTACTCCATCTGATTTTCTTCAGAGACCCGGCGCCAGCTATTACGAGAACGCGGTCGAGAACGTCACGGCGTTAGACAAGTGGACGAGGACTGTCTTCTACTGGAAAAACAACCTAGGGGTGGTGGGAGTGTACGTGATTGCGGCGCCGGCAAATCTAGGGTTCAACTCGGGGCTCATTGCCAACTACAACCTCGGCCTCTCTCTCGCATATTGGTATCACAGCTTGGGCGGAAACGCCATGCTTGCTTTTTCAAGCTCAGTTTTTGTCCATGGCCTGCTCGAGTTGACTGGGGCATATCTGGTGATCGCGGCTTCCCTGCGCTTGGCTTGGAATTTGTGGAAGGGCGCCGGACGCATTCTTAGCATGGCAAGGAAAAAGGGAGAACTCTTCCGCTGGAGCGTCTCCTTCAGACCCTCAAGCTGGGAAAGGCGCGAAGTCAAGAAACACCGCGAAGCTATCAAGCTCCAGCTGACAGACTTTGCAGTCTTGGCAATAGTAGGTATTTTTTTGGTCTTCCTGGCGGCCCCAATAGAATCTTACATTTCTCCCACGGCCAGCGCCATGTTTTACGGCAACCCTCTTTTGGGGCTGGGTTTTCTGATTGTTGTTGGCCTGTTTTACGTCGCATTGATGCACTATGGTTTCGGACGGATGCTTCGAGATATTTCATACGTGAGGGATGACCTGAAACTGGCTTTCAGGGGCAAGAGGAGGTATTCGCAGTTTTCTCTTCTTATGCTGGTGCTGTTTTCAGTGCTGATGCTGACCCGATTAATGTTCTGGACCTCTTGAGAAACCTATGCCTCGGACTCTAATGCGTCCGGGTTCTCTCTGCTTTCCATTTACTTCGAATTTTACTCCAAGTATCTGCTCGACGAGGGAGACGTTCGTGAGGGTGTGCATGGTCAACTCCGAGCTCGTTATTTCTGAAACGCCTTCGGCCAGCGCGAGGTAGGGGATGAGCTGGTCCGTGAGGTGCTTGTCGACGGCCGCCCCCGTCTTGAGTTGCTTGGCCAGACTTTCGGCAGCTTCTTTTCCCACCTGCTCTGCAGGTTTTCCCCGCTTCCCCAAGGAGCTTGCGCCGAGCACCGCCCCGTTTTCAGTCTCCGCCCACAGGGTTATTCCCGTGCCGGGGCCGAGGTGTGGGTCTTGGGACGGCGCGTAGGTCTCTGTCTTGATTTTGACATCCGAGCAGCCTGCATGGATTAAAGCAGAGCTCGCGGCGTGCGCCATCTTGGTAGCGATTTTGTCTGGGAGCCGCACCGCGTGGGCCAGGCCGGAAACCTTGGTGACTTTGCAGGGGTTTGTCAGGTTCAGCGGCAGCAGCTTTTCCACAGGGCCTATTTTTGCACGCACCACCCCGCCGCCCTTCGGGTAGTGGCCTCTCTGCAGGCACTCCACGTCGCCCTGATAGCTCATCTTGCGGAGCACAGGCAGTGTGACGTTTTTCAGAAAGTCCACCGGTGGCGCGAAAGGGTTGTCGGTCCCCCCCTTGATTTCAACTTCAACTGGTTTTCGGGCAAAAGCCGCTGCGGGCATCAGCGCCTGCAAGATGAGGGTAGTGCTGCCGGCAGTCCCGATGTCTATATTGTACACGCCGCCATCCAGAAGGCCGGGCTTGAACGCGATATCTGTGGAGTTCAGCCGCAGGCCCTCCACTTCAGCGCCGGTGAGCTTTGCGAGCGCTTCGACCGCCTTCAAGTGCTGCGGCTGGAGCCCAGGTTTGTCCCTCCTTGCACGGATGTTGTAGATGTGCAATGGCTCCTTGCTTACAGCACTCAAAGCCACGGCTGTTCTTAAAATGGCTCCACCGCCTTCGCCTGTTGACCCGTCGACTTCGATCATCTAACAGAATTAAGAACGGAAGTAAATATGGTTGTGATGTCTGCGTTTCAGGAGCGGGTGCTTGAAGCCGTGGTCAAAGTTCCGCGTGGGAAGGTGACAACATACAAGGAGCTGGCCAGAGCTGTAGGAAGACCTAGGGCGTGGAGAGCCGTGGCGAATGTTTTGGCGGGGAATCCACATCCAGTCAAAATCCCCTGCCACCGGGTCGTGAGGTCAGACGGCGGGGTTGGAGGTTACAAGTTGGGTGTCAAGCGCAAGATTGAGCTACTTTCAAGCGAGGCGGTGGAGATTAATAAGCGAAAGGTGCGCCTGTCAAGGCACTTGTTTAGGTTCTGAACTCGTTCCGGAACTTGTTGAGGGCTTGTTTTTTTCTCCGACATACTTGTAGATTTGGCTTGGTTTTCCTCTGCCGCCCAATCCATTGGCCGCAGGCTTGGTCTGTTCCGTTTGTACGACCAATCCTTGATCCACAAGTTTCTGGACCGTGCGCCAAACGGTTATTTTCGTTGCGTCAGTAAGCTTCATGAGTTCTGGTATAGTGAATTCTCCCCTCTGCATTATGTAACCGACTATTTCGACGTCTCTGACGGTCATGTCGTGGAGCCCTTGTTCGAGCAGCGTTGAAGTTGCATCACCCCAAGCTTGACGGTAACCGATCCAGACGGCCAAAGCCGCAACCCCCACGGCGATGCCTATGCTTGCCGCAACTGGCAAAACGTCGATTGTCGTTCTTTCAGTGGTGGTTGTATTAACAATGGTGACGGGTGTACCGGTCGTTTGTGCTTCGTTGAAGGCGCTGGATGGGACATTTAAAGTTTGTATTTCATCATAACTTGATTCGTACGCTGGGGCCGCAGGCGGCATATTCAAACTACCTCCCATGATTGTTGGCGACGTCAATTTCAGTCGATAAAAGTTTTCATTATCCACCGTTTGAAAAAAATCCGCAGCTGTCACTGTGTATTCAACATTATCAACGATTGCCCGTTGCCCTGAATTTTCAATAGTGATGGTTTGTGTTGAGGTGACGATGGTGGACGGCCCATAAAACTTGCCAAATACTGCGTTTGCTGTAGCCGTCGTAGCCGAAAACGCAATTAGTGCTATCGCGACGCCAAGGATTAAACGGCGCATCTTCATCACCGTACAAAGTATCATTTACGATACTTAAAAATTATGTTTCTTTATTGAAACTTAATTTAAATCCATGAACCTACCCATAAGTTTACTTGGTGAAACAAAATGAAGGAATGGATGATGCCAGCCGCTTTCGCGCTAACCATCTGCATAAGCTTTGCCGTGGTATCTTCCGGGGCGGAATCGATTGGAATTTTAGTGGCGGTAATTTTGCCAACCGCCGCGTGGTATCTGGTCGAAGGACGAAAAGTGAATGGAAAATGGTTAGTATGTGCGGCCATGGTTGCCGCCATTGCAGTCCCATCAGCCATCCCACTCGCAGCCAACAGGAACTTGGTTGTGGCGAATGAAACTCGCAGCGATGGGTGGGAGCTTTTGATGAAGTTTTCGTCTTATGCGGAGTTAGAGAATTTTATCACAACAAATAATGGCGTCTACCCTATTTACCGCCCAACTCCCGTTCAAGACGCTTTGGCAGAGCTAGTCGTTCCCACCGCCAACATCATAGAAAGTGGCAGTACAGGTTTCCAGTTCAGGATAAGCGACGACACAGTTAGTATTTTTACAGATCATTCAACGACTAACATTCAAGTGGAAGGAGTTGACGAAGCCGACATCGTGAAGACAGATGGGAGATATATTTACATTATATCCGGAAACACCGTTGTCATCCTCTTAGCCTACCCACCAGAACAGGCGAGGGTCCTGTCTAGGATTGAACTCGATGGAAGTCCAATAGAGATTTTTGTGAACGGCGACAAGCTTGTGGTGTTTGAAGAATCTTGGAATAGCTACAACATTGGGGTCATGAATTCTCGCGAGGCGGTGGCCGTAGTGATTCCGCCGAGGTGGGGATGGTACCGACAGCAAACAATAATCCGAATTTACAACATCTCGGACAGGGAGAACCCAGTTTTGATTGAGAAAATAGAACTGAGCGGCACCTACTTTGATTCGAGGATGATTGGAGGTTACATTTATGTGGTGACAAACATGCCAGCGATGCTCGATGAGAACGACGTGGTAATCCTTCCGGCGATTTCGTCATCAAAAACAGTGAAAAGCGTGGCCGCAACAGAAATTTATTATTTTGATGATGTCCCACAATACAACACTTTTGCAATCATCGTGGCAGTGGATGTGAAAAATGCGAAAATGTCAGAAGAAAAAGTCATCCTCACAACTCAAGCCAACAACATGTATGTTTCAACAAGCAACATCTATGCAACATACACAATCTGGGAAGACGGTCTGGAGAAGACAGCAGTCCACAAAATCCCAATGGCGAGTGGAAAAATAATGTACCGAGGGGAAGCAGAAGTTCCTGGCCGAGTTCTGAACCAGTTCTCGATGGACGAATACCGAGGATATTTCCGGATAGCCACGACAACAGGATATGAATGGGATGATAGTGCTCGAAACCACATTTATGTTTTGAACGGGGACCTCGAAATAGTCGGGAAGTTGGAGAACCTCGCTCCCACCGAGCGGATTTACTCGGCGAGATTTATGGGGGACAGGGCTTATCTGGTAACCTTCAGGAGAACCGACCCGCTCTTTGTGCTGGACTTGAGCAACCCGGCCGCCCCCAGAGTTCTGGGTGAGTTAAAAATACCCGGCTACTCCGACTACCTCCACCCATACGACTCGACCCATATAATCGGCGTGGGCAGGGGTGAGTGGGGAGAAGTAAAAATAGCCCTCTTCGATGTGAGCAATCCAGAAAACCCAGAGGAAATATCCAAATATGAAGTTGGTGGATGGGGAAACGACTCCTACGCGCTGCAAGATCACAAGGCTTTCCTTTTCAGCAGGGCGAAGAACCTCCTCGTGATGCCAATTGGAAGCTACCGGCGCCAGGACGCATATGTGTTTCACATTTCAGCAGAAAATGGTATCGTGCTGAAGGGAACTGTGAGCCATCAAGAAGATGTTACCACCAATAATCAAATTATTCAGATTAAGTATTCACCATACTGGCGTTACGATCCAAGCCGTTCAGTCAAAAGGTCGTTATACATCGGAAACGTGCTATACACGATTTCGGACAGCATGGTGAAGATGAACAACCTAAATGATTTAAGCGCAATCAATGAAGTTATAGCATAACTTGGGCGGTTGAAATGAGCAAGCTGGTTGTAGTGGGCCTAGTTGCCGTATGTGTTGCTGGAATTTTTCTCACAGCAGTTCTTTTCAAAGGCGGTCAGGGGCCAAAATCGGAAAACATTGGAAACTCCGAAAACGTTGGGGAAAACAGCGCAAGCATAATTGAGAACGGGATAAAACTCACTTTAACTTTAAGTAAAACTGGATTCAACTTGGGGGAGAATATCCCAATGAACCTGACCGTTCAAAACATTCGCGCCGAAAACGTTTCATTGGAATTTTCAAGCGGATACCAAAGTGACTTTATTGTGTATGACACGGATTTCAACAAGGTCTGCGCATGGTCAGATGGCAAAATGTTCATAATGTCTTTCACCGGTTTCGGTCTTGGTCCAGGCGAAAATCGTAGTTGGGTTTGGGACTGGGACCAGAAGGTTTACAATAATCAAACAGGTGAATATTCTCCAATCGCTCCCGGAGAGTATTACCTGCGCGGCATCCTTGTTCGGTACTCAACTTCACTCACTACGCCTTCGCTCAAAATAACCGTACATGGTCTCACCTAAGCAGATAGTCCGTCTTCGACAGGTCCTTCAGCCGCTCGACCGCCTTGATCTCCTTCATCACATTAATTACTGCCTTCGGCACCAGCTTCTCCCAGCTCTTGCCCTTGATCATCCTGTCCCTGATCTCCGTCCCCCAGTACTCCTTCCTCTTGTACATCGGCTGGGTGCGTGTTTCAAAACCCGCCTCCTTGAAGAGCCTCCGCACAAGCGGGTTACCCGAGTATACCACGTGGAATGGCGGAGAGAGCGAAATAACATGGGAGACCCAGATGGCGTTGTTGTGCACATCTTCTATTGGGATCAGGTGAACCTTGGCGAGATCAGTTCCATTTTCAGCGAGCGCGCGCGTTATCATCAATATCCGCTCCCCGGCTGTGAACGGGTTCTCCAGTGTGTGGCTCTCCTGAGCGCTGCCAATCCCTATAACAAGCTCGTCGGCATCCTTCAAAATCTGCTTGAAGACCTCCATGTGCCCAAGGTGCGGCGGCTGGAAGCGTCCTATGATCAATGCTCGCCTGACCATCGTTCACCTTTAAATGATGGGCCTGCCGCCCGTTTTAAACTTTGGCTTAATGGGGACAAGCCTTTTCAGCCTTCGGAGAAATCTTCTTTGATTAGATGTTGATGGCGGATGCCAGGCGGAGAAAAGTCACCCCTGAGATGGAGGCGGTCGCAAAAGAGGAGGGAAAAACACCCGAGTTCATAATGCGTGGAATCTCAGCTGGCAACATAATAATCCCAAAAAACGCTGTAGGGCGGGAGATGAAGCTGCGTGGAATAGGTGCCGGGCTCACCACGAAGGTCAACGCAAACATAGGGACATCCCCTGACTATGTGAACGTGGATGAAGAGGTCGAAAAGGCCAAAGCCGCGGTTAAGTACGGGGCCGATGCGGTTATGGACCTGAGCATCGGTGGCGACCTAGACAGCATCAGGAATAAGATTTTGGGCGTGATTGGAGTGCCGCTCGGGACGGTCCCGATATACCAAGCCGCGATAGAAAACTCCAGCCGAGGCGGCGAGGTTGTGGACATGAGTTCTGACGACATCTTCAACGCCATCAGGAAGCACGCCAAGGACGGGGTTGACTTCGTCACGGTCCACTGTGGGGTGACCAAATCCTCCGTGGAAGCTTTAAAGCGCACGGGGAGGCTGCTCGATGTAGTGAGCAGGGGAGGGGCATTCCTCGCGGCCTGGATAACCCACAACGAGGAGGAGAACCCACTTTACTCCGAGTTTGATTACCTTCTCGAAATAGCCATGGAGCACGATCTGACGTTGAGCCTTGGGGATGGTATGAGGCCGGGCTGCCTGGCAGACGCTTCAGACGCGGCCCAGCTTCAGGAGCTGCTCACAATCGGGGAGCTGGTGGAGAGGTCGTGGGCGAAAGATGTGCAGGTGATGGTGGAGGGCCCCGGTCACATGCCTCTCAACCAAATCGAGGCAAATGTCAGGCTGGAAAAGGCTGTCTGCAAGGGGGCGCCATTTTATGTCCTGGGCCCCCTCGTCACCGACATCGCCCCTGGCTACGACCACATTGTTTCTGCCATCGGCGGGGCGCTGGCGGCCTGGGCCGGCGCAGACTTCCTTTGCTTTGTCACACCTTCAGAGCACGTGTGTTTGCCGACGATAGATGATGTTAAGGAGGGAGTAGTGGCATCGAAAATCGCCGCCCACGTTGCCGATGTTGCTAGAGGATTGGGCATCGGGCGCGACAACGAGATGGCGAAGGCGCGGAAGGAGCTGGACTGGGCGAAGCAGTTTGAGCTGGCGATAGA
Source organism: Hadarchaeota archaeon (SeqCode) (assembly GCA_040755315.1). Taxonomy (GTDB): domain Archaea; phylum Hadarchaeota; class Hadarchaeia; order Hadarchaeales; family Hadarchaeaceae; genus DYTO01. Next base: position 65,447 of record JBFMBF010000003.1, on the reverse strand, counting down.
CCCGAGGCGGGCGGCAGAGCTCAGGAGGAAGAGGCCGCCGGAAGTGGACCAAAAAACATGCGCCATGTGCGGGAAATGGTGCGCCATCAAAATAGTGAACTCTTACTTGGGCAGGACCAAGCTCACTTCTCAGTCAGAATGATAACGTTTCCCCGTCCTTTCTTCACTTTCCTGATAAGTCCCCTGTTTTCAAGGTCGGAAATCATGAGGCTCACTTTGGCCTCCGAGCACGGCATTTTTTTCCTCAGTTCAATCTGGTTTATCCTCCCGCCCTCCTGCCTGATGATGTCAAGAACTTCTTCTAGGTCATCTGGAACTGCCACCACTTTTGCCCCACGCGCAGGTGACGTTTCCCTTTTGACAAGCTTCATCATCTTCACATTGTAAAATACTATTGCGATGGCAACGACTGCTATCAAAATTATCGCCAGGCCAAGCCACGGAAGCGCGGCAGCCGTCTCGTCGTATTCAGGCACGATGTCAGCGAAGTTTTCAGACTCTTCTTCGGCAGGGAACATTATCAGGTCCAAAAGGACGTTGTCGTTCGGCTGCAGGGTTATGTTTTCCTCGGTTTCGTAGACAGAAATGGCCTGCTGGTAATATTTGGCCGTTATTCTGTAGCTCCCCGGCTGTAGACTTAGAGAATAGGTCCCAGTAGTCGAGACAATTTGCCTCACCACGGCGGAATCGGAGTATACCTCGATGTCCACGTTTTCCAATGGCTCGAAAGTCCAGATGTCGTATATTGTCCCATAGACGGTTGCAGTATTTTCCTGAGCGGTGACAACCCCGAGAGTGGCGCTGACGACAAGTGAACCGAGCAGCGCGAAGAGCACCAGCCTTCTGAACATCAGAACTACGTGGTTTTTCGATATTAAAACTTATCCGCCAGTGTAAAGTTTTAGGAGCGCCAATAAAGCTTCGTAAAGCAATCTGAGCCATTTTATGTCTTTATTTTTCCCTATTTTGGAAAGTTTGCTTAAATAGTCATCTGACAGAGAGTAGGTCAGTAAATCGATGAACCCGCGAGCGATAGGGGCCGCGGTGGGAGCTTAACCCGAACACAAAAAAAGGTGGAAAAAAATGAACACAAAAATAATGGCGCTGGCGATGGTCGCGCTGATGCTGACCGTGGCGGTCCCAGCTACTGGAGCTCAGGAAGTCAGCTGGTCCAGCAGGCGGGCGACGTGGCTGAGCAGAAATGCAGATTTCAACACTGCGCGTTCCGAGTGGTTGAGCGCGGTGGCGGGCTTCCAGAGGGCGAGATCGGCGTGGATCACTGACAGGAGCGGTGCAAACTGGTCAGATCTCCAGACCAAAGCGAGAGCTGCGGCAGCTGAGGCCAAAGACATGATGTTGAAGTACTTGGAGCAGTTGAAATCGAGTGTTCAGGCGACGCGTGGACTGTCGGAAAACGAAAAGGCGCCTCTCGTAGCAGAGCTGGACAATTACATCGCCACAATACAGGGCTACAGCTTCGAAACTTCAGAGGATACCGGGTTAAAGGCCACAGCGAGAGCGATGTGGGACTACTGGAAATCCATCAGGGTTCGAGTCAAGTACATATCAGCACGGCTGATGGTCGCCGCTGCGGAAGTTGTTCTCTGGAGAGGGCAGGCGTTCGCAGCGATGCTAGAGGCGAAGATCCAGCAGCTGAAGGACAACGGAATCGACACAACCCAGCTTGACACCTGGCTTGCCAGCTTCGACTCAAAGCTGGAACTGGCACAGCAGAGAATCGAGAACGCGAAGATAAAGGTAGAAGAGATCACAGACAACGTGACTTTCGCAGAAATCTTCAGAATCGTCGCGCTTCACGTGAGAACCGCGGTGAGCTACCTCAAGGAAGCCTTCAGGGACCTCAAGAACATCATAGTTGACATGAGGACAAGGTACGGCAGCGTGACGATTACGGGTTCTGGCACATTGGTGGCGCAGGGCAGCGGTTCTGCATATCTCCAAGGCACAGGGCTTGTGAAGATTACGGCGATGGAAAACAGTGTTCTAATTGTTTCATCCAATGCGAACGTCAGCACGACGGGCACGGGCACAAAAACAACCTTAGACAACGGCGACGTGCAATATACTGGCTATGGTTCAGCAAAAATAAGGGGACACGAAATCTGGGTTAGCATAACTGGCAACAACATCAAGCTGTACGCCCACGGAAGAGGCACTGCAACACTTACAGGGACCGGCTGGTACCGCACGTTCGGCGAAAACAGGTACGAGAACAGAGCTTGGACAGGCGCAACGGCAACCATAGAGTCCGGTGAAGTTCAGGGGTGAACAAGATGGGAGCAAAGCAAATGGGAGCGGTATTAGTGATTGCCGTGGTGCTAATAGCGGTAGGCGTGTACTTCATCATTAGACCGGCGACGCAAGTGGCTGTGACAGAGTTGGATGAAACAGACCAAGCCATCTCGGACCTCGAGGACTACTTGGACTTCGAAAACCAGGACCTAATATCAGGTGTAGATGACCTGTACATGGATTGGTAACAAAGGGTGGGGTTGAACCCCACTCCTCTTTTATTTTTTAATTTTTGCTCAAAGCCAGCGTTTGCTTTAAAAGTTGGACTGTAATTGTAAATGAGCCACATGAAGTTGTTCACGGTAGGGCCGGTCGCCTGCAGGCCGGAGGTCCTTCGGGAGATGGGCATCCAGATGTTCAGCCACCGAAGCAAGGAATACCAAAAGATCCACAGGGAGACTGTTGAGGGGCTCCAGAGGTTCCTTGAGACCAAAAGCCAGGTATTCCTGTTTCCAAGCTCAGGCTCCGGAGTAATGGAGGGCACGGTCAGGAACTGCGTCGAGCGGAAGATGGTCTGCTGTATAAACGGGGAGTTCGGGAAGAGGTACTCGGAGGTCGCGGAGTCCAACGGCAAGGAGGTCGTGAAGCTCGAGACGGATCTGGGGAAGCCGACCACACCAGAGCGCCTGGAAGAAGTGCTGAGGTCGAACGCGGACGCCGAGGCAGTCTCAATAACTTATAACGAGACCAGCGTCGGACTCATCAACCCGCTACCGGAACTCGCGAAAGTGGTGAAGGAACACGGAAAGCTTCTTTTCGTGGACGCGGTCAGCGCGATGGGCGGCGCGGAGATAAAGGCAGACGAGTGGGAGGCAGACGTTTGCTTTTCAAGTTCTCAGAAGTGCTTCGGAATCCCCCCCGGACTGGCCGTGGCGAACGTGAGCGAGGCGGCACTGGGAAGGTCGGCCAAGGCCAAGAACAAAGGGTGGTACTTCGACTTCAAGCTTTACGAGAAATACCAGCAGAAGGAGTGGAGCACCCACATGACCCCTTCCGTCCCGCAGATTGCCGGCCTGAGGAAGGAGCTCGAAATAATTGAGAAGGAAGGCGGCAAGCACAAGCGGCTGGAGCTTTACCGGGAGAGGAGCGGGAGGATCAAGAAAGGAGTGGAAAAGCTTGGGCTGACTCTTTTCCCCGAGAAGGGCTGCGAGAGCCCGACCGTAAGCTGCGTGAACGCCCCCAAAGGAATGAGGGGGGACGATGTTTACGAGGGCATGCGCGGGAAGGGGTTTGAGATAGCGAAGGGGTACGGGGCGCTGCGCGAGAAAACCTTTAGGATAGGCAACATGGGGTTCATCCCTCTTGAGGACATAGATGCAATGCTTCTGGCTTTGGCAGAAGTGGTAAGTCGATGAGCGTTCAAAAAGACAGGCCGGAAATTAGGCGGCCGGCAGCAAAAAAAGTATACAGGCTGGCAGGTTTTGAGCCGGTTGCCATCGCTTTCGTGTTTCTTGTGGCCGTGGACCTCATTGTCTTTGCTTTCACATCCACGGACCCCGCAGTCCAGGAGTTTCTGTCGCTTTCCCCGGACAAGCCCTGGGCGGTTTTAACATCAGCCTTCGTGCACGGCGACTCGATACACCTGCTCAACAACATTCAGGGCTTCGCCATGTCCTGCATGTTCTTCCTGATTGCTAACTTCGGGCTATCCTTGAAAGACAGGCGTCGCAGCAGCCGACTTTTCATGTGGCTCATTTTCGTCTCTGCATTTGCATCAGACGCTGTTGAGTTGGTGATATGGCAGCTGACGGCGACAACCGGAGTAAGCTCGTTCGGCTCTTCAGGAATAGTTTACGCTTCTTTGGGGGTCGTGCTTTCTTCCGCTCTCTTCAGCAGCAGCGTGAACTTGAGAAGGCTCAGGATTGTCAAGCGGCGCAAGAAAAGCGCGCTGAAGGCGAAGGGCCTGATTGTCCCGGCACTTTCCATTGCAGTTTTTCTCATAATTTTTCTCGAGCTGCTGATAACTCCAGAATATTTTTTCAGCGTTGGTCCGGGAGTTGATGTTTTTGCCCACGAGTTTGGATTTTTCATTGGCTTTTCTTTTTCGTTTTTGACCTTCGTGCGGTGGATGTCAAAATATACTGTCAGACGTAAAAAAGGCTCAGGACCCCCCTAATCCAACAATGACTTCTACCTTGCCTTCCCTGCTGATGAAGACAGTGAAATCCTTGGTGGCCTTCCTGCGGCGGATATTTTTCCTACCGAGGGCCTCCGTTATCAGCCTCACAAGCTCAGCGTAGTTGTGCGAGATTCTGATTCTGCTTTCATCGGCCTTGCTGAACACGGCGTCGGAGATCTCGTAAACGTTCGAGCCGACCTTGGCCTCCACCCTTACCGGCCACCTGATAGTTGAAATCAGCCGCAAGGTGTTTTTTGCTCGTTCGATGTTGCGTTCGGCCACCCTCGCCAGTCGGCTGACGTTCGCCCTGCTAGTTCCAAGAGTTCTGGAAATCTCAGAAAGGGTTTTTCCCTCCACTTTCATCCTCAGGACTTCAAACTGCCTTTTTGTGAGGTGGGTTTCTTCAGCTTTGACCATAGTAACCATACTCTTCCGGCCCGGGTTATTTCAGCAGATTCATTAGCTTTTTGTCCAGCTGGGGGTTGGGCACAAAACCTACAACCTGATCAACAACCTCCCCGTTCTTGAAGAATAAGAGGGTAGGGATTGCAGCTATGTTGTGTTTCGGTGGGGTTTCAGAATTCTTGTCCACGTTCAGCTTCCCAAAAACAATCTTCCCCGAGTATTTTTTCGCTAGCTCCTCTATCACAGGCCCCATGAGGCGGCAAGGCGCGCACCACTCGGCCCAGAAGTCAACCACCACTGCGGGGTTGTCGTTAGTGATATGATCAAATGTTTTGTCGGTAACCTCGACAGGCTTGCCCAGATGTTTTTTCTCCAGCTCCTTCATCTTTTTCATGCGTATTTCCGCCAATTCCTTATCCATTTCATCACATTTCTTATTTTCCCTTGACAAAAAGCCAGCAGTGGCAGTGTCCCATCTTCCTGATTTCGTCCTTGTGCCAGGCGCATGGGCAGATGTTTAGGGTGTTTGCCTTTCTGTCCCCAATCACGGGGCGGCATGGGCAGTACCGGAAGCCGTATTTCTCAACGTTTGTTAAAAGTCCCTTGATGACGGCACCCGTTACCTCTTCGTCCGGGTTCAGCTTGAAACCTTGCGATGCCGCGTATTTTTTCATAATTTCCTTCAGTTCGGCTTCATCCATGCTGGCACGGTTTAACCTCTTTTTGCAAGCTTTTAAAATGGCGAGCAAAGTTAGTCTGATGCAATGAGCGAGTTACTCTGGATAATTGCTGGAACCACGGGAATCAGTTTGATATCTTTTACCGGAGCGCTCACGCTGGTGATTTCCGAAAGACTGCTAGACCGGCTTCTGCATGTTCTTTTTGGACTCGCTGCAGGCACGCTGATGGGCGGCGCTTTTTTGCACCTCATCCCGGAAGCTCTTGGAAACCCACAATCAGGAGGAACAACCACAGTATTTACGGTGGTGATAGTAGGTTTCGCAGTCTTCTTCGTGATGGAACGGCTGATATGGCGCCGCTGCCGCGAGCGGAAGTGTCCCATCCACACGTTCGCCTATCTCAACCTCATAGGCGACGGCATCCACAACTTCATAGACGGGCTTGCGATAGCAGCCAGCTTTTTGGTGGACATCCGGCTTGGGGTGGTAACAACATTCGCGGTCGCCGTCCATGAAATCCCGCAGGAACTCGGCGACTTTGGTGTGATAGTTTACGGCGGCTTGAAGCCGCGCAAGGCTCTTCTGATGAACTTTGCCACGGCGCTTACGGCCCTCGTCGGCGGTATTGTCGGGTTCTTTTTCCTGCCCCATTTCGGCGGCGTTATTCCACTTCTCCTCCCGTTCGCCGCGGGGAGTTTTCTCTACATCGCTGCGTCCAATCTGGTGCCGGAGATGCACAAGCAACAGGAAACCTCCAAGACTGCGACATCTTTCGTCGCGTTCCTGTTTGGAGCAATCCTGCTGTTGGCACTGAAATTTGTTTTTGTGGAGTGAGTTCAGGGGTGGTTGGATGGAGCCAGCACCTGAAAATAGACGCGGGCTTGCGCAGGTGTCGGTCGCCCAGATTTCGGCAACGCTACTTGGCGCCATCTTCTGGATGGTGTTGGCCGCCATCATCCACCCAGTGGCGTATGGCTACCTGAGCTGGCTTGTTTCAATAGCCACAATAATATCCGTCATCTGCTCAGTCGGGCTCGGGAAAACCATCGTCACGTACTTCCAAAAAGAAAAAAGCCAGGAACTCTTGGGTGGCCTTGTTTTTCTCGTTTCGGTGTTGAGCGTAGCTGCTGGGGCGGTGACCGCTCTTGTACTGGGGTTACCGTCGGGGCTCCTCGTGGTGGGCCTGAGTGTTTTTTCCATGGCGGTTCATCTTGAGCTGGCCAGAAGGAATTACAAAAAATACATGTGGTTGTGGGTCGGCGTCAGAGCCTTGTCCCTTGCAATCCCACTGTTGTTTTACTGGATATCAGGGTCTACGGCCGGGATATTGGTTGGGATGGCCGCTGTTTACTTGGTCTTCAGCGCAGGTGTTCTCAGACACCTTCGGACCAGCTTTGGTAAAATTAAGGAGAAGCGCGGTTTCATTTATGGCGCTTGGGGAGCCGACGTAGGTGGAGCCGCCGTGAGCTTCCTTGACAAAATCCTGATAGGTTCCCTCTTTGGGATGGCGCTTCTGGGCTACTACAATTTTGCATACAGAATCTTCGTCCTGCTCGGCGTCCTCCCCCAGGTACTGTTCTTCTACCTTTTGCCAGAGAGATCTTCCGGGGCCGACACGAAGAGAGTTGAGCATGTGGGGATCATCTTTTCTTTTGTTCTGGCAGTGGCAGTGTTCCTTTTGGCCCCAGTGTTGATTCCGCTAGCCTTTCCGGGATTCACAGAGGGGATTATAGCGGTCCAGCTGATGGCGCTGGCTCTTATCCCGGCCACGGCAGTCGTTATAAAAAGCTCTGAGATGTACTCCAAGGAAAACACAGGGGTGGTGCTTGGCTCACGCCTGCTGGCAATCGGCGTAGGGGTCGTTGGAATATCCGCGCTCGGGAGGCACCTCGGCCTTCTCGGTTTAGCCGTCGCCTTGCTTCTTCTCAACATCGCCATGCTATCGGGCCTGTTTTTCATACCAAAGCTGATGGGTCGAGGGTCGGTCGGAAAGCTGGCCGGTGGTTTAATCGCGATGGGGCTGGTTACAGCCGGTCTTCTTGGTTCTGTTGAAGCTAGGTCACCGGCGATAGAAATCAGCGGAAGCCGGGTGCAGGGAACGGGGGTCGCCATGAGCACCACTGTCACTGTGACGGCAGAGGATGAAAATACAGAAAAGGCGGTGAGTGCCGTCAGGGCCGCTTTTGACGAGATAAACAGGCTTGATGAAGTCATGTCTACAACCAATTCGGCAAGCGAAATCTACGCTTTGAACAGCAGCGGCACCGAATGGGTGAAAGTCTCCCCAGATGTCATGTCAACGATAAAAAGGGCGAAGTGGGCGTCAAGCATATCCAACGGTGCCTTCGACCTGACAGTTGAGCCTCTGGTTGAGCTGTGGATGGACAAGGTGAAAATCACAGGGAGAGAGCCAAGCCCATCAGAACTTCAGGAAGCCATGGTGCTTGTAGGCTGGGAGAATCTTTTGACGGACGATAATAGCGGGACGGTCAGGTTCCAGAAGACTGGCATGAAGGTCACGCTTGGCGGGATAGCCAAAGGGTATGCCGTGGACAGGGCCGCCGACATCCTCCGCCAGGCAGGGGTGGAGAACGGACTTGTGGCGATAGGCGGAGAAATACAAGGATTTGGCCCGAAGGTTTGGAAGATAGCCATCCAGCACCCGAGGATAGACTGGGAATATCTTGGAGTGCTTGACCTTGAGAACTTCTCCATATCTACCTCAGGGGACTACCGAAGGTTCTATTTTCTAGGGAGCACCAGGGTTCACCACATCATTGACCCTAGGACTGGAAGGTCGGCCGACAACAGCATCAGCGTAACCGTGATAGCTGAGAACTCGGTCAGGGCCGACGCCTTGAGCACGGCAACTTTTGTGCTGGGTCCGGCAGAAGGAAAGACGCTTTTGGACAACCTTGGGCTGAAGGGGCTCATAGTTTCGGCTGAAGGACAAATAGTGAGAACAGACGCCTGGGACTACCCTCTTTTAGTGACAAGTGTGGCAACCGGGAGCGGCTGAAAGTCCGGCCCCGCTGGCTTCGCTGAATTTCACCAGCTCCAGAACATGCCTTGGGCACTTCTCCACACAGGTTCCGCAGGCCGTGCAGGTCGCTTGGTCAATCACTGGAAGGTTGTTTTCCATCTTTATCGCGTGGACCGGGCACGTTCGCTCGCAGATGTTACAGGTGAAGCACCCGTTTTTGCACGCCTTCGCCACCACCTTCGCTGGCTCAGGCGAGTGGCACCTGACCACAAGCTTCGCGCTGCGGGGCGAAAGCGCGATGACATGCCGCGGGCACTCCTTAACACAGAGGCCGCAACCCGTGCACTTCTCATCGTCAATCTGCGGGAGGCCGTTCACCAGCTCTATCGCGCCAAATGGACAGGCCTCGACGCAGTCTCCAAAGCCGAGGCACCCGTACTTGCACTCCAAGAAGCCCCCGCCGACGCCGGCAGCCACGGCGCAGCTTTCAATCCCTTGGTATTCAAACTTTAAACCCGAGCCGCCCCTGCAGAGGTGGGTGGCGCAGTGGTGTTCTGCCTCTCCGCTTTCAGAGCCAACCACTTCCGCAATTTTTTCTCTCTCCTCGTCGGCCACAAGCCTACACCCCTTGATCAGCGAGGGGTCGTTGACCAGCGCTTCAGCATACTCGTCACAGCTGGCAAAGCCGCAGGCACCGCAGTTCCTGCCAGGAAGAAGCTCTTTCACCTTTTCCAGCTTCTCGTCGACCTTTACCTCCAGCTTTTTCGAGGCGATGGCTAGTCCCACCGCAAACACGAAGCCAAGTCCGCCCAGCACGGCAACTTCCGCAATCATCTTCCCATCCCACTGAATCCTTGGAAAGCCATGGCCAAGATGGCCGCCACTATAAATGCTAGCGGGAGGTTATGAAAAGATTTCGGTTGTTCGTAAAGCTCCAGCCGCGTTCTTATGCTGGCCATAAGAAGGATGGCGAGGGAATATCCGAGCCCAGTGGCAACAGAGCTCACGGTCGAACCCAAAAAGGAATATCTTTCGACTTCAACATTTATCAAAGTGATTCCAAGAATAGCACAGTTTACAGTAATCAACGGTAGATAGATTCCAAAGCCTTTGTGGAGCGCCGGCGAAACTTTCGTTATCACCATCTCAAGCAACTGGACGAATGAGGCGATCACTAGGATGAAAACCACCAACCGCAGGTACTGTATCTGAAGTGGAACAAGAACCAGTTGGTAAATCGCCCAAGTGATTACTGAGGAAGAAACCATGACAAAGGTCACGGCCAACCCCATCATCATGGAGTTTTTAAGTTTTGTCGAGACGCCGAAGAACGAGCAGAGGCCTAGGAACCTTGTTAGAATGATGTTGTTTATCAGCGCTGCGGAGATGGCGATGGCCAGTAGATTTTCACTCATTTTAGCACCCCGGTCTTCCGGAAGATGGCTAGCAGTACCCCGATTGTTAAAAATGCTCCCATCGGCAGCACCATCCCTCCGACGGGAGATGAGAGCACCGTCGGCGTGAGTTGGTAACCAAAGAGCACAATTTTACCTGTCCCGAAGAACTCCCTTATGGCGGAGATTGTTATGACTGCTAGGCCGAACCCAACGCTCATCCCGGCAGTGTCCATTATGGAATCCCTGACAGGATGTTTTGACGCGAAGGCCTCAGCCCTTCCGAGGACTATGCAGTTCACGGTGATCAGGGGGAGGAAGACCCCCAACTGAGTGTAAATGTTCACGGCAAATGCGTGTAGTATGAACTCTATTATTGTCACAAAACTGGCGATTATCACGATGTATGTGGGGATTCTCACTTGATGTGGGATGAACTTTTTCAGGGTTGAAATAAGAAGGTTCGAGCCCAGGATAACAAAAGTAAAAGCCGCCGTCATCCCTATTGCATTTTCAACCCTCGTTGTGATGGCGAGCACTGGGCAGAGCCCTAGGACAAGGACGAACACGGGGTTCTGCCGCAGTATACCTTTTGTTAGTTCTTTCAGCTTCACACGGCTCATCCTCCAGTCATGTTTTCCAGCAATTTAACACCATTGTAAACGGCTTCCACGGCGGCGGTTGAGCTTATCGTGGCCCCGGTGACGGCGTCTATCTGCCCGCCGTCTTTTCTCAGTTTCAGGTTGTCGGCGGTTTGTCCAATAAACTGGCCGAGGAAGGTATTTTCTGTTATTCTGGATCCCACTCCCGCCGTTTCTGAATTTGATATTACACTCACGCCAACGACTCTGTTGTCCAGCCCGATGCCAACTAGAAGCTTCATCTCACCACCGTAGCCATACCCCCTTGAGATAGTGGCATACCCGATAGGAACGCCTTCCTTGAGAGAGGTGTAATGTTCATGCTCTTCAATGAAATTATCGGCGTCTGGAAATATTCTTCTCAAGGTCGCGTCAATCTCCACTTTTTCAGTAGACTCTATAATCGGTTTTGTAACGTTGTAGACGACTGCAAGCGCTGCGGCCCAGAATGCACAGGTTACGGTCAGCACGATTACAGATTTGGTGTGGACCCCTAATTTCATTTTTTCACCTTTCCAGTGCCGTAGACCTTGGGCCTGGTGTACCTCTCTATCAAAGGTGTGAATGCATTCATTATGAGGATGGAGTAGGCCACGCCTTCAGGGAGCCCGCCGAAAAGCCTGATGGCGACCACCAGGCTGCCGCCGCCTACCGCGAAAATTATCCTGCCCCTGCTCGTCATCGGGGTTGTAACATAATCTGTCGCCATGAAGAACGCCCCGAGGAAGAGTCCGCCCGCCAACATGTGGAAAATCGGGTCCTGCCCGAGCGCCAGGGTGAGCACCCCGACCGTCCCGATATAGAAAAGCGGGGTTCTCCAGTCTATGTATTTCATGACAATGAGGTAGAGCCCGCCAATCAGGATGGCGAACTTCGAGACCTCACCAAGGGAGCCCGCGACATTTCCAATGAACAGGTTTGCATTGCTGATGGTTGTGCCTGTCAGGGGGGTGGCCGTGGTTGTGGCCGTGCCAGGAATCACCCAGGTGATCATCAGCGCTGGCCATGAGATGGATAGGAAAGCCCTTCCGACAAGAGCTGGATTGAAGATGTTTCGCCCAAGGCCCCCAAAAGCAAACTTTCCTATACTTATGGCGAACGCTGCCCCGACCGCGGCCGTCCAAAGGGGCAGGGTCGGCGGCAGAGTGAGCGCGAGCAGCAGCCCTGTCACGACGGCGCTGCCGTCCCGAGTGGGCTCTTTTCCCATGAGCTTGAAAGCAACGAACTCTGTTATCACAGCTGTTGTGATGGAAGTTATCACGATGAGAAGGGCGTGTAGGCCGAAAGACCAAACGCCAAAAGCAGTGGCTGGAAGGAGTGCTATCACCACCGCCATCATCACCTCCCTCGTCGTGATTTTGTCCCTTATGTGTGGCCAGGATGAGACAAGAAGCTTCATTTTTTCACATTCTTAGCCTTCGACCTCACGAGGACTTTCCCCAGCCTGATCTTCTGGACCAGCGGGATTTTTGACGGGCAGACGTAGGAACAGCATCCACACTCGTCGCAACTCATTATTTTGTAGTCAAGCACCCCCTCAACATTTCCCCGTTCTGAGAGGTGGGCGAGGATGGTAGGCATGAGGCTCATCGGGCAGGCCTCGACGCACCTGGCACACCTTATGCATGGCAGTTCCCGCTCCTCCCCTGCATTAGCCTCGTTGAATACCAGAACGCAAGTGGTGCCCTTTACCACTGGGGCATCGGCTGGCTGGGCAATCCCCATCATGGGCCCGCCGCACACCATTTTTCTTATCTCTCCGACAGGCCCGCCGCACTCCTCCACCAGCTGTGAGAATGGAGTGCCAATCCTCGTGAGCATGTTCTTTGGCTCTTTTACATCTCCAGCAACGGTAACGACTCTCTCGACCAGTGGCTTGCCCTCGTAGACCGCTTCATGTATCGCTTTTGCTGTCCCCACGTTCAAGAGAATCGCCCCGACGTCAAACGGCAGTCCTCCTTCTGGGACCTCCCTGCCCAAAATTGCCTTGATTAGGTGCCTTTCGTCCCCTTGGGGGTACTTGGTCTTTAAAATCCTGACTTCGATGCCTTCGCCTGCCAGCTTTCTCATGTTTTCGGCGGCGTCAGGCTTGTTGTCTTCGACGGCAATCACGATTTTCCGAACATCAAGGACCTTTGCAGCTATCTTCGCGCCACTTATGATTTTGTCCCCAGCTTCGAGCATCAGCCTATGGTCTCCCGTGATGAAAGGCTCGCACTCCACCCCGTTGATTATGAGTGTTTCCACATTCTTATCTTTCGGCGGGTTGAGCTTCACGTGGGTGGGGAAGGCAGCACCACCCATGCCAGCTATCCCGCTCTCCCTGATTTTGGCCAGGATTTCCTCCCTAGAAGCCTTTTCAACATCCAACCCTGAGATTTCAACCCACTCCTCCTTCTCGTCAGACTCCACAACTATGCTCTGGAGCTCCTCACCTGTAGGTGTTGGTTTCAACGCCAGTTCCACGATGGTTCCAGAGATGCTCGAGTGTATTGGGACTGATAAAGGCGCCTCGCAGTCGGCTATCTTCTGACCCACTTTCACGTGATCTCCAAGGTTTACGAGCCCCGTACATGGGACGCCGACGTATTGGCGGAGGGGCAACACTGCGACCTTCGGCGGCTTGGCCTTCTCGATGACCCTGCTGGAGGCCAGCTTTGAGTAAGAGGGATGAATCCCGCCTCTGAATCCCTGAATACGGAGCATTTGACCACTCGTGAAGTCTAAGAATGGGGTTATATCTATTTTTCCAATGGACCAAGATTCAGCAAAAATTAGGCTATATTGCCTTGACCTTCTTTACCACGGCTTCCGGTCGGGTCTTGGTGAATATCCTTTTGCTGCAGTAGGTGCAGGTAACCCTCTCCGGGAGATTGTCAAAAACCCTGCCGCAGCCCATGCATTTCCACGCCATGTTACCGGATGGATTCCCCCTGCGCCAATTAAATACTTTTGGCAGCCCAAACGGCAAGCAATCTTTTTCCGAAGGACAGATATTGATTGGTACAATGGGCGAGAACGAAAAGTTTGGAAAGATAAACGACGAGATGTTTAAGAGATTGCTCGGGCTGAACCCTGACTTCGCCACTTACATAGGCCTCCACGACCCCTATGACTCCCTTCTCCCAGACGGGTCCACAGCCAACGTCAAGGCGAACCTAGCTTTGATGGAGGAGTGGGTCGGCCGGCTTGAGAAAGAGGTTGACAGGGAGGGACTGAGCGTCGAAAACAGGATTGACTGGGAAGTTCTTGAAATGTCTCTTGAGATGGGAAGGTTCTACTTCCACGAGTACCGCGTCCACGAGAGGGACCCAGATGCTTTGGAGGGCCTCGGCGGGCTGCTTTTTGTGATGTTTGTTCGCGATTACGCGCCACTTGAAAAAAGGATCGGGGCAATAGCCGCGCGGATGGAGAAGGCCCCGCAGTACCTTAAGGAGTTCAGGACCAAGTTTGAGCGCTCCACGCCGGTCAAGCTCTGGACTGAGATAGCGCTCGAGACCTGCCGGAGCGTCCCCGCTTTTTTCAAAAGCATCCCAGAATACTCGAAGGGAAAAGTTTCTGACAAGGCCCAAAAGAGGATTGAGGAGTCGGTCAGGGAACTGGAGAAATCCCTGCCGGAGCACGAGAGGTGGCTTGAGTCCCTACTGCGGAAGGCGAAGGACGATTGGCCCCTCGGAAAGGAAAAGTTTGAAAAGCTGCTCCAGCTGAGGGGCCTCGGGATGTCCGCTGATGAGATTCGCGGGTTAGGGTGGAAGTTTTTAATAGAGCTGAAGGAGCGCCGAGCCAGCCTGTCAGAGAGGATTGCACCTCGGAAGCCTGTGGAAGAGGTTATCCGGATGATAGAGCGCGACTGTCCAAAAACATTCGATGAGGCCCTCGACTTTGTGAGGAGCGAGGTGATTCGGGCCAGGCAGTTCATACGAGAAAAAAACCTGGCCACAGTGAGCGACGATGACCTGCTGAAGGTGGAGAGGACGCCGGATTTCATGGCCACGCTGACGCCTTTTGCCGCCCTTTACATGCCCGCAAAATTCGACAGGCCGCAGGTTGGGGTTTATGTTGTGGCAGAGCCGAAAAACCAGGCCGATCTCGGCAGGCACCTTAACTATCCTTCGATCAGGAACACCGCGGTTCACGAGGCTTTCCCCGGGCACTTCCTTCAAGGAGCCGCCTCTAACAGGGCGTCGGTCGTGAGGCTGCTGGTCGGTGCGACAGAGACAGTTGAGGGCTGGGCCCACTACTGCGAACACATGATGATGGAGCACGGGTTCTCAAGCGATCCCAAGACGGAGTTTGTACAGGTGAATGATCAGATTTGGCGGGCAGTCAGAATCATAGTGGATGTCGGGCTTTCAAGGGGTGAGATGGGTTTCGGAGAGGCGGTAGAGATGCTAGTGAAAGAGACAGGAATGCCGGTGGAGGCCGCCGTGGCCGAGGTTAGGCGGTACACCAAGTCGCCGGGTTACCCGCTCTCCTACCTTCTGGGGAAACACCTCATCCTCCAGCTGCGCGCCGATGTCGAAAGGAAGATGGGTGGAAAATTCAGCGAAAGGAAGTTCAACGACAAAATCCTGTTGAATGGTTACCTACCGTTCCATCTCCTCAAAAAACTTTTCTTATTGTAGCGGGCGGTTTTTTCGGTGTTCTAACAAAAACTATGTTTCGCAGTTTCAGCTCCAGCCACAGCAGGTAAAAGGCAATACCCGCCGCAACGAAAATCCATATAACCGACAGGATGTTTATCAATCCCGTGAGCGACCCGTGATTCCAGCTGGAGTGCAAGAGGACTGGAATGGAGTAGAAAAGACCAAGCTTCAACCAGCCCAATTTGCTTTTGGTTTTCCAGAAGTAAATCCCTATGCTGAACATCCATGTCATAAAAGCGTGATTGAACGGTGTCCCCAGCCTTTCGGTCAATGGCACTCCCCTTTCTAGGAAGTAGCTCAAATTTTCAATCATTCCAAAAACAAGTCCGACTGACCAACCGATTAAAGAAATCATCATGGCTTTGTTCAGGCTGGCCATTTTTTGCGGATTTTTCCGGACACAATTTGATCGAACGCCAGACAAACGTAGTTGTTCCTGAACGAGAGGCACACGAGAAATATTTTTTTGTACACCAAGGCCACGACGAAGAAAAGGCTCAGCCCCTTGGCGAACTCCTCGAAAACAGGAGCAAAGTAAAGCGCGTAGTTCAAAGAAGACACGCCCCAGCTCAGAACTGCGTTTGCAATCAAAACGGCCATTACTGGAGGCAGCGTTAGAATCAGAAGCAACCCAGAAATGAACATCCCCCCGCGGACTATGGAAACCTGTTGTCCCTTGCCGCGCCCTTTTTTGCTTGAAATATCAATAATTTTGGTCACCTTCATTTCAGAACTATTTAGTCAGGCTCTTTAGTCTTTCAGCAGTTTTTGTGATGTCCTCACGGGGAGGGTTGTTCACCACGGCGTGGACGGGCCCCCCGCCATCTCCAAAGGATCTTGGGAAGACGTTGACATGCAGGTGCGGTATTTCTTGGCCAGATGCTCTGCCGTCGTTTATCCCTATGGTGAAGGCGTCCGGCTTGATGGATTTCTTCAGCATATTGGTCACTTTTTTCACGGCTTTGAAAACCTCCGCCACAAGTTCGTCGTCAAGTTCAGCGAGAGTCGCTGCGTGCTTTTTTTGGGATCACCAAGCTGTGTCCGGGCGACCGAGGGCGGATGTCCAAGAAAGCAACGATGTCTTTAGTTTCGCAAATCTTTGCCGCGCCGACCTTTCCGGCTGCTATTTTACAGAATATGCATTCCTCCAATGTCCAGCCTCCTGATCCCAAGTTTGAAATTCACTTCAGCTTCGCTTCCACAGACCTGATTTTCCCTTCCATCGTCAGTTCTTTGTCCCGGCGATCGTCTATCGTGATTGTGGTGTGTACCCTCTTGGGACCTTTTTTCATCACTGCCTCATGAACCTTCAGAGCCACATCCAGCAGTTTTTTCAGGTCACCTTCAACGACTGTGCACATGGCGGTGGTCTGATACTTGATGCCTTTTTCCTTCATCAGGACTTTGACGGCCTCGGCAACGTAAGGGCTTATTGATGTCGTTTCAGTACCGATAGGAATCACGCTTATTTCCATTACAGGCATTCCATCACCAAATAACATCTTATGTTATGGATTAAACTTTATCTCTTACACGGAGAGCACAAGCTTCTGTAACATGATTGAAAACGCCGCAAGAAAGGATAAATCATGAAGAATTCAGTGATTACGGGTGGAGTCGTGATTCATGATTTGATCATCGTCGGGGGAGGACCGGCCGGGATGACCGCCGGCATCTACGGAGTTAGGAGCGGCCTCAAGACGCTGGTTTTGGAAAAAATGGGTGCCGGAGGACTGACGGGCAGCGCTCCAAGAATCGAGAACTACCCCGGCTTTGATTCCATCACCGGCGTGGAGCTTGTGGAAAAAATCAAGGCTCACACGACTGAGTATCTGAAAATCAACGAGTTCGAGCCAGTTGTGGACATCAAGATTGGAGAGACCATCCGCGTCCGGACGGAAAAAAGCGAATACGAGACGAAAGCATTGATTCTAGCCACCGGCACGTCCCATACAAAGTTGCGCGTCAAGGGGGAGAACGAGTTTTTCGGCAAAGGAGTATCCCATTGCGCCGCCTGCGACGGCTTCTTCTTCAGGGGGAAAAAAGTCGCGGTCGTGGGCGGGGGGAGCCATGCTGCTGAAGACGCAATTTACCTCGACGGCATAGACTGCGAGGTGATCCTGATTCACAACGGAGACAAGCTCGATGCCGAAGAGTACCTGCAGAAAAAAATAGCGGGCCGGCTGAAAGTTGTATTAAACACGAAGATTGAGGAGATTTTCGGAGACAAGCTTGTTAAGGGCATCCGAGTCCGAAATCTGAAGGAGAACACAAAAAATGAATTTGAGGTGTCCGCCGTCTTCGTGGCGGTTGGAGAGACACCCGACAGCATAGAACTCGCTTCCAAGATCGGCGTGAGGGTTGATTCCAGCGGCTTCATCATCACGGACAAGGATCAGAGGACAAACGTCCCTAGGGTATACGCCGCAGGAGATGTTTCAGGCGGGTTCAAACAGATTGTGGTGGCGTGCGCGCAGGGCGCTGTCGCCGCCATTTCAGCATACAAGGACCTCAGGGCGGCAAAATAACCTAGTTCGACAGTCCAAACGGGTTCAGGTGGAAAAACGGCATGTCTAATAAAATGGTGCAGAACCCTAAGGTGTACTACGCGCGTAAGGGCAATAATGCCTTAGCTTTAGTATCTTCGCGGCAGCGCTTATCGTAACCCCATAGACGATTGGTTCAGTCCTGTACAAGTTGCACCACTCTAGCAGTTGAGGTAGGCTCCCGTTGACAATAGTGCTTCCGGTTATGGATGCGACATCTGCTTTTTCAATCACCTCTTTGTTTTTGTTGCCGCCCAGAATCTTGCACCCGAACTTTCTCTTCCCAATGTTTTTGGGGTTTAAATCTGTCACGTAATTTTTGAAAAGTTTTGTGCACGCTTCTACCTGGCCGGGCTGGTAGCCGATATGCGCCACGACAACTTTCTCACCGAAGTTGTCGGCAATATATTTGACTAACTGTTTGCCACAAGCTTCCGGCTTTTCTTTTTTACAGTGGACGCTGTCGCGGAGTCCCAAGTAGCTGAAAACCGCATTCAAAGTCGCGAAGTAGACGGCCCGGTCCGTGCTGCTTTCAAGGGGCATGTTTTCCACATCTGAAAGTTTTCCTACGAACGGCTTCGGCTCGTCGGTGAAGGCATCCCCATAACAACCCTTGAACTCGCACCTCAGAATGACCTCATTTCCTCTTGCCAGCGCGTATTCTTCGGATGGCATCTTAAAGTATTGTTCAGTAAACCCTGTTGAAAAAGCCGCGGGGGGGCGGGTAGCAAAACCTCTCGCAATTATCCTGCAACGGACCGCCCTGTTTGCGAATTTGTGGCGTCTCACCATTTTTTTGAACTCTGCGCTAATTGTCTCATACATCCTTGACTCTTTTTTGCGCTCGCCCATACAACTCCATCAACCCGACATTCAAAACTCTTTTTGTTAACCATTTTTGGTTCACATCAAGCTTATTTTTACTTATTTTGTTTCTTTTAGCGGGAGAGATGATGGTTTCAAAAGCGTTGGCGGGAAGTTTCTGTGTCGCCTCAATCCTGATTGGGTCGTTCTTGGTACTAGGTCCCCTCAAGGGAAAAATCCCTTCTTTTCTTGGGGACAACCCCAGTGTACACGCCATGATAATTATGACAGTTTTTCTCTATCTTTACTTCTCGCTCACAAAACCGAACGTGGCAGAAAAAAGTGCCCGTGATTCACTCAAGACACTCGGAAACTTCGCGGTTTACATAGTGGCAGCCCTTTTTATAGCAGGGGCCGTGATAAACCTCCTGCCGTCCAAAACCGTCGCCGCGTTTCTTGGGGCGCAAGCAGGTCCCCTGGCGGTTCTCGTGGGGGTTGGCATAGGCTGCATCTTACCCGCCTGCCCTTTCATTGCTTATCCGATTATAATGGGTGTCTACGCAGCTGGTGCGGGCCTTCCCGGGGTGATGGGCATGCTTTTTGGCTCCGGGACGGCATTCGCCTGCGTTCTCTCCTGTGACCTCGCGTATTTCAACTCGAAAATAATTGGCCTCAGGCTGTTGCTCACAGTCTCGGCTGCGCTGGTCGCCGGATTTCTCGCGTATCTTACTTTGACAGCCTTGGGGTGGTGAAGTGGCGCATGTAAGAAAAATCACGGGAGGGAGTTGGAGCCACCGGGCCGTGCTAATCGTGGCCATCTGCACCTATTTGGGGACATTAATGATTAATCCTGAGGCAGCGAAGTCATCCGCCGAAACCAGCCTTAAAGAGATTCAGAGGCTGGCAATTCCGATTGTTGTAGCGATGTTTCTGGGAGGACTTGTAAAAAATTTGATAACTCGCGAGCGCGTTTCAAAGCTCTTCGGGACATCGGAGCCGAGAGAGGTGCTCACAGCGGGGGCGGTCGGCAGCATCCTTCCACCTTGCCCATTCGTCGCCTACCCCATAATAAGGGGATTCAAAGATGCCGGCATACGCGTTTCGGCTTTGATGACTATGCTGGTTACCTCCACCGTGGTCGAGGTGCCGCAGATTTTCGCTGGGATTGCAATTTTTGGGATGGCGATTGAGGGGACCAGAATCCTGCTCGCTTTCTTAGCATCATTGATTGTTGGATACCTTTTCCTCGTTTATGTACGCAAGCGAGGGATTTCTACACCCAAAAACCAAGTTCCGCGCGCTGAAAAGTAATATTTTTATTTTAAAATGTAATACTGACTAGGGGTCGCCATGCTGCTTGAGCATATGATTAAGAAGATGACAAGAAAAAAGGTCGGGAACGTCAAGTTTTCTAGAAACATGCCGAAAATCCCCCGCGATAAAGATGAAATCGGCCTATACATTCACATACCCTTTTGCAAGGCCCCATGTCCATTCTGCGCTTACATCCGTTACCCTTGGGATCCAAAGCTCGAGCGACCTTACGTGAAGGCAGTGAAGAAGGAGTTGGACCTTTACCGGGAGAGACTAGGCGACGTGAAAATAAACTCGATATATGTCGGTGGCGGTACCCCCACCATCATGCCGAAAGGTGTCGCTGAGATTCTCAGACATACGAGAGATACATTCAGGGTAAGTACCGATATAGGTGTGGAATCGAACCCCGATGACTTGAACGAAGAGACTCTAAAGCTACTGCTAGATTCAGGCGTGAGCAAGCTCAGCATGGGTGTGCAGTCCTTCAGCGACGAAATCCTGAAAGCTATTGGAAGACGAAGCCACGATGCAAAAAAGTCGCTCGACGCGATAGGGCTCGTCATGGATAACGGTGGGTTCGACACCTTCAGCGTTGACCTGATGTTTTCTCTGCCGACCCAGTCCGTCGACAGCTTGAGAAGAGATCTCGAAACAGTCATTGAGAAAGATGTGTCGCAGGTCGCAACTTATCCACTTCTCCTGTTCCCCTACTGCAAGATGTATCGTGACAATCAAGAAGGAAGGGCGAGGCTACCAGATGAAAAGACCGAGAAGAGCATGTACAGCACGATTGTTGGTTCGTTCACAGATGCCGGTTACGCGCCGTGTTCGGTCTGGAGCTTCATGAAGCGAGGGGTAGACAAATACAGATCGGTTGAGCGCGACGAGTACATCGGGGTGGGCGCTGGGGCGATGAGTTCCGTGGGTCAGAACTTTTACGCCAACACAGCTTCAACCGAGGAATACATCCGGACGATGGGGAAGAGGACCCTACCCATAACGATCGGGGCGCAGTTCCAGCCAGAAGGCGTCGCGGCGAGATGGCTGTCGATGTCACTTTATGAGATGGGGTTCGACAAAAGCGAGTTCAAGGAACGTTTCAACATGGATGTCGACGAGAAATTCAAGTCATTCCTGCGCTGGCTCAAACTCTTTGGGATCATAAAAGTCGAAGGTGATCACGTTAGGGTCACGAGGAAAGGCATGTATCCCATCCACCTGATGACGAAAACCTTTCTGCTCACGTTCATAGCCAAGGCGTGTACCGCATGCATGGAAAACCCAAACCCGATCGGCAGTTAATGGATTATCCCAGCAGTTTTTGAACGCTCTTCTCAATCTGCTGCTCGGGCAGCGCTCCGACCACCTGATCCACCAATTTCCCACCCCTGAAGAAAAGCAAGGTGGGGATGGCCATTATGCCAAACCTCATGGCAACCTCTTTGTTCTCGTCCACATTCACCTTCCCGAATACCACCTTCCCAGCATAATCTCGCGCCAGTTCCTCGATGATGGGCGCGACCATGAGACAGGGCGAGCACCACGGGGCCCAAAAATCGACCACAACGACAGGATACTTCTCAATCGTGCCATCAAAAGTCTTGTCCGTGACCTCTAGGGGTTTGTCGATAGCCTCCCATTTCCCGAAATATTTCTTCTTCATCTCCTTTAACTTCTTTTCGCATATTTTATCCAGTTCGCTCGTTTCCTCGTCCTCAATCATCCTCAACCACCAAATATCAACTTAATACCCCACATCAAAATGACTCCTACCAAAAATGACGCGAAGGACATCACAGTTTTTGTTGTGTTTGACTCTTTGTGAAGCTCGGGGACCAGATCGGACGCTGCGATGTATATGAACCCGCCTGCGGCAAAAGGCAGCAGGAATACCATGGCGCCACCCAGGTATGGAAAGAGATAATATCCTGTAACTCCCCCCGCGACAGCCGTCAATGCGGTTATAAAATTTAACAACAACGCTTTTCGTGGCTTGAGGCCGCCATAGACGAGGACACCCAAGTCACCTATCTCTTGAGGGATTTCGTGAGCCGCGATTGCCAGCGTAGTGGTCAATCCGAGAGGGACGTTTACAACGAAACTGGCAGCCATAACTAAGCCGTCTATGAAGTTGTGCACGCCATCGCCAAAGAGGTTGAGATAGGCGAACGTGTGGATTGGACACGCTCGTTCGTGGCAGTGGCGCCAGAGCAACTTCTCCAAAACAAAAAACATCACAAAACCGATTATGACGGTTATAAAGATGTTTTCCAAACTGGCGACCCCGCTTCTTATTGTTTCTGGCAACAAATGTAGAAAAGCACCCCCAATCAAAGCTCCTGCGGCGAATCCGATGAGCGCTAGCAATATCTTCTTTAACAGCTTTTCCGACAGGACCAGCGTGGTGGCACCGATGAATGATACCAAGCTGACGATGAAGGTCGCCAAAAGAATCCAGAGGAGTTCACTCATTCCATCACCATTTTCTCGCACTTCGCGTCGCCGAAGATAGTCTTTTCACACGGGCAGATTTCCGGGTGCCTGTAGGCTCGGCAAATGGCGTTGATGAGCTCCATTGAAGCGTGGTAGTCCAGTTTAGAAGCTTCTTTGCAGGCGTTTTGAGCATCGTATTTCAGGAGATCTGTAAAGAGAACCTCCAAAATCCTGTGCTTTCTCAGCAGTTTCCGGGCTTCTGCGATGCCCTCTCTCGTCAGCTCGACGCCGTGGTAACGCCTGTGCCGAAGAAGGTTTTTCTCGGAGAGATTTTGAATTACCTCGGTTACCGTGGCGGGCCTAACTGCGAGAGACTTTGCCACGGCTGTAGTTCTGACTTTGGTGAATTTCTCACACTGCGCTCTGTATATTAACTTCAGATATCTCGCTTCGTTCTCAGTTACGCTTAGTCCAGTACCCATAATCACCCCAAGATTTTAGGTTTTCCCTAAATTTAAGGGTTGTGATGTTTTTTAGTCTTTTTTCATGACATACTTTTCTACGAGTTCCTTGAAAGCCACGAAATGTTTAGCCTCGGCCACAGCGTTCACCACGCCTTCACCTTTCGCGCGAACTCCGGCAATCACTTTCACTCCTCGCTCGAAAAACGGCTCTGGCAGCGTTCCAGCCGATGGACCTGTCACCGCCACAAATCTCGCGTTTTTTGAGGATTCGAGGATTTTGTCAATAGTGCCATTAGCAAGGCTTGACCCGCTTGCGATTACCACGTCCACTTTGGGCAAGACTGAGTCGGCGAAGGTGTCGGGCAGAGCATCGCCCCTGAGTTGAGGGTTACGTTCAAAAACATGGACTGCGCATCCTTTCTCTCGGAGCTTGCCAACCAAAGGTCGTATGTATCCCACGACCGCAACGGTGTCGTTCGCTCTCACGTCGAGAGCATCAAAGATGTCCACATCGAACTTCCTCTCGTAACCTTCTGAGTCCATCAGGTGTTGTGAGAGGGCGTTCAACGTCGCTATACCAACTGTTTTTTCAATCATGTCGAACGAATTCGCCCGACGAGCGGTTTCTAGAGCCTTGGAGCCGTGCAAGTCCCGTCTGCGACCCCAGTGAGAGTGTGCAATGTCCTCCGTAGGGGTGTGGCAGAGCCCGACGTAGTCGTTATCTAGCATCACCGCAGTATAGCAGAGGCTCACGCACACCCTCAAAAGCTTGAGGTTCTCCAGCTGGCTTCTCCGCTTTTCAATCAAGCTCAATAGCTCGTCGATTATCATTATTTCTCCTCTCCAAGTTTCTCTATCTCATTTCTAGTCTCGGTTAACTTGATAATTTCGTACTCGTATGTTATCTCGGCTGACTTTCTGAGGATTTCTGAAACCGAGCAATACTTTTGTTGTGAAAGATCTATCGCTTTCTTCACTTTATCCGCGGGAACGTCTCCTTCAATAACATATTTTATGTGAATCTTTGTAAATGTTTTGGGATGGTCCTCTTTTTGCTCTGCGGTGATGCTTACTTTAAAACAGACAAACTTCACTTTCATTTTTTCCAAGAGGCTCACGACATCCATACCCGTGCAACCGCCGAGCGCGATGAGCACGAGTTCCATGGGTTTAGTTCCAGCTTCGGTTCCTCCAAATGCAGATGGGCCGTCCATCACGACTCGGTGGTTTGTTTCCCCTTTCCCTACGAATGCCAGCCCTTTAACGTGTTGTACTTCGACCCGCATTTTGAATCCTCAGTTTTCACTTCTTTTTCGCACGGATAGTACTGGACGAATGCACCGATTAAGTCTTGTTGTAGTTTCTGATCTCAAACTCGTGTGCCCCCTTGTTCTATACCTCTACTTGTCGATTTCTTGCCGCATTTTGCGCTGCCAAAACAAGTGGGTACATGGTGGGCGGTGGCGTGAGGTAGGGATGTGTAGCCATCTGAAAAGTTTCTAGTTCTGTTATCGTGAACCTCTTTTGTATTGCGATTCCGATTGCATTGATTAACTCCCCGCATGACATTCCACCAGCCACTTGCCCCCCTAACAAAGCTTGACTCTCCCTTGAGAAGACTAACTTGACTAGCATCTTCTGTGCACCGGGTAGCTTGGAGGGGTGTTTGTCCACTGCCTCGGCCTTACCTGATACTACATCAAACCCCTCTCGCTTTGCCGTGTTTTCCGTCAATCCGGCAGAACCCAACACGAGCCCGCCAACATAAGTGGAGAAGATCCCAATAGTCCCCTTGTTCTCGCGCAACACCTTCAATTTGTATAGATTCGCTCCAGCGGTCCGTGCTTCTGCGGTGGCGATGGAAGCAAGCAGAACAGGGGCGTCTTTCCGGGTAAAAAAGTCCCTCTTGCCCGCACAATCTCCGATAGCGAAAATATCAGAGTCCATAGTCCTCATGTATTCATCAACCCAGATGCCTCTTCCTTTTCCAAGCTCAAGACCCGCATCCAGGGCCAACTTAGTATTAGGACTGGCCCCGATTCCCAAGATAACGCAATCGACATTGATTTCTTCCCCATTTGAAAGGCGTACCTTTCTGACCCTTTCATCCACCATTACTTTTTCCACTTTAGCCCCGACCAAAATTTTTACCCCTTGAGACGACAATTTCTTCTCAACCAACTCGGAAAACTCAGGATCAAAGGAATTGGCCAAAAGATGGGGAAGCATCTCCACCATGATGACCTCAAGACCTTTAACCTTAGAGAACTCGTCTGCAAGTTCTACTCCAATAAAGCCCCCACCCAGAACTAGAACTTTTTTACATCCCTTCGCATATTTTATCATGTCTTCAAGGTGGGCCATGTCTTTTCTTATCGAGTACACTCCCTTTTTGTAGATACCTGGGATTGGCGGAAGGACGGGATTGGAACCGAGGGCCAAGACCAATTTTTCGTAACGATAATCGTTGCCGCTCTCGGTTTGGACCATCTTGTTCTTGCGGTCGATTTGAACTGCGCGGTCCACCACGAGTTCGATGTTCTGTTTTTCCAAGGGCAAGTAGCTCATAGCGTTTTGCTCGGGGTTTTCCAAGCTCGCAATCATATAAGGTATCCCGCAAGGAATGACGCCTTTCTCCACGTCTCTCATCACAAGAATTCTCTTTTCTGGATAATTCTGACGAGCGGTTATGGCACAAACAACTCCCGCTGGGCCCCCGCCTATTACCATGATGTCTGTATCCCTCTTCATCGTGTCTCCCATTCCTATCATTTATCCCATTTAACTTTTGCTTCATCCGGCTTTCTAAAAAATTGTTTTATAAAACACAGAATGTAGTACACCTTCATTCTCATTTGTCATGCCACCTTCGACTTGTATTTCTCGTCTCTTATGATATCGTCGACTTTAACCCCGGCCTGCACCACAACCTTGCCGATTTTGAATTGTTTAAGAAGGGCCGATGCACCCATGCCGAACTCGCTGGCCACTACCACATTCACCCCTTTGCCCTTGAGGAAAGGAACGATAGTGCGCCCGCGACCATGGGTAAGGGGGGCGGCCGGGTTGTCCAAAACTTCTAGATGAACTTTGTTTTTATCGATTGAGGCCAGAGTCAGAGTGTTTGCTTTGGCGAAGGTGTCTGCCACTTCGTCTCCCAATCCTTTTTTCCCCACGGTGGCAATTGCTATTATGGTCTTGCTCATTAATACTCCTTTTCCAAACCAGCTTCTAAATTATGTTCATATGCACAAAATATTTAACGGTTTTCCCGCCGTGCAGCTACGCGGGATTAGAGCCCAAACGGGTTCAGGTGGAAGAACAACCCCCCCACCAGCAGGGCCAGCAGGAAAGTGCCAACGCTTATCAAAGCCGCGTCCTTTTTCCCAAGCTCCTTCGCCAGCACCGCCACGGTGGCTATACAGGGAACGTAGAGCGCCGCCACCAGCGCGAAGACGAAGAGCTGGAGAGGACTCATGAAGGCGTTGAGCTGAGATGTCCCGGCCACAGCCACGAGCAGCACCAGTGCTCCTTCCTTCCTGATAAATCCGTAAATCAGCGGGATTATCGCTACTGCCGGAAGCCCCAGCCATCCGACGGTGAGGGGAGAGAATGGCGCGACTAGGGAGTCCATCGCTCCGGAGACCTGGAGGGCCCCTATGACCAGCCCCCCGAGGAGCAATAGCGGGATGGCAACGTAGATGAAGTGCTTCATCCTCATCCAGGTCTTCTGGAGCACCGGCTTGAGCACCGGCCTGCGGAGCGGCGGCATCTCCATGATCATCCCCGAGACCTTTCCCTTCAGCCATCGGTTGAGCAGCCACCCCACGATGAATATCAGGGCCAAGATTATCGCGTACATCGCGGCGGCGTACTTCAACCCGAGGAAAACCCCGACCGTCCCCAAAATTATAGCCGTGCGGGCCGAGCAGGGGATCATAGTTATCAATGTGTTGGCAAGGAGGCGCTCGCGGCGGGTGGTCAGGGTGCGGGTAGCCATTATGGCTGGGACGTTGCAGCCGAACCCCCCCAGCAGCGGGACCACCGCCCTTCCGTGAAGCCCTATCCTGTGCATTACAGAGTCCATCACGTACGCCATCCGTGGCAGGTAACCTATGTCCTCAAGCAGGCCAAGCGTAAGAAAGAAGACCAAGATGTATGGTATCATCACTGCCAGAATTCCGGCGATGCCTTGATTGATGCCTATGTCAAGCACCTGTCCAGCGGGGCCAAGCCCACCAAAAGCCGAGCTAAGCGTCGGGGAGACGTAAGTTTCCCACCCATCCATCAACAGCCCCTCGATGAACCCACCCACGTAGAACAGCAGCAAAAGCAGTCCCACAAACACCCCGACCATGATTGGAACTCCAGTCTTCGTGTTGGTCGTCAGGCGGTCGATTTTTTGCCCCAGCATTGGCTTCACTGCCACTCGAGTGGTCACCGTTTGGGCGATGGAGCTGGACAGGGCGTGGCGCTCTTTAGCTACCCTGAAGGCGGCTGGCTCGCCGTGTCTGCGGGCAATATCGCGGGCCAACGCCCTGGCCTTCCTAAGAACCCGCTCGCTGCCGGGCACGAGTGCAACAGATTTCGCAACGTAGGCGTCGCCCTCCAGCAGCCGCACGGCGATTGTCCTGGTGGGGAGCCCCAGCGGAAGCTCGTGGAAGTCGTGCTTGATCTGCTTGCTCAGGCTATCCACGGCCACCTCAAGGTCCGCCCCCATCTTGATGGTTTTCCGTGGCACGCCTTTTTTCCCGGCCAGCTTGATGGCTTGGTCGAAAGCTTTTTCCACATTTTTCCCGCGGGTGGCGACGGTCGAGACCACCGGGACGCCCAGGCGTTTAGATAGCAGCTTTGGATCAGGCCGCTCCCCTTCCGCAAGCGCCACGTCATACATGTTAAGAACCACCACCATGGGGCGCCCGAGCGCGAGGAGCTGCAGCGTCAGGTACAAGCTTCGCTCAAGGTTCGAGGCGTCCACGATGTTCATTATCACGTCCGGGTTCTGCTCCAGGATGGCGCGGCGGGCAACGATTTCGTCTTCAGAGACGGCACCTAAGGAGTAGACGCCCGGCAGGTCCACCACTTTGATTTCTTGGCCGCGGTAGCGGACCATTCCCTCCAGCAGCTCAACGGTCGTCCCGGGATAGTTGGAGATTATTACATCTGCTCCGGTTATCTTGTGGAAGATGGCGCTCTTGCCCACGTTTGATGTGCCAGCCAGAGCCACGGTTATTCTGTCGGCCCCCCGATTTTTTTCCGGCATTTTTTACCACCAAAGACAGTTATCTTCCCCTGTGGCGGTGTCGCATCCGGACCCTGATTTGGGAGGCTATGTTGCGGCTGAGCGCGACCTTCGTGTCGCCGCAAAGAAGGACGGTGGCCCCCCTAGGCAGGCGCTCAACAACGCTGACTTTAGACCCCGGGATCACGTTCAGGGCCAGCAGGCGCTCCACCTCGGCGCGGTCCTCCGGGATTTTCATCACGGTGCACTTCTCTCCCTTCGGGGCCTCGGTGAGCTGGGTTGTTTTGTTGCTCTGGACCGTCCCCTTCTGGGTCGGAATGAGGCTGCCGTGGGGACAGGTTTTCGGTTCCCCAAGCATCTTATCAATTCTCTCCGTGAGATCGTCGTCCATGACATGCTCGAACCTGCAGGCCATGTCGTGGACCTTCGGCAGGGGATAGCCGAAGACGTCAGCCAGGAGCCGCTCCGCTAGCTCATGGCGGCGCACGACCTTGACGGCGTGCCTTTGCCCCTTCGGGGTAAGCTTAACGCCAGGCCTGTCGTAACTCACGAAACCCCTACTTTTCAGTTTTCGGAGCATCTCGACCACGCTTGGGTCCTTCACCCTCAGACTTTTGGCCAGCTCCTTGACCTTCACGATATTTTTCCCTTTTCCGAGAGTGTAAATTGATTCCAGGTACTCCTCTTCGGAATATGTGATTGCCGGCAGGGTTGAACGCGGCGTATGACATATCATGTGTGGCATGTTTTTACCTTAATTTGCCCCCTTTTCTTTTTTTGTGGTGGAAGAATAACAGCCGATTGAAAAAGCCGCTGAACTTCTCAGGGGAGTAAACCTTCATCACAAACGGGAGGACGATTACGAGATAAGTCAGATGGAAGACTACTCTGCCCCACTCAGGGTTGGTGCTGTACCCGAACATCACCGCGAACACGGAGCCTATCGCACCCTTGTGGTGGAACGGGTTGTCGCTTGATAAGCCCAAGTTGTATGCCGAATCGTCGAACCAGCCCAGATCAGCTCCACCCGTTTTGCTGTTGTATTCTATGGCCTCGTGCACGCCATATCCAATCAACCCCGCCGCCAGAAGAATCAGCAGCACGCTAGTGAAATAGAAAAATTTTCGTATGTTGATTTTCTTGCCGACCACAAATACAACATAACCCAATGCCAGAGCAGCCAATGTCCCCACAATTACACCAGCGACTGTTCCGGTCGCATCTGTCACCAATGTAGGCGTTAGAAAAAGCACCGTTTCGAGCCCCTCCCTGAACACAATAATGAAAGAGAATGAGATGAGTGACAAGACGGCGCCGCCTGTGATGATTACCTTGACGCGTTTTTCGACCTCTTTCTTTATTTTTCTTCCCTTCGTTGCCATCCAGAAGATCATAGAGGTGAGCACAATTACCGCCGTGAAAGCTGCAACAGACTCGAACAAAACCTTTGAAGCTTCAGAAAGGGCCCCGTATGCGAACCAGACAATCGCACCTATGACCAAGCTAGCCGCCACCGCTGAATACACCCCGTACCAAACATAGCGTGAAAGCTGTGTTCTGCCGGTCCTGGCGAGATACACCAAGATTATGCCGGTTATCAGCGCCGCTTCGAGCACTTCTCTGAATGTTATGAGGGTTTGTCCTATCATGTTCCCACGTTAGGTTTACCTAATTTAGGGTCGCCTAATCTGCTTATAAACCTTTTGGTCTAAATCAA
>JBFMBF010000003.1:0-35643 GCA_040755315.1 Hadarchaeota archaeon (SeqCode) | reverse complement strand
CTTATAAACCTTTTGGTCTAAATCAAAAAGCTCATTTTTCAATCGCGTTCAGGACCTTCTCAAGCTCGCGCTCTAGGCGCTCCAGCCCGCCCACATCATTTCGCACCACAACGAGCGCGGCTGGCGCCAGCCTTTTCAGTTCCTCTTCAGACTTGCGGAAAAGCTCCTCGTAATCGTCATACTTGTAATATTTTTCCATGATGTCAGACGGGGCGATGTGGTCGTCGATGCTTTTGATCTCTTTGAATCTCTGGACGTTCCTCTCCACGCAGATGTTGAAGGGGCAGTAGATGTAAAGGATGAGTGAGCGGCCGAGCACCTCGCGGTCGAAGTTCTTCATGGCTTTGGTGTACCTGTCGCGGGCGAACTCAACAAAAATAATCTTTCCTGCGGCCGCCTCCTGCTTGAGT
Organism: Hadarchaeota archaeon (SeqCode); assembly: GCA_040755315.1. GTDB lineage: Archaea > Hadarchaeota > Hadarchaeia > Hadarchaeales > Hadarchaeaceae > DYTO01. The sequence goes on along the minus strand of JBFMBF010000003.1, from coordinate 35,233 downwards.
TTTGAGTTGATTTCCTTGAGCACGTCGTCCAATATTGTGAAATCGGTGACCACAAAACCACCCTCCTTCCGATAGTGGCGTTTGAACTCCTTGTCGCGGTCAAGCAGCTCCAGCAAGATCGGAAAGTCGTCGATGCGCTTGACTTCTCTTGCCAGCCCCCTTTCTGCAAGGCGTTTGGAAAGAATCTTGTAAATTGCCGACTTGCCGGAACCTGGCCTGCCAAGCATGAATATGTACAATGGCACCATCTCGTCACCAAAAACACTTTCCGGGAAGTTATAAATCACTCAGGAACAAAACATATTTGGCAAGGAGAGGTTGCATGAAAATATCCAGCGGTGCGTTCTCAAATGGGGGAAATATTCCGACAAGGTACACATGTGACGGCAGCAATGTTTCTCCGCCAATTTCAATAGAGGATGTGCCGGCCGCAGCGAAAAGCCTGGCCTTGATTTGCGACGACCCAGACGCCCCCATGGGTGTTTTTGTCCACTGGGTTGTTTGGAACATCCCACCAAACGTTACAGCGATTCCAGAGAAAGTGCCCATGACGGGGGTTGTGAAGTCGCTTGGCGGGGCAGCTCAGGGTGTCACCGACTTTGGAAAAATAGGTTACGGTGGCCCGTGCCCGCCCAGAGGTCCGCCCCACAGGTACTACTTCAAACTCTACGCGCTGGACGCCAAGCTTGAGCTGGGTGCTGGGGCATCGAAGGAGGAGCTAGAAGGTGCGATGGAAGGGCACATCCTAGCAAAAACCACTTTGATGGGAAAATATGGACGTTAAAGCGCCGATTGTCGCTGCAAAAATGGATTTTTACTTGCTCCGTTTTTTTGGCAGGCGCCGCAAAATGCCTTCATAAATCTGCACGGCGATAATCCCAACCACTGCGCCCAACAGAAAGTTTCCGAAAAAATATCCTGGTATTGTTTCTGGATATTTGGCGGCGTATCCAAATTGGTCCACTAAAATGTACTGGGCCGTCCTCGGAATTGCAAAAAACAGCCCTGTTAAGATGTAAAGGATGTGTGTTCTTTTCATCATCTCCACTCCCTCCTCTTCGCCAGCGCTATTAAAAAGGTTTATAACAAAAGCTTTGCAGAGAATCATGATGAAAGATCAAAAAGGAATATCGTTGACGGTTCTTGTGGCGTTGATTGTCGGCTTATCGGTGGTTGGGGTAGCAGGATACTTAATCTTGAAAGGTAGTTGGTTCAGCCAAAGCAATCCAGGGCAGGGGGGGGCGCCTCTCGGGTCGGCAGCGAATCTGGTCGGGACATGGAGGACGCCTTTCGCCGTGACTTACTACTACGCGACTGATTCTCGCACCTTCGACCCCAACAATCTCGAGGATGTCGCATCTGAGGATCGAATAGTGACTTGGACAATCACGCAGGGAGCAGACGCCAACACCGTTAACATAGTGCAGAGCTATACATCTTCAAACAGCCAGACGCTTATCGCCGGTGGCCTTTGGACTCCTGAAATTCCACAGGATCTAAACCTTACGGGACATATCAGCTCTTCAAGCCTGACAGTTAAGTTGGGGAACGCAAATGTGGGATACTTCACTTTCACGAGTAGTAACATTGCTGGCACCTGGAGCGACGATAGTTATTCTGGATTGTATACTGAAAATATCCACACATTGGTAAACACTCTAATTTTGACGAAGCAGTAACTAACGCAGCATACAGGTAACGTGGCAGCCGTCTGGATTTTTCTCCCTTTTAAACCACCTCCACCTAAAGCTCCGGCGGGGTAAACTGAGCGCTCTGCCGTTGGTGGTCGGGCTTGCCCTTGCGTGGCATATCGGGCTGGCGGCCCTGGAAAGGACGAGGGCAAAGGATGGAAGCCGGGTCCCGGTGGGCAGGCTGCTGCTTATGGCCGAGGTCGATGTTGTTAAAGCTCTTGTATCCGAGACAAAGCGGCGCTTGGTGAAAAGGCGCGAGAAGCACCTCGAACAAAAGCTGGAGAAAGCCGAAGGGAGGTTGAAGGACATTGAAAAAGGATGGGCAGACGCTTAATTCCGTTCTGTCTACAGCAGAGAAAATCCTGGGACTGCCTCAAAGCGACGTCAGGAAAGCTGGAGAACTTTGGAAAAAGCTCGATGGCCAGCTTGAACTGATAGAAGCAGCGCTCAGAGCGGACGGCCCTAGACATGCTAGACTGATGTCAGTAGCGACCTCTCTGAGGCTGTCAGCTTCGAAACTCGCGAGGTCAATCTCCTGCAGCAGGGGTGGGGGCAGGCTGCGCAGCGATTGGGAAAGGCTCGCCGCATGTGACCTGACGGAGCTGAAGGACGAGCTGCTCGCTCTCAAGGAGTTCCTCTCTGAGGAGGCGGAGTTCATCAGGTTTGCTCTCGCGAGGGCCCAGCTTTTGCTGTCAGACGCCTGTGACCCAGAAGCGCTGTTCAGGGAGCTACACGCCGCCGGGGCAATAAGCGAACGCACTTGGGCGCTCCTCATGGCGTATCCAGATTCATGGAGAAAAACCGTCAAAAGCCGCGAGGTCTCAGCCCAGCTCCGGCAGATCTCGCGCTGGTTCCTCGACCTACAGGAAGTTAGGGCTGGTCAAAATGGCGTCACGACACCTTGACAGGGAATGGTTGCTTGCGGAGCACGGCAGGTGGATAGCCCAGTTAAGGGACGACTTCGCGCTTTTGGATCAGAGGTTGCGTTCACTTGAGAGAAGGCTCTCCCGTCTCGAGGCCGGAGCTGCAGAATCGGCGGAGGGACTGTCAAGATGAAGAAAAATGATAAAAAGGAGCCCCCAAACTGCGAGCGGAAGCTGGTTCTCCTGGGTGGCCAGCGGGTGCTAAAGTTCAGTTGCGGTGGCTGCCAGAGCGGCGCATCTATCGAAAAGTCTGAAAAATGCATGAGGGGGGTCCTGAAAGCGCTGGCGGACGAGCCGGATGTCAACGCTGTGGTGCTTTCTGACCTTTACGAGAGGGAGTACCGCGGCGCCGGGCTTGAAGCCCTCAAGGAGCTCGCTAGAGTTGAAAGAGAAAGCAGTAACTGGGGCCTGGCGAACCTAACTCCTAAGGACTGCATCAGGTGCGAGTTGCCGCGCAAGACGAGGCTAAGTAAAATCCTGATGGAGCTTGGCGGAAACCCCTGGTCCGCGGTCAGGAAGCTTAAGGAGTTCCGCTACGAGATTCTGGTTAGGGGCAGGCGAGGTGCCAAAAAGTGCGCCAAGTGTAGGTCCGAATTCTTGAAATTGAATTTGGTCCCGCTCATCTCAAAACTCGATTCTTCGCCCCTCGTCCAAAAGGACGGCCAAAACCTCCTGCAGCCACTCGTCAGGCCATGCTTCCTCTCCTCCCGGCTCCAGCTGGATGTTCCGGACGGCTGCGAGATAATGGACTCCTACGAGGTCGATGGCTCAGAGGTAAAGATTCACAGGGTTTCCGGCCGCCTGGAGAACCTCTACTTCCTGATTCCGCCCGAGTACCACCTCCCCCACGATAAGGTGGAGCTGATGCAGAAGGCCAGGGAGCGGATGTTGGACGATTTGCCCGACTTTGACCCTGACCCCCTTCGAGCCAGGGAGCAGGTGGAGCGCCGCCTGCAGGACATCATGGGCAGGCTTGCCGTCGATGGCAGGGCGAAAATATCACGTGATGATGTCGGGTGGCTCGCAAAGTATCTGGCGAGGTTTACGGCAGGCCTGGGGCTTCTTGAAATCCTGCTCGCCGACCCCAAGGTCCAAGATGTTTATGCGGATGCCCCAATCGGAAGGACACCCATCCACATTTACCACAGAGACCATGAGGAGTGCGTCACCAACATTTACCTTACTCCGGACGACTCGGAGTCCCTGATTTCAAAGTTCCGCGCGATAAGTGGCAGGTCTTTCTCGGAGGCGGACCCCGTCTTGGATCTGAATCTGGGGGGCGCGAGGGTGGCGGTGGTCGGCCAGCCCCTCAGCCCGTCCGGCCCGGCCCTAGCCATCCGAAGGCACAAGCCGACCCCTTGGACATTGCCCCAGTTCGTCAAGGCAGGTTTCCTGAACTCGTCTGCGGCCGGCCTTCTAAGCCTGCTTGTCGATGCTCAATCCTCCATTCTCGTCACGGGGAGCAGGGGCGCCGGGAAATCTTCACTTTTGGGCGCCCTCATGCTGGAGCTGCTGCCGAAGTTCAGGATAATCACAGTTGAGGACACTTTGGAACTCCCTGTGGACCAGCTTAGAAAGCTTGGGTTCAAAATCCAGGCCCTCAGAGTCCAGTCGGCGACATCCACGGGCAGCCCGGAACTCGGTGCTGCGGACGCCTTGAGGGCGGCCCTGCGTCTCGGCGAGTCGGTCCTTGTCATAGGTGAGGTAAGGGGGGAAGAGGCAAAAACACTGTACGAGGCCATGAGAGTAGGAGCCGCCGGCAACTCAGTCATGGGGACGATCCATGGCGCCACCGCCCGCGACGTCTTCGAGCGAGTCGTCCACGACCTCGGCGTCCACCCCAGTTCGTTCAAGGCCACAGATGTCATAGTCGTGGCAGCCCCCGTACGCATCAAAGGAGGAGTGGGCAGGGTCAGGAGATTGTTACAGATAACTGAAACAAAGAAAAACTGGCGCGCCGACCCAACCGCGGAAGACGGCTTCACGGATCTGATGTATTACAACTACCGTTTGGGGGAACTGGCATCCGGCCGGACTCTGAGGGGTGGGTCTTCAGAACTGATCAAAAATATCGCCAGGAAGTGGGGGACATCAACTTGGGACATCCTGAGCAACATATCCTTCAGGGCAAAACTGTGCGGGACTCTGGTGGAGGCGGCAAATAGGCTCAAAAGGCCAGACTTGCTCGAGGCCGGGTTCACAGTCATGTCAAACATAGCCTGGCATGGGTTACTTGAGGTGAAGATTGAGAACAATGGATTGGATTACAAGAGTGTTTATGGCGATTGGCGGAAGTGGCTGAAGCAGGCCGTCAGGGAGGGGGGAAATGTCGGCGCTGCAGAGTAAGCAGGAGGAGAACCTGAAGGCCGCGGGAGAGACTCCAGCCCTAGTAGGTTACATCACGATGGCGATGAAGCTTAACCCAAATCTTGAGCGGGCATGTGGTTTCGCGGCGGGCATATTGAGCGGGAAAATGGGCAGGGAACTCAGAAGGAAGATTTCTGAGGGCAACCTGCGCCTCTACTCCGGCATCAGTGATGTGATCTCCAACTTTGCTAAAAAATGGGACGGCGCCTGCCCAGAGCTGGGGCGTGCCCTTGACCTGATCCAGAGCTCGACTAACGAACGGGTGCAATCAAGCCGCGCAAGAACCCTCGACCGGGCGATGAACCTGGCTCTGGAAGGGGCCCGGGACAGGATGAGGAAGTTCTCCTCGTCGATTCACCTGCCGGTTTTGCTCCTTTACTGCATGGGAGTTCTGGTACCTCTCATTCTTGTTGGCATCCTGCCGGTCCTGTCCGTGATGGGAGGAGGCTTAGGCCTTGTGCAAATCGTCGCCCTTTACTGCTTTATCCTGCCGCTGCTGGTGTATGTTCTGAGCCGCCAGATCCTCTCAAAAAGGCCTTCAGGCATGGAACCTCCGATCCTGAGCGTCGAAGGCTTCTCGCCTCGCCCCCTCCTGGCGTCGGCTTCAGTGGCTATCCCCTTCCTGGTGCCGGCTTTCTTCATCAGGGACACACCAGATGTTTCTGGGCTTGCAGCGCTTTGGGGCGTCGTCCTGGCGGTTTCAGTTTACTTTTTCCTGACTTCCGCCCCCGCCTTCAGGAGATGGAAGGAGGCCTTAGAGATGGAGGAGCAGTTGCCTGACGCCTTAATTCATGTCGGAAACAGGGTGGCGGAAGGTCGCCCGGCGGAGGAGGCATTCGAGCAGCACTCAAGGTCAAGCGGCGGGAAGGGGCTAGGGAGGGTCTTGGGCAGGGCCGCCGCCAGCGTTAGGGTGGGTGGCATGGGGTTGCGGGCCTCCCTCTTCGACGAGAGCAGAGGGGCGCTGAGGGAAGTGCACTCTGAGGTCGTCAGAGGGGTACTTGGGATGCTTGTAGACTTCATGGAAAAGAGCACTAGGGCGGCCGGGGAAGCCATGCTGCAGGCCGCCGAGCACCTGCGGAAGCTTGGGGAGGTCAGGGCGGAGATGAGGCGGATGATGGAGGAAGTTGTTGGTTCCATGAGATCTGTAGCCCTGTTTTTTGGGCCTCTTGTGGCGTCCGTGACGGCGAGGATGCAGGGGGTGCTTTCCTCAAAGGCTGCTTCTGCAACTTTCCTTGGGTCGGGCATGCCTCCCACGGCATTTTTTCTTGTTCTCGCTGTATACACGGTGATATTGGCGGCGCTACTCACAGACTTCTCGGTGCAGCTGGAGTTCGGTGAGGACAGGGTTGCTAGGCGGGTGGCGGTGGCGAGCGCCATTCCTGTTGCTCTCGGAGTATTCACGGCAGGATCCATTCTCGGGGGCCAGGCGCTTTCATCTCTTGTCGGTTAGAAAACGCTTAATTGTGATACAGCGGACTTTTTTCGGGCGGCAGTGGTCCAGCTTGGCTAAGACACAGCCTTGCCAAGGCTGCAACGCGGGTTCAAATCCCGCCTGCCGCACCACTTACCAAACCCACTTTACCGAAAAACACAAATGCCAGTGGTATGACATTTAATGGGGGAAGATGGCGAGCAACTGTAAAGAATATGGGGTGTCAAAGGCATGGACGCAATAACAATTCCAATATACATTTTTGGAACCATATTTTTCCTTTCAACGGTAGTGTTCACGTTTTATGTTTTAAAAAATGCACGCATGATGCGTGGTCCGTTGGGACATCGAGTAATGGCTGCCGGAGCGATTGGATTTTTAATTGCAACGCTAATAAGTCTGGCGGAATTTTACTTCTTATTCGGTCCATGGATAATCGGCGCGCAGTACATTTCTTGGGTGGTTGCGCTTTCTTTGGTAGTGGCAGGTGGGCTGCTGAGGGGAAAGGACGTCAAAAAGGTATACTCAAATTCGTGGTTAAAGTTGGCACTTGAAATGCCGCACGGCAAATTCTTTTTGTTTGGCGCCACAATTCTCGTGTTGGCAGGCGTGCCAGTATTTTTATTAGACACGTTATTCACGCCGCTCGGCACCCAATCGTGGCTCAGCGTCGCCAACGCTAGTGTTTGGGCGCTAGCGTTTGTGAGTTTGGCCTTAGGTGAGCGCAAATATTGGAAAGCCCTGCAATCGCCAGCCACAGTTTCGGAATCTGTGCCTGAAGAGCTGCTCAGGGAAGACATCGGGTTGCTCAGGGCTTACTCAGACCTGACAAACAGGTTCATTGCAACCACGGCGTTAGTAACAGGCTTCGGGCCGCTGAAAGACGCATTTCTCCAGTGTTCGATAAATCACGAGATCCTTGGCGATTGTGAGTTGGGTGAAAATGGATTTTTGAGGGTGGACAATGCTATGAAAACCTTGGACAATACTGACGAAAAGAGAAATATTAAAAAAATATCCGCAGCTTTTGCCGCGTTCAATACACGTTTAATGGAAGTTTACAGCGGAGCCACATCTCCCGAGGTCGCTAAGCGAGCTTTTGAAAACATTTACAACTACACGAACGGACGCTACATCTCGCTGAAAACATTTCCTGTAATAGCAAATGGGATGCCGGCCGGTGTTCTGGAGGGTGAAAAGCTAAAACTGGCTCCCAAGGTGGAGTTAGAGCAAAAAGTCATTGAGAAAATAACCGAGCTGAAAAAGACATCTACCGAACTCGAGCAGGCCGAACAAGAGTTGCGTGAAAGCGAAAATAGGTTCAGGGAGCTTGTTAACTTGCTGCCAGTAGCAATAATTGAAATGGACAAATCAGGAAAACTTACGTTTGTTAATCCTTCGGGGTTTGAAACTTTTGGATACACTCAGGAAGACTTGAGCAAAGGTTTGAGTGTGTTCCAGCTTTTGTCTCCCAATGAATGCAAGAGGTGCAAACAGTTCATTGAAAAACTCTTCGAGGGGAAAAAACCGCTCGGCGAGGAATGCGCGGCAATGAGGAAAGACGGCAGCACATTCCCTGCATTGGTTTACATGAATTTTGTTAAAAAGGTGGAACCAGTAAGTTTAAAGGGAGTAATTGTTGACATCACACACCGCAAGCAAGTGGAAGAGATACAGCGTCAGGGCATGGTGGATGTTCTGCAAAAGCTGCAGCAGGCCCAGAAAGTTGAAAAGGTCGGGAGAGTCCCTGAAAGACTGCAGCGTCTGCAGGCCGAGTCAATAGACATCATCAAAAAACATATAATGGAAAGGCCAGCCCCGGTTGTGGAGGCGTACAAGGAGTACATCGTGAAACCCATGAAGAAACAAAAAAAGACCGCGGGCAAAAGAGCGGCTAAGCGGCGCTTTTAACAGGTGGGAAGATGGATGTAAATACACTTGCCATCAACCTCTTCGGTGTTGTGAACGTGATTTTGGCAATTATACTTGTTTATTACACGTTGAGAAATGTTCACGTGTTGAGGGGTGCTCATGCCCAATACCCCATCGCGGTCGGGGTCATACTTTTCGTTGTTGTGAGCATTTATTTCCCCGTCCAGCACTATCTCTCAAACCAAATTGTCGGCGCGAGGCTTCTTCCATTTTCAGTTTTTCTTTTGGGTGCGGCAAGCGTCTTCATCGGCATGGCCCACTCAGGGATGACAGTCAGAAAGGCTACCGGGGGCCTGCCTTGGCCCGAATTGCTGAGAAAGTTCCGTTACGGGGTTCTACGCTTGGCCGGAATCTCTATTGTATTGGCCGTCGTGTTGCCCCTCTGGGCCTTGTCTTTTTGGTTTGAAATCCAGCCGGAAATTTTTGTCGTCATTGTCCAGCTTTCATTTGCCGCGTTTTTTATCGCATTTATCACAAGCGAGATGATGTTGTACCGTTCCACACGACCATCGGCCGTTTCCGCCGGCGCGGCAGATGAGGAACTTCTCAGGGCCGACCTCCGGCTATTGCGCGCTTACTCTGACCTGACAAGCAGGTTTTCGGCCACGGCAGCCACTGTGACTGGCGTGGGGTTAATGAGAGATGCTCTGGCGCAGGCGGCTGGAGAGCACGAGATACTCAGAGGCTGCGAGTTCACGGAGAGAGGTTTTTTGAAAACAGAAAAGGCATTGAAGGCCTTGGCAGAAATGAATGAAAAAAGGTCCCTAAGCTCAATTCCTCCCGCATTTTCAGGACTAAATTCCCGCCTGATAGAACTCTACGGCGCAATAACTTCGTCAGAGTTCGCGAAGAGGGTGTTCAGCAACATCTATCGGGAAGTGAAAGATGGTTACAAGTCAGTGAAAGATTTTCCAGAAGTCGTGAGGGGGCTGCCAACTGGCGTTTTGGAGGACGAGAAAATTGCGTTCGCGCGCAGGGAAGAGCTCGAAAGAATGGTTCGTGAAAGAACAGCCCAACTTGAGAAAACTGTCGCTGAGCTGGAGCGGGCTGAGGCCGGACTGCACGATAGCGAGAGGAGGTTCAAAGGCCTTATGGGCCTGCTGCCCGAGCCCGTGTTTGAAACAGACGAGACCGGAAGGCTCGCTTTCTTCAACCTTGCTGGGTACAACACTTTCGGCTATTTCCCGAAGGATTTGGAGGAAGGCTTGGAGCTGACTCAGCTTTTGGCTCCAAGTGATAGGGAAAGGGCTAGAAAGGACATGGAGAAAGCCCGAATTGAAAAGAGCGTGGTCAGCGGAGAGTACACAGCGGTCAAAAAGGACGGCGGAAAGTTTGCAGCGCTTATGCGGCTCACCCCAATAGTCCACGCAGGCCAGACTGTTGGCATGAGAGGTGTTTTCGTAGACATCACGGACAGGAAGCGGCTGGATGAGATAGAGCGCCGCGGGCTGTTGGATGCTCTGAAAAGACTTCAGCTAGCTGGGAAGGTGGAGCGGCGGGGGATGGTTCCAGAGAAACTCCAGCGCATACAGGCGGAATCAATAGATATTATCAAAAGACACATGGCCACCGCAAGACCATCGGCGATAGTTGAAACTTACAGGGAGCTGCTTGGAAAAGGCGTGAAAGCCCGGAAGAAGGCCGCGCGCCCAAAGGGCAAAAGGCGGAAGAAGACCCGGAAAGCCTCCAAGACATAATTTTAAATAATTCCCGATGTAGTAAAAACAAAAAGAGGTGAAAAAGTGGCAAAAACTGACTTGTCTCATATCGCAGGGTATCTATTTGTAATAGGTTTGATTGCTGCTGTAGTTGGTGGCATAGCCGTTGGAGGATACTACGGTGTCGGTTCAAACGTTGCAGCTTGGGTTTCGCTCGGATTCGCAGGACTTGGAGTGCTGATTGGGCTTTTCATGTCAACTTCAAAGAAGCTAGAGGAAGAAGTTTATGTCATGGTGATGATTTCGCTGGCGTTTCTGGTAGCAAGCAACATGAATGTGTTTGGTACTGGCCAGATTGGGACGGTAATCAATACGGTAGTCGGGTACATCGCAGTGTTCTCCGCCGCAGCAATCATCATCCTGGCGATAAGGACTCTCACACACTTCCACATAAAGAAAATCAGATAAACAAAAAATCACTTTTTTAATTTTTCCATCTTTCAGCGTCAGCTATTAGTAGTGGTACCTTATCGTGTAAGTGACCCGCGGCCTCGTTTTTCCAAGTTTTGCCCTCAGCGGCAGTATCAGCATCATGCCAGCCACGAAGCCGCCTATGTGCGCCATGTAAGCAATCTCCGCCCCAGCGCCAACAAGCCAGACTATGGACATGTTTAGCAGCTGCAGCACGAACCAGAACCCTATCACTGCCGCAGCCGGGATGGCAACCAGAGTCCAGAAATAGAAGAATCCAACCGCCGTGTGAACACGCGCCCTGGGCCAGAGCAGGATGTATGCGCCGAGAATTCCCGAAATGGCCCCGGAGGCCCCGATCAGCGGAATGTCAGAAGTTGGGTTGACGGCTACGAACGAGAATGTTGCGACAAGTCCGGTCGCTAGGTAAAAGATGATGAACTTGCATCTTCCAAGAACATCCTCAACATTGTTCCCAAATATCCACAGGTAAATCATGTTGCCTAAGATGTGCAAAATCCCCCCGTGGAGAAACATGGAAGTGAGCAGGGCGTGAAGTTCTCGCCCTTGTAGAACTCTGGCTGGCCTCACCCCGTAGTCGTTTATCGTCTGGTCGAACGTTCCCGAGAGCAAAGTCCCCACAAATACCCCCACATTGATGGCGATTAGCGCCCATGTCACGACGGGCCGCTTCCTAGTCGGGTTGTCGTCTTTTATTGGAAACATGCGTTATCCCTCTGAACCTTGCCCTTCCAAACCTTCATCAGCATCTCGTGGCATATCCTGTCAGGGCTCCAGAACTCCGCCCTGTCCTTCTCGGACCTCACGACTCGACCCAGCTGCTGGATGAAGCACCTCTCGGCAATGTCACGGTAGTAAGACCAGAATGCTTCCCCCCCGAGCCGCTTCTCCATCCCTTTCAGCAGCGGGTCCTCCCTTTCGGGGTAGGGAAACTTGGTGATGATGATGCTGCCCATCCCCTTCAGGTCGGCCCCGCGGTCCATCTTTGTAGTCATCATTATCCCGTCGTGCTCGAAGACTTCGGCCTCGCTTGAGGCGGCCATCTTTGAAAGCTCCGGCGGCAAGTACTTGAAGGCGTGGATGGGGATGAAGCCGGGTCTTTTGGCTTTTTTCATGATTTCCGACAGAAGGTTCCAGTAACCCTCTCTGAAGCTGTCGTTCATCCACCGCCGGTAGTTGACTGCCTCCTCCCTCCCGGTCGCGCGATGTATCAGGGTGCCGGGGAACTTTGTTTCGCCCTCCAGAAAAACAGGCTCTATCCCAAAGACTCCCTTCAGGATTTCCCTGCTCTGGACGGTAGCGCTCATCAGGAGCCACTTCCCCCCGACTTTCTCCATGAACTTCTGAAGCACAGTGCGCGGATCCGGGACCAGGTAAAGGACGCTGTTTTCCCGCACCTCGCATTCGGCGCTGTCCCAGTGATCCAGTACAGATTTGAGCTTCCAGAGGATATCTCCACCTGCCTCCTCAATGTCTTCCAAGAGGGCCGAGAGGTAGAGCGCGAGGTCGAGCGGGTCCTTCCGGCCGACCAGCGTCCCCGCCCATACCTTGTCGAGCTCATCAGAGAGTTCCTCGTCGTCCAGCTTCCGCCTTATTTCCGCAATCCTCTTTTCGGTAACTTGGACCTTCAGTGCAAGGGAGTCGAGCCAATCGTCGGCCTCGTCAACCACAGTCAGGGGGACCTTGGGCAGCCTGCCTACTGCAACTTCAGCCGCCCACTTCATTGAGTTCATCACGATGACATCGGACTTCAGATAGGCCTCGAACTGTTTCCAGTAGGGGCACTCCCCCTTCATGCACCAGACCCACTCCTCGGCCACCCCCTCGTAAGGCGACTTCTTGGCGCCCTTGATAGACTGGGCCAGTGCTTTGTGGAAGATGAATCCCCAGTGTGGGCACTCCCTGACTGCGTCCGCCCTGTGCTCGCCTTCCTCCTTGTTCAGCGGCCTAGTGCAGGGGAGTCCGACAGCCGCGCAGGTAGCCCGTTTCTTCTTGTCTTTGGCATAAAAGCAGGAAAAGTTCCGCCTACCCTTCAGTATCCCTATCTTTGCTTTCCCGCCCTTTTTCTTCATGAAATACTTCTCGCCCTCGTAGCTCGCGGCGTACTGGTCCGAGAGCACCTTGGTGGGCACGGAGACGATTCCCCGGCCGAGTTCAAGAGCCGTCCTGACGCCCACAACAGATTTGCCGCTCCCGACGGTCGCCTTCAGGAAAACCACGTCGCTTTCGTCGAAGGCGTCCACTATCTCACCGATGAGGTCGGTCTGGGTCTTGCCGCTGGAGTAGCGCCTTGGCTTCAGAGGGCCGCCCTTTTCATAAAGCCGGAGCTCCATTTTATCTCCCTTCGGGCGTGTTTACGTGGTCTTTTCAGCAGATTTTACAACAAAAGCTTCTTGCCTGAAAAGCCTGTTTGGGACTATCACAGTGTTCCCGCCAGTGTCTTTGATTTTTGTCACCGTCAGGGTCATCTCGACTATCTTACCGGTTTTCCCCTTGATTTCCACTTCTGTCCCGACCTTGATTGTTTTGTCGCCAATCATCGAGATTCCGGCGAAAAGGTTCTCCACCCAGATGTCCTTGACGGTAAACAGAATGACGGCAGTAATAGCACTGAAGGCAATAAGAAACTCCACTATGGGCTGGATGACACCCCAGGCATAGAGTATGGCTATTATCATAGTTATGGAAAAGATGGTCGTCAGGGCGTTTGCCAGCAGCTGGTGCCCCACCATTCGATTGAGTTTTCTCTGGAGAACTTTTCCAACTATTGCCCTGAATATGAAAATTGCCGCAATGGCAAGTATGGTGGCTCCGAGAGGACTTTCTGCCATCGGATTTACTAAAACAGCTTCCATATAATATCTCTTGCCGTAGAAGAAATGGTGAAATGCTGCATCTTGTGATAGCCGACGCCGAACTTGAGCAGGTGCCGAGGGAGATTGCTGGCCACCCCGCCATCCAGAGGTCGGCCAGAAGGAGAGGCCGGAAGCCGACTGAACTGATCCTGAACTCCTCGCTTCATTACCCCGCCATGAAAAAGCTCAAAGACCAAGAAAGGCGCGGCAGGCCGGACATCATACACTTTTCCCTGCTGATGGCGCTAGATACACCGTTGAACAGAGAGGGGCTGCTGAAAGTCTACGTTCACACCAGGCAGAACAAACTCATAACTGTGAACCCGTCCGCCGACCTTCCAAAGATGTACGGCCGCTTCGAGGGGCTGTTTGAGCAGTTATTCTTGACAGGTGCCGTCCCGCCAGAAGCCCCGCTTCTGCACTTGGAAAATGGGACACTTTCGGAGGCGATTCAAAAAATAAATCCAAAGAAGGTGATGGTGTTGTCCGAGAAGGGCGAGCGGAAAAGGACGGAGGACATATTTGATGGGGTTGCGGCCGATGAGGATGTTTGTGTGGTCGTCGGCGGGTTTCCACACGGCGATTACCTCTCAGATGTCAGAAAACTGTCAGACGAATTCGTGAGCATAGACCCAGAAGCACTGACGGTGCCCACTGTTGTTTCTCGCCTGGTCCAAGCTTACGAGGAGAGGTTCGGCGTCCAGGGGAGGCGCCTCCAGAGGTGAGCAGGTGGTGCGTGAGACAAACAAAAAAATAGCCATGGAACGGGTGGAGCGCCTTTTCGAGCTGGCTGAGGGAGAGTTCAAAATGCGGCCCGAGTTATCCGACCGTTATGTTAGGCTGGCGTGGAACATCAAGACCCGCTACAACCTAAGGCTGCCGGCTCACTTGAAGCGGAAGTTTTGCAGGAAGTGTTTTTCCTTCTGGAGACCGGGCGTCAGTTGCCGCGTCAGGGTGCGCTCGGGTCGAGTGGTCATAACCTGCCTGAAGTGTGGTCGAATAGTTCGCCTGGCAGTTTAACTCGGCTGTTTTAAGGTGGACGAATATTAGTTCATTCTGGCCGGGGAAAGCGTTAATATTGCCGCTTCCAGAGGTTTAGAGGAGTGAAAAAATGTCGGTGAGAGAGGTACCGCCGGGTGCGTTGATAAAGCGGCTGAGCGAGGAGCTGAAAAAGCTTAAGGAGCTCGAGCCCCCTATCTGGGCCCGCTTCGCCAAGACTGGCGCCCACAAGGAGCGCCCTCCGGACAAGCTGGACTGGTGGTACAGCAGGGCCGCTTCCATAATGAGGAGGCTTTACTTGGAGGGGCCAGTAGGCGTCTCAAGGCTCCGCACGTACTACGGCGGGAGGCAGAACAGGGGCCAGGCGCCCGAGCACTTCAGGAAGGCCGGGGGAAAGATCATCCGGGTCATTTTCCAGCAACTTGAGAAGGCCGGGCTCACGACAAAAATTGGCAGGGCTGGCCGCAAGTTGAGCCCACAGGGGGTGAAGTTGCTTGAGGAGCTGGCAGGCGACGTCAAGGGGGTGGAGTAGCTTGGAAGACCCAAACATTGAGGAGCTCAGAAGGCGGAAGATGCTGGAGCTCCAGGCGCAGGCCCAGGAGCAGAGGAGGCAGGCCGAGCTCAGGCGGCAGTTTGAGGCTCAGAAGAAGGCCATCATGCAGCAGATACTTACGCCGGAGGCTAGGGGCAGGCTCGCCAACATAAGGGCGGCCAAGCCGGAGTTCGCGGAGCAGGTCGAACTCCAACTGATTCAACTGGCGCAGGCTGGCAGGATTTCTTCTCAGATAACGGACGCCCAGCTGAAGGCCATCCTTGACAAAGTCGTTTCGCAGAAAAGGGAGACGAAAATCAGGAGAATTTAGATGTCGAGAAACAAGCCCGCACCGCTGAAGCAGAGGCTCGCTAAGGCCGGGAGGCACACCAGAAGGGCTCCGGTCTGGGTTATGGCCAAGACCAAGGGCAGGATAAGAACCCACGTAAAACAGCGCAGCTGGAGGCGGCAGAGGGCCAAGCCGTAGGTGATGTCATGCCGGAGGAGAAAATCTTTGTGATTCCGCTTCGAGAAGCCAAGAAAACCGTGAGGTACAAGCGTGCGGGGAGGGCAGCGAAAATAGTCCGCGAGTTCCTAGAGAGGCACATGAAGTCTGATGAAATAAAGCTGGACATTGCCCTGAACAACAAGCTCTGGGAGAGGGGGATAAAGAAGCCGCCGACCAAAGTCCGCGTGCGCGCCGAGAAGCTGGAAGACGGCTCGGTGAAGGCCGCCCTCGCTGAGTGAGGTGGAGGGATGCCGGTGAGAAAGATGAGCATAGGAAAGATTCCATACTTGGGCGCCTTTGCCCTCTGCACCGAGAAGTTTGCCTTTTTTCCATCAGGGATTCCTTTCAAGAAGGAAGAAGCGGAAAAAGCGCTCGGAGTCCATGTTGTGAAAGGCAGCATCTCCCAAAGCCCGATTCTGGGGCTGCTCGCCGCCGGGAACTCGAATGGAGTGGTGTGTTCTGATATTTTTGAGGTGAGCGATGGGGAGTTGGTCGGGGCGGGGGCGAAAGTTGAATATTTGAGAGGCAATTACACGGCTTTTGGCAATCTTGTCTTGGCAAATGACTTTGGAGCCCTTGTAAACCCTGACCTCCCTGAAGATGTCATGAACTCCATCGAGAGGGCGCTCGGGGTGGAGGTGCGGAGGGGGACACTAGCCAGAATAAAAAACGTCGGGGCGGTGGGGGTGGCGACAAACAAGGGTGTCATGGTTCACCCGGACGCGACGGAGGAAGAACTCAAAGACGTCGAGGGGGCGTTGCATGTCCCGGCCAGCGTTGGGACCGCCTGCGCTGGACTGAAGTTCGTCGGGCTCTGCGTCGTCGCCAACTCAAAAGGCGCGCTGGCTGGCTCGACCACGACAGGGCCGGAGCTGGGGAGAATAGAGAGCTCGCTGGGGTTCATCTGAGGTGATGTAGTGAAAGTCTATCGAGTGAAGGGACGGTTCCCACAGGGGCTGTTCAACCAGAAGTTCACCCGGGAGCTTGTTTCTGCGTCGAAGGAGCATGCAATTGAAAAAATTTACTCGGAGTTCGGGAGCAAACACAAGCTCAAAAGGAGCCAGATTCACATAGATGAAGTGGCTGAGATCAAGCCGGAGGCGGCCACAGATCCGGCGGTTTTGGCCATGTTGGAGTGATGGGATGGAAAATGAAAGGCAGAGGCTTCAGCAAGTACTCGCGCAGCTTGACAGCTACCGGGGGCTTACCGGGATTCTCAGGGAGCAGATTTCTGGAATGTCCGCTGCAATGAATGAGATTGTCATGACCATCTCAACAATCGAGGCCATGAAGGACATGAAAAAAGATGTGGATATAATGGTCCCATTGGGTTCAGACTCTTTTGTCCAAGCTAAACTGGCCCCGTCGGCGAAGCTGGTGACAGGCATCGGGGCAGAAGTCGTAGTCGAACGGACGGCGGAGGAAGCCATCGTGGCGTTGAAGGCAAAGGCAGCCGACCTGGAGAAGGCCCTGAAAGAAACGGTTGCAGAGATCGAGCAGCTTGAGAAAAAGGCGGAAGCCCTCAGGCCGGAGGCCGAGGAGCTCCTTGAGAAGATGAAGAAGGCGCAGAAGCCGGGAACCGGTTAGGATGTTCGACAGGCTAAAAAAGAAGCTTGGCCAGGTCAAGGAAAAAATAGTCGGGAAGATCGTTTCAAAGCCTGAAGAGGGGCTCCCTGAGGCGAAGGTCGGGGCGTATGAGGAGAAGCTTTTGGAAGCCGCTGCTCCGGAAGAAAGGCTCTCGGAAGTTGAGGTAAAAGTTGAAGTTCCGGAGCCCATTAAGGCCGAGAAAGTTGAGATGCCTGCGCCAGAAATCGTCAAGCCAAAAGTTGCAGAAAAACCCAAAGAAGAAATTTCAATGTTGCGGGGATCAGCTGTTCTGCCAGCGCCAAAGGTTGCAGAAAAACCAGCCGCGCCTCCCCCCCCCGCGCCGAAGAAAGCTCCCGCGACACAATTCACTCACGTTCACGTGGCTCCGCCTGAAGCCCCGAAAGTTGCAAAGCCCAAAGCTCCCAAAGTCCTGGCACCCGAGAAGCCCAAGATAGGAATCAAGAGGGCCGTCAAGCGCATTTTGGGGAGGGAGCTTTCGGCATCAGACGTGGAGGATATCGTATGGGACCTTCAGGTAATACTTCTCGAGAGCGATGTCGCGGTCCCGGTGGCAGACCACATCATCGAGCGCGTGAAGACAGGGCTGGTAGGGAGGAAGATCGGGATAAGGGACGACCCGAAGGAATTGGCGGAAAGTGTGTTGAGGCAGGCCATAACTGAGGTTCTCGAGCCCAAGAGCAGGGTCGACCTTTTAGCGGTCGTGAAGGCCAAGAAGGCGAAAGGTGAGCCAGCCGTCATCGTGTTTGTAGGCATAAATGGCACAGGAAAAACCACGACAATCGCCAAGGTGGCCAGGCACCTGAGCGCCAACGGTCTAAAGCCCGTGCTAGCCGCGGCAGACACCTTCAGGGCGGCAGGGATAGAGCAGCTGGAGATACACGCGCAGCGCCTTGGGATGGAGGTGGTCAAGCAGAAAAGGGGGTCGGACGCTGCGGCCGTTGCCTATGATGCGATAGCGCACGCGAAGGCCAGGGGCATGGATGTGGTCTTGGTGGACACGGCCGGAAGAATGCAGACGGACGCCAACCTGATGGACGAAATGAAAAAGATTATCCGGGTGGCCAAGCCCGATCTCGTAATCTTCATAGGTGACGCGCTGACGGGCAACGACGCCGTCGAGCAGGCAAAGACCTTCGACGAAGCAGTAGGAATAAACGGTTCTATCCTCTGCAAGATGGACGCCGACGCCAGGGGCGGCGCAGCCCTCTCGATATCCTACGTAACGGGGAAGCCTATCATCTTCATTGGCACGGGTCAGAGTTACGGGGACCTGGTGGAGTTCAAGCCAGAAATCATCCTGAACGCCCTTTTTGGCGATTGACTTTACCCAAGCTTTTACGGTTTCGGACCCAACCTTAAGCGATGCCTGACCCGATCCTTAACGCAATAGCTTTGCTGGCGTTTACCATCTTGGTAGGCCACGCAAGCGCTTTCGTTTTCAGGAAGACGAAGGTACCAGACGTGATAATCCTCCTGCTGTTCGGGCTTCTGATAGGATATCTGGGCTTTGTGAGGATGGATCTCTTTAGAGCAATCGCACCCATACTCACACCTTTGACGCTAATTATCGTGCTTTTAGATTCTGGGTTGAACATGGAGCTGGCCCAAGTAATTAGATCATTTTCTAGGAGCATCCTGCTAGCAGTTGGGGGGTTGATTTTTTCGATGGTTGCTTCCGCTATTGTTGGAGTCCTTGCCATGGGGCTGGATCTGAAGATGGCCCTGCTGGTTGGGGCGATTTTCGGCGGCACAAGCTCCGTGACGGTGCTGGCTATCCTGAGGGGGATAAGCGTTGGCAAAACGGTGTATTCCCTGCTGTCGCTTGAGTCAGTGTTCAACGACGCCTTGTGTATTTTAGTTTCAATCGCGGTCTTGGGCACAATCATCCCTGGCTTGGGGGCGGGTTCCTCCCCGCTGATGATTGTTTTTGAATTTGGAGTCGGGATAGCAATAGGAGCTCTTTATGGCTTGATTTGGCTGATGGTTCTAAACAAGTACAAAGGAGTAAAGTTTGATTTCATTTTGACGCTCGCGGCCGCCATGCTCGTTTACTCCGGAAGCGAGTTTGTGTTCGGGATGGGCACCGGAGCGATTGCAATTCTTTTTTTCGGGCTCATGCTGGGAAACGCGGGAAGCTTTTCCAAGGTCACCAAGCGAAGGTACTCCTTCCCACCAAACATCTTGGAGTTCCACTCAGGGATTACATTTGCCATGAGGTCGTTTTTCTTCGTCTACTTGGGGCTGGTCGCCACGATAAGGATGGAATACCTATTCTACGGCGTGGTCCTCTCTGCGGCTTTGATGATTTCCAGATTGGTCGCCGTCCAGCTTGCCATGGTTGGAACATTCATCAGCAAGCCGGAGCTGAATCTCATTAGAGTCATGGGCACAAAGGGGCTGGTGGCCGCGGCCCTGACTCAGATTCCGGTCACTTACGGGGTTCCTGGAGCAGAACTGATTCAGAACATTGCATTTGTTGTGATACTTTCCACTACAATCTACGCCGCGGTCGGGACGGCGGTGATTGCTCGCGGCAAAAGCCTTTGAAAAAATCCGAGACAAAAGTTTATTTGCCTGGAGAACGACATTGGTTGCCCAATGATGTCACGACATCGTCTGAGGAAGCGATGATTTGAATGATGGGCGGACTGAGGGCGTCAATCATCGACGATTCCAGAGCATCTTACTCAAAAGCGAACAGTGTCAGGGTGTTCCTGACGCCGCTAATTCCTTGCAACTTTTGTGTAACTATGTCAGCAATTTCTCCAAACTTTTCAGCCTGCAACTTCGCGACTATATCGTGCGGGCCGGCGACGGAGTAGGCCTCGATAACCCCATTTGTTTTCTGAATCGCAGCTAGAATCTGCTTTATCTTTTTTGCGTCGGCGCTGATGAGGACAAACGCCAGCGGCATCCAGATTACCCGACCTTTGGAACTTTTGCCAAAGCTTCCTTGACGAGCTCTGCCGGGTATTCATAATCTATGAGCTTGCCCTGCTGGAAAGAGTCGTAGGCCGACAGGTCGAAGTGCCCGTGGCCGCTGTTGTTGAACAGGATCACCTTTTTCTCCCCCGTCTTCTTGCACCTCAGCGCCTCGTCCACGACCGCGGTCACGGCGTGGGCCGTCTCCGGCGCGATTATGAAACCCTCCGTCTGGGCGAAGAGCTTGGCTGCCTCGAAGACTTTTGTTTGGTGATAGGCGATCGCATTCATGAACCCATCGTGGGTCAGCTTGCAAAGCAGCGGGGCGTCTCCGTGGTACCTCAGACCTCCCGCGTGAATTGGCGGCGGCACATAAGTGTGGCCAAGCGTGTACATCTTGAGCAGCGGGGTCATGGCGGCCGTGTCCCCGAAGTCGTAAGTGTACAATCCCTTCGTCAGCGTCGGGCATGACATGGGCTCGCATGAGACAGCCTCTAGCTCCTTTTTCTTTCCGGTGAGCTTGTCCGCCATGAAGGGGAAGAGCAGGCCGGAGTAGTTGCTCCCGCCTCCTACGCACCCCAGAATTACGTTTGGGTAGTCTCCGGCAATCTCCATCTGCTTTTTCGCCTCAAGCCCAACCACCGTCTGATGGAGCAGCACATGGTTGAGCACGCTACCTAGCGAATATTTCGTGTCATCGTGAGTCACCGCGTCCTCCAGAGCTTCCGAGATGGCTATCCCGAGGCTGCCAGAGCAGTTCGGGTCGTCCTGCAGCACCTTCTTCCCGAAGTTTGTCCGAGTGCTGGGGCTGGGGACGCACTCCGCACCCCAGGTCTCCATGAGGATTCTCCTGTAAGGCTTCTGATCATAACTGACCCTTACCATGTAAACCGTACACTTTAGGTCGAACAGCATGGTGGCGAAGGCAAGGGAACTCCCCCACTGCCCCGCGCCGGTCTCCGTGGCAAGCCTTTGCACCCCTTCCTTCATATTGTAGTAGGCCTGCGCCACCGCCGTGTTCGGCTTGTGGCTTCCGGGCGGGCTCACACCCTCCCACTTGTAGTAAATCTTGGCAGGGGTCTTCAGGGCTTTCTCAAGTTTCACGGCCCGGTAAAGCGGGCTGGGCCGCCATATCCTGTAAATCTCCCGGACTTCCTCAGGGATGGTGATCCAGCGCTCGCGGCTGACCTCCTGCTTGATCAGCTCCATCGGGAAAACTCGCGACAGGGCCTCCGGACCTATTGGCTCCTTGGTAGCTGGGTTAAGCGGAGGTTCAAGAGGTGTAGGCAAATCGGCCTGGATGTTGTACCAGGACTTCGGAATCTCATTTTCGTCAAGGATGAATTTTGTCTGCACCATTTTCTCCAGCTCTGCTTCTGAATACACTAATTTAAAGCTTTACTCACAAAAATGTCAGCGCATGCTAGAGATCCTTTTGCAGCTGCCGATAGGGTTCGCAGTGGCGCTTTCGGGGGCGCTAATCCCTGGCCCAATGTTTGCATTTATTGTATCAAAGACGCCGTCTTCAGGCTCAAGGACCGGGTTGTTTGCGGCAGTTGGCCATATTCTGGTTGAGTTCGTGCTGCTGACGCTGATAGCTTTGGGGCTCGGCGTGGCGCTTGGGAACCAGTCGTTCCAGGCAGGGGTCTTTGCAGTCGGTGGAGTTTCATTGGTCGTAATTTCATTGTTAACATTTTTAAAGTTGAAGACGGTGAGCGTGCAGTCAAGGGCCCCGGCAAATTATCGCCCGCTTGTGGGCGGGGTTCTCTTCAGCACAGTGTTCAACCCAACTGTGTTCTTGTGGTGGGCCACGGTCGGCACGGTCATGCTCGCGGAAGCCTGGGTGGCAGCATCCGCCGCAGGGGTTGTGGCCTGGTTGATGGGCCACTTTCTGGCTGACATCAGCTGGTTCTCGTTTGTCTCGTACTCTGTGCACAAGGGCAAGCGTTTTCTGGGCTTGAGGGGCCACCGTGCGCTACTGGCGATCTGTGGGTTGATTCTTTTCGCGTTTGGAGCGCTTTTCATTTCGCGGGTGTTTTTGTCGTTATTTTGAAATGTCCATCTATTCGTTGGCGAGCTTCCCACCAGCTTTAAAGGCGGCCTTCATCGCTGTGGGATGCGCCAAGAGGTCCTGCTTCTTGTCTATTTTTGAGAACAGCAGGTCGTCGGTGTAATTCACCCCGATAGCTTTGAAGAAAGATTTCACAGTGGCAACCGCCCCCTGGAACAGCTGCGGATGCGGTTTTCCACCTACGGATATGAAAAATCCCCTGCGGCCTCCTTTCCCCAATTTCCTTTTCAGCTTGAACCTCCCGACCCAGAGCGACTGGCAGCGGTCAATCACGGATTTCATCTGCGCGGTCAGCCCCATGAAGTAGATTGGGGAAGCAAGGATGACCACATCCGACTTTAACAGTTTTTTGTAAAGCACTTTCATGTCGTCTTCTATGGTGCAAACGCCAGTTTCGTCGCAATCCCCGCAGGCGTCGCAGGGTTTTATCTTGAGGTCGCAGACGTAGATTTTCTCCACGCTTGCGCCCTTCTCCATTGCGCCCCTGAGCACCTGATCCAGCAGCGTGTCGGTACTGCCGCCCTTCACTGGGCTCCCGGCAAGCGCTAGGACAGTTTTTCTCGCCACTTTTTCACCAGCAATATAATGAATTGGAGCCCGGTATAATTCTCAGCGCCTCTTGTAGCCGTACTTCTCAGCGTCGTAAAAAGGCGGCTCGACAACTTCCGCCCGCCTTGGTTTGTCGTGAATCTCAACAAAAACTCCGTCACCAACCTTTAACCCCGGAGAAGCGTAACCCATCGCTATCCCAGCGTTGAGAAGAGGCGAAAAAGTCCCCGATGTCACATAGCCGATTTCTTTCCCATCAGCGAGAATCCTGTAACCCTGCCTAGGTATCCCAGGCTCCAGCATGTGGAGGCCAATCCTCGCCTTTTTCAGTCCGGACGACTTCTGTAGGAGCAGAGCTTCCTTCCCGATGAATTTCTCCTTCTCAAGCTTCACCACGAAGTCTAGCCTGGCTTCGAGGGGAGTTATCTCCTCCGTCAGGTCGTTGCCGTAAAGGCAGAGCCCGGCTTCCAGCCGCGTGGTGTCTCTGGCCCCGAGCCCGCATGGCTTGAGCCCGCTTTCTTTTCCAGCATCCATTATCTCTGTCCACAGCTTTTCTGCCCGCGATGGGTTTGATTTTGTCTCACCCGTCAGGAATATTTCGAACCCGTTTTCCCCCGTGTAGCCGCTCCTGCTCGCGAGAGCCTTCAAGCCCACAACATCCACCCAGGCAGACTTGAACCGCTTTATTTGAGATAGGTCGAACTTCGTCAGGGACTGTAGGATTGACTCGGCCCTTGGGCCCTGGATTGAGATTAACAAGGTCGACATCGTGGTGTCTTCAAGCTCCACCCCGCTTCCGGAACGTCCGGAGAACCAGCCCCAGATTTTCGCAACATTTGAAGCGTTGCAGACTACCATGAATTCCTGCTCCCCGAGCCTGTACACTACTATGTCGTCCTTGGTTCCGCCATTCTCGTTCAAGACCGTCGAGTACTGTGCTGCGCCGACCACCAGTCTTGAAACATCGTTTGAAGTGACGAGCTGCAGAAACTCCAGAGCTTTCGGCCCAGCCACCCTGAATTCACCCATGTGGCTGACGTCAAA
This sequence comes from Hadarchaeota archaeon (SeqCode), assembly GCA_040755315.1. Taxonomy (GTDB): domain Archaea; phylum Hadarchaeota; class Hadarchaeia; order Hadarchaeales; family Hadarchaeaceae; genus DYTO01. The sequence goes on along the minus strand of JBFMBF010000003.1, from coordinate 11,650 downwards.
AAGTCCGGCTGTTTTTCTCACAGCCATGTGTTCTTCGGCAATTGCGCCGTATTTCAACGGCATTCCCCACCCGGCGAATTCCACCATCTCTGCCCCGAGCGAGCGGTGTAGCCGGTCCAGCTGAAGTTGATTCATCCTACCGAGAAGAGGTGCTGCTTGGGCAATTAAACTTTTTCAAAACCAGCGGGGATTAGGGATTTATTGCCAGGCACCCACATTTTCATGATAACAATGGCGGTTGTTGTGAAGCTGTACGCGAACTTCAGGGAGGCGGCCGGGAAGGACATTGTAGAAGTGGAGGGCGCGAAAGATGTGGCTTCCCTTGTGGATAGGCTCGTCGAGACATGTGGGGAAAAGCTGGCGCGTGAGCTCTATCATCCGGGTGGGAAGAAACTGCTGGAGACCGTTCACATTTTGGTCAACGGCAAGGTGATGGGCATTATCGGCGGGCTCACAACGCCGGTCAAGGACGGGGATGTTGTCGCGATATTCCCGCCGGTGTCGGGTGGGCGCATATAAGTTAAATATTCAAAAGCCAAGTTGGTTTTATGAATCCCGCCCAAGTTTTGTCGGGGAAAGCCGCGTCGTCCGCAGTCATGCAGGGTGGGCCATCACCTCCCCAGCCAGCCGCGCCCCGACCCGCGCCGCCGAGCGGCAAGCCCGCGCCTCCAGCCCCCGCCCAAAAGTCCAAGCGTCGCTACTGGGACGTGGCAATAATAATCATTGTCGTGACCGCGATAGCCGCTTGGCAGCTGATACCAAAAACCACTTCCATCCAGATTCCGCCGGGCCCTGGAGGACTTGCAGGTTATGTTTTTGCAGATGCCGCTTCAAACTACCGGGTGTCAGGAGCAGTTATAGAAATTGATACAGAAAACAATACTTACTCCACCACCGTAGGTTCATTTGGAGAATACACGATAAGTGGGATACCTTCAGGGCATTGGGTCGCTAGGGTTAAGGTGGCTGGCACGACTAGAGCGACCGAAAATATCGCCATTATCGGCATGATAATTAAAGAGTGGACCAACATAGCGCCGGAGCTGGTGCCGAACGGCAGCACCGACGGTGTTTCTGTCTTTTACGGCCCTCATGGTTGGGGGGCGGGCGGGGCGTACAGATGACAATGAAAAGTAGGCCATGCACCGCATTTTACATTCAAGTTCATGAACTCTTGAAGTTTGAAAAATGTTTTAACTGCGGCAGTACATGAACAAGCGGGCCCGAGGGCCCGTATGCAGGCCATTGCTTGCCGGGAAGCTCAGCTAGGTTAGAGCGTCCGACAGCTGAAACTGGACGAAGCTCATAACCGGGCGGTCGAGGGTTCGAATCCCTCCGGGCCCACCTCACAATTCTTTCCACTTCGTTGCTTTCACGGCAAGAGCCACGAACACGACCGTCAGAGCCCCGAAGAGGACGAACGGCACCAGCACCTGCGCCGGGTTTTTAAACATCCCCACAGCACTTTTAGCGAAGCTCATGTTCGGGTACGCAGGAAAAATATTAGATGTTGACCTTTCAAAAGGGTCGGTCAAGATTGAGGAAACCCCAGAGAAGCTGGCCCACGCCTTTCTGGGCGGCAGGGGGCTGGGGGCAGCCCTACTATGCCAAACACTGCCAGCAGGTGTTTCTCCTCTGTCGCCCGAAAATGTGCTTGTGTTCTGTGCCGGGCCAGCCACGGGCACCCTTCTCCCGGCCTGCGCCCGCTGGGAGTTGGTGACAAAGTCTCCGCTCACCGGGACGTACCTCTGCTCTTGCGGCAGCAGCCATCTTGGTTCTGAGATCAAGTTCGCTGGCTTCGACGCGCTCATCATCCGTGGAAAAGCCGAAAAGCCCAGTTGGCTGCACATTTCTGACGGAGGCGCTGAAATTCTAGAGGCGGAAGGCATCTGGGGCAAGGACGTCAACGAAACGGAAGCTGAGATCAGGAAGGAGCTTGGCGACCGCCTCGTTTGCATGGCCTCTATAGGGCAGGCGGGAGAAAACCTGGTAAAATTCGCGTCAGTCCAGATTGACGTCACTTACGGGGCGCGTGGAAGTTCATTTGGCAGGGGCGGAACAGGAGCCGTCATGGGGTCAAAGAATCTTAAGGTGATCTCCGCGAGGGGTCATGAAAAAATTGAAGTTGCAGATGAGGAAGGGTTCCACAGCCTGTTGAAAGCGCTGCGCGAGCAAATGAAGACGAATGTGCAGGTCCAAAATTTTTCCAAATGGGGCACTCCTCAGTTCGTTGCGCCAGTAAATGAGTCCGGAATGTGGCCAACCAGAAATTTCAGGGAGGGCGCTTTCGAAGGTGCGCCAAAGCTGGAGGCGGAGAAGATAAGAAAGAACTTGGTCAAACGAGATACAGCGTGCCACGCCTGCACGATTGCATGCGGCAAGTACAGCATGGTTGCAGATGGGCCACACGCTGGGACGGTGGTGGACGGCCCAGAGTACGAGACAATATGGTCTTTTGGCCCCCAGTGTGGCGTGGACAGGCTCGATGCCATAGCCGCCGCGAATCTTTTGTGTGACCTCTACGGGATGGACACCATTTCAGCCGGCAACGTCATAGGCTTCGCCATGGAATGTCGCGAGCGGGGGCTGCTGAAAGATGGTGATGTCGATGGTTTGGACCTAAAGTTTGGAAACCACGAGGTGCTGTTGCCCGTATTGCGGAAAATAGCTTTCAGAGAGGGGGTAGGCGGCATGCTGGCGGAAGGCGTAAGGGCTGTAGCCAAAAAAATCGGCCGCGGCTCCGAAAGTTTTGCCATGCATGTGAAAGGGATGGAGCTCCCGGCTTACGACCCTAGAGGAGCTTGGGGCATGGGTCTGGCTTACGCCACCTCCTGTCGCGGTGGATGCCACCTGAAGGCTTGGACCATGGCTTCCGAGGTCTTCTCGCCTAAGTATGACAGGTTTTCGACGGAAGGGAAGGCCCAGCTGGTATTTGATCTCCAGAACACTCGCGCGCTGATAGACTCTACCGGCGTCTGCGTCTTCGGCAGCAGGGCGATTGGGATTGAGGAGATGAGAAGAATACTGCAGTACGTGGTTGGCTGGAGCTTCACAACTGAGGAGTTGAAGATGGTCGGAGAAAGGATATACAGCCTGGAGAGGATACTCGCGGTTCGGGACGGCATTTCCAGAAAGGACGACACGCTCCCACAGCGGATTTTTGAGGAGAGGTTGCCGGGGCTTGATAAAAGACTCCCGAAAGAAGAGCTGGGAAAAATGCTCGGCGAGTATTACAAGATAAGAGGATGGGATGAGAACGGCAGACCAAAGCCAGAAAAGCTGAAAGAGCTGGGGATAAATGGGTTCTTAGGAGGAAGATGATGAAGAAGAGGCTCTTCGGCACCCGCGGAGTCCGTGGCCCGATAGCGACAAAGGTGACTCCGGAGTTCATGTTGAAGCTTGGCATGGCATGCGCCGAGCATGTCGAGGGCGGGAAGGTGGTTGTGGGGAGGGACGCTAGGACTTCCGGAGAGATGCTTTTAAAGGCCCTTGTTTCGGGGCTGCTCTCAGGCGGTTCAGATGTTGTTGAGGCAGGGATAGTACCTTCACCTTGTGTTGCCTTCACGACAAGAGCACTCGGTGCATCGGCTGGGGCCATGATTACAGCTTCCCACAACCCCCCCCAGGACAACGGCATTGTTTTCTACCACGGGGACGGGACGGAGTTCCTTCCAGAGGATGAGCTGGCGCTCGAGGAGGTTGTGCTGGACAGAGAGCCCAAAAAGGCCGCTTGGGATTCGCTTGGGGAGTGCATCCAGCATGATGCGAGAGCTTCTTACATGAAAGCGATAAAAAATCAGGTTAAGGTGGGCCGCCAGCTGAAAGTGGTGGTGGACTGCTCGAACGGCGCCGCATCTCCTATCACTCCGATGATTCTTCGGGAGCTTGGTTGCAAGGTCGTGACATTGAACTCTCACTTTGACGGCCACTTCCCGGGGCGCCCCTCCGAGCCGCAGCCATGGAACCTAGGGGATCTCATGAGCGTGGTAAAGGAAGTAGGTGCCGACCTTGGGCTGGCTCACGACGGCGACGCCGACAGGGCGGCGGCTGTGGATGAGCGTGGGAAGTTCGTGAAGCACGACGCCTTGATAGCGCTTTTTGCGGAACTCGCGGTCAGGAAGAATCGCGGAGGCACCGTGGTCACCAGCGTTAACACTTCAGTGGCGATAGAGGAGGTCGTGGCGAGGGCTGGTGGGCGGACGGTCAGGACCGGGCTCGGGCGCTTCACGGAGGTGATGCTTGAGCACAAGGCATGTTTTGCCGGGGAGCCGGGGAAGCTGGTGTTTTTGGAGTTTGGGCCGTGGGCGGACGGAGTCTTGGCTGCGGCAAAGCTGGTCGAAATGCTTTCTTCGGATGGTAGGAAGTTCTCGGAGGTGTTAGTAGAAAAGGTGCCCGACTACCCCATGTTCCACCAGGACTTCTCTTGCCCGGATGATAAGAAGGTGGGGTTCATGCAGGGCATGCGGCAGCACATAATGGAAAAAGTTAGAGATGTAAGAGACGTTTTGGAAGTTGACGGCATTAGAATCAACAGAAACGACGGGAGCTGGGTTCTAGCTAGGGTTTCTGGGACTGAGCCGAAGGCCAGAGTCGTGGTCGAGGCTAGGAGCGTGGAGCAGCTGGAGCAGCTGAAAAGTGTGGCCCTTGAAGGCGTCCGCAGGTTCTTGAAATAGCTTTCACGGCGAACATTCGCCGCCTGCGACGGTTTTATAAATGCAGACGCCAAGATTTCATCAGGTGAACATATGGTGAAAGCATACAGCCTGATTTCTGCAGAGCCCGGGAAGACCACGGAGGTTTTCAAGAGGCTCAGGGCGTTGGAAGGCGTGAGATCTGCAGAGGCCGTGGCGGGGCCATACGACATTGTGGCGCGGATTGAAGTGGACTCTCTGGAGAAGCTGACGAAGGCGGTCTTTGGGGACATCCGCGGAATCCCAGGGGTCACGAACACCACCACATTGATTGTGGTTGAATTGTGATTAGTCTGAAAGTTGTAGGCCTCGTTGGGCTGCAGGGCTCTGGGAAGACAGAAGTGGTCAAGGCCATGGCGGAGTTCGATGCCCCTAGTGTCAGAATGGGAGATGTGGTTTGGCAAGAGATCAGACGCCGCGGCTTGAAGATAAATGAAAAGAACGTGGCGGAAGTCGCGAATGAATTCAGGGCGCAGGACGGAATGGGGGCTATAGCCAAGCGCTGCATCCCGCTGATCAATGAAAAAGGGAAAGGCAAGCGCGCCGTTCTAGTCGACGGTATCCGGGGAATTGCCGAGGTCGATGAATTCCGCAAGGTTTTTGGAGAAGATTTCAGCTTGATTTCCGTTTGGGCGACGGAGACCACTAGGCATTCCAGAATATCTTCTAGAGTCAGGGAGGACGACGCTCGAGGAATTGAGAGTTTCAGGGCAAAGGACAGGCGGGAGCTAAGCTGGGGACTCGGGGAGGCCATGGCGCTCGCCGACTATTTGATTGTAAACGAGGGGACTCTTGCGGAACTCAGGAAGAGCGCTATCAAGTTTTTCAGAGGTGAGTTGGGTGAGAGTAAGGGTCGAGGCAGAGGTAAGGTCCACAGAAGTTAAAGAGAAAGTTGAGGCGGCAGTGAAAAGGATTTTTCCAACTCTTGAACTTCGGCAGGAAGAAAAACTTCTAGTCGGTGAAGCCACGGATGTTTCCGCCATTTCCCGAATTCATCAGCTCTTGAGGCTTCAGGCGATTCTTGACACGGCCCGCTCGATGATGCTTAAAGGGAAAGATGGGAACGCCGTAAAGTTCATGCTGAACAAGCAAGCCGCATTCGTTGGGAGGGTCAGCTTCACGGAGGGGGAGTCGCCGTTGGGCCCGATAGACGTCACACTGGAGGCGGAGGACGTCGAGCGCTTGATCGATTACCTCGCGCCGCGCACGCGTGAAGGAAAACCAATCCAAGAAATAACTTTAGGTTCTCTTGCACGTTAAAATGTCAAAAACTTAAAACGAGCGCCGCCAGAGCTGCACCGAGCAAGTAGTATGAAATAGTGTTGTAGCCCTCCAACAGAAATATTTTGGCAATTGATTTCCGGTTTTTTCCACGGAAAAAGCGCCATGGTTTTACTCCTCTGCACATCAGGTAAAACTCAATTGGGCCGACTACGGCGAAGAGCCCAAGCACGATCAGAAAAGACTGCCAGAACCCGGCAAACCACCCGATAATTAATCCAGAAGGCAGATATCCTGCCCACCTCTCCACTAGGCCAGCCTTCGCGTGCTCCCACGGCACTTCCACTCCAAGCGACCGGTATTCCGCCAGAATCCTGCCGATGGCGAAAACATCCACCACAGGCAGGAGCCACAGGAGTAGACTTTTCCTCATAATTAAAAGCTGTGCTGGAGATTAATTATACCGAACGAGTGGCGAGAAAATGTATGAGATAACATCAAAAATGGATCTGGCGCCAAACATCAAGCAGCTCAAGATAATGGCGCCGCAGGTCGCAAGGAAAGCTAGGCCAGGACAGTTTGTGGTCTTGAGGATGCATGAGCAAGGTGAGAGGATCCCACTGACGATACAGGACTGGTCGCCAGAGGATGGGACCGTGAGCGTGGTTGTTCTGGGGATTGGCAAGACAACCAAACAGCTGAATGCTCTCAAAAAGGGGGACCATCTGTCAAACTTCATCGGGCCGCTGGGAAAGCCGACCGACATCGAGAAGTACGGTGCTGTAGTCTGCGTCGGCGGGGGCGTCGGTATAGCTTCAATTTACCCCATAGCCCGGTCGATGAAGAAGGCGGGCAATAATGTCGTGTCTATAATAGGTGCAAAGACGGCGGAGCTTTTGATTTTTGAGGAGGAAATAAAAGGCTTCAGCGACGAGCTCCACATCGCAACCGATGACGGCTCCAAGGGGCAGCGCGGCTTCGTCAGCGATGTTTTAAAAAAGTTGATTGATGATGGCAGGCATATAGACCGGGTAATTGCCGTAGGTCCAACACTTATGATGAAGGCGGTGGCTGAAGTCACCAGGCCCAAAGGCATAAAAACAATCGTCAGCCTGAACCCGATCATGGTGGACGGAACAGGGATGTGCGGCTCCTGCAGGGTTGAGGTCGGCGGCAAGACCAGATTTGCGTGCGTGGACGGGCCGGAATTCGACGCTCACTTGGTAAACTTTGACCAACTGAACTTGAGAAATCTAAGGTATCTTGCGGATGAAAAGCATTCGCTGGAGAGGTGCAAGATTAAAGATGAGACGGGGGAAAAGAAGTGACCGGGAAGACGCAGAAAAAAAGAGTACCAATGCCGGAGCAGCCTCTTGAGGAGAGAACAAAGAACTTTCGGGAGGTGCCGCTGGGATACACCCTTGAGCTGGCGATTGAAGAGGCGAAGAGGTGCCTGCAGTGCAAGCCCAAGCCTGGAGAGAAGTACCCCCCCTGCGTAGCCGGGTGCCCGGTGGGAGTGAACATCCCGGAATTCATCCGAGCCATCAGGGATGGAAAACCTGAGGAAGCCATCAAGATCATCAAGGAGAAAAATGCGCTGCCAGCAGTCTGCGGCAGGGTCTGTCCATATGAGAACCAGTGCCAGGCGCGCTGCGCGCTTGGCGGGAGATTTGACCCTGTTGGAATCGGGTGGCTTGAAAGGTTCGCCGCCGACTTTGAAAGGGAAAAGCTTGGCCTCAAGCCCCCAAAGCTGCCTGAGGCAACAGGCAAGAGAGTGGCAATAGTCGGGTCAGGGCCAGCTGGATTGACCGCGGCAGCTGATTTGGCGAAGATGGGCCACAAGGTCACACTTTTGGAGGCACTCCATTCTCCCGGCGGGGTGTTGGCATACGGGATTCCGGAGTTCAGGCTCCCGAAGGAAATCGTGAGAACAGAAGTCGAATACATAGGGGCGTTGGGCGTCGAGCTCAAGACTGATGTTCTGGTTGGGAAAACCATTACCCTCGATGAAATGCTGAAGGAGCACGACGCGGTGTTTATCGGGACTGGTGCCGGCCTGCCGGACTTCATGAACATACCCGGCGAAAACCTGAATGGAGTATATTCCGCCAATGAGTTCCTGACAAGAATCAACCTCATGAAAGCATACGAGTTCCCGCGTTACGACACTCCAGTACAATTTGGGAAGAGGGTCGCGACAATTGGGGCAGGCAACGTGTCGATGGACTGCGCGCGTAGCGCCCTCAGGCTCGGGGCAAAAGAGTCGTGGATAATTTACAGGCGGACTGAAAAAGAGGCGCCCGCCCGGAAGGAAGAGATTGAGCGGGCGAAGGAAGAGGGCGTCAAGTTTCTTTTTTTGGCGGCCCCTGTGAGGTACTTGGGCGATGAGAAAGGGTGGGTTAAGCAGGCAGAGTGTATCAGGTTCGAGCTTGGGGAGCCAGACGAATCCGGAAGGAGAAGACCGGTTCCAATAAAAGGTTCTGAATTTTTGCTGGATGTCGACACAGTTGTGGTGGCGATAGGTCAAAGCCCGAACCCATTGTTGTTGAAGGTTGTGCCTGAGCTCAAGACCACGAAGTGGGGAACAATCTTGACCGACGAGGAAGGAAGGACGTCGGTGGAGAAGGTGTGGGCTGGCGGGGACATCGTCCGCGGCGACGCGACAGTGATATTAGCGATGGGGGACGGGAAAATTGCCGCGCGCTCAATCGACCAATACTTAAAAAACCCATACAAATGGCCAAAGGAATAACCACTGTGTCAGCGTCAGGTTTGGGGGAATCTGAGACGCCAAAGTTAAATATCTTGACGCCATGATTTGATTTGTATGAGGTGCTTTACAAAGCCGCGAGTGACGGCACGCGGCGTTGAGCTGGGCAAGGCAGGTTTAGTTTCATTTGTTGTTGCAATCTTGCTTTTTTCAACGGCTGCGGCTCCTTCAGCAGGCGAGGTAGGCAAGGATTGGACTCGGGCGACGGCGAACGCGGGTTGGACAGGGAGGAGTGGCCACGCTTCGGTAGTCTTCAAAGACAAAATCTGGATCCTTGGAGGCTATGATGGATCAATGCCAGTCAGGAACGATGTCTGGCACTCTGCCGACGGAGTCAACTGGACCCAGGCGACGACCGCTACGGGGTGGAGCGCAAGGCAGGGCCACGCTGCGCTGGTTTTCAAAAACAAAATCTGGGTGATGGGTGGGCTACCCGGCGATGTTGCGGGGGGAGAGGTCAACGATGTTTGGAATTCTGAAGACGGAGCCAGCTGGAGCAAAGTTGCGGATGCAGGGTGGCGCCCGAGAGTAGGTTTTGGTGCCGTTGTTTTTGACGATAAAATCTGGGTGATTGGCGGAGAGTACGGCTCATACGGATACACCCTCGGGGATGTTTGGTATTCTACCGATGGCGTGAACTGGACCCAGGCCACGGCTAACGCAGGCTGGGGCCAAAGGTCAGGCTTTGGACTGGTGGCCTTCGACGGGAAGATGTGGATGTTCGGCGGGTGGGCTGGAGCGTGGAAGAACGATGTTTGGTATTCAGCCGATGGCGTGAACTGGACCCAGGCCACTGCAGAAGCGGCCTGGAGCATAAGATATGGCGAGCCCTCGCTTGTCTTCGACGGGAAGATGTGGGTGATAGGCAGCTGGGCTTACGGGGGAAGGGACGTCTGGTATTCTACCGATGGTGTTGGCTGGACTCAAGCGACTGAGGAAGCCGGTTGGGGGCTGAGGAAAGGCCACAGCGCGGTGATATTTGACAACAGGATGTGGATAATCGGGGGCTTTGAGTATAACAGCTGTTCTCTGAAGAACGACTTGTGGTACTCCGCGCCTTCCGAGCAAGTGCTTCAGGCCAATGTGGACATCGACCCTGACACTTTGAACCTGAAAAGCAAGGGCAAGTGGATTACAGTGTACATAGAGTTGCCGGAGGGATACAACATCCGCGACATCGATGTAGACAGCATTCTTTTGAACGATACAGTGTGGGCGGAATCGCGGCCCACCAAGATAGGCGACCGAGATGGAGATGGCGTGACGGATCTTATGGTGAAGTTCGACCGCGCGGCGGTACAGGCGATGCTCAAACCTGGAGATGTAAAGTTGGCTGTGACAGGCAAAGTTGGCGCGCTGAAGTTTGAAGGGAGCGATACCATCCGGGTCATCGAGTCCAGCAGGAGCCGGAGACCAGTTGGCTTCGCAGTTCGTGATTGAGCGTTAATCAAAGTTTTTATTCAGGTAATAACATCTTTATTGGGGCAATGACGAGAAGAGGGTTACGTGAGTTTAGATGAACGGAACCTCCAGCCTGAGCCCCCCTATTCCGAGAACTGGACTTCCACTTCCATAAAGTCTTTGGCCACAATTGTGTTAGGAAAAATTCTTTTTGCCTGTTCCAGAAGAACCGAGTCATCCCTGTAGCGGGGACTCACGTGTAACAGGACAAGCTGCTTGACCCCGGCACGCCTCGCAATCTCCGCCGCTCCGCTTGGAGTGGAGTGGGAGTTTTCGGCGGCCTTCTCCGCGAGGTCGTCCGCCAAGGTAGCTTCATGAATCAAAACATCTGCGCCTTTCGCAAACTCAACTATTATCTCGCTCGGCCGGGTGTCCCCACTGTAAACGATTTTCCTACCGGGCCGTGGCGGGCCGACGACTTCTTCAGGCTTCACAATCCTTCCGTTCGGTAGCTTGACTGGATTCCCTCCCTTGAGGTTTGACAAGAGCGGGCCCGGCTTCACGCCCAGCCTGGCAGCCTTTTCGGCGTCCAGTTTTCCTGGCCTTTCGTCCTCAACCACAGCATATGCAAGCTCCGGCACTGGGTGGTCGGTTTCGCAAGTCAGTATCCTGTATCCATTTCTTCTCAGTTCATCGCCAGGCTCGAGTTCGCGGATTTTGACTTCAAAAGTAAGGGTGTAGCGTGGAACTTGTAGGTACCTCTCAAGCCGCTCCTTTTCACCGGCCGGGCAGTAGACCTCCAGCGGCCGCGTCCGGTCAAGAAGCGACAGAGTCTGGACCAGCCCGGCAAGGCCTAGGAAGTGGTCCCCGTGCATGTGGGTTATGAATATTGAATCGAGCTTTTGTGGGCTGACGTGTGCGACGGCCATCTGTCTTTGGGTTCCTTCGCCACAATCAAACAGTAGCAGCTCTTTATCCAGCTGGACGGCGATTGCTGGAAGCCCCCGCTCCGCCGTGGGGATGCTGCCTGTGGTCCCCAAGAAAATGAGCTTCATTCACTTCCTCCTAAAAACATAAATGCGTCTGGTCAGGCTTCTGTGCACCCGTTGGTCATGTTTTTCAATCATCCGCAGTCCGGCGCCGGAAGCTATGTCCTCCAGCTCAAGCTCGGCCGGCGACGTGATGCAGACATACGCTTTTTTCTTCAGCACCCCAGCCATCGACGGCAATGCTTCTTTGTAAAGTTCTTCGAGTTCAGTGCCACCTGTGGTGGTCTGCCTTCCGTAGGGAGGGTCGGTCGCTATGGCGTCGGCTTCCAGAGGAGGCAGCTTCCTGGCGTCACCTACCATAAGCTGGAAGTCCGACAGCCCGCTCTCAGCCAGGTTCTTTCTCGCGCCTTCCACAAGCTCCCTCTCGATGTCAACCCCTATGAGCTTCGCCCCGATAAGTCCGGCTTCCAGCAGGATGCCTCCGACGCCGCAGAAGGGGTCAAGGAAGATTCCTTTTCTCGGGGTCCTGGCCAGGTTGACCATGCATCTTGCCAAAGTCGGCACCATCGTCCCCGGAT
>JBFMBF010000002.1:0-87983 GCA_040755315.1 Hadarchaeota archaeon (SeqCode) | reverse complement strand
TCATAGCTTACGCCCGTCCGCTGAAATCGCTGATGTCAACTAATTTCGAGAGTCTCGAAAGACCGCAGTACTTGATCAAAAAAATAGCGGAACTGGCCGACAAGGGGCTTTCCTATGCTTATACCCACCTTGCCGGAGCCGAACTCGTGGCCCCATATGTCGTCCCAAACGAGCTTTACATGTATGCTAAAGCGGAGCAGGGGGGGGAGTGGGCCAGGGTGTTCAAAGACAACCAGATTTACCCGAGCGAAAGAGGCCAGATCCACTTGGTGAACTCAGACTTGGATCCGTTTTACGGGGCGCAAGAGGTGAGGGGAGTAAAAGTGGTTTCAAATTTCCTCCTTTTTGCGGACCTTTACAGCTGCGGCGGGCGGGCGCGTGAGGCTGCGAGGTTCCTTGCGGACAAGGTGGGGCTGAGAGTTTGATTTACGACCCATTGGAGACAGAGGCTTCAAAAAAGATCTTGCTTGAGCTCATTGATGAACTCCAGCCCAGTGAAAGCTTTGGCCTCGTCGGTGGGTGGGCTGTGCACAGTTTGGTGGGGGAAGAGTTCCTCAAGGCTACGGGGCGGGAGTTCCCGATGTCCCGCGACATAGACGTTTTCATAGACTGCGAAGGAAGCTTCCCTCGCGAGTTCGCGCGCGCCATAGGAAAAGTCGGATTTACGCCTAGGGAGTACAAGTTCAGATACACGCTAATCCTAGACCGAAATTCGATGGACAAATTAAGCGAACGCGAAGCGAGAGGAAGGCAGGCATTTGAGTTGATATACGTGTATCTGGATGTGCTGGGAAACAAGGAAAGCAGCAAGCTCGGCGTCTGGCCCAACGAGATTGTGGGCAGGATTATCGGAGAAAAAGCCACGAAGGTTATCACCATTGGCGGGCGGCAGGTGCCCGTACCAAGGGGGGATCTCCTTCTGTTGCTCAAAACCGAGGCATTTCTGCAGAGGGAAACGAGGGAGAAAAAGATGAAAGACGCGTGCGACATCTATGGTCTGCTTTTTTACTCGTCAACCAGGATCAAGCTTTCGAGGGGAGAACCTTGGAAAGTGGAATTGCTCAGACGCGGAGTCGGGGGGATGCTGGAAGAAGAAATTTTAGATTTCATCGCGGCGGAACTTTTCGGCGACAGGCTCAAGTCCGGCCTGGTAAAAAGAGGGCTGGACCAGCTGTTGGCGACGCTGCCGGGATTTGTGTATTACGACTAATGCCGAACCACACTTTAACATTCACCGAAACAACCGGGGATATTTAAAGCTTCTTATCAAAAAACTCCCTAGATTTTCCGGTAGAAACGCTTAAATAGGCATGGATAGGAGTTTATCCCGCAAACAAAAAGGAGTGATTAAGTGAAACTTAAAACAATAGTAGTGATTGCAGCAATGATACTGGCCCCGATGGCGGGGTTGGTATCGACAAGCACCGTTAGCGCGGCAACAGACATAAGCGTGACGATTGATAGGACCAATATAAAGAGCAGCACCGGGGTTGTTCTTACGGTAACGGTCACCAACGCTGGAACTACCACCATTGAAAACGTCGAGATAGAATTGCCAAGCGGGTTCACGAGCCTAAGCGGAGTTGCAAAAATACGTGCCGGTTCATACATATATGGTCGGTACGACAACGTCGTGTGGGCTAGTGAAGGCACCATAGCGGCCATCTCGAGAGCTGGCCTTTCTCGCTATGTAACTCTAGATGAGAATACGGACGTGACCGTGTACAAGAACAAGACCATCGCTATTCCAGGGGGTACCCAGTACACGCTGGCGCAGAGTACCACGCTGAAGCTTGGGTCACCTGAAAACACGCCAACCACCGTTATAGTTGGTGAGAACGGTGGGACAGGCCTTGTCGAAAACGACAACATCAAGTTGCTGAGAAATATGCTTTTAACTCTTGGCTTTGACTCTGACAACTTTGATAACGCCGTCAAGCTGATTAACGACACCAGAGTTGTGAGGATAGCCAACACTGCAGAACCCAACGGCTACGCAGAATACAGGCTTGTGGAAAACACCCAAGTCAAAATCGTTGGGACTGACAATGCGAAGGGGTATCTACAAGGAACCCTTACTACCGGTGACAACGTGGAGCTAAGATCTCCTGAGAACTTCAAAATAGGCACAACAATGGACACACCAGACATCTACCTGCGGGCACCATCAGACCTTAGCGCCCCGCCGCTTCAGACAGGATTCATACCCGCCAACACCATTCTTCAGGTAACGGACAACACTATCGAACTTCAGCCTGGAACAAAAATGGCGTTGCAAGGCACGTTGGTGATACGGTTGCCAGAAAACACTATAGTGACAAAACCGGCGGATAACAAGGTGTTAGCTTCGCATGCTATGGTAGAAAACGATCCGGACAACTGGGTCGCGAACACCCATGGGAGCCTTAAGCTTCAATGGTCGACTAGTGTATTGGACAACGAAGGCGGAAAAATACCGACCAGCGGCAACACCTCTAGATCGTTCCCGTTCGCGGTTACGTCGCCTGGCACCAGTGGCACCTACAGCATAAAGGTGAGGGCCAGGGGGACGGGCGATAGCAGCTACACGATCGAGAAGCCAATTCTAGTAACAGTGGACGCCACAGCGCCAACAGTGTTCATCTCCACGTCCAAGACATGGGCGAAGGGCGGAGAGAACATTACCATTACCGTGGCTGCTGGCGAAACTCTGTCCAAGCTTGACAACGTCAGGGTGGCAGAGGGGGACGGCGACACTGAAAACAACAATTGGGTCCAAGTGACGATGACGGCTTCCAGCGAAGAAAACAAGGTGTGGACTGGAACATACGTAACGAGCGACAACGCCTTCCGCGACGGACAGGCCAGAATAGAGGTAGCAAAATTCCAAGACACAGTTGGCAACGAGGGCACTGAAACAGACAACTACTTCATACTGGACAGGATAGCGCCTGCGGCGATTGCCAAGACAGCGATAACTAGCTGGCCACAAGAGAACGAAAACAAGGCAACGTTCTCTCTGTTAATTCCGGCCAACTCGGAGAACAGCTATTTCATCCAAGGTGAAAACATTCTCTCAATAAAAACAGCGAAAGTCCGTGTTGGATCAACCGTGTCCGAGGCCACGCTGGTCGGCGGGAACTTTACCTACAATTTGACCCTTTCAGATGGCATATCTGAGGTAGGTGTCCGTCTTGTTGACCAGGCAGGAAACGAGGGGCCTGAGAACGTGGACAACGTCCTCGTGGACACGACCAAACCCAGCATTACAATAACAACACCAGAGAACGGCCAAAAAGTGAATGACAACACCCCAACCTTCAGCATAACCATCGCTGACGCGACGCACGGGATAGACAACCAAGAGAACGCATCGGGAATACCTGTCTTTGTCACGACTGACAACCATCTCTGGAACCGTGGCTGGACAGTCTACATCGAGAAAGTGAGCGGTTCCCTTGGAACAGGCGCCGACGACAACAGGATATACCTTAAACCTAAGGTCTACCCGACGTACGACAACGCCACAAAGAGGGTCAAGTCAATAACATTCGAGAACGACTATCCGTTCGAGCTGTCCACTGGGACATACAGGATTGTCGTCGAGGCCGGTGACGGCCGCTTGACCGTCAATGACGGGGCAGGATTGTTCGAAAACAAGTGGCACCAGTTCACCGTTGACGTGACTGCGCCGTTGAGCACCGATGTCTCAGTATCGTCCACGAACATCAGCGCAAGCACAAGTCTCGCCAGCCCGACCAAGACGAAGCTGACCTCGCTCGCAATAAGCGGGACTGTTTCGGCTGGAGAGGTTGGTGGGAGTCTGAAGGTCTACCTGAACGACACTGTTGTAGCGACGATATCTCTGACAGCCACAAGCTGGAGCACGACTGTCACCCTCACAGAGGGGACAACAAACAAGATCGAGCTTCAGCTGGTGGACGCTTCAGGGAACGCTACGAGCAAGATACTCTACAGCTACATACTGCCAGATGCCACGAAGCCGACGGTGACGATATCGTCCCCGGCCACTGGCACGAGCACAGACGCTACGACCGTCGTTATCAGCGGGACAGTTACGAAGGACAGCTGGGAGGCGTACTCCGACCTGACCGTGACCCTACAAACAGGGGCCAGCTCAGTGTCGCTGCCAATACTGTCGGCCGGCTCGTTCTCCTACGCTGTTGCGTTGAGCGAAGGCGTGAACACCATTGCCGTGAGAGCTAACGACGCGCTTGGTAACTACAGCGACTGGGCATCCGTCACCGTGACGCGCACGGTCACCCCATGGGCGACCTACGCGATTGTCGTGGTGATAATCGCCCTGATACTGGCTGCGATTGCTATATTCCGGAAGAAGTAAAAGTAAGGGGAAACGCCAAAAATCCCCTTACATTTTCTATTTTTATTTTGTTTTAAAAGGCGGGCAGTGGTTTCTCCGCTGAACAAACCGCGCGGCAGTGGGAGTATTTTTAAACACGGCCACAATTGGTTTTGAAATCATGCCGAAAATCAGCCCCTTGGCGATTGCAATGATGCTACTCTTCGCCCAATCGGCGGTTATCGTGGCCCTTGACCCGCCGTCCCTGCTAAGCCCCATCAGCGGTGTAAACATCTCGGACAACACGCCACGATTCGAGTGGGTTGCAATGGGGGGCGCTGACAACTATGAACTGCAATACTCTACAGACGGAGCCTTCCCTGCTGGTAATACTGCGACGCGGGACAACGTAAGGCAGACCTTCTTCGAGCCGGAAAATGCGCTGCCGGACGGGACTTACTACTGGAGGATGAGGTCTGGAAAAAACAGCGGAGAGGTCAGCGCCTGGTCATCCACCCAGCAGTTTGTGCTTGACACCGTCCCGCCGCCCGAGCCTTCTCAATTATACCCTCAAGACAACGTTTTGCTGAAAACCACTCCCGCCTGGATTCTCTGGTCTTCCTTGAGCGGGGTCGTGTACTACAGGCTGGTTTTGGACGACTCTGCTGATTTTTCTTCCCCAGCCATAAACTCAATTTATTACACGACAACCGCAGTGCCCCAGTCCCTCCCAGACGGCCTTTACTACTGGAAGGTGTCGGCTAGGGATTATGCTGGCAACGAAACATATTCTGGAGTCTTCACTTTTACCATTGACAGTCTGCCGCCAAGTGTGGAGCTGCTGTCGCCCCTGGAAAACGAAAACACTGCCGACAACACCCCCCTCCTGAAGTGGAAGGTGGAAGACAACTTTGTAGAAAACTCCGAAATCTACATAGACAACAAGCTGGCATGGGTGCAGCGGGGGAGCGGCCAGCTTGAAAACAGCGCCCCCGAAATGGAGGAAGGGCTGCACAGGTGGCGCGTCAGGGTCTATGACAATGCCGGGAACGTCAAAGAGTCCCAGGAAAATTCATTCTATATCGACAAAACAGGCCCACCGGTCCCGACCAGGCTTTCACCGGAGAATGGCGGAAGGATTTTGACAAAAAGTGTTCCGCTTTCGTGGACGCCAGTAACTGACCGCGGCCATCCAGTAAGCTACGAGCTCTGGGTGGACGACAGCCAAGACTTCGGCTCGCCTGCGGTGCAGGAAACAATCACGGAAAACGGCAAAAGCGTGGAGCTTGCGGACGGCGCCTACTTCTGGCGGGTACGGGCCAGGGACAACGCGGGGAACTTCGGCAGCTTCGGGGGCCCATGGTCTTTCACACTGGACAACACCCCCCCACCAAAGCCCAGTCTGACATGGCCGTCTGAAAACGTCATGGAAAACACGGCAAGGCCAACATTCTCCTGGGCGGCCGTGACCGACTTTTCCAAGGTGAAGTACGAGCTTCAGGTGGACGAGGATAATGCTTTCTCCTCTCCGGCCGTGACCGCGACATTGGAAACAACGACATTCACCCCTCTTGAAAATATGCATGACGGCATCTACTGGTGGAGGGTCAGGGCGGTGGACAACTTCGGACACGTCGGGGAATGGTCCGACAACGTCAGGTTTGAGGTTTTCCTTCAGGACTTCTCCATAAGCGGGAACTTTGAGATAACGGTGACGGAGGGGGATTTTACCACCAAAATTCTGGAAGTTGCAAACATAGGAAAATATTCCCAGGTTGTCAACTTGAGCGTTGGCGGGCAGCCCAGTGACGTGGAAATATCCTTTGTGGGGAACGGCTTGACCCCCCCGTTTTACCCGACCATGTGGGTGGTTACAGAACAAGGCGTAAGAGTTGGGGATTACACAGTCACCATCACGGGGAGGAACGACAACGGCTGGGTGAGGACAGCTAACTTCACGCTGAAAATTTTGCGCAGGTCTTTGGCTGAAATATCCCGCCTCTCTGCCGGAGAAAACACCGTCGTCCAAATAGGGCGGGACAAGGTCCTCCAGCTGGAGATCAAGGCAAGCTCTTCTGCAGAAAACATAAAAGTGTCCCTGTGGTCTGAGGAGCCGCTGGTCAAACCCGAAGCCGGACTGGTTTATTCCTATTTTTCATTGGAGCTCCAAAACATGGAAAACAAGCTGGAGTCCCTGAAAATAAACTTCTGGGTAGACGGCGCCTGGGTCCAAGAGCAGGGGGCGAACGCGAAGACCGTTAGGCTGAGCAGGTACTTTAACGGGGCCTGGCAGGAGTTGCCCACGCAGGATGCCGGAAGCGATGCCAACAGGCTTTACTTCTCAGCATCATCGACCGGGGCATCGACTTTTGCGATTACCGCGGAAAAAGCTGTTGGCCCGCCGTCTTACCTCTATTTCATTCCTCTCCTGGCAATTTTGGCCGGATTCGTTGCCTGGATTTTGTACGGTCGAGAACAGGGGGGCGGGATGCCGGAGCATGAAGAACGGCGGCCGAAACCCCTAGATGAGTTCTAATCTCGCAGGCACGCCATCAAGGGCAAGTTCCAGGTCTTTCAGGTCAAGAAGTATGGACCCGTCTGCCGGCATGGATTTTATGCAATCTTCGGTGAAACCCCGCCGTGAAACCAGCATGCAACTCCTCTTCCCTGCCCACTTCACCAGCTTTGCCTTTTCAACCAGCGCCCTCGCGGCCCCCGGCCCCACCTCCTCTCTCCAGATAACGTCCCCCAAGAGGATTCCCTCCCCTGAAACGGCGCAGACGTCAATCTCGCTCCCCCCTCTGTCCCACCACCCTCCAACCCTTTCGCAGAGGATGGGGACTCCTTTCAACCTGCGCCAGCGATATCTGGAAATCAGGGCCAGAACCGCCTCCCTCAAACCCGCGGAAACAAACCCCGGCAGCGCTGCCATCGCCTGAGACAGGGCTTTTTCCTGCTCCCGCCTCTCGATTAGATGGCGGCTGCCGTGCACGCACTTGAACCAGAACTCTAGGAGATGATCCGAGATGAAATAGCGGCCACGCTTGGATTTTGTCTCATCATCGGTGACGGGGACCTGACGGGAGATGATGTCCTCCGCCGCGAGCTCAGCGAGGTACCTCGAAAGAGCGGTCTGATGAAAACCTACGGCCTTTGCTATTTCGGTGCTCGTGTGCGCTCCCTGGCTTATGGCCTCGATTATTAAAAAGTGAGTCCCCCTCCCCCATCCAAAGTCCCGGTTCAACAGCGAAATGCCCTCCTCCCGTAGCGGAGCGGCTGGTTTTAAAAAGAGTTCTGAAATTATCTCTTCCAGCGTGGCCCCGCCAAGCCCCTCTAAAAACTCGTAGTATCTGGGAATCCCGCCGAAAATAGAATACAGGGATATTTTCTGCTCTTCGCCTTTGAACCCCATATCTGCCAGGATTTTTCTAACTTGAATGTAATCAAGAGGGGCCAGCTTGGAAAACCCTGAAGTCATGCCGGTGAGGGAACCGCCATCTTTCGTGAAGAGGTTTCTCATCGCGCCCATTCCTGAACCCATGCAAAGCAGGAGGATGTTGGGGGCTGTCACCGAGTCCCAAGCACTTTTTAGCGCGGAGATTGGTTCCCCACTCACCTGCCCAAACTTGTGGAACTCGTCCAATATCACTACAAGCGGCTCCGTTCGGCCAATCTTGAGGATTTCCCTAAAAAATTCCTCCCAGTCCGCGGCATCTATTTTATGGTCTAGCTCTTTTTCCACCTGGAGTTTCAATCTCTGCAGCAGAGTGGGGCCTTCCTCAACCAAAAAATAGATTGCTTTTTTTCCCCTTGAGAACTCTAGGGCAAGCCTGGTTTTGCCCACTCCCCACCTTCCAGCCACGGCGTTCATCACCTTGTGTTTTCTGCACTGCATGTGGGCCTCTTCCAGCCTTTGGAGTCCCATCTCCCTGTCGTAAAACCTCATTTTATTCTCTAATACATAGTTAAAATATTCTATAATAAATAATATTATGGTGGAAAGCCTTAAACGCCTGATTTTGTTTTTATTATAGAGGCGGTGAGTGGGTGGGCACGGCTATTAGACCTATACACAAGGCCGTTATTGGGCGAGCGTCACAGGCACAGCTTGGTGTTGCCGCGCTTGTGTTTGTTTTGGTGTCATTTTATTTCGTGTCTTCCATCGGCGCCGGGGTGTGGCCATCCGCCCCAGATCTTATTTCTCCTGAAAATTTGAAGTTCGAGAACGACAACCGCCCGACTTTCAGCTGGTCAGCCGTGACTGATGCAGACAACTACGAGCTCTGGGTAGACGACAGCTCGGACTTTTCATCCCCTACAACCAGAGAAAACACTGAAAACACGGCCCGTGAGGTAGCGACAACACTGCCAGACGGCGGCTACTACTGGAAGGTGAGGGGTTACAAACAGGGGGCGCCAGGGAACTTTTCGGTAGTAAGGTACCTGACTGTTGACACTGCCCCGCCGCCTGTCCCGTCCCTCATCTCACCGGCCGACGGCCAAACTGTCACGGGGGGAACCCAAGAATTCCGGTGGAGCAAGGTCTGGGACTCCAGCGATGTTAGATATGTTCTGGTCGTGGACGACAACTCAAGCTTCTCAAGTCCAAACAGGTTTTGGGAAAACCTTGTCGACAACTCACACACATCGGAAAACGCCCTTCCCGAGGGGCAGCTTTACTGGAGGGTGAGGGCAAAGGACAATGCCGGGAACTGGTGCGGGTGGTCCGACACATGGCGGTTTTTCCTTGACATGAGCGGTCCAACCCTCACTAGCCTAAAACCGGACAACAACACCTCTACAACGGACAACACCCCTACAATATCCGCGGTAGCTTCTGATGTGTCCGGGGTAAAGGACAACATGCAGCTTTACATAGACGGTTCCCCCGCCACCCCGCTTTACTTCACGCCTGAAAACGGCCAAATCACTTACGAAAATGAAAACAGGGGGATTTCTGAGAACCTACATACAGTAGAGCTTAGGGTCTGGGACAACCTTGGACGGCTGACGGTTGTAGTTTGGCAATTCAGAGTTGACCGCACCCCCCCGACCAAGCCCCTGCTCCAGACTCCGCTGGACGGATCCGCCACCAATGACAACACCCCAACCTTTGATTGGTCGGATGTCGCGGATTCCAGCTCATTTTTGTACACTCTACAGCTTGATGACGACCCGAACTTATCGTCCCCCACCGAGTTCTCGGTTGCATCTTCCACATACACGGTCTCAACTCTTACGGACGGCACATACTACTGGCGGGTTAAGGTCAGGGACAACGCGGGCAATGAAAACCTGTCTGACAAATGGAACTTTATTATAGACACCGTCCCTCCTAACCCTCCGCCCCTGCTGTCCCCCGACAACAACGCATACGAGAACGACAATACACCCAACTTCTTATGGTGGAGTGTTGCTGACGCTGTGGGATACAGGCTTCAGATCGACAACGATTCCAACCTATCCTCGCCGATCTACGACAACTCCGAGCTGACGGAAAACCGCGACAACTTCGACACACACACGGAGAACTCCCTGGCCGACGGCCTCTGGTACTGGAGGGTCGGGTCTAGAGACGCTACCGGTAACTCTGGATGGTCGACCGCCCGCAGCTTCCGCGTCGATACTGGGGGGCCGTCCGACAGCCCCACCTTGGTGAAGCCAGACAACAACCTGTACACAAACGACAACCTCGTGACCCTCCGCTGGACCGCGGTTTATGACCCGTCCTTACCTGTAAAGTACCGGCTGCAGTACGCGCAGGACTATTCATTTTCACTTGGTCTGGTGACGGTGGACGGCCTGTTGGACAATTTTTACACGTTATCGACCATTCCAGAAAATACTTATTACTGGCGGGTTCAGGCGGTCGATAACTTGGGGCAATTTGGACCGTATGCCTTGGCAAAGATGTTCACAGTTGACCGGAGAGTCGGTGCTCCGACGCTGCTCAATCCAGACAACGGCTCAATAATCAATGATACCACCCCAGAGTTTGACTGGCAAGACGTGACTGACAGCGCGGGCGTTGTTTACACTCTGGAAATCAGCAGCTCTCCAAGCTTTACCACAACCCAGCTTAAAAAGGAGGGTCTAGGCGGGTCTGGGTACACGCTCGCGGGAGGTGAGGCCCTGAGCGAAGGGTTGTGGTACTGGCGTGTTAGAGTGAAAGATCAGACAAAGAATGAAAACGGCGACCCGACCGGCAACGAAAACATCTCAGGCGTGTTCCAGTTTAGAACAGATACACAAGTGGCCCCCGCGACCCTGATAACACCAATTGATTTAGTACACCTGAACGACCGCACTCCAACTTTTGACTGGTCAGACGTGACGGACCAAGTTGGGCCAATCAGATACTATCTGTACGTGGACGACAATCCGTTTGTTTCAGGCCCGTCCCAATACGTCACAGTTAACGTCGGGGGGTCTTTGTGGACAGTATATGGAGGAAGCTACTCCGGTCCAATAATCGAAAATGAGAATGGGACGCTAGTTTCAAACTATACATCAACTGTTGAACTGTCAGACGGAACCTATTACTGGAAGGTTTTGGTCGCCGACGGAGTGCCAAACTTTGCGTGGGGCAACGAAGGTAGCTTCATCATAGACGCCACTCCGCCTGGCACGCCGTCCCTAACCAAACCAGACAATGACCAAACCATAAATGATTCAACTCCAATTTTTACTTGGATTTACACGACGGATCTCCAAAGCCCACCGGTGACTTATGAGATCTGGATAGACAACGATGTGAACTTTTCCGAGCCAGTGCAGGCAAAAGTCCAAAACATCCCGGACACCCGAGTTGCGTATTGGAGCTACTGGAAAGAGGGCGAATGGTATCAGTGGCTGACCGACGTTACCCAATACATCAATTACACTCTGGCCGAGAATATTTCTTTGCCAGATGGCACTTTGTATTGGAAAGTCAGGGCCGTTGACAACGTTGGAAATGCTGGGTCTTGGACTCAACCCCGACAAATAAACATTGACACCTCCCCGCCAGCGGTGGCTCCCACCCTATTATCTCCCGCAGACAACGAAAACTTGGCCGACAACACGCCCACCTTCAGCTGGGTAAATGTTCCCGGGGCCGCGGGGTATGAAATAGACTACTCCACGGACGAAGGTTTCACACAAAACCTGAACTTGGGCAGAACGACCGACAATTTCCTTACTGTCCCTGAAATTTCGGACAACATCTGGTTCTGGAGGGCCAAAGCGAGGGACGATGCATGGAATTGGGGCGCATGGTCCGAAACGAGAAGATTCAAAACAGACACGCGAGTCTCTCCCCCATCGCTACTTTTTCCATTGGACAGTATCCTAACTAACGACAACACACCGACCTTCGGCTGGACCCAGGTCACAGACATCTCAAGTCCGGTAACTTACGCCGCCCAGATAGACAATGAACCGAACTTCACCGCGCCATATATTTACTACAAAGTAGGCATAACGGACAACCAGCACACACCCGAAAACAGTATCCCCGACGGCATCTGGTACTGGAGGGCGGCGGCGGTGGACAACTTTGGCAACTTCGGTTGGTCGATTGAAAACAGGCGGATAACAATTGACACTAGCGCCCCATCACCGCCAACTCTCGCAACTCCTGAAAACAACTCGTTCACAAACGACAACACCCCTACATTCACGTGGTCCAGGCCACTTGACTTTTCCGGTGTAACCTACGACTTCCAGCTTGACAATGACCCTGGGTGCGGATCTCCATTTTACGAAAACTCCGGGATGACTGACAACACCATCACTCTGCCTGCTGGAAATGCGCTTGGGGAAAACTCATACTACTGGCGGGTTCGCGCCAGCGACAGTTGGGGGTATGTCGGAAGCTGGTCATCTATCTACAAGTTTTCTGTGGATACCCAACCCCCCACAGACGCCCCACTGCTCATCTCGCCGGCGCCGGGTGAAAACACGAGGGACAACACTCCAAGCTTCCAGTGGTCGGCCGTGGCTGGCGCGGCAAGATATGAAATATGGGTTGACAACGACCTGAGCTTTTCCTCACCGGAAATCCGGGAAAACACGACAGCTGTAAGCTACACGTCGGGCATTCCTCTGGTTGACAACATCTACTACTGGCGGGTTCGCGCCGTTGACAACGCGGGCAACGTTGGCATAAACTGGTCGGACACTTGGTGGCTGAGGGTGGATAACACTGTCACTGCACCAACCCTGTCATCACCTACTGATGGGAAGTACGAGAACGACAATGCCCCGACCTTCAGCTGGGCCGCTGTGGCGGACCCATCAAGTCCAGTTGTTTACAGGCTTCAAATATCACGCAACTCGGCATTCACAAGCATCATTTACGATAATGGCAATGTAACCGGAGTAAGTGTTGAGATTGAAAATCAACTCCCAGACAATGTTTACTACTGGCGAGTTATGGCCAGGGACAACTTGAACAACGAGAACTGGTCTGCATACAGGATGATAACAGTAGATGTAACTCCTCCAAGTTCAAGTGTGAACCAAATCATCCCCTACTGGCAAAACTCCCCATCTTTCACAATCACGGCCACCGCGAGCGACGCGCCAAGCGGGGTTGAGCGCGCGACGCTCTGGTACCGTTATTCCACAGACAACGTTTGGTGGAGTAATTGGACGGAAAACGACAACGATCTGGCAAGCCCGTGGTCGTGGACTTTCACCCCACCAAACGGGGACGGTTTCTATCAGTTTTACACCACATCCAAGGATCGCGCCAACAACGCCGAAACGGCCCCGGGAATAGCTGATGCCAGCTGTGGTAGTGACTCCACGTCCCCAGGGATCCCGGCGCTTGTTTCCCCAGAGAACGACAACCATCAGAATGACAACACCCCCTTCTTTGACTGGGGACCAGTTTCAGATTCCACAGGGCCCAACTACACTCTCCAGATCGACAACATGCCTAACTTCAGCACCCCACGCACATATTCAGGCATAACTGTATCTGAGTACTACATTCCGGGCGGGGAGGCCCTCCAGGACAACCGCTACTACTGGCGAGTGCGCGCATACGATTCCGCTGGGAACACCGGTAGCTGGTCAGAAACTAGGTGGTTCGTCATTGACACGATTCCGCCTGGCGCACCTGTTTTGATCTCTCCTGAAAACGGTTCCGGCTTTGACGACAATACCCCCTACTTCGGATGGAACGAAAACATAGATAACTGGGTCTCGAGCGAAGTTTTGTCATCATCAAGTTTTACGGGCTTTTCAAGCAGCGGGAGCACATCTGGCACCACAATATCATTTGGTGCCAATAACGGCATTACGGCATTTCAGTCTGCAGACACCGCAGGAGCAGGTGAAAAACAGCAAAAGAAGTCTGCACGCGAGAAACTGGCCCCTGGACTGGCGCGTAAGCTTGAATCGGCTCGACCAGGCGAAACAATTAAAATAGTTGTCAGGCTTAAGTCAGCTGATTTGAGTGGTGTTAGCTCCGACAAAGCTGCCGAAGTGATGAAAAACCACGCACAAAACTTGCAGGCCAACGCCACTAATGTTCTACGCAGGCAGGGCGCCAGAATTTTGAACCAGTTCTGGCTGGCAAACGCCGTAGTTGCCGAGGTAAATGTTGACACCCTGAACGAACTCGTATCTCTAGAAGAAGTGGAACAAGTCCATGAAGATTTCATTATTCAAGCACCGAAACCAGAATCTGAAAACATCGGGACACTTCAAACAAACGCTTGGGGTCTGGATAAAATAAGAGCGCCGCAGGTTTGGGCGATGGGGGACAACGGGGACGGGATCAGAGTGGCAGTTCTAGATACTGGAGTCAGCATCTCGCACCCGGACCTCACAGGCAAGATGTTGACGGACAACGCTGAGGATCCCACCTATCCCGGTGGCTGGATAGAGTTTGATGATTTAGGCAGCAGAGTCTTGAGTTCCACACCGCATGATACAGATGACCACGGCACCCACACGTCGGGCACAGTCCTCGGAGATAACACGAGTGGGACTGCGATTGGCGTCGCACCAGGCGCAAAACTCATGCATGCCCTGGTTCTGCCTTACGGTAGCGGGAGTTTCAGTCAGGTCATAGCCGGGATGCAGTGGGCGGTAAGCCCGGTGAACCAATATGGCAACCCTGCCGGTCAGAAGGCCCATGTTGTAAGCATGTCTTTTGGTGCGTACGGTTACTACGACACACTGATAGAACCAATTAGAAATATGGCGGCAAATGGTGTGGTGCCCGTTGCCGCCATTGGGAACGACTACTATGGATCGTCTAGTTCACCTGGCAACGTCTACGACGCTTTTGGCATTGGCGCAACCGACTCAAGTGACGTGATCGCCTCGTTCAGCAGCGGGGAAACTGTATACAAAGCCTGGTGGTCTTCCCCACCAAGCGACTGGCCGAACAGCTACATAAAGCCTGACTTCAGCGCACCCGGCGTGTCTGTTTACTCTTCCATTCCTGGCGGCTCTTGGGCGTCATATAGCGGAACATCCATGGCGACGCCGCACGTTGCTGGCACAGTGGCTTTGATGTTGAAAGCAAACCCATCATTGACGGTCAGCGATGTTTATCAAATTTTGCAGGGGACAGCGGTTGACCTAGGCACAGCTGGCAAAGATGATCGGTACGGGTACGGCCGGATCGACGCGTACGACGCAGTCACAATGGCACAAACCTGGGGAGGAACTGTAATAAAAGGCTACGTGCGGGACGTTTCAACACTGGCCGGGATACGGGGGGCGACTGTGACGATTGTTGAAAAAAGCGTGACTGGAATCACTGACGAAAATGGATTTTATACCATGTCGAGTTCACCGGGCAACTACACTTTGAGAGCTAGCGCATACGGCTACCGTGACAACGTGTCCGGCGTCACCGTTACAGAAAACCAAGCAGTTACAGTCGATTTCTTGCTCAGCAGCTCAAGGTATGAGAGGTACAGATTGGTCATAGACAACGAGAACGACTTCTCCTCGCCGATCTACGACAACATCCTCAAAGACAACTTTGACAACTTTGATCTGCACCCCGAGAACGTTCTTCCGGAAGACAACTATTATTGGAGAGTCATGGCAATTGACAGGGCTGGAAACACGAGCCCGTGGTCTCCCGTTTATGTGATATGGAGCTACGTCCGCGCCCCGACTTTATACTCCCCCAAAAACAGCTCGGTAGTGGCGGACAACCGCCCAATGTTCACATGGCTCACTGTCAACGACCCGAATGGCGTCACATACCACCTACAGGTGGACAACGACAACGACTTCTCCTTGCCTCGCTACGACAACAATAACATCTCCGGCACCTCACTCCGGTTGCCACAGGAAAATGAGCTGAACGCGACAGGTACCTGGTACTGGCGGGTCTCGGCAAGGGACGGCATAAACCCAGAAAACTGGTCGGACAACTGGAAGTTCACCTACAGCTATGTTGGGAAGCCCGCCCTGTTTTACCCGGAGAACAATGTACCTATCAGGGACAACACGCCACAGTTCCAGTGGGAGAACGGGACAAACGCTTCCAAGCACAGGATAATGGTCGACAACGACAACGACTTGTCCTCACCGATAGATAATGTGGTTGTGGTGGGGGACAACAAGTGGACGAAGCCCTCTCCAGGTTATCCGGACGGGACTTACTACTGGAGCGTGTGGAGCATGGACAGCGCCGGCACAGAAAACGAAAACAAGGCCGAAAACACCTGGCAGTTCACCGTCAACACTGCCTTTACTGGCGGGCCTTCGCCTCTTCTCACCCCTGAGAACAATTATTTTATCTCTGACAACACGCCATATTTCAGCTGGACGACGGCCTTCCCAGGGGCCGGCGCGGCAACAATCACATACCACCTGCAGGTGGACAACGACGAGGACTTCTCCTCTCCATACTACAATGATTTGAGCATAAATGAAAACCGCGACAACTTTGACACCCACCCCGCGGACGCATTGCCCGAAGGCCTGTGGTACTGGAGGGTACGCGAGCAGGACGACAATGGTAACGTCGGATCATGGAGAGAAAATCGATTCACGGTGGACACGGCCTTTCCATCGCCTGTTTACCTGCTCTCGCCAACAACAGGAAACTATGAAAATGACAACCGCCCGAGCTTCAGGTGGATGGGTGGAAGTGACACTAACTTCGTGGCTTACAGGCTGCAAGTTGACGACGACTCCAACTACGCCTCGCCACGCTACGACAACGACAACATCTCCGGCACCTCACTCCAGTTGCCACAGGAAAATGAGCTGAACGCGACAGGTACCTGGTACTGGCGGGTCGGCTCCCAGGACCGCGCAGGCAATGTGCGGTGGTCTGACAACTGGACATTCAATCTCGACAACGCTGCGCCGAGCACACCCTCGCCCGTTTCGCCGGACAACAACAAGTTTGAGAATGACAACACCCCAACTTTCAAGTGGACACAGCCAGAAACACCTGAGAACTACTCTTTACAGATAGACAACGACAACGACTTCTCATCACCAGTGACAATCGCAAACATCTTGGACAACGAGAACACACTGGCTGCTGGCTTGGCCGACGGCGTTTACTACTGGCGCGTCTGCATGTACGACCGAGCGAGGAACTTCAGCGGCTGGTCCAATTATTACAGGCTTGTCATTGACACCAAGGCTCCAGGAAAACCAACACTAATGTCCCCTCCTAACAACACCGCCGACAACCGCGCGGCGCAAACATTCACATGGGTGGAAAATGTCGATGAATGGGCCCCAGGGTTTGAAAACTACGCCATCCAGATTGACGATGACCCAAGTTTCGCCTCGCCTTACGAAAATGAGAATAATGACAACAACTTCACCTACAACTTCCCAGCCACCGGAATTTACTACTGGCGGGTGAGGGCCATGGACAATGCCAAGAACTTTGGGCAGTGGTCCGATAACTGGCGGATTATTATTGACATCGCCCCCCCAGGCACCCCGACACTTGAAAAACCAGAAAACGGAGAAAACATCAACGATCCAACACCGTTTTTCAACTGGAGCAGCGTCGGTGACACCTCTGGCGTCACGTACACTCTCCAAGTAGACGACAATAACGACTTCAGCTCACCTATCTACAACAAACAAAACATCGCCCCGAGCGAGCACACCATGGAAAACTCCTTAACTTATGACAATGTGTGGTACTGGAGGGTTAAAACAATTGATGGAGCGGGGAACAGCGGGGGTCTGGCTGCGGGCCGGTTCAGACTCGATACGGTTCTCGCCGCCCCCACGCTCCTACAACCCTCGCTTAATGAGACCGTCACTGACAGCACCCCTGTCTTCCGCTGGACGAAGTCGGAAAACAATGAAAACTACAGGCTGCAGGTAGACAATGACAATGATTTCTCCTCGCCGATCTACGACAACTCCGAGCTGACGGAAAACCGCGACAACTTCGACACACACACGGAGAACTCCCTGGCCGACGGCCTCTGGTACTGGAGGGTATTTGTTAGAGATACCGCTGGAAATGAAAACTCGTCAAGCAATAGTTGGTTCAACATTGACACGAAAGTTCTGAAACCAACTCCACTATCGCCTGAGAACAACTCGTTCACAAACGACAACACCCCACGCTTCGACTGGCAAGCGGTGGTGGACATCAGTGAAGTCCAGTACGGCGTTTTTGTGTGGAGACTTGACAACACTGTCGCCAGACAGTACAGCGGTTTGAGTATTTCTGAACAAACAATTCCGGACGGGGATGCGCTACCAGACAATACATACATCTGGGGAGTCAAAGTCTCTGACATTGTTGGCAATGAAAACTGGAGCGACAACAGAAAGTTAATAATAGATACCCAAAAACCGGCGTGCACGACATTAGTGTCGCCTGCCGAAGGGAGCGCGGAAAACACCTCAAAACCGACTTTCAGGTGGTCAACGGTTGAAAATGCAGATAACTACGAGCTTGTCATATCCCAAGACAACGCCCTCGCTCTTGTCGTCCGCAGAAAGTCCAACATTAAAGAAAACCTGTACATGCTTTCAGAAATTGAAGCTCTAACAGACAACCTATACTACTGGGCCGTGCAATCAGGGGACAATGCAGGCAACGCGAGTGGGTTCACATCTGCTAGAAGCTTCAAAGTAGACGTGCAGGCCCCGCCGGCACCATCCCTCAGTTCACCACAAAATGGGCTCCTTACAAACGACAACACTCCATCGTTCACTTGGTCAGCCGTTTATGACTTTTCAGGAGTTAAATACCGGATCCAATTGGACTATGACGCGGACTTTACACTCCCGTATGTATACGACAATGAGAACATCCTTGACAACTCACACACCGCTGTAAGCGAGCTGCCGAACGGGATACTTTACTGGAGGGTGGTTGCCACAGACAACTCTGGGAACTCGTCTATTTCCTCATCAAGGTGGTTGTTAATAGACACAATCCCGCCAGCGGCGCCGACTTTGGAATCTCCGGTAAACTTCCTAAAAGATGACAATACTCCACTTTTCGACTGGCTGGGGGTCGCAAACGAAAGCGGCGTGACCTACTGGACCGTAGTTGACAACGACAACGACTTCTCCAGCGCAATTTATGATTCTGGGGGACTTAACAGCTCAAGCCTGCAGCTTGGCGCCGAGCTACTGGATGGACTTTATTACTGGAGGGTAAGGGCGGAAGAAGGCGCTGGCAACATCGGACAGTGGTCTGAAAACAGGACACTGATTATTGACACGCAGCCGCCGAAAGTTGAGAACTACAGGCTGCAAATCACCCTATTCGAGGAAAACGAGAACAAACGCGAAAACAATTACGTGACATTGGAAAACATTGGATTCATACGCGACAACACCCCGCGGTTGTGGTTATTGATCACAGACCAAGGCGCTGGCATCCTGGAGAACTTCAGGCTTTGGCTTGACAACGAAAATACATTTTCCGGGGCGATGCTTATCCAATCGGAAAATAGTTACCTTGAAAACCGGGACGGGACACGCATCAGGATCAGGACCGACAACTTCATGCAAGTCGAGCTTGCTGAAAATACATACTATTTGAAGTTGCAGGTGTACGACAATATTTCGGCTGGCGCTGGCGGGCCGCACTACACAGAACTTGTCTGGAGCTTTGTCATTGATGTCACGGCGCCTGCCCAGCCCCCGCAGTGGCTGGAAAACACCTGGCACAAAGACAACGCCCCAACTTTCATGTGGGGAGAGATATACGACACAGACAACAAAAAACTATGGAGGTACCAGCTGCAGATTTCAACCGACAACTCGCATGAAAACATGATTTACGACAATGCGTGGATTTACGACAACGCCGTTTGCGACAATACGGTAATCTTCACCATTCCAACCGAGCTTCCCGATAACAACTACTACCGAAGAGTCCGCGGCATAGACAACGCTGGCAACCAAGGTCCTTGGTCAGAGAGCAGATGGTTCGGCGTCGATGCAACAAACCCGCATGCGGCCCTGAGCCCGTTGTCTCAAACTATTAATTCTGGAGCAGACGCCTCTTTCATCGTGACCGCGACGGATGCCATGAGCGGGGTGAAAAACATCGAACGAATGGTGGACAGCGGCAACTGGGAAAATGTTTCGGCTAACTTCACCGTTTCAGGGCTTGGTGTTGGCGGCCACACCATCAAGGTTAGGGTTTGGGACAATGCCACCAATGTATCTCAGGAAAACTCTGCATCTGTGACAGTTCAAGAATCATCGCCTCCTCCACCCCCTCCGCCGCCGCCTGAGCAGCCCGGGTCGCCTGGAAGCAGTGCCTCCATCAGCGTTTCAATCTCTCCAAGCAGCGCTACTGTCGTGGCTGGAGAGTCCGTAGATGTGAATGTGGGCGTTACAGCAAGCGGGGTTTCCTCTGCATCCTTGTCGTACGACGCGCTGCCATCCAATATTTCGGCGTCATGGGTGGGATCATCCTCCGGTGCCCCTCCGTTTACAACAAAGTTGAGGATAACCACCGCGACGGGAGCTTCCTCTTGCCAGATAACCATAACTGCAAGCGGTGGCGGTGCGCAGTCATCTCAAGTCTTCTCGCTGACTGTTACCGCTGCACCATCATCTTCATCACCGAATATAACGACACTAACTCTTCCAAATGGGACGGTGGGCACACTTTACAGTCAGAACCTATCTGCCACCGGAGGGACTCCTCCGTATACATGGTCTTTACACAGCGGGTCGCTCCCAGCTGGATTGAACTTGTCCACAGGGGGAACGATTTCAGGAATACCATCCGCTCAAGAAACATTCGACTTCACGGTGAAAGTTATGGATGCGAATTCACAGACAGACACTCAAAGCTTGAGCATCTACATTTCAACAAGCTCAACTCTGCCAGGCTCATCTCCGCCACCACCTAGTGGAGGGACAACGGGAGCACCAGATATTGTGATTATCGGTGCCGGGGCAGCTGTTGGAGTGTTTGCGGTTGTGGCTGTGGTAGCGTTCAAGAAGTTTAGAAAACCTGAAATGGGTATTCCAAAAATGCCAAAAGCCCCAAGTGGTCCAAGTGCTCCAAAAATGCCAAAAGCACCGAAAGAAGAAGAGTGGTAATCAGGTTTTTCCGCGAAGGTACAAGTTTTTCCCGTGGGTGTCAATGGCGACGACCAGCGGCCCGAATTTTTCGACCCGTAACACCCACATGGCCTCGGCGGCGCCAAGCTCCGGCCAGACGACCTTCTCTACCTTTTTGATCATGCTGGCGGCGAGCACCCCGGCACCTCCAGTAAACGCCAAGTAAACGCAGCCCAAGCGAGAAATCCCCCTGGCCACATCTTCCCCCACCCCTCCTTTGCCGACCAGCGCCTTCGCCCCGGTAATTCTCACGAAATCCTCTTGCAAGCTGTCCATGCGGGCGCTCGTCGTGGGGCCGGCCGAGATGATCTTCCACCCCCTTTTTGTTTTTTTCGCAAGGGGGCCGCAGTGATAAATCACTCCTCCATTCATGTCAATCGGGGGCTTTTTACCGGAGGTCGCTGCTGAGTAGACTTTGTCCCTAGCTGTGACGATCCTGCCTGAAATGAACACAAAATCTCCTGCCCTTAACCCCCTTACGACATCGTCAGTCAGGGGGGGCCTGAGGACCTTCAAGGCTCCACCACCTTCAGCTTCCCACGCACAAGCTGCGCCCTCGCCCTTCGGGCCGGCCAGCACTGAAACGCCATCGCCACTGGAAGTGTCGCGGTATGGCAGGCGGCGCGCTCGACGAACACGCGCAAAACAGTACATCGACCGCCCAGCCCCATGGGACCAACTCCCAACCGGTTCGCCGACTTCTCAAGCTCCCGCTCTAGTCGCGCCAGCTTCCTGTCGGGGTTGCGTTTGGTGATTGACCTTAAAAGGGCTTTTTTTGCAAGCATCGGGGCAACTTCCGCGCTACCACCCACACCCAACCCAGCCACCACAGGGGGACATATCTTGCCGCCAGCCTCTGTGAGCACCATGGAAAGGGCCTGATGTATGGCTTTGGCACCAGCGGTCGGCTTGAGCATGAAGAGCCTGCTGTAGTTTTCCGTCCCGGCCCCCTTCACAAGCAGGTTTATTTCAAGTCCATGGCCATCCGTGGGCTCGATGTGGACCGCTGGCTGAAAAGGCCCAGTGTTGGTAGGGTAAGGCTTTCGCGTGAGTGGATCCACCGCGTTGACCCTGAGAGGAACTTCGCTGGTCGCAATCTCTACTGATTTTCGGATAGCGGCGGCGACATCGAAATCCAAGTTGGCCCCACCCTTCACAAAAAACGAGAATATCCCAGTATCTTGGCAGACGGGCGCGACCGACCTTTTCGCGAGCTGGAGGTTTTTCAGCGCCAGCTTAAGCTGAAGCTTGGCGACCGGCATCCGCTCACGCACCAAACAAGCCTCCAAAGCTTGCGTTACGTCCGCTGGCAATCTTGTCTCGGCGCGGCGAATCATTTCAGTCGCGGCTTCAATAAACCCGGCTTTGCTCACCATCTGAATCCATTAAACTGGGGGCCTTGGTTAAAATAACATTTGGGAGCGGCGGATGGCCACTGCCCGCAGGGATTTATGCTATGTCCCAAAATCTGGTTGATGCAGCTGCTTAACCAAACCACTGGAAAAGCCGTGGCACGTAAAATCGAGGTAGCAGACACTTTCTGGAAAAGATTCCGCGGCCTGATGATGAGGCAAAAGCTTCCGGAGGGAGAGGGTATGCTATTCAAATTCAACAATCCAGGGCGCTACGGCATCCACATGTTTTTCATGAGATTCCCAATCGACCTGGTCTATCTCGACTCCGGCTTCAGGGTGGTGGAGCTGAAGGAAAAAATTAAACCTTGGCGGCTTTACAGGCCAAAAAACAAGGCCAGTTACCTTGTGGAGCTACCGGCGGGGACAATCAACGGAGCCAAAATCAAAATTGGACAGAAAATTTCGCCTTCGAAAGACATAATAACCCCCTGAAACAAAAAATTATTGCTGGGTAGAGGCGGTGGGAACGGAGATGTAGATCAATGGAAGTCCCACGCGCCTTGGCCGATGCGGCTTTGAAACTTGCCTCAGACATTAGTGCAAATGCCGTGATGATTTTGACTGAAAACGACGGTTACATTCAGCCAGCGGTGAATTCAACCCCTAACGGCAACAAGAGACCGACGATAGTGGTGACCTCCAACCAGCAGTGCTTTGAAAAACTGAGCCAAAAGCCGGAAATCAAGCCGATAAGAATCCAGGCCTGGCACGAGGGTATGGGAAGAATCAGTCAAGCCATCTCAGTCTGCATGCGGGAGAAACTCGTCTCAAAAAACCAGAGCTTGGTATGCCTGGTGAACGACGGCGTGTCAAGCTTCCCGAGCTCGCTCTTTGTGGTCAACGTCACGGGTGAGGAAAAAGCCGTGGAGCTATTCGAGTCTAACCCAGTCTTGGCAAATGTGGTGGACCTTTCAATAGAGCTTTCAAAAGCCGGGCCGGGGCAGAAGCCAATCGGGGCAGCGTTTATGGTAGGGGCATCAAAGGATGTTTTGAGGTTCTCCTACCAGCTTTACCATTTCAACCCATTTGAAAACTACGAGGTGTTGATATCCGACCAGGGGCAGTGGGATCTCCTGAAAAAATACGCTCTTTCTTTTGACGGCGCTTTCATAATCGACGAGAGCGGCAGGGCTGTGGCCGCCTGCCGGTACCTAAACGCCGACAGGAAGGTGGAAATCCCCAAAGGACTGGGAACGAGGCACCTCTCCGTCGCGAACATGACCGCCGCCGCCAACACAACAGGGGTAACAGTCTCTGGGGAGGACGGGATGGTCAGGATATTCAGGAAAGGCAGGATAATCGCCAAAATCAACACGAATAACAGGATAATAGAATACACCCAAGATGCAGTTTGAGCAATTGTTTTAGAGCTGGCGCAGAAGTAGCTTTGGAGAAATATGAAGTACTCTACGCTTGCGGAAGCCTTTGAAAAGCTGGAGAAGACTGCGTCCTACCTTGAGAAGAACTCCACCATCGTGAACCTGCTAAAGGAGGCCCCGACCGAAGAGATAGAGCGGGTTGTTCTCCTTCTTCTTGGGAGGCCATGGCCAACTTACGTCTCGAAAGAAACTGGAGTCGGGCCACAGCAGCTGAAGAAGGCGATCTCTGTCGCTTCAGGTTATCCAACTGCAGAAATAGACAAAAGGCTGAAGGAAACAGGCGATTTTGGAGAAGTGGCTCAGCAGCTAATTTCCAAAAGACGTCAGGCCTCGCTTTTCCACGAGCAGCTGACTGTTGAAAATGTCTTTGAAAGCCTGAGGAAGCTACCGGAGATAACAGGTGAAGGCTCTGTCGACAGGAAGATAAGCTTAATATCCAAGCTCCTCGCCGACGCCGCCCCAACCGAGGCAAGGTTCATCGTGAGGACGGTGCTGGGGGACCTGAGGATAGGAGTGGCAGAGGGCAGGCTCAGGGATGCCATAGCCGCAGCGTTCGGCATTGACCCTGATGATGTAGAACATGCCTACATGCTTACGACGGACTACTCCCTTGTGGCAAAGGCCGCCGCGAAAGGCGGGAAAAGGGGCCTGAAAAAATTGGGTGTCTCGGTGGGCCACCCTGTGAGCCCAATGCTCGCGCAAAGGGCCGAAAATGCTGAGGAGATTTTGAAAAGGATGGGTGGCAAAGCGGCTTTCGAGATAAAACTCGACGGGATAAGAATCCAAATTCACAAGGAAGGCGGAAGCGTCCGACTGTTCACTCGGCGGATGGAGGATTATACAAACATGTTCCCTGACATCCTCGATGCCTTGAAAAAGTCTCTGTCATCCAGACGCGCGATTGTTGACGGCGAGCTCGTGGCAATCGACAGAAAAACCGGGAAGCCGATGCCTTTTCAAGAAGTGCTGAAGCGCCGCCGGAAGTATGAGATAAGTGAAGCAGCAAAACAAATCCCCGTCCAAATTTATCTTTTTGACGTGCTGCTTGCGGAAGACAAGGTTCTTATGGACGAACCATACACAAAGAGAAGGGCGCGGCTCGAGCAGATGGTGCAAAAAGAAGCCAAGGTCATGGTGGTGGAGCAAAAAGTTCTGAAAGATTTGGAAGAAATCAAAAAATTCGCCGATTCCGCCGTGAAGATGGGACATGAGGGCCTGCTCTCAAAAGACCTCAACTCTACCTACAGGGCTGGCCGACGGGAGTTCCTGTGGCTGAAGCTGAAGCCTACGCTAGAAACGCTTGACTTGGCAGTCGTTGGCGCTTTATACGGAAGAGGCAGGCGCGCGGGGAGTTTTGGAAGTTATGTGCTGGCTGCGAGAGATGAAGACAACGACCGGTTCAAGACAGTGACAAAATGCGGCTCCGGTTACACCGACGAGGATCTGGATGAGCTAACGGCGCTCTTTAAGGGCATGCAAGTAAAAAACCCGCGCCAAGATGTTGACATAGAAATAGAGTGCGACGCCTATTTTGAACCAAGGATTGTTTTCGAAATAGCCTATGAGGAGATACAGCGCAGCCCTTCCGAGAAGCACACTTCTGGCTACGGCCTCAGGTTTCCCCGCTTCATCCGAATTAGAGAGGACAAAAAGCCGGAAGATGTCTCCACTGTCCGAGAAATTGCGGATATGTACAAACGCCAGGAAGAAAGGAAAGCCAAGGGGAAAGGCAAAATCTAGGCGTTCGACAGTTGATGAACAAGCTGCTCCTCAAACTTCGCGATGAACTCTTTTGATGCCTCTTCCTTAACCTGGGCGCCGCAGGCAACAGCGTGACCACCGCCCTCTCCTCCCACGGCCCTGGCCGCGTTCCTGATGGCCTTGGCCATGTCCAGCCCCTTGAGAAAGAGAAGCTTTGAACAGCGGGCGGAGACCTTTGCCACGCCGTCCGCCTTCACCATGCCAATGACAGGTTTGTAGGGATCGCAATATTTGTGCCCCATCAACATGTTCGCTATTGTCCCTATGAAAGTCTCCTTTATTGAACCGGTGCCGTCGAAGTACTGCAGATAACCTTTGGGTCCCTGCCTCAGCCCGTTATCTTCGATGAAATCCATGCCTTCGGCAATACATCGCCTATGGTACTTTATCAGGTTCAGCATGGCCCTGTAGTATGTCCCGCGGTTGCCCTTGGCGACCTCAAAACCAAGAAGCGGCTGCTCATGTCTAGCTGTGGAGTTCATGCATGTGGAGAACTCCTCGGCGTCCATCAGCATTGACCCCTCTTTTTCCTTGGGCAGAGAGTACGTCTCTCCTATGATTAGGCCGGGGACATACTGCACAAATTCCGATGGGACACTCGTGTAAGCTATTGTTATGAGCTCTGATGCCAGTTTCTGTTTTTCCAAATGGGTCAGGTCGGCTGGCCTGCGCCAATCGCTCCCGGCTTTTAGAGGGATACCAAGCTTTTTCAGCAGACCCAGACAACCGGCTGGGGAGTTGCTGACCCCTGGGATGGGGGGGTCTGTGAAAGACTCTAGCGCCTTGAAGATGGGCCTAGAGTGTCTTCCGTAAAACATCACATCAGTTGATCTCTCTATCACACCAGCGGCTATGGCGTCCTTTGCTATCTCCCTGTTGTGGCCAACCAGTTTTCCCCACGCATTTTGAACGTCGCCGATGGCGCCCACCACCGCCAGCGCCGCCAAGTCCTTATTTTTTTCGTCGAGTTCTTTAGATATCAAGTAAGTCATGCCGCTGCCGCATATTTCCTGCACCCCGTTCATGCTGTATCTGTGGGCGTTGAAGTGGACAAGTTCTGGCCAACCCTCGGCATTTTCTGGCTCGTGATGGTCAGAAATTATTACATCGCGCCCGGTGAACCTTTCACGCAAATTCTGGATCTGGGAGCTGCCCAAGTCCGTGAAAATGGTGAGATCGGCTGGTTCAAGTCCATCAACAACCTCTCGGTAAAGCATGCGGACGAACTTCACGTCATGGGTTATCCCGCACCTGTCAAGAGAGTTGGACATTATGGCGGCAGCACAGACGCCGTCGGCATCCATGTGAGAAATTACCTGGATGGAATCATTTCTGTGTTTTTTTATCAGTTCAGCGGCTCGGCAGACGGTGGTCTTCACTAAATCACCAGTAGTAAAGATTTTAACGGGAGTGTTGTTAAATCTTACGGTAGCATGCACATTCACCATGCTTACATGGGACTGTTCCTGATGATCTGGAGCATCGCGGCCATTTTTTTCAGAGCTTTTTTGATTGGCGAGTACAACCCACTGCTGGCCGGGGGAGGGTTATTAGTTGGCACTGCACTTTTTGCCCATGACTTATGGTGGCACTCGACGCACAGGAAAAAGAGGTGAAATTGTGCGCACGATTGAACTGAAAGGTGCAGATGTAATCCTTGTCGATCAGACTCTCCTCCCTCACAAGCTGAAATTCATCAGGTGCACCAATGCTGAAGGTGTGGCGCAGGCAATAGAAAAACTTCAGGTGCGGGGGGCTCCGGCTTTGGCCGCTGCTGCCGCCATGGGGATTGCCGTGACGGCGCTAAGGAGCAGAGCAAAAACAAAGCCCGCGCTGATGTCTGAGCTGGAACTGGCGGCGAAGAGAATTGGAAAGACTAGGCCAACTGCCGTAAACCTCTTCGTTGGAATCAGGAGGGCCCTTTCGGCGGCCAGAAAATATTCCGATGTAGAAAGCATGAAAAAGGCGGTGGTCAAGGAGGCTAACCTCATAGCTGAAGAGGATATTAAAACAAACAAAAAACTCGGCGAAAACGGCGCCAAGCTTCTCAAAAGCGGCGCCACAGTCTTGACCCACTGCAATGCTGGGGCTCTCGCCACGGTAGACTTCGGGACGGCCCTTGGAGTGATCAGAGCGGCAAAGAGAGCTGGAAAAAAACTCAAGGTCATGGCTACAGAAACTCGCCCGCTTCACCAGGGCGCTAGACTGACTGCCTGGGAGTTGAAAAGGGAGGGTATCCCGGTCACGGTAATCGTGGACAGTTCCGTCGGGCACTTCATGGACAGGGGGGGAATAAACGCTGCGATTGTTGGTGCAGACAGAATCGCTGCAAACGGGGACGCGGCCAACAAGATTGGGACGTACAATATCGCTGTTCTGGCTCGAGAACACCACATCCCGTTCTACGTGGCGGCGCCTACCAGCACCATCGACATGAAAATCCGAAGGGGTAAAGACATTCCCATAGAATACCGATCGCCAGAAGAGGTCACGAGCGTGGGGGGCAGAAGAATTGCCCCGAGTGGTGTAAATGCTCTAAACCCTGCCTTTGATGTCACCCCTGCCCGCTTAATAACTGCCATAATAACTGAGCAAGGTGTCTTCAAGCCTGACCAACTGAAGTCGAAGATAAAATCATAAAAGCTGAACGCGTTTGATTTCCGGGGCGGCGCGTTTTATTTCCCTTTCCACAACCATCCCCATAGTCATCGAAGACATCGGGCACCCCGCACAGGCGCCTCTCAACTTCACCAAAACCACTCCATCTTTGGTGATGTCAACAAGCTCTATGTCCCCCCCATCTGCCTGCAGAGCCGGCCTTATTCTTTCAATCGCGGCTTCCACCTTTTCTCTCATGTTCCCACAACAATTCCTACGAACCAGCTTAAAACATGCCAGGGGGCACCCACAAATCCAACTTCAACGCATTTGCCTGCGCCTGAAAAAGTACAAAGTCAGCAGAAGCGTGATTATCAAATATCCTAGCATCACCGCTGTACCACCTTCCATGGTCGGGTAAGAGTATATTGTCCTCCCCCCAGTTGTTAAAGTCACCCTGGGCGGGGGAGGAGTTATGGATGCTAGCGGGACCAGTTTTCTGGGAAAAGTCAACAGGACCCACGGCTCAATGGAAATATTTACCAGCAAAGCTTCCACGAGGGGCATTATTATGATGAAGATGAAAAATGTGAATATCACAGGCAATATATCGCCTGGGATTACCGTGCTTATCAAAAATGATGATGCAAGAGTGGCAAAACCGTACAGGAGAAGAAGTATGTAAGAAGCCAGCGCGCCGCTGGGTACGGCACCATAAGTGAACACCATGTAAATCAACCCAATGGCGAAGGTCATCGCAACACCGACCGCAACAAGTATCGCGGCGGCCAGGAACTTTCCCATCGCCAGCCAGCTGCGGCCGACAGGCGCCGTTAGAGTCACATAACCTGTCTTTTGGGTGTACTCAGAGGATATTGCGTCGCTGCCGAAGAATATCCCAAGCATCGCAGACATGAGGGTGAGCGTCAGGAAATAATCTTCCGTGAAGTCCATAAGCGGCAGGGGGCCGGCGAATGTGATCAAGTAAATCCCTAAAATGGAGATTGGTACGATGAGTACGACAGTGGCGAGCACCCTCCGGCTCCTGCGGTGCCTCAGAACCTCATATTTCATAACAGTGAGCATCTGCTGGAAATTGCTGCTGATTTTTTGTCTCATGTCACTCACCTACTAGCTGGAGGTAGACATCCTCGAGAGGCAGCGTGGGAGTCTTGTAGGAAACCACTTTCAGCCCCACGTTGTTTATAAGCTCCTCGAGCAGCCTTGCACGTTCGCTCTTTCCACCCTTGAAACCTATCTTCAAATTGCCCTTGTCCAAAGAAAGCGACTCTACCGCGCCAAGGTCTTTTATTTTTCTGATTTGTTTTTGACTCGGATTCTTAAGCACCTCCACTTCAAGCACCCTAGGAGTAAACATTTTTTCTAAAACTCTGGCATCGTCTATTTTCAACAGGTGCCCCTTGCTGATGAGCGCCACCTTGTTGCATGTCTCCTGAACCTCTAGAAGCATGTGGGAGGAAAGGAATATCGTCTTGCCAGCCCTCCTCGCTTGGTTGATGTAATCCCTTATCTTAAAAACCGCGCGGGGATCCAGTCCCAAGCCGGGCTCGTCGAAAATGAGAATCGGCGGGTCGTGAAGAATTGCCTGGGCAAACACCATCTTCTGACGCATCCCCCTTGAAAACCGCCCGAGCTTTGTCTTGGACCATTTCATGAGGTCCGTGAGTTCCAATACTTCACGGATTCTCAGCTCAAGCTCAGGACCTTCCATTCCACGAACCTCGCCAAGGTACCTCAGATATGTGACCGGATCCAATGGGCCATAAAGACTCGGCTCTTCCACGAGGCATCCGACACCTTCAAGCGCCTCCTTCCTGTTGTAAAATGGGTCAAAACCGTTGACGTAGGCATGACCGCTATTTGGGCGGAGGAGGCCACATAATATTTTTATGAAAGTTGATTTACCTGCCCCGTTTGGCCCAAGGAGTCCTACGCAATTACCCGAACTGATTTTCAGGCTGATGTCATTGAGAGCCACCACCTTGCCGAACTTTTTTACCAGCCCTTCCGCAACTATTACTTCTTTCAATCGACCAAAACTAATTTCGCTGCAGCTTATAATTAAACTCCGCGTCCGTGCAAATGGACAGGGGGTTAAGCTCCAAACTTTTTGCTTTTTCCCATGAGGTCGGCCACTATTGGTAAAAGGTCTTTTCCTGAAATCCTGCCAAGCCCGCCGCTCGCAGCTGCACGCTCGCCGAATGTTTTTACATCGTCGCTGCGAACCCCGGGGCCATAAATCAGGAGCGGGACGGGGTCGGCCGAGTGGTTCTTTGCGCTTGCGGGAGTTGTATGATCACAGGTGATGACTATGAAATCCGGCACATCTATGAACTTGCTTAGGATGGCGTCCGTCCTTTCTATTAGGTCTATCTTGCCTCTGGCGTTTCCGTCGTGCCCAGCCTCGTCGAACCCTTTTACATGCAAAATGACGAGCTCGTGGTCCTCCAGAGCCTGTAACGCCACCTTGGCCTTGGCGTTCAGGTCTGTGTTAACGCTTCCGGTAGCACCAGGGACATCGTAAACTCTCAGCCCCGCCAACCTGCAGACGCCCTTCACAAGGGCGGCGGCCGCCACACATGCCCCTTTCATGCCGAGCCTCTCCTGCAGCGGCTCCAAGTGAGGCACCACCCCCCCACCCCTGATAAGGAGGCAGTTTGCTGGGGGCAGGCCTTTTTTCACGCGGTCTTTGTTCATGGGGTGGGATTTTAGAACCTTGTATGCCTTCTCCAAAAATTCGTTCAAGATTTTCGCTGTTTTGACCGCTCTACCGCGGCGCACCACAAATTTGCGAATCCCGCCAGCGAAGATTGGATACGCTGGAAGCGCCCTGGACTCATCTTGAAGCAACGGCTCCACCTTTAGCGGTTTTTTGCCGACATCGTGTGGATCTGTGTCCGAGACCTCGTGGGTCAGCCCTTCCCCCCTGAGAACAAGAGTTGCTCTGTGCCCGACGGTGCTTTTGAAGATTATCTTGGCGCCCTTCACGCTTATCTTCTGAATGGCCTCGGCCAATGGCCCGGTTTCATGGACTCGCCCGGCCCTCCTATCGATGACCCTCATGGAGCTGTCTACTGTGGCGAAATTCACTCTGAATGCAACATCCCCGGGCTTCAGGTCTATGCCGGCCCCCGCTGCCTCGAATGGTCCGCGCCCGGTGTAGACCTCAAATGGATTGTAACCAAGCAGGGCTAGATGGGCCGTGTCACTGCCGGGGACAACTCCCGGGGCAATTGTGTCCATTATGCCGTTAATCCCATGTTTGGCCAGCCAGTCCATGTTAGGCTTTTTGGCTATCTCCAAAGGAGTCCTGTTAGCCAGCTTCTGCACCGGCCTGTCCGCCATCCCGTCGCAGATGAGTAGAAGTGTTTTCATGCCACCCTCTTGGTGTTATTTTGGCTCAAGAAAAATGTTTGCTTATGCACTTAAGGATACCAGTTCAAGTTGTTATGTATGCAGATTGTCCAAGTGGGAATTGACGACACCGACTCAAAGAAGGGCATGTGCACCACCTATGTGGGCGCCGTGGCCATCGACCGCCTCAAAACGCTTGGAGTCAAGATTCTAGAACACCCTAAACTAATCCGGCTAAACCCTAATTGGAAACTTAAAACCCGCGGAAACTGCGCCGTGGCGTTTGCGGTTAAGGCGCCGGATTCAATCGTGCCTGAGGTAAAAAAGACCGTTTTGGATACTGTGAAAGAGCTGGCTGAGCTAGATGTGGAGACCACCAACCCCGGCGTGGTTTTTCTGAACGG
The DNA here is from genome assembly GCA_040755315.1 of Hadarchaeota archaeon (SeqCode). GTDB lineage: Archaea > Hadarchaeota > Hadarchaeia > Hadarchaeales > Hadarchaeaceae > DYTO01. The sequence goes on along the minus strand of JBFMBF010000002.1, from coordinate 56,203 downwards.
CGAGGAAGTGCCGACAAAGCTACGGGATTTTTCAAAAAAAGTAGTCCAAGATGTCGTCGAGTTAAGCGACGCCGAGTCCATGGCACACGACATCGGGGCGGAAATCCACAAGTTCAAGCTTGGGCGAGGGATAATCGGGGCTTTGGCTGCTATTGGCAATACTTTGGAGCAGGACTGGACATTCGAGCTTGTGACATACAGAACCCCAGAACACAGAGGAAAAAAAAGGCGGGTTGCCCCAGCTTCAGTAGTTGAGATGGACGCAAAAACTAGCCCAGAAACTTTTGACAACCTTGACCCCGCCAGCGGGGAAATCAGGATAACACCTCACACACCATGTCCGATTCTCTATGGAATCAGGGGCGAAAACCCCGCGGCGGTTAAGAGAGCTCACAAGATGATCAAGGCTTCCGAGCCGATCGAGCGCTTCATAATCTACAGAACCAACCAAGGCACTGATGAACACCTTGTCTCGGCGAAGATTACTGAAGCGCGGCCTTACCTTTCGGTAATCGTGGACGGGGTCGTCTGCAAGGCGCCAAAAATCATCCTAGGAGGCCATGTCATTTTCAGGCTGAGTGATAATGACGGAGAAATTGACTGCGCAGCATATGAACCGACCCGCCAGTTCAGAGAAGTTGTGAAAGAATTGATTGTAGGAGACAAGGTGAGGGCTTGCGGAGGAATAAAAGAAAAACCGGAACTCCCGCTAACAATCAACCTTGAGAAGATAGAGGTGCTTGAGCTGGCCCCCCAATTCAAGTTAGAAAACCCCATCTGTCCAAGCTGCGGCAAACACATGAAGTCTGAGGGGCGGGGCAAGGGTTACTCATGCAAACGCTGCAGGGCAAAAGCTCCACCTGACTCCCCCAAAAAAACATTGTGGAAGCGAAAAATTAAAGAGGGTGCCTTTGAAGTCCCACCCCGAGCCAGACGGCACTTGGCCCGGCCTCTTGTTAGAAGCCTCCAAGTAAAGTTCCCGCCGCGCGAGTTCTAACGGAAGTTTTAAAGCCGCTGCCAAAGTGTTAATGAGTGATTGCTTGCAGATCCAGATAAAAGTAAGCTACATCGCGGCTGAGCGGTTCTGGGAGCACGACCAGCCTGCTCCCGGCGGAGTCAACGTCTCCACAAACATCAACATAGTTGGGTTCGGGAAAAAGGGAGACGATCTTTCCGTTCCGTTCGTCGCGACCATAACTTACACGCCATCAATAGCACAAATAAACATCAAGGGACAGGCAGTAATCTCTGGCGAAGCTGGCGAGCTGGAAAAGATAAAGAGTGATTACGAAAACAAGAGGGGCCCGCCACAGGTACTCCTCCAGGCCATAACGAACACTTCCTTGATTGAGGCCACTGTTGTGTCTAGGACAATCAACATAATACCGCCAATCCCTCTTCCTTCCATTCAGCAAGCACCTCCTCCAAAGCCCGACAAGGAGCGACCGAGCTATGTCGGATGAGGCGCCTGCGCCACCCTCCCCACAACCCTCCGGACAGAGGCCATTTGTACCGCTGGTTTTGGGAATCGTGATCATAGCTGTCGGGGTGGCCCTGATAAACATCGGGGCCAACTCAATAGCATCATCAATTCAACTTCTGACGGGGTTCAGTCTTCTAGTGGCGGGTGTCGGCCTAGCGTTTGCCGGCGCGAGCAAAATATTGCCACACAACCCCTTGGGGAACCTCGGCCTTTTCATCCTAGGTATATTTCTGCTGCTTTCAAGTGGCGGCAGCTTATCCCAAAACTGGCAGACCGCAGCTTACGGAATAGGCTTCCTGCTCGCGGGGCTCGGGCTGATAGTGGTTGGTGTGGAAGAAGCCAAAGAAGGGTGGAGAAAACGCTAGATGATGCCCAAAAACCTTTTTTTAAGCCAGCCCAAACCATTTGTGATGGGTGACTCAAAAGGGTGAATCAAGCTGTGATTGGATGGAAGTAACGATAAGGCTACACGCCGTTTTTAAGGAAAATATTGGCACAGATACGATTCGGGTGTCAATAAACGACAATGAAACGTTGGACACATTGCTGATGAAAATCAGCCGCCGATACCCAAAGCTAATCGAGATGATACTGGATCCCACCACAGGCGAACTTAAGGAGGAGTTTGACATCCTAGTGAACGGCAGGCGAGTGGAAAGGATGGGAGGAATCCACGCCAAGCTGAAACACAAGGATGAAATCACTATGTCTCCGCACGTTGCCGAAGGCGGCACCGCGCCTGTGTAATCAAGTCTTCAACCTGCGGGGTTATAGACAGGTAAACAAATTTTCTCTGATGAAATGGACGAAAAAGGCGCCTATGGGCTGCTCGCAAAACCCATTCAGAAAATACTTCTGGAGAAGGGATTCACAAAGCCTACACTCCCGCAGGAGAAAGCCATCCCAGAAATATTGGATGGAAAAAATGTATTACTAATAGCGCCCGCCGGTACTGGAAAAACAGAAGCGGCTTTTCTGCCAGTCCTGCATCAGCTTCTAGTGTCGGGGGCCCGGGAGCCTGGGATTAAGGTGATTTACATAACTCCCCTCCGGGCGCTCAACCGAGACATGCTGGAGCGCCTCCAGTGGTGGTGCGGCTCTCTTGACCTGCGGGTTTCAGTCAGACATGGGGACACAGCTGAAAGGGAAAGGCGAACGCAGGCCCTAGTCCCCCCGGACGTGATGATAACCACACCCGAGACTCTTCAGATACTTCTGCTCGGGCGCAGGCTTAGCGGCTATCTGCGCAGCATCCGGTGGGTGGTGGTTGACGAGGTACATGAGCTCTCTGACAACGAGCGCGGGGCCCAGCTATCGCTGTCCCTCGAAAGGCTCAGGGAGCTGAAAGGTGGCGACTTCCAGCTCATCGGGCTTTCGGCGACCATAGGCTCTCCCGAAGAGGTGGCGAAGTTCCTAGCCGGTGTGGGCAGACATTGCAAGGTTGTAGACGTGAGTGTCGCTCGAGAGATAAAGATAGACGTGGTTTACCCCCAACCATCGAAAGCCGACGAGAGGCTGGCCACCCAGATTTACACTTTCCCACAGGTGGCCGCAAGGTTGAGAAAAATGAGGGAGCTGGTTGAAAAACACCGCTCGACCCTGATATTCACAAATACCCGGCCAACTGCAGAGGTCTTGGGCAGCCGATTCCGCCTTTGGGATATCAACTTCCCGATCACGGTCCACCATGGGTCTCTCTCAAGCTTTACCAGAGAGAGGGCTGAGCGGATGCTCAAGGCGGGCGAACTTAGAGCCATCGTCTGCACATCGTCCATGGAACTGGGTCTTGACATAGGCGCCGTTGACTTGGTTATCCAGCACAACTCTCCCCGCCAAGTGACTAGACTGCTCCAGAGGGTGGGGAGAAGCGGGCACAGGATAGGGGAAGTATCAAAAGGGGTCATAGTGGTTCAGGACTCGGACGACGCCCTTGAATCACTGGTTATCGCCTCAAGGTCCCGCCAGAAGGAGCTTGAACCCGTCTCCATTCCTGAGAAGCCGCTGGACGTCCTGCTGCACTCGCTTGTTTCCTACATTGTGGCGGGGAGGGGAGAAAATGTTGGGAAAGTTCTTGAGGTTTTCAAGCGGGCCTATCCTTTCAGGAATCTCTCCAGAGACGAAGTTGTCCGGGCCTTGTCGTTCGCGCAAAGCTTGGAACAGAGGCTGGTTAAGGTGTCGGTGGACGGAAAAACATTCGAGAGGTCGGGGCCGAGCCAGAGGGTTTTTGAGTATTATTTTGGGAACCTGTCTATGATCCCTGAGTTCAAGCAATACATGGTTGTTGACGATGAGGGAGGGAAACCCGTCGGGATTCTTGATGAGTCTTTCATAGCAGAGTACGGCGAGCCGGGGGTAAAATTTGTCATGGGGGGTGAACTCTGGAGAGTAATCCAAGTCTTTAAAGACAAAGTTTACGTGAAAAACGAGAGGGATCCTCTGGGCGCTATACCGACTTGGATAGGAGAGGAAATCCCGGTTCCACTCTCCGTGGCGCAGGAGGTAGGGCTGATTAGGGGAACCGTTGAAGAAGGGATGAAAGGCGGGACAAAGTTTGAAGATGTGGTGGCGGTTCTTTCCAAAAAACTGGAAGCCAGCCGAGAAACACTGACGGCGGCGCTCAAGGAAGCCAGAAAACAATCGGAGGACGGGCTTCTTCTTCCCACCAACAGGCGCGTGACCGTGGAGAAAGTGAAAGATGTCTGCGTGGTGAACTGCTGTTTTGGGACACTTGCCAACCGGGCCATTGCAAGGCTCATTTCACACAAGGCATCGGCCGAGCTGGGGTTTTCTGTTGCCACATCTGTCGACCCATACAGGGTACTGCTGCGATCTAGTGACCTGGAACCAGACAAAGTACTGGAAATCCTGACTGGGAAGCTGGGCGGGGACTTCCGGCGTGACCTGCGTCAGGTTATAGAAGAAAGTAGGTTTTTTAGATGGCGGCTGGCCCAGGTAGCCCGCAAGATGGGAATACTGCGAAAAGATGTAGAGCTAACAAGCACCATCCTTGACAAGCTCACGAGGTCTCTGAAGGGGACGCCAGCTTTTGAAGAAGCATTCGAGGAGGTTGCGCGAAAGGATTTGGATTTGGGCTTGACGCTGGAGCTTCTGGGAAAGATGGCAAATGGCGAAATAGAGGTGGTCTCCTTCGGGGTGAGGAAAAGCCCCACGCCTGTTTCCGAACTGGCCTGGCGCCAGCGTTACCTGGTGTTGGAGCCGACCGCCCCCGGCAGGATGAAAATCCTGGTGATGGCTTCCGCAAAGGCCCGCCTTCTCTCTGAGGTCAGGGCGTTCGCGTGCGTTGAGTGCAGAAAGTACTTCGAGGAAATCCAAGTCAACAAGTTGGATGAAGAACCAAAGTGCCCAGTTTGCGGCTCGGGCAGGCTTGGAATGGCTGAGGAGCGGGTGGACGATGTCAGGTGGGGTGCTGAGCTGGCCGGGCGAGGGAAAATCACGCCCATCTGGAAGCAGATTGTGGAAAACTCAAAGCTTATCTCGCGATACGGGAAGCCCGCTGTTGTAGCGTTGGTTGGGCGAGGCGTGGGGCACACTGCTGCAGAACAAATTCTCGCGCTTGAGCCAAGGCTCACAAACAGGTTTTTCGAGCTTGTAGTTAGAAAAGAACGAGAATCGGTTTTCAGGAAATTCAAATGGAGCGGCTAGGGTAGTTATCTCTTTCTTTTTCTGACGCTCTTCTTTTCCCAGGCCCGCGCTGTCTTAATCCCCCAGTGGGCCCACATAGACACGAGTATCGCACCCACTATCAAAACGGGCATGATAACGATTGCTAGGTTCTGGTAGATTGTGAAGTTCTGGGCATAGAAGAACAGAAACCAGACTAAAAAAAATCAGCCAACCTACCCCAACAACTATGAGACTGCGATCCTCCAGCCAAGGCCGGGCGGAATTTCACACCTTTCACTCTTCATAAACAACTCACCTGATTGATCATCGGAGCCTGATTCCCTGTACGGTCTTCACCTTCCAATTGTACCTGTAAATGCGACGCGTCCTGCCGTAACCGCACGCCGCGCAAACTTTTTTCTGAACATGGTATGCCCTCCTTCCACACCTCCGGCACTTTATGTGGGCAACCTTGTGGCGCTTTCCCATCGAATGGGTGCCTTTCGTCATTGACCTCACCCTGCAGGGGAGATGTAGACGACGCTGTCTCCCCGGATCACCAGTGTCCCGTAGCCCTTGAGGACCTCTGTTCCCTTGATTTCCTCTGCTTCCTCAAGCACCAGGTTGACGTGGATGTCAAAGCCTGATAGCTTCCCGCGGAATTCCCGGCCTCCCTTGAGCCCCACCAGCACTGATGAACCGAGTGCACGGTTTAAGACGTCCAGTGGTCTAAGTCCCATTAAATCATCAACCCTTCTTCTGGTGCATATTTAAGGATTAGCTGTGAGCCTCCTCGGGCGCGCAAAACATTCACCTGTACCAAGGAAGACTACGGGGCAGATAATCAGATATGAACTCCTTGAACCCCCTGTTGCGGAAGAGCCTTGCGACCTCGACCCCTTCGAGAAGCTGGTGATTTCTTCTGACAGCGTTGAAGACATCTTTTCCAAATCCGATTCCTTCCGCCAGAAAGCGCGACAAAGATTGGCGGGCGTCTGTCTCCTTTCTCTCAAGCTCGAAAAATACCCTGCCACCTTCGTCAACCAACGGTCCGGCAAGCTTGGCTTTTGAGCTAATGTGTTCGTCTATGAATTTCTCAGACCCTAGGGTGACTGGCGGGCCCAACCTGGCCTGTGCTTTCGGCAGCTTTGAGATTGCAAGCTCTATGAGAATCACCGCCAAATCTCCTTCCGACCAAACGTCGCTTCTGAAGACCTGAAACCCCGACTGCGCCATCCTCCCCCGGATGGCCCTCTCAGTCCTGCGTAGCTGAGGGAAAAGCACATCCTCAACAACGTCCGGTGGCCTGAACGCCACGCAGAAGAGCCTCGTCCCACGCCTCTTTAACTGCTTCTTCAAGTCGCCTGGCGCAATCGGCTTCACGAGCCTTGGGAAGAAAAACCCAAGCTTTGGCTCCCTGACGAAATCCTGACATGCGAGGATGAACTCTGCAAGACTTTTGAGAGAAACCGCCGACGCGACGTTTCTTTTGGGGTCGACAGGGTCAACTACTATTAGGACTTCCCCCGTGAATATTGTCCTTGGCTCCAAATCGCTCGGGTAAAACTTTTCGATGTCAATGACCGCTCCTAGCGCCCAACCTGCCGCTGCCTCCACAAGCCCCTTTAACGAGCCATGATAAAGAACCAAGAGCTCACACAGGTAACCCGAAAAACCCCTAGTCCTGTATTCCGAACCATAAACCCCGACCCCCTGCATGAACTGTTTTACAAGCAAAACCTGCTCTGCGAGCTCGGGCGTGAGTCTTTTTTTGACGTATGCCTGGTGATGTGGGGTCCTGTCAACGGCGCTTTTTATCATGTTGGGGTCAGAAACATCGTAGGCCGGAACAAGATCCACTTGGAACCCTTTGTAATCTATTGTTACATAGGGGTGCTCAGCGAACCTTTCCTCACCCTTTTTTCCAGCCACCCCACGCGCTACAGCCAGCCCCTGTCGTTCAAGCTCCTCTCTGGAGACGGTTTCCGGAAAAAGGATGAAAATGTCTATGTCCTTCTCTGTCCTCAGCCAGGTTGCCCTAGCGGCAGACCCGACAAGCGCGGCACGGGCATTGACGCCGAGCTTCTTGCATGTACTCTCCACCATCTCAAGCAACTCCCCCACCACTTTTGACAGCTTTGCTGCGTCACTGCCGCGGGGTTTAACCCGTCGCAACACCTCTTTCAGGACGGCTTCCATTATTTCAACCTCCAAAACATTCCTCGCCGCGCTACAGTTATATAGCCTCAGAACCCCAGCCTAAATGTCAGTCGGGTGTGATTATGGGACGAGTGGTCACGATAGCCTCGATCAAGGGTGGTGTCGGCAAGACCACCATAGCGGAAAATCTAGGCATAATGCTGGGCAGGCTTGGACGGAAGGTTCTGATTGTGGACGCCGATATCGCCATGGCTGGCTTGAGCACCCTCCTCGGGATGACAGACCGCGACCCCAACCTGCATGACCTGATGTCTGGCAGGGGGGATCCAGAAAAAAGCATTTACGAAGCCTACGGTGTTTGGGTTCTTCCGTCAGGCCACGCCGTCGGGAGTTTTGTCCGAGCAAACCCTGCGAAGCTGCCTGACATCATATTGGGGCTGAAGCCCAGTTTTGACTATGTTATTATGGATACTCCCCCCGGCTTGAACAAATACAGCCTCACCCCACTTAAGCTGGCTGATGACATAATCTCCGTCACGACACAGGACCCCTCCGCCGTTGAAGCTGCGGCAAAACTGGAGGAGGTGGGACAAGCGATGGGGCTGAAAATACTGGGGGTTGCGGTAAACCGTGTGCGGAAGCCGACATTCTTCAAAAAGCTCAAGCTGATGGGCCGGGCCCACATCCAGGCGCGGCTCAAGTCGAAAATACTTGTGGGGATACCTGAAGATGTGTCCGTGATGGAGGCTGCCACCGTGGGGCGGCCGGCGATATTTTACAAACCAAAAAGCCCCGTCACCAGGTCCATCCGCAGCTTGGCGGAAAGGCTTGGCGCATAAGATTAATAGTCCCAGCCAGATTATTTTTTGTACTCAATGAAGACAATCCCAACTGGAGTCCTATCTCTGGATTCCCTCATAGGCGGCGGATTTCCGGCAGGATCCCTTGTTCTGCTGAAGTCTGAGATAGGTGCCGGCCACAAGGAGTTTTTGATGACCTCTTCCATAATGACCTACGCGATGAAAAAGGGGATGATAAAGGCGGCTGAGCCGACAACGACAGCTGCTGGGGATGTCTGGTGGACGACGTTCACCCGTGCGCCAGATGACATTCGGCAAGAAGTCATGATGAGCTTTGAACAGGACCTTTACTCCCTTTTCAGAGACAACGTCAAGTTCAGAGACTTCTCGGAGGACTACTTCAGGACTTCCCCTATTCCCAGCGAATGGGTGTCGGGCAAGGCAAAAGAGGAAGTAGAAAAAGAGAAGCTGCACGGGCTGACACATGCCTTCGCAACCCTCCACCGCACGGCGGCTGCACCGGCGATAAAGCCCAAAACAATGCTTGAGTCTCTTGCGGAATTTCTGACGGTTAATGCCCCAAACAACGCCATAGTGCTTTACACCCTTAGTGACTTGGCGAGGCTGTATTCTGACTCCGAGACTAGGTGGTACGATTTCACGCTGTTTCTCAGGGGGCTCCAGAGGGCGGCCAAAAGGTGGGACGGCATCATCTACCTCCCCATGACTGCAAAACTCCTGGAAGAGCGCAGGGAAGAGGAAATCTCCGCCTGTGTGGACGGCTCCGTCACCTTCAAGTGGGAAGCCGCCGGGCCCACCAGAAGGCGCAGGATAATGTATTTCGAGAAGTTCCGTGGCTTGCTTCCGAGGCTTGACGGCGCAGCCGTGGTGAAGTTTGAAGTAACCATAACCCCAACTGCCGGTTTCGAGGTCGCGCGCGCGGAGCTAATTGAGGGGTTGAGATGATGGAAAGGCGAGGGATATCTCCGATTATAGCTACTGTTCTCCTCGTCGCAATCACCGTCGCAGCTGCTGTACCAGTTGCCACCTGGTTGAGCGGATATTACTCCCCTTTCAGACCCAGATATGTCGAGATAGCAGTATACGCGGGGCTGATAACTGAAAACATAGCAAGATTTCACATCCAGCATGTTGGAGGGGAGACTATAAGATTTGACTTGACCAAACCAACAACCGATGAGATCAGGGGGTGGGCCTCTCATCCGACTAGGTTGATAGAGAACGAGTTTTACGGCTGGACCTTTGAGAACCCGGAGAGGTTCAGACAGAGCGACTGGGCGTACGCCGAGGTTCAGCTTCGAGAGGGAGACCTTGCCATTGGAAGCATCCTGCAGGTGAGGATAACAAGCGTGCGGGCGGGGCTTCTTTACGACGGAGAAGTTGTCATAAACTCTATCGATCAAATTCCTGGCGGATAATCGGCAGACAACTCCAGCTTCAGGTTGTCAGGTGTCAACTTTTAAGCTATACTGTCATAATAAAATTGGGGCAAAACTTGAACTGCAAGGCTATTCTGAGCTTGGCCTGTGCTGCCTTTTTAATGACGGCCGCCGCTCAGGTGGTCGCGCCTCAGGCGGGGGTGCCGACATGGAGCGTGGGGGACAGCTGGGCAATGGGCGCCGCAGACATCGACTTGACGTCGATAATGGACGCTTTGGTGGAAAACATGCAACAGTATTTGTCCGGCATGACACTGAACATGACGGGAGAAATGAGCTTCTACGAGATGTTTGAGGTCACGGGGCAAGACAGCCAATTCTACAACCTCGCGGCAAACCAGGGGGTCGAGATGACTTCTGATGTTACCATCAGCGGCGCGTACTCCGGACAACAGATGGCCGCTACAGTGCACTTGGTGATGACGCTGAAGATGAACGGGATGATGTACTTCACAAAGGACGATATGCGACTTTCAAAGTATGACGGAACTATGGACTTGAACATGACGATGTCTGGAAACGCTGGCACGCTTGGGAACTTGAACATGACAATGGACGTTTCTGGAAACATTAGCGTGACGTTCTCCCCGGCGTTGGATCTATTTGACTTCCCGATTTCAGTTGGGGACAACTGGGCCATAAACTCCACAGCTACAATAACAGGGGCAATCAGCGGCAAGGTGAGCATGCCTGGATTTGGAGAAATTCCTATAAACCAAAATCTGGATTCAACCGTGAACCTGTCAATATCTGCAAGCTGCCCAAACACCAGCAACATCGCGCTGGCGGACGGTAGCTCCACAACCGCGTACAAAATAGTTTACACGGGGGCTGATTTTTCCGGCTCAAACATATTCCTGCCTGCTGGGGTTATGTACTACTCTCCGGACAAGCGCTTTGTGGTCTCCCAAGAGCTTTCGTTCACTGACGCCATGGGCGGGCTTTCAAAGGCGTCAACAGGGTCATCAGGCTACACCTACGGGCTTTCAAGCGCGCAAAGCGATCAGACGCTTTTCACGGCTTCGCCGATGAGCAGAGAGGCTGCGACCAGCGCGATATCTGGGCTTGGTACAAGTGGGACCAGCATACTCCCGTTGGTTATTGTTGCCGTTGTCGCCGTGGCGATTGTGGCTTCGGCCGCTTTTGTAATTCGTAGACGCGCTTAGTTGCGCCAGAATCTAGCATCGCCAAAACAGTGAAACCCTTATTGGGAGATGTTCAAGGGAGGATTGATGCAAATGTCTACTGATCCATGGTGGATCTTCAAGGAAGACGTGTGCAGGTCCCTGGAGCTGGCCATCTCAGAAATAAAGTGGAAGTCACCTGTGCCCGTGCAGACTACTGTTGAAGAACCGCCTGACCAAAAGCTTGGAGACCTCGCGTCTACAATTTGTTTTGAGCTGGCGAAATCGCTGCACAAGTCGCCGCTCTGGATAGCCACAGAAATCTCCAAGGTGATAAAACCAACTGGCTTGATTTCAAGGGTGGAAGTAACCGGGCACTACTTGAACTTTTTTGTTGACATGCCCAAACTGACGAAACTAACGCTGCAGTCAATCGAACAGGCGGAGGAAGACTACGGACATGTAAAAACCAAAGATAAAAAAGTCGTGGTCGAGCACACTAGCATCAACCCCACAAAGCCGCTCCACATAGGCCACGGCAGAAACGCTGTTCTCGGCGACACCATGGCCAGAATTCTGCAGGCAACCGGACACAGGGTGGAAACTCATAACTACATCGATGACATGGGTAGGCAGGTCGCGGAGGCCCTGCTCGCACACAGACTTGCAAAGCGGAAACCCAAGGCCAAGTTTGACCACATGCTTGGCTTAATCTACGCTGAGATGCACAGGCGTTTGGAAACAGAGCCTGCGCTCGATAAAAAAGTGAAGAAGATTCTGGCAGAGCTGGAGCAGGGAAAGGGGAAGGATGTTATGACGGCCAAAAATCTGGCTGAGCGCTGCGTGAAAGCCAACCTCGAGACCACTGACAGGCTGGGAATAACCTACGACCTTCTCGCATGGGAAAGCGACATCGTGCGAGCGGGGGTTCTAGAAGAGGCTCTTGAGAAGTTAAAAAAAGCCGGGCGGCTGGTGGAAGGAACCGATGAAAGGGCCGGGACGCTCGTCCTGAAGCTGGACGACTTCGGTGTGGAAGACAAAGTCCTTGTCCGTTCTGACGGCACCGCGGTTTACACTGCCCGAGACATAGCTTATCAGCTCTGGAAGCTCGGGAAGGCTGGAAAAGGGCTTAAATTCAAACTTCACTCGCGTCGGGCAGATGGCCGCAAAACTTACGCAACCACTCATAGGGGAGGAACTGCAATCGACTTTGGCCGCGCGGATATTGTAGTGAATGTTGTCGGGGCGGAGCAGAGGTTTCCTCAAAAGGTTGTGTTCGCTGCCCTCAGGGCCCTCGGTCTTGAGGAGGCACAAAAGAACTCGCACCATCTCGCCTACGAGCATGTATGGCTCCCGAGCGGCAGGTTCTCTGGAAGGAAAGGAACTTGGGTCGGATTCTCTGTCGACGATGTGCTGGAGGAAGCCGTGGCCAGGGCCATGGTAGTCGTGAAGGAACACGCGCCAAAGGAGGGGGCGGATTTCTGGAAAAAGGCGGCTGAGTTTGTTGGGGTGGGGGCCGTGAGGTACTCCATGCTGAGCACCTCCCCTGAGAAGAAAATAGTCTTCAAGTGGGAGGATGCCTTGAACTTCGACCGGAACAGCGGGCCGGCAATACAATACTCGCACGCCAGGGCATGCAGCATACTTCGAAAGTCAAAGAAGAAGGGGGGGAAGCACCCGGACGAAATATTCAAGCTGCCGCAGGAGCAGCGGTTGCTCAAGCTCCTTTCAAGGTTCCCGGAAGTTGTAAAAAATGCCGGGGATGGCCTTCAACCGCACTTGCTCGCTCTTTACGCCTCGGAGCTGGCGCTCGCGTTCAACACGTTTTACGAGGCTGCCCCGGTGATTGAGGCGGAAACACCTGAGTTGAAGGCTGCGAGGCTAAGGCTGGTGAACTGCGTCCGGCAGGTTTTGCGCAACGCCCTTGAAATCATGGGGATGGTCGCCCCTGAGCGGATGTGAGCTGAAGCCCGTCTTTGAACTCCCCTTTTTCCAAACGGCTGTACCAGCCGCGCTCGACCGGTTCCTTGGAGTGCAACTCTCTCCGGCGAGCCTCAAGTAACTGCGGTTCCTGGCCGACCAGCTCTGATGCTGTGATGATTTTGTGCCCTTTTTTCTCAGCTTCCGCTGCCGCTGGCTTCAGGAAATCCAGATAGTCTAGAGACCTCAAGAGATGATGATCAATTACCACGAGCTGAACCCGCTTTACGAGTTCTTTTATGTTTTCAAGCGCCCTGACCATGTCTCCAAGCTCAACCCTGAACCCTTGCAAATACAGAGGGGGGCCGCCTATGATGACGGCGTTGGGATTCTCATTCAAAATCAGCTGCAAAGTCTCCCTCTCTATGGGACCTTGTACATCCGAGGTGTGGACAAATGTCACACCGCCCATTTTCACGGTCAACATCAATACATAACCTATTTCGGCGCCTTCCGGGCCGTGTGAAACTGGCCTGGAGAACTCCAACCTTGTCCGCCCGAACTCGAATTTTTGCCCGTCCGCGGATTTTATGTCTGCGATCTCAGAGTTCAGCTTCCAAAACATGTAGCCTCTCTTTCTCTGGCTCGGATTTATTCTTGAAGAGTTGTCCTTCGCGAGGATCATCTTCCCCCTGTACAACCTTTCGGCCATCTCTGGAGAGCTCCATATCAGCCCCCAATCCTCAAAGTTTGGCGTGTAGTGGTCAAAGTGATAGTGGCTCACCGTGATAACATCCGCCCTGCGCCCAGCTTCCTGTATTCTCTGCTTCGCCCTGACCAAGGCAAGGTATTCCTTTGGGTGTGGGGCTAGGCTGAACCTCTGGCCAAGAGCTGCCCCGGGGTCCACAAGTATGTTTACATCGTCCGTCTCGACAAAGGTAGCCATGCTCCTTGCGCCGAAGCTCTCGAACGCCAGTGGCATGACCCTGATCTCCCCGCCTCCTACCGGAACTGCCTCCATCTTACCAAAAACACTTCTCGCGCACCCTTAAATTCAGGCGAATCCACTCCTAAACGATGCCGATAAACCTGAACTATTTGGGCAAGCCGAAACTTAAAAACCCGGCAATGGTGGCGGGCCTTCCGGGGATAGCCAACGTTGGGAAGGTGGCTGCAGAGTTCCTCATCCATGACTTGGGGGCGCAGAAATTCTTGGAACTGACATCCGAGCACTTCCCCGAGTGGGCGCTTCCAGACAAGGGGGGAATCAGGGCTATGAAAATGGAGTTTTTCCACACAAGACCGGAGGGGACGAAAAATGACCTTGTCATAATGACCGCTGACGCCCAAGCTGCCACTCCTAAAGGCCAGTACATGCTCACGGAAGAAATTCTTGGGCTGGCTGAGGAGCATGGGATAAAAACGGTTGCAACAATGGCTGCTTATGTCATCTCACCCGAAGAAACAAGAAAAAAGTCTGTTCTGGGCGCTGCATCAAACCAAAAGATAGTTGAACTTTTGAGAAAAAAAGGAGTCGAAATCCTGACAAATGGGATGATCGTGGGGATGAACGGGATGCTTCCCGGCTTTGCAGCCTTGCGGGGGATGGACGGTTTTTGTCTTTTGAGTGTAACTGACGGTGGGATTGTCGACCCAAAAGCTTCTGCAGAAGTGGTGCAGGCGATGGCGTCCATATTTGACTTCAAGGTGGATACCAGCGACCTGGAAATGCACGCTGCGGTGGCCTCTAAAATGAAACCTCCGGAAATCAGGGCACCTGATGTTGAAGAGGAACTGAGCTACATCCGCTAGCTTTGCCAGAGCGGTAATGTTTGAAGCCGAAGGCGGCTGTTACAATTAAAATGATAATGGCTGCGGCCGCCGCCAGCTCCAAATTTATCGGCTGACCCAACTGTCCCGGTTGGATCTCTTGTGCTGGTTGCACAGGGAGACTAACGCCGAGAGCTTGACCCCATGCATTGTACGTGTAAGATGCCGCCAAATCCACGCCTTCACTAACTATTTTTGGGTCGCGGGTACTCTGCCAGCTCTGCCACTTGGCTGATGCCCCGCTGTAGTAGTCAGCCAGTTTTTGTTCAAGATTGAAGCCCGCAACCCCCCAGGGTTCCGCCGGGTAGAACTGCTCCCCTTGCGTCTCATACACCTCGTGCAGGTTTGTCCATTCTATGTTGTGCACCAGCACGACGGAATCTGAGATGTAGTGGGCGGCTATGCCCAGAGCGAGGGCGGCGTTATCAAGTCATTTTCCAAGTAGCGGTTCTCAACTTGTCCAAGCCAGTTTTCGGCTTGGGCCCTTGATGCCAGCTGGATGTGACCAGAACTTGGGAATGTCCGGCCGTATGGGTCTGGCGTCGTGCGGTACCTGTCCAGCCAAACCGCCCCATCCCGAACCGTAGTATAACTCAAAAGAAGCCGGAGGTTATCCGGAAGCTTTTGGTGGGCGGCCTCAGCAATGTCCTGGTGGGTCTTTCCGTTCCAGGCTTGGGCGCCCTTTGTGGTAGTTAGGGGCAGGGACACACATAGCGCCAGGCAGACTCTTTTCATCAAATTTTGGTGGAAGGCTGGGCAAAAAGCTGTTGCGAAAACCTAGGGCTGTGGCTTTATACCAGAAGTCTCAAAAAGCAGCACTAGGAAGAAAAATTGTGTCGGGATGCCAGAACTGTCCAAGAATGAGATGAAAAATATTGCGACGAAATTTGTCAGACACTCGATGAAGATAGGCAAAAAAATGAATCGCTACGAGGCCGTCAGGATAGTCTACAACAAGACGGATCCCAGCTGCGAGAGGTTTGCCCAGAAAGTCGAGGAGGAATGCTGGAAGGTTGGCGCACACACTCTGTTCTTGGGCTATTCCTCTGAAAGACAGCGGATGAGCTACCTGCTGAAGCCCGACGCCTCGCTGAAGGAGATGGGGCCATTTGCTGAAGCTGTCGCCAGGCGGGCGGATGTATCCATTTTCATTGGGGAGGAGGACGACCCCAACTGGGCCAAGGGACTGGCTTCAAAAATCAGGCTTGGAGCATCTGTCCGGCTGAAAATCCGGGATATAATGGACCGAAGAAAAACAAGGTGGGCTTTGTTTGGGTGGCCCGTGCCTGGAGCATCCAAGGCCTACGGGATCTCGGTCGGGCGCTTCAGACGGATATTTTTCAACA
This sequence comes from Hadarchaeota archaeon (SeqCode), assembly GCA_040755315.1. GTDB lineage: Archaea > Hadarchaeota > Hadarchaeia > Hadarchaeales > Hadarchaeaceae > DYTO01. Next base: position 40,456 of record JBFMBF010000002.1, on the reverse strand, counting down.
GTATACACCAGACCTTCCGCCCCGAGCTCTCCAGACTTTGCGGAGTCTACTCTAGGGTCTTGAAGGGCGGGGACGCAGTGAGGATAGTTGCGGATGACGGCACTGACCTGAGCTTCAGGATTGGTGGGCGGCCAATATTGAAAGACGATGGAGTGATTTCCGAAAAGGACATTAGAAGGGGGGACGTTGGACTCAACATCCCTGCGGGGGAGGTCTTCTTGGCGCCCATAGAAACTTCGGCGAATGGCGCAATCAAGTTTGATAAGGTTTCCATCCCGGGCTTCGGCAAGCTCGAAGGACTTGGGCTAGTGTTCAAAAACGGAAGATTGCAGGAATACAGCGCCGAGAGCGGCGAGAAAAACTTGGCGGATTTTCTGAAGGCAAATACTGGTGATAAAGACAGGATAGCAGAGTTTGGGATAGGTACAAACAAAGGGGCCGAGTACACTGGCGGCAGCATAATAGTCGACGAAAAGATATTTGGCACTATCCACATCGCGATTGGAAACAACAGGGGCGCTTACCACGGCAAAAACAGGGCCTCAAGCCACCTCGACATGATCAAGGATATGAAGAAGGGAAAAATTCTCGTTGATGGAAGACTTGTAATGAATCGAGGAAACCCAAAAAAGTGGTAGGATGGACCCTCAAACGCTCACATTCATATTGGATATGGTCTTGCTGTTTGGAGAGATTGGAATAGCTTTTCTGCTTTTGACCCACTACCGCAAACTGAACAAGCATATCAAGGAATTGGACAAAATGGAAGAAAAGATAGGATATCTCATCGACGAGCTCGGCCAGCACACGAGGCGCGTGAAAGCATGCGCCGACAATTTGCATTCTTTTGTTGGACAAATGCAAAGACGCAAAAAAACTTCCAAAGGCTAACCCGGCCCCTTGTAGCCGACCTTTTTCTTTAAAGCCTCAACGGACTCCGGATTCAGCAGGGTTGTGGTGTCCCCGACTGGGTCGTTCGTCAGGAGAGCCTTCAAGATTCTTCTCATTATCTTCCCGCTCCTAGTCTTCGGGAGCGCATCAACTATAAAGACTTGTTCAGGCCTAGCAATCGGCCCCATTACCTTGCCGACATGGACCAGGAGCTCCTTCGCAAGGGCGTCCGAAGGAGAGTAACCCTTCTTCAGGATGACGTAAGCCACCGGCGTCTCTCCCTTTATCGGGTGTGGCTTCGGTATCACGGCGCTCTCGGAGACTGCCTCGTGCCTGTTCATTGCATCCTCCATCTCCGCTGTGGACAGCCTGTGCCCGGCCACCTTCATGACATCGTCGACCCTTCCAGTGACCCTTATGCACCCATGTGGAACTCTCCTCGCGCCGTCTCCCGTGAAGTAGAACCTGTTGTTGTACTTGTCCCAGTAGGTCTGGCGGTATTTGTCATCGGCCTTGTAGAGCCCCCTGAGCATTCCCGGAGCGACTGGCGGAACCTGGACGAGATAACCCGCTGGAGCAGGGTTTCCATCCTCGTCCACAACTTCGGCCTTTGTGCCTGGGAAACTCCTGCCAGAGACCGATGGCATGAAAGGCCCTATTCCTGGTAAGCTCATCATCAGCGTGCCTCCCGTCTCGGTCTGCCACCATGTGTCAGTTATCAGGCATCTTCCGCCACCGATGTTGTTGAAATACCACAGCCAGGCCTCCAGATCTATTGGCTCTCCCACGGTCCCGAGTAGTCGAAGCGCGCTGAGGTCGTGCTTCTTCGGCCACTCAACTCCCAATTGGACGAACATTCTGATGGCGGTCGGCGCCGTGTATAAAATCGTGACTTTGTATTTCTCGATTATCTCCCACCACCTGTCTGGCGCCGGGTAGTCGGGGGAGCCCTCGAAAAGAAGCATGCTGACGCCGTTGAGAAGAGGCCCGTAACAAGCGTAGGAGTGCCCGGTGACCCACCCTATGTCGGATGTGCACCAGAAGAGGTCGTCGTCGTGCAGATCAAAGACCCATTTTGCCGTCCAGTAGACTTGAGTTGCGTAACCGCCGGTGGTGTGGATGACACCCTTTGGCCTTCCTGTGGTGCCGGACGTGTATAACAAGAAAAGCATGTCCTCGGCGTCCATCACCTCAGGCTCACATGTCGGCCCTGCCTTATTCAATAGACCGTGCCACCAGAGGTCGCGCCCATCGGTCATCTTGACGTTGTTGCCCGCGCGCTTTACCACAACAACCTTCTCGACACTCGTACCCTTGATACCCTCGTCGGCGCTGGCTTTGAGGTCCACCATCTTTCCGCGGCGGTAATACCCATCACATGTGACGAGAACCTTCGCCCCCGCGTCCTCCAGCCTCACGCGGAGGGAGTCGCTGCTGAAGGCTGAAAACACGACGCTGTGCACCGCGCCAATCCGGGCGCATGCAAGCATCGCAATCTGGCCCTCCGGGATTAGAGGTAGGTAGATGCCGACCCTGTCGCCCTTCTTCACGCCCAGACCCTTCAGAACATTTGCGAAGCGGTTGACCTGCTCATAGAGATCATTGTAAGTGATTTTTCTCGCGCTTTCTTCAACTGGCTCTGGAACCCAAAGTATCGCGACCTTGTCGCCTTTGCCGGCCTTGATGTGGCGGTCAACGGCATTGTAGCAGACGTTGAGCTTCCCCCCAACGAACCACGTGTAATAAGGAAGGTTTTCCTCGTATGTTTTGTCCCACTTTTTGAACCACTCGAGCCCCTCGGCCGCGAGTTTCCCCCAGAAGGCCACCGGATCCTTTGCTGCCGTCTCGTAAATAGAGGGGTCGTTAACCCAGGCCCGACGCTTCATCTCCTCCGAAGGCCACCAAACGTTTTTCTCTTTCTTGTCTTCCACGACCCATTTCTGCGTGAAACCACCTTGAAATTTCGGCTTTTCTGCCGCCAAATATCTTTTTTAGGGGGTATTAATCCCTTTTGCGAGTTGCCGTGGATACTACACGAATTGTCGGGGGGCTTGTCAAATAAATCCATATAACAAATAAAAACCCCCTTTTTTCCGCGGCGCGGACGCGCATGTAGGTGCGCAGGTTGTGGGCCACGAGCATGAGCAGCATACTCAGGACCTTCGTCCTCACCCTCTTGCATCTCGTATGGGCACCGTAGCGGTTCTCGATGCCGCCGAATATGGCCTCCCCGATGCCCCTCTGCTTGTAGAGCTTGCGGTTCCGCTTGAAGTCGCGGAGCACAATCTTCCTGAACATCCCGTGGTACTCGAGATCTCTCGGCTTGAACAACGGTTTGAACCCGCGCTTCAGCGCGAGCTCGATATTGCGCCTCCAGTCGTATGCCGAGTCCCCCAAGAGGCGCTTGCCCCCGCCGTCGATGCCCCTGGTCAGGTATCCGACCTGGCTGCCGTCCGTGACATTGTGCTTCGTGACCCTCGCCGCGACAATTACAAGCGCGCTGGCCTTGCTGGAATAACCAGCGAGCACGTGCAGCTTGAGATTTTCGCGTTCTCGTACCTTTTTGAGGGCCCTTACGCGGGTTTTCAGTCGAGGGGTGGAGATGCCCGTCGAGTCGATGAAGTAGAAGTCGAACTCGGCGTGCCCCTTGAGCCTCTTCCTGAGCAGGCCGAGCACCAGCTTCACGTAACTCGGCTTCAGCCGCTTGAACGCCTTTCCCACGGTGGAGTGGTCCACTGTCTTCTTCAGAAAAGACGGGCCGAGCCCCTCGATCTCGCGATACGTGAGGTCCAGGCACACGTACACGACGCACACCGCCAGATATTGACGTGAAGACAGCTTGGGGCGCCTGCCTCTCTTGGATTTTTCCCAGGGCGGGGGAAGCCTCGCTACCAGGCTGATGGCGGTTTTATAAACTGCGTTGACATCATAAATCTTGGCGCTGTGCCGGGCCGCGTGGTATCCGGGGTGCATGCTAGTGCGTCCTACAAACCACCTCCTCAGCACAGCCTGCCTCTTCAGATTGTGTTGTTGTCTGGCAATTTATAAATCACGAACTATTCGACAAGCCCATTGTCGGGGATAACTATTTAAAAAGGAATTTACAGGGAATTAAGGTGACAAAATGACGGTTGGAATTGTATCATATGGGCACACAAAGTACGGCGTGTTGGACATGGATACTCCAGACCTCATCAAGGCGGCGATGGACGGTTGCTTGAAAAATGTTGAGAAGGGCATTTCCCCCAAAGAGATACCGTGCATCATCGTGAGCTGTGTCGACAACTCCTTTTCAGAACAGCATCAGACCGGGACCTTGGCGTGGGAGTATCTTGGGAACCCCGACGCTTACGGTTTCCACGTCGAATCGGCCTGCATAAGCGGGAGCATGGCGGTGCTTCAGGGCAAGAAGATGATTGAGGGTGGGCTGGCTGAGAATGTCCTTGTCGTTGGGTTCGAGAAGATGAATAAGTTCGGGGTCGACAGAATTACTGAGATTATAACTCACGGGTCTGCTCCGGAAGAGCGCAAGTACGGCGTAACCGCACCTGGCGCATACTCATTGATGGTCCAACTGTACGCTCAGAAGTACGATGTCACGGAAGATGACTGGGCGGAGATTTCGCTCAAGAACCACAAAAACGCGCTGAAAAACCCGTGGGCGCACATGCGCAAGGACGTCACGAAGGAGATGATAATGGGTTCAAGGATGATAGCAGACCCCATCAGGCTGTTCCACTGCTCGCTGATTACCGACGGCGCCGCCGCAGTCTTGTTGAGCGCCAACCCGAAGAAGTACACGGACTCGCCGGTTTACATCAAGGGGATGGGCGTGGCCCACGACACCTTGGCGGTGGCCGACAGACCTGACCCAACATTTCTGCTCTGCTCGAAGAAAGCGGCGGACCAAGCCTACAAACAGGCGGGGAAGAGTCCAAAAGATATTGATATCGTGGAAGTCCATGATGCTTTCACCCCCGTCGAGCCCATGGCTTACGAAGCGCTGGGGTTCGCCAAGCAGGGGGAGGGCGCAAAGCTGGTCAGGGACAGGACAGTTATGTTTGACGGTTCTCTCCCTGTGAACGTGAGCGGCGGACTCAAGGCCAAAGGCCACCCCATAGGCGCTACCCACATTGGGACTTTGATTGAGATGTACTTGCAACTTAGAGGGGAAGCCGGCGAGCGACAGGTCCCCAACAGAAAAACCGCCATGGTCGAGGGACACGGCGGGACCGGCTCCGTTGGGATAGTTACTATATTGGAGATGTGAAGATGAAGGCGAAATTACTCTGTTTCACGGAAGTGACCGTTCCACCGCCTCCTTACAAAAAGACGACAAAGTCCGGGATAGTTGAGGACGAGACGGGGAAACGCTACTTAGTTAGGATAGAAGACGAGAACTACCCTCTTTTGAAGAAAGGGATGGAGGGGACTGTTGACAAGAAGGTAACAGACTTTGGGGAATTCATCATCTTCACCCCCAAGCTGGAGAAAAAGGAGGTTGCCAAGGTCGCGGTGATCACGGGGGCCAGCAGGGGGATAGGCAAGGCGATAGCCGTGGAGCTGGGCAAGAGGGGATTCAACATCGTGATGAACGCTTTCCACGACCCGCCTGAGGAAGGAGTGAGAGCCATGGAAGAGATCAAAAAAGCAGGCAGAGACGTGCTCTTCATCAGGGGCGATGTCTCGAAATATGAGGAAGCCGAAAAAATGGTGAAGGAAACCGTGGAGAAGATGGGCAGGGTGGACGTTCTGGTGAACAATGCCGGGCTGAACGTAGACAAGCTTCTCGTTAACATGGCCCCGGACCAGTGGCAGAGGGTCATCGATGTGGATCTTACCGGGACATACAACTGCATCCGGGCGGCGTTGCCGTACATGATCAAGCAGGGCGGGGGGAACATAGTCAACGTTAGTTCCATGAGCGCAATAGACGGGGCCACGGGGCAGGCGAACTATGCGGCGGCGAAGGGAGGGGTGAACGCGCTCACGAAGGTGGTCGCGATGGAGTATGCCCAGTACAACATAATCTGCAACGCGATATTGCCCGGGTTCATAAGGACCAGGATGACTGACGCTATGCCTTCTGGCCTGGCCCGCGAGAGGGTGTCAAAAATCCCGCTCGGAAGAAAGGGGGAGCCTGAGGAAGTCGCGAAGCTGGTGGCGTTCCTTGTGACCGAGGGGACGTACATGACCGGGCAGCTGATAAACATCAGCGCCGGGGAATACATTTAAAAACACTTGAAAATGAAGTTTTTAGGTTAGAAGATGAAAGTGGTGACCGCAGAGGAGGCCATTAGCTACATAAAAGATGGAGACACCGTCGCGACAGGCGGCTTCACAACGACCAACCTCCCGCGGGAACTTTTTCATGCTTTAAGGGAAAGATTTGATAAAACCGGAAAACCGAGAAACCTGACTTTCGTCGGCCCCGCGGGTCAATCTGGTGGGAAAAATGTGGGGTTCGATGTTCTTGGTGTCGAGGGCCTGGCCGGAAAGCTGATAATGACGCACTCCGGGAAGGCCCCGCAAATAAGCGACTTGATTTTGAACAACAAAGTTCTCTGTTATTGTTTTCCACAAGGCATAATTTCGCAAATGTTCAGGACAATCGCCGCCAAAAGACAGTACCTGATGAGCCACACTGGCTTGTGGACCTTCGTGGACCCTCGAGTGGAAGGCGGCAAAATAAACGAGATCACAAAGAAAGCGGAAGACATGGTAAAGTTGGTCGAGTACGACGGGAAAGAGTACCTGCTTTACAAAGCCTTCCCGATGGATTTTTCCATGATCCGGGGAACGACTGCAGACAGGAAGGGCAACATATCGATGGAAAAAGAGGGGGTTACCCTTGAAAATTTGGCCATGGCGCAGGCGACGAGGAATTCTGGTGGAATCACAACCGTTCAGGTTGAAAGGATCGCCGATGACCTCTTGCCGAGCAAGAGCGTCGTGATCCCGGGCATCTTGGTGGATTACGTCGTGAAGGCCACTAAACCAGAGTACAGTTGGCAGACTTCTCAGATAGCTTACAACCCGGCGATAAGCGGGGAAGTTAGGGTCCCTCCGGCCGCGGTCGAGCCTAGGCCGCTTGACGAGAGGAAGGTCGTCGGGAGGAGGGCAGCCATGGAGCTGAAGCAAGGGGCGGTCGTGAACCTTGGTATCGGGATGGCCACGGAGGTCGCCAATGTCGCCATGGAGGAGAACATTTACGACAAGATCACGCTGACGGTGGAGTCGGGCGTCATAGGCGGGGTTCCCCTGTCTGGCTGCGATTTCGGGGTCGCGGTAAACTACGAGGCGGTCATTGACCAGCCCTATCAATTTGATTTTTACCAGGGGGGCGGTCTGGATTTGGGATTTTTGGGTCTGGCGCAGGTCGATGAGAAGGGGAACGAGAACGTGAGCAAGTTTGGGGGGAGGTTCGCGGGCTGCGGCGGGTTCATAGACATCGCGCAGAATGCAAAGAAGGTCGTCTTCTGCGGGACGATGACCACCAAGGGCCTTGAGGTGGAGGTCGGGGAGGGGAGGCTGAAGATTTTGAAAGAGGGATTGATCAAGAAATTTGTGAAGAATGTGGAGCAGATCACTTTCAGCGGGGAGTATGCGAGGAAGAAGGGGCAGGAGGTCATGTATGTCACGGAGAGGGCGGTCTTCAGGCTGGGCAAGGACGGGCTTGTGCTGGAGGAGATTGCGCCCGGGGTAGACCTGGAGAAGGATGTCCTCGCGCAGATGGAGTTCTCCCCGACCGTCTCAAGCAAGCTCAAGCTGATGGACGAGAAGATATTTAGGAAGGAGAAGCTGGGGCTCAGGCTGGACTAATCCCGTTGGAAAATTTTCTGCTTTCTCTGGCACAGTTCAAACGAAGACGAGCCGCTCGAGCGTTCGCTTGTATTCTTCGCGTGAGATTGTGGTGTACAGGCTGGCGCGGCGACCCTTGCCAACAGCCAAACGGGTGAGCAGCCCGGCCCGCCACATCCTGTACAAGGATGATGATGCAGACCTTATTTTGGCCCGCTCGTTTCCTTTGTAGCTGACGACGCCGTTCTGAAGGAGATCCTGGTGGGTAAACTCTTGTATCTTGTTGTCCCATGCCCACTCCAAGATGTTTCTCCACGTTCTCTCGCACGCCCGCCTCACGAGTTTCACCTTTTTTCTGTAGTTCTGAATGACACTCAGAACTATAAAAACCTTTTGGGTGTGGCTGGCTGCTGTGCCGCCGCAGGAAGTTTGGCCCCGTCGGCTTAATTTAACCAAAAGGAGATTACAAAACGTGGGAGGATGGCAATCAAAAATGAAAAGCAACTGCTCGACAACGCTGAGACGCCTGAGCTCCGGCGGGCGAGAGAAGTGCTCATCGAAGTCGTGAAAAGGGCGATTGATTCCGCCGACCCGTCTTCAGCTATGCGCCGCCGGTTGAGGCTGGAGGGGAAGCGCCTGAATGTTGGTAAAAAAGAATTTGACCTATCAAAAGCCGAGAAGGTCATCGTGGTTGGCGGCGGGAAGGCGAGCGGGGCAATGGCGGAGGCCCTCGAGGGGATGGTCGGAAACTTCATCACCGCGGGGGTGGTCAACGTCCCCAAGGGGCAGGCGTCGAAATATCGCGTGGAAAAAATCAAACTCCATGAAGCCACCCACCCCCTGCCGACAGAGGCTGGCGTGGGGGGCGCAAAGAAGATGATTGAGTTGGTCAGCGGCCTCGGGCCCAACGACCTTGTCATCTGCCTCTTGAGCGGCGGCGGCTCGGCGCTCATCCCGCTACCTGCCGATGGGATTTCCCTTGACGAGCTGCAGGAGACGACCAAGCTTTTCCTCAAGTGCGGGGCGGACATCCACGAGACAAACTCCGTCAGGAAGCACCTCTCTGGGATTGCTGGCGGGCAACTGGCAAGGGCGGCATATCCTGCCAAGGTTGTCACTCTGGTGATCTCCGACGTGATTGGAGACAGGCTGGACACAATCGCCAGCGGGCCGACTTACCCTGACTCGACGAGCTTTGCGGACGCGATGGCGGTGATCAAGAAGTACAAGCTTGCCGGGAAGTTGCCGAAGAGTGTCCTAGGGCGTCTGCAGGCTGGGGCAAGGAAAAAAATTCCGGACACTCCAAAGCCGCGAGACAAATGCTTCAAGAAAGTGTTTCATGAAATAATGGCCAGCAACACTCAGGCTGTGGGGGCGGCCGCAGAGGTGGGGAGATCGCTCGGCTTCAATGTCTCGATACTCACGACTAAAATGCAGGGGGAGGCGAGAGAGGTCGGCGCGAACTTTGCCGCTCTTGCGAAGCGCGTGATTCAGTCGGGCAAGCCTGTGGCAAGGCCGGCGCTCTTTGTTTCTGGAGGCGAGACGACTGTGAATGTTGTGGGCAAGGGGCCGGGCGGACGCAGCCAAGAGCTCGTGCTTGGAGCCGTGGCGGGGCTGGCGGGTCTGAAAAATGTTGCTATGGTGGCCTTCGGCACGGACGGTATAGACGGCCCGACGGATGCCGCCGGTGCAATTGCTGACGGCTACACTCTCAAAAGGGCTGAAAGCCTGAAGCTGCATCCTAAGGACTACCTGAAGGAAAACGCGCCCTACCCATTCTTCAAGAAACTTGGGGACCTCGTGATGACCGGGCCAACAGGGACTAATGTTATGGATGTGGCGTGCCTGGTCGTGGTCTGACACCTCAAGAATGAGGCTGTTTCTAGGTGGCCAACGAATTGCGAAAACCCTCTTTTAAACCTGAGAATGGCTGCCAAAAGCGGGATAACAACCCGTGTAAGGTCCTGAATAGATATAGAAGCATTTCTCAAAAAATGAACGTAAATTTCGCCTTGTTTGGAACAATTTGGAAATTCTTTGGAGATTTGTAAAATACCCGCTGTTTCAAAGGGTAACACAGAAATCTATGAACCCGCGAGCGATAGGGGCTGCGGTGGGAGCTTAGCCCGAACTGAAAGGAGTGAAACGAAATGCGCGAACTTGGACAAAAGGGTGCGGCGACGGCGTTGACGGCGCTGCTCGTGCTGAGCATCATGACCCCCCCGCTGGCGTCCGTGGTGACGGCAGACGAAGGCGGAGATTCAAAGAACGAGCAGTCGGAGATAACCGTGCCAGCAGGCAAAACAGGTGGAACGGACGAGCATGGGGAAGAGGAGCGAACGGCCGAAATCAGGGGAAGCGAGAACGAGGTGGAGATAGAAGCCCGAAACCCGGACGAGACACGAGCAGGAGAGTATAGTGAACAGCATACAATCAGGATGAGGATCGACGAGGGCGTTAAATTCAAACTTGAGTACGATGATCTGCAGGCGACCACAGAGAATGCGAACCTTAAGGCAGAGCTAGAGTTCGAGGTGAAATTCGAGGAGATTGTTGAATTTGTGGACAACGACGGTGACGGACTCTACGACAAGGGTGAAGAGGTTTACACTTACGACCTCAAAAATACCACGTTCTCACCTATTCAGCGCACAACTGAAAACGTCGGCACGACTACCGTCCATAAAATCGTAGCTCGGACCGCAGACAATGTGTTCAAGGTCACCGTGTACGCGAGCGGGACCTCGATAATCGTCGGCGGCGATAACGTGAAACCAAACGAGATCAAAATAGACATAGAGATAAACAACTACCCATACACCCGCAGCGACAGCAAGCTGGCCCTGAAGACGGAGCTCGACAGCGAGTTCGAGGTCGAAGAGGAGAAGCGCGACGTTGAGGGAGAGGACGAAGATGAAGTCAAGGTGAAACTCGGAGACTACAGTGGGTTCTTCTCCTGGAAGGACACGGCCCTAGTTGACGGTGTTTCAAGGCTAGTAAAATCCACCAACATCTCGGGAGACGCGGAAGAAGGTGACAGAGACATCTACCTGATTTACGAGCGCGGAACGTCTATAGTCCACGACCCCAAGATCGGTGTCCTCGGCTCGACGGGAGCTGGCTTGGCGCAAGTGATGCCTTGGTTCACAGTGCTTGTTGCAGCAATCTTCGCAGCGCTTCTAAGCATAGTCGCAACCAAGTACATCGTTATCAGGCGAAGTGGTTGAAATCCTCCTACAGCTCAGAGGAACGGCGATGCTAGTCGACCTAGTCGAAGTGCTGGAGACAATAGGCATTGCGGCCCTGATATCGATATCCATCGGGGCGGTTCTTTTCGGTGTGGTGGGGGCCGCTCCGAACTTGGAGCCGGTGGCGGTGGCCATGGCCGTGGTGGCGATGACCCTGACCTCGGCCGGAGCCGCGCTGTTGTTCTACGTCGTGTCTAAAAGCAGGAGCTCAAAATCCGCCATAGAAACAGCAATAGTTAAATCGATCCTCAAATCACCTCTGCCGCTGAATCCAAAACAACAAATTGAGTACCTGAATGGTATGCGTGCGAAGAGATTTCGTCGAAAAGGGTAAAGCTAAATCCGATCCACCGGATAAGGGAATGACATCCATGCGGACGAACGCGACAGAATTGCTGCTCACCACCCTCATATCACTTGTAATTTCGGTCGCGGTGGGGGTGGCGTTGTTCGGAGTATTCGGAATCGCCCCCAGCGTTGGTTTCACGACGATTGCGGTGGCCTTGGCGGTTATAATCTTGATTTCGGTTGGGGCAACGCTGGTGTTTTACTTGGCTTTCAGAAGCTACGCCTCGGAGCGCGCCGTGAAGGTCGCGATGATGACGCTGAGCGACGAGGAGCGGAAGGTGCTGCAGAAGGTGATGGAGCTGGGAGGGGAAACAAGGCAGGATGACCTCTGGAGAAAGCTTCGCGAGGATTTCTCGAAGTCGAAGCTCAGCCAGCTGGTGATCAACCTTGAAAAAAAGCACGCAATAACTAGGGCACGGCATGGACGAACGAACATGCTCAGGCTCATGGACGAGTTCCGCAAACGCTAAAAATTAAGGAAACATCGTGGCTTCTGGCAATGTGAAAATAGCAGGGACAGATTTAAAATGAGCAGTGGTTCTGAAAATTTACTTCTTCAGCTTCTCGGCGACCCACCCTACATCCAGCTCCTCAAGCTTCCCCCGGGTAGGCGCCCCATCCTCGTCCCATCCCATCATCTGGTAGTAGTCGGCGACCGCCTGCTTGAAGACCTCCTTCGAGAACTTCAGCCCCTTCTGCGGCCCGTTCTCGATAGGCTGGAAGAGTCTCTCAGGCACCCAGTCGTCGTCCTTCGTTAACCCCTCCCTGACATTGAAAGCCCTGGCCATCGTGGTCCCCCTCTCCCCGACCTTCATCAGCTCCCAGGCTGTGGTGTCCCAGCCTGTGATTGCATTCACAATCTCCACGACCTGCGGTATCGACCAAACTCTCGCCGGCGCCGTGGTGAACAGGCATATGTCCAAGCTGTTGCCAAGGCTCCACCAGTGCTGCAGATAAGTGAACAGCCTGACCTTGCGCGGGCCCAGGTCAATGCTCTTCACTGGTTCCAGAATTCCTATCGGCTTGAGATTGTTGAGGAAGAAACCCTCTCCTTCAAAACAAGGGTCGTGCTCCATCTGGACGTGGTCTGCACCATGTGGAGAAACCCCATAGCCAAACCCAACGCCCGCCTTAAAGCGACCCTCGTGCATAGGAAGTTCTTTCCCTTTGACGTGCATGGCATACTTCTCTGCACCCTTCCCGATCTTTTCGGCCGCCCGCTTGACCCCCTCGGCGAGGATGTCACCCAAGCCCTCGCGGTCGGCTATCGTCTGCACCATCTTCAGCATGCCCTCGGCGTTTCCAAACTTCAGGTCAATCCCGCCCGTGTCTTTCTTCGTCAGCAGGCCGTTCTCGAAGCACTCCATGGCAAAAGCTACCGAAACCCCGGTTGAAATTGCGTCCATCCCGTAAGCGTTGCATATTTCGTTTGCCTTGCACACGGCCTTCAAGTCATCGACGCCGCAGCAAGAGCCCAAAGCACCTATGGCCTCGTACTCCGGGGCGCCGTACGCTTCGTCTATCTTCATGTTTGGCTCGTCGACCTTTACATTCATCTTGCACGCTATTGAGCAGGACCAGCACGCCGTCTGACCGGAGTGAATCGTCTCCTTAATCGTCTCTCCGCTTATTTTCTCCGCACCTTCAAATGCGCCGTCGCGGAAGTTTCTGGTCGGAAGAATCCCCGCGCCCTGGCATTGCAACACATACTGGGCAGTTCCAAGTTTGTGGAGTCCCGCGGGGTCGCCGCTCGCGCACTTCAAATAATTGTCAGCAAACCATTTCAGAAGGGTCTTCACCTTCTCAGGGTCCTTCACGTTTGTCCCCGGCTTCCCGCTTGTGGCTATCGCTTTCAAATTCTTTGACCCCATGACTGCTCCCAGCCCTCCGCGGCCGTTGACGTCCCTGAGCTTGTTTATGATGCACGCAAAACGAACGAGCTTTTCACCAGCTGGGCCAATCTGCGCGACCTTTGCGGTTTTATCCTTAATCTCTTCGCGGATGATTTCTTCGGCCTCTTTCGTTGTCTTTCCCCAGGCCTTGCTCGCGTCTCTAATCTCTGCCTTGCCATCGTGTAACCACAAGTAGACCGGCTTCTTCGCCTTTCCCTTCACAACCACCGCATCAAAACCGGAGAACTTCAGCCACGGCCCCCAGTCACCGCCAGCCTCTGCTTCGCCATAGCTCCCTGTGAGAGGAGACTTGCTGGCGACGGAGAACCTTGACAACCCCTGCAAAGGCGCCCCTGTGATTACGCTGGGTGCAAATATCAGAAGGTTGTCAGGCCCGAGGGGGTCAACTCCTTCCTCCATCTCGTTCAGCAAGTAGTAAAGTGAGAGCGCCCTCCCGCCGAGATATCTCCTGTAAAATGTCTCGTCTTTCTCTTCGACCGTCACCTTGTTGTGCGTCAAATCCACGCGAAGAATCTTCCCGTTGTAACCGTGAACCATTCTTTCACCTCATTCTCCTCTCTTTGGCGGGTGAGCCAAAAGTTTCTCAACCTCTTTCCACTTCGGCATAGTCTGGGCGCCGACCTTCATCACTGAAAGGGCCGCGGACGCCGTCGCGAAATCCGCCGCCTCAACCGGGTCCAGCCCCTTGTAAATGCAGCTGACGAAAGTTGAGTTGAAGCAGTCCCCTGCGCCAGTAGTGTCCACAACAGGCTGGAGGTCGTATATCTTCACGCGTTCTTCCTTGTCCTCCGTCGCGACCCAGCAGCCCTCGTCCCCCAATGTTATGACCACAATCTCCGGGCCCATGCCGAGCAGCTTCCTCGCCGCTTTTTTGTAGTCCGTCTCTTTCGTGAGCTCCAGCGCCCCCCTTCGGTTAGGCAGAAGGATATCTGTCATCTCGATTAAATCTTTTATCTTGTTCAAGCCGAAAACTGCGACGTGCCTTTCCAGGTCAAACGACACCCTCTTCCCCGCCTCTTTTGCTATCTTCATGCACTTCCTGGCGGAATCTATGTTCACCGCATCCGTATGGAAAATGTCCGCCTTCGCAACGTAATCGGGGATTATGTCTTTGGGCAGCAGGACGTTCTTCTCCATGTAGGGATCCTGAAGGATTTGGCGCTGCCCGTGGGAATCAACCACAATTATATTGACGGCTGTTTTCGTGTTTTTTCTCAGGAAGAAGTGGCCGGTGTCCATCCCTTCTTTCTTGAAGTTCTGCATTATCTCGTGGCCGTTAGGGTCGTCTCCAGATGACCCCATGAATCCAGACTTCACGCCCATCCTTGCCACCCCGACGCAAAAGTTCGCCACCACTCCGCCCGGCATCCTCGCGAATTCCTTAATCCAGATTTTGTCGTCTACTTTGCAAAACTCATCCACCAGCGCAAACTGGTCTATCGAACATACGCCCAGGCCCACTATGTTTGCGGTCATTCCCCATCCTCCTCAACTTTTGCCATTTTACCTACTCCCGACTATTTAAAGTCTTTCGCCTGCTATTGGCGCTAACTTAGACGATGCTTCAGGCTTTTCCCGCGAGCCACTTCAGGATTTGGCCGCCAAACTGGAGGTACAGGTTACCCAACTCTGCCCCTTCAACCACTTTTCTGTCCTTGCCCCAGTCAACCATCCCCCCCACCCAGTGCGGCGAGAGGTCTGTGGTAAAGGCGAGGGTTCTTCCGTCTCCGTATTCTCCAACGACGAGCAGTGGGGCTTCTTGCTTTGCCAGCTTTACTTCTTCCACATGGTTCTTGCCTACCGACTCTATCCTTCTCATGCTCAGCAGGACTTCTGCACCAGCTTTTGCAGTCACCGCGTTGTAGCCACAAACTGTCGGGGAGTCGTTCCAAGGCAGCCGCTTCAGTATCGGGTGGTCTTTTTTCTTGATTATTTTGAACCCGTTGGGGTCGTTGACGCGGTCGTCCTTGGGGGAACACTTCACAGGTAGTATTTCCTCAACTGGTGTGCCGTGGTAATTCCCGTTGGAACCCGTGAAAGACCACCACCCTCCGATCATCCCAAGACCTTTGCCTCCTTCCACGTACTCTTTCAAAAGCTCCATTTTTTTGTTGCCGATGTTCTGGGCAGGTCCGTCGCTTATTACCACTGCGTCATATTTCTGCAGCTCCGCAAGCTTCGATGGAGTTTCACTGAGTTTCTCTGGCGCAATACGAAGGAAATCGAACCCACTGTTTTTCGTAACTGCTAACAGGTACCTCGCATATGCCTCAAGTTCGCCTAAAATCAACACTCGCATAGATATAGGACTGAAAGATTCTATTTAAGGCTTTTGCGGCTGTTAGACAAAATTCCAATCCCAAGAAAGCAATTTAAGATGTATTTTTTATTATTAGTATAAGTGAACAGGAGGTAATAATACGCTTTCTGCTGTGAAATCCTCTGGTAAGAAGCCCACGAAAGCCGTGGCGGACAAAGGCTCCAAAGATGGGTACAAGATAGTTCTGACCTCCGACCTTCCGACCATGAGCAACTTCGGCAACGACCCATTCATGGCCTTTCTCTGCACCTTCCCGCATAAAATCGTGCACAGGTTATTGACCAAATACTTCGAGCCCCAGCTTGACGAGGATGGGCGGCCAGCATTTGCTTCTTATGGCCTGCGCAGGGTCGAGGCGCTCTTGGCAAGAGAATTTGGAGAGGAAAACGTCGTTGTGGCACACCCACAGACATTGAACCGGTTCGTGGGGGAAAACACGAAAGTGATAGGTGTCTCAAGCCACGACCCGATGGGGATGGCCTATGTCAGCAGGACCTACAATGCGATTCTCGGCTTCGGCGGCGGCTCGGTAAATTATTTTTATTTCAAGCAACTTCTGGATCACCCAGTCATCCGCGGACGAGATAAGAAAAAAACCAAACTCATGGTTGGCGGCCCTGGCGCCTGGCAGATAAAGGACATGAAAATGCAGGGGGCCTTGGACATAGACATCCTGGCCCACGGCGACGCGGAGCGCGACTTGGCAAAAGTAGTCAGGAATATTTTGGAGGGCGAAAAAATCGGCAGCGAAGTATTGATGGGCCAGGTGGATCCGGAGAAAGACGACACCCCGCCAATAATCAGGCCCTCAAGCTATGGTTGTGTGGAGATAACCCGCGGATGCGGCAGGGGGTGCCAGTTCTGCTATCCGACCACAAGGAAGAGATGTTCCCTACCCATGGACTTCATAATGAAGGAAGTGAAAACAAACGCGGACGGCGGCACGAAGTCAATTTTCATCATCTCGGATGACATTTTCCTGTACGAAGTCGGGCCCAACTTTGTCCCAAACAGAAAGAAAATCGTTGAACTTTTCTCAAAAATAGCATCGTGCCCCGGAGTTGAAGACATACACATTTCCCACGCAGCCATGGCTCCGGTGGTGGCGGACCCAAAGATGGTCGAGGAACTCAGCCCCATTCTCCTTGAAAAAACACACCGACGCTTTAACGGTAAACCGTACGTGGCCGTGGAGATCGGTGTTGAGACGGGGAGCGTCAGGTTGATGAAAAAAGGGATGAAAGGAAAGGCGCTGCCCTTCAGCGTGGACAAATGGCACGAAATAGTGGACACCGGGCTGGGGATACTGAACGACAACTCCTGGTACCCCCTCTGCACGTTCCTTGTTGGATCTCCAGACGAGACGGAGGAAGATGTTCTGGCGACTCTGGAGCTATTCGACAAGATAAAAGACAAGAAGCTGCTTTACGTGCCTGTTCTGTTCATACCGATAAAAGGCACGTTCTGGGAGGAGGCGAGATCAGTTGGGCTTGATCACTTGTCGGAGCTCCAGTGGGATGTAATATCCACCGGCTGGGAGCGGAATATCGAAATATGGAAAAAGGAGAGCGAAAGGATTGTTAAAACTGCCGGATTTTTTGCCTACTGGCTATACCTCCGTTGGAAACACGGCCAAAAAACTGTAAGGCCCGTGATGAGGTTTTTGGGCCTTCTGGGGAAGCGGAGCTTCCAGCGGCCGGCTTCACGCGCGACCTCTTAGCGTTACAGATAAACTGTTTTCCACTGCCCGAAGTTAAAAAATTAAAAAAAAGAGCCAGGGGCGCCCCTGTTCTTAACCACTCTTGGCTATTCCGTATATTGCTTTCAAAGCAATCAAGACTGCTCCAGCGCCCACGAATACAGTGATGTTCGCGGCCAACCTTATCAGCTCAGCTGGGATAACAACCCCATTGAGTGTTATCAAAGAGGTCATACCCAGGGCCGTAATAATGAATGCTATCGACGCGAACAGGTATGGGCCCGTTTCTTTGGCTGTCACGTTGGCCAAGCCAGCAATTATCCCGAGAACTGCTAGCCCAACATAAAGCCACCCTGAAGGAGTTATAAACATCGCAACCAATGAAATCAATAAACCTACGTAGAAGGCTATCGGGCCGATCAACTTCATTGTAGACGCTGCAGCTTCTTTTCCTCTTGGCAATTTGGCACCTCCGCTATAAACTATCATTTTAGCTTTTAAATTTATCCCAAAAATCTTGAATTTTTCCGATTTCAGGAAGGAACAACCATTGCTTTTAGCTCATCATCGAGCGCGCTAGGGTTCTTCGCGCCTATGACCGCTGCAAGGGCCAGCATCTGCCCTTTGGCCTTGACCAGCAGGACGGGCATGACCGGGCCAACCGTAAGCGAGGAGTTCAAAGCTAGGTTCATGGCCGAGGTCTTCGACTTCACAAGCAAAATGCTGATTGTCTCCCTCGCGGGGTAACTTGCGTTCATGGCTAGGCTGAAGGCAAATGCCCTCGATTCCAGAAGTTGTGATATGACGACTTTCTCGTCTACATCCAGGACGCTCCCGACAAAGATGGTCCCCCCTTCAAAAGCTGCTTTCAGCCTAATCCCAAGCTCCAACGGCATTATCCCAAACTTCGCGATCGCGTCGGAGATTTCTTTTGTCACAACATCGCCGACCTTCAGTATGTGGAAGTCCTCAAGGATGACCACCTTCCCCGCCTGGATGCGGGCTTTTATGCCGAGTTTCTGCAACTCGCCCACCGCGGGGCCTGGTGCCAAATCTGTGTCCCCCGCAGGTATGATTACATCTTTCTGGGATTTTGACCCGGGCTTGGCGGGGGCGTTCACCCTGCTGTCCCGCAGAAACTTGTTCAGCTTGAAAGGATTCATCTTTGAAAAAATCAGTCCGGACTGTCCTCCGATCATGCCCGCCAGCTCCTTAAACTTTGCGTCTTTTTCTGCCGCCTTATCCAGCGCCCGCGTCAAAAGCGTGTTTTTAGAAACAATTATGACTGCTTGGCCTCTGAGCTTTCGCCTGATTTGCTGGAACTGCTTGGCCGGCAGCTCGGAGATGTCCACCAACCCAATCACAGGATACTCCTGCGCCAACCTGCCAAGTTCACCCACAACCTCTTGCTTCCAAGGTGCAACTTCCACTTTGCTCACCATCATCCCACCTTCACCTTCGCAGGTTTTCCCATTGTGGTCTTCAGGCTGACCGACCTTATCTGCCCTCCTGAATCGGAGACTTTTTTTTCAATTGCATCCAAGACTGCGCGGGTGTTTTCAGCTATCTGGTCGTCGGTCATGCTTTCTTTGCCTATCCTGCCGTGGAATGCCAGCTGCGCCTTGTTCGCCAACCTGATCGTCTTCCTGAAGCGCTCCATGACTGGGGCGGGGTTCGCGTTCTGTGGTATCGGCTTCGGCATCTTCCCGCGTGGACCCAGCACCGGGCCAAACACCTTGCCGATGAGGACCATGAGGTCTGCCTGCGCCACCGTGAAGTCATAATTTTTCATGATGCTCTTGATTTTTTTCTTGTTTCCCTGCAGGGACTCTATTTCCGCGCGCCCGATTATTCCGTCGGCCCCTGCATCCCTGGCCACCCTCGCCATCTCTCCGTCAGCGAAGACAAGGATCCTCTTTGGCTCCCCGGCGCCGTGCGGCAAAACAATGTCCTCGGTGACTTTGCCCTCCGGCTTTTTCACATCTATCCCTTTTATCGTGATCGAGATGTCTACTCCCTGCTCGAATTTTCTCTTTCCGCTCCCGTCCCGCAGCTCCTTGACAGCCTTTATCAAGTCCTCTTTTGAAACCGGCATCTACTTCAGCTCCTCATCCCTTTTTCCATCGTCCAGCTCTTTCTGTATTTCCTCGGCGCCCCTTCCGTCTACTGTCACGCCCATGCTGACGCAGGTCCCCAGCACCTCCTTGACGGCCGCCTTGAGAGATTTTGCCAGACTCCCCGCCGTCTTCATCTTGGCTATCTCCACGGCCTTCGCGAACGGAAGGTCCCCGACGACCTCTGAGCCGGATGTCTTGGCGCCCTTCTCCAAACCTATCTCCTTTTTTATGAGAGCTGAGACGGGCGGCGAGCCGACCTCAACATCAAACTGGCGCGTCTTCGGATCCACTACCACAGTTACCGGAATCTTCATTCCGGCGAACTTGCTCGTCTTCTCGTTGATTTTTGCCACTACCTGGCCGACGTTGGCCCCCAGCGGCCCAAGGGCTGGGCCCAGGGGCGGCCCCGCAGAGGCTTTTCCTCCCTCCACCAGCACTTTGACTTTCGGCTTCATCCAAATCACCACGTTGAACGATGTTCCCACAAAAGTAAACTGTATGTGTTAAAAAAGCCTCGGTCGCGCTCCATGGCGGGATATTGTTAAAGCTTCAGGCGAACATATTTCACCGATGCAGGGGAGAAGGCACCATCTGAGGAAGGACGAGGCGAAAGGGCTCTCCGCGGCCGTCGGAAAAAAACTGCCAGCACTTTTGGGAATACTGCAAAATGACGTGGAGATCGTCATGCTGGACCAGGAGACTGAATTAATCTTCGCTGGCGGGAAAGAAACTCTGGCAAAAATAAAAGGGGAGTTTGTGCCAACCCTGACTGCGTTGGACATGGCCCGGCTCAAGCGGGTTGTGGTTGACATGGGGGCAGTGCCGCACCTGGCCAACGGCGCGGATGTGATGGCGCCCGGGATAGTTTTTGCGGACGACGGAATAAAAGCCGGGGAAATAGTGGAGGTTTCGGACGAGCGCCACGCCAAGCCGATCGCCGTGGGGCTGGCGCTGGTCGACGGGACACAGATGAAAGGCGGCAAGGGGCGGGCCGTGAAGAACATCCACCACGTCGGGGACAAGATATGGAAAGCACTCCGGAAAGGTTGAGCCTCCCGCTAAAGTTAAATAGCCGGAACAACGAGCAAGCATTGACGGTGGTGTTTTGAGAACCATCAAAAAACTGTTTACAAAGCCGGGACAATCACCCGAAATATCAGAGGAAGTTCCAGTAATGGAGATAGAGTCCTCCAGAGCCTCATTCTCCCGGGATATTGAGCCTGTCTACGTGAAAAGCATAGAGCTTCAGGGCCCTACCAGCATCCAGGACGCGACGGAGGAGCTCCAACGCGGCAACATCGTCATAATAGACCTGGGCTTGCTCCTGAACCAGAACCCGGCCGACGCCAAACATGCCGTCGACCAGCTGAAGGCATTTTCCGTGAAAATCGGCGGGGATGTGGGGAGACTGACCGATTCAAAGATAATAGCCACCCCAAAGCTTGTAAAGCTCCAGTTCAAGAAACAGACCTGATTTTGGTGTACCGATGAAGAAGGGGTTTGTGCTTCCCATCGAGCGCTGCCCAGCCTGCGGCGCCCAGGGAACATGCGAGTTCAGGGGGATGATCCACGATATTCCCCACTTTGGAGAAACAATGGAAACGGTGGTGTCATGCAACCGGTGCAAATTCAGGCACACTGACGTCATGCACCTAGGGGAAAGGGAGCCGGTCGAGTATCAATTCAACATAACCTCTGAAGACGACATGATGGTACGAGTGGTCAGGTCCAGCACTGGCACTGTGGATGTGCCCGAGCTTGGAGTGAAAGTCAGGCCCGGGCCCGGAGGCGAGGGCTACATCTCAAACGTGGAAGGAGTGCTCAACCGAATGGAAGACGCACTAAAGCTATCGCTGAAGGATGCTAAAGGGGAAGCCAAGAGCCAAGCCGTGGCCAAGCTGGAAAAGCTTGGGAAAATAAAGAAAGGGGAAAGCCAAGCCATGCTGATAATCGCCGACCCGTATGGACACAGCGCCATTGTCGACAGCCGGGCGAAAAAGCGGAAGCTCGGAAAAGAGGAAATATCGCGGCTTTGAGCTACCTCAGCCTTATCGTCTCCATGTTCATCGGCGCCCTCGTCTCAATCCTGAAGAGCTTGTAGATTGTGCTGGCGAGATCGTGGCACTTGCTCTCCTCTCCATGAATGTTTATCACCCGCTCTGGCTTCGGCACCAGCCTCTTGATGTAATTCAAAATCTGCACCCTGTCTGAGTGGCCGCTGAACCCCTCCACGGTCTTTATCTCCATGTTCACCTTGACCTCCTCAAGCCTGCCCTTGTCCCCCCTGATGGCCACCTCGCTCCACCCCTTCTGCACCCTCCTGCCGAAGGAGCCCTCCGACTGGTAGCCGACAAAGACCAGGGTGTTGCTGGGGTCGGGTGCCAGCTTCTTGAAGTACTCCATCACTGGGCCGCCCGTCATCATGCCGGCCGTCGAAATTATCACCCCTGGGCCGCCCTCGATCACCTCAGCCCGCTTGTCGGGCCCGGACACCTTCACAAACATGTCTGAAAGGAACGGGTTTGTGTCTTCCTTGAATATTGATTCACGCAGTTCTTGCGAGAGAAACTCTGGATATGCGGTGTGGACCGCCGTGGCCTCCCATATCATCCCATCCAGGTAAACGGGGACATCGTCCAGCAGTCCATCCCTTCTGTAGCTTTCGAGGAGGACCATCATCTCCTGAGCCCTTCCGACTGCGAATGCCGGGACCACCACCTTTCCCCCCCTCTTTACAGTTTCCCTTACAATCTCTATGAACTCCTCCTCTGCATTAGCCCTGCGAGGCTGCACATCCTGGGGGCCGCCGTATGTGCTGTCAATTATCAGTGTCTCGGACCTCGGGAAGGTGTAGACGGCCGGCGAAAAGAGGCGGCTCCTGTCAAACTTTATGTCCCCGGTGTATACCACGTTGTACAGGCCCTCGCCCACGTGGAAGTGGGCGATTGACGACCCCAAGATGTGGCCTGCGTTGTGCAGGGTCACCCGGAGGTCGGGGGCGATGTCTGTGACGTCCCCGTAGTCGAGCGGGATTGTGTGGGCCAGGAACCTACCTATGTCCCTCTTGTCGTAGGGCATCAGCTTGTCCTCCCTCTCGGCTATCTCCACATAGTCCACCTGGAGCAGCACTGCCAGGTCCCTGGTGGGGGCCGTGCAGTAGACCGGCCCTTCGTAGCCCATCTTGTAGAGGTAGGGGATGAACCCACAGTGGTCAAGGTGCGCGTGGGTCAGGACGACGGCGTCGAGCTTGTCCAGCCTTACCTCCGGCAGCTCGAGGTGGGGGAAGGCCCTGTCCTCCGAGGCCACGTTGACCCCGCAGTCCACCATCACAGTGCTTTCAGGCGTCTGGAGCAGGAAGCAGGAGCGGCCGACCTCCCTGGACCCGCCGAGCGTCGTCAGCCTCACCCAGTCCCCCTTTGCGGTCTTCTCCCGGTGAATCCTCTTGCCAACCTTTTTCAGGATGCCGCGGCGGTCGGCTCCGGCGTGTATCATGGAGAGCCTTATGTTCCTGACCAGGTCCGACTTTATCGGGGGGGCCCTGACGACCTTCGGGGTCCACTTGATCTTGTACATGAGCTCACGGAGGAGGGCGCCCTCTTTCCCTATCACCACCCCAGGCTTCTCTGCCTCGATTGTGACCTCCCCGACATCGTCGTTGAAAATTATGTCTGTTATTCCGGCCTCGGGGGAAACCATGGACCTGATCTGCTCCTCGGCCTTCTTCTTGTCAGTGAGGATTGACTCGTCTGGGCGGAGGATTATGCGTTTTCTGATCTTCTTCGCCAGCTCTTTTATCACGTCCCCGTCCTCTGCCAGCAAGTCGAGTTTGCTGCAGTAAAGCACCACCCTCGGCCCCTCGAAATCCACATCTGACACGGAATCGCCGAAGGAGGTTTCTTCCTTTACCACCCTCTTTATCTCCTTAAGCAGCTCTTCTGCGCCTCCCATCTAAACACCTTTTTGGAATATTTTTCAGATTAAACTCCTGATTTCGTCCCGTGAAAGCTCGCGGTAGCCTTTCTTGGTTATCTCGGCAACCATGATCTCGTTCCCGGTGGCGATGTCCCTCTTCATGGCTGTCTTGATGGCCTTCGCCGCCGCGGGTATGGCCTCCCTCGTGGACATGCCCGGCCTGAACTCGTTCTCAAGGACTCCGTACGCAACTGGAGAGCCCGACCCTGTCGCCGTCATCTCCTCCTTGTTCAAGCCCCCGTCCATGTCGATGAAGTAGAGGTCGGGGCCGTTCTCGTCCACCCCGCCGACAAGGAGGTTGGCGATTAATGAGCCGAAGGAGTAGCTCATGACGTTTGCCACCAGCCTTGCACAAGCCCTGACGTCCATCGGGGCTCCTTCGTGCATGAGGTAGTAGCCGGCCTCCGCCCTCAGGATGTCAACCAGGCGCTGGGTGTCGGCCACCCCGCCGGCCGTGGTGAAGGCTATCCTGTCTGTGATGGGGTATATCTTCCGGGCCTCCTTGCTGGCCACAAGGTAGCCCGCGGTCGCCCTGCTGTCTGTGGCCAACACTACCCCGTCGCCGCAGACCAGACCAACAGTCGTGGTTCCTTTGAGCTTTTCTGGTTTTGGATTCAATTCCACACCTCGTTTAAAAATGCTGCGAAGAAAGCAGCAATATGAGCTGTTGGCCATCGTATTTAAACTTTCCCTGCAGAGGAGGGCTGGGAGAAATTGAAGGAACCAAGGAAGATTGAGCTGCCCCGCGAGGTCTGGATAGGGCCGGGAGTAATGTCAAAGGTGGCGGACGTCTGCGGGAGGCTGTGCGCCGGCAGGGAAGCCGCGATAGTGGCCGACCCGACGACTTTTGCCCTGACTGGGAAAAAGATAGAAAACCAGTTGAGAAAGGCGGGGTTCAGGGTTGGGCACAGGCTGATAAAGGAGGCAAACACCGCTGCCGTGAAAGACGTCAGGAAGTCCTTTGGAGGGGGCCCAAGTTTTTACCTCGGTGTCGGCGGCGGCCGCGCCATAGATGTGGCCAAGCTGGCGTCGTTCCAGGAGGGAAAGCCCTTCGTTTCCATACCGACCGCGGCCTCCCACGACGGGATTGCTTCTTCCAGAGCGTCTATCGTGGGCGGGCGTGGGCCAGCGTCGGTGGAAACCCAGGCGCCCATGGCCATAATCGCCGACACTGACGTCATCAGGGAGGCGCCGCACAGGCTTCTGGCGGCTGGCTGCGGGGATCTTGTATCCAATCTCACGGCCGTAAGGGACTGGCAGCTTGCCCAGCGGGTGAAGGGGGAGCCGTACAGCGAGTTCGCGGGCACTCTCTCGTTGGTGAGCACGCAGATTGTCATGGAGAATACGGGAATCATCGCCAAGCACACTGAGGAGGGGGTAAGGAAAGTGGTCAAGGCCCTGATCTCCAGCAGCGTGGCGATGGCGATAGCCGGGAGCAGCAGGCCGGCGAGCGGGGCGGAGCACCTCTTCAGCCACGCCCTGAACATTGTAGCACCAAAACCCGCGCTTCACGGGGAGCAGTGCGGGGTCGGGACGATAATGATGGCATACCTTCACGGCGAGGACTGGCAGGCCATTCGAGGAGCCTTGAAGGCAGTCGGGGCGCCGACGAGCGCCAGGGAACTCGGGATCCCGGCGAAGCACATCGTGAAGGCTCTGACCATAGCGCACAAGATAAGGCCGGACCGCTACACTGTTTTGAAGGCGGGGCTGAAGCCGAAGGCGGCCAAAAAGCTGGCGAAAATCACTGGAGTCATTCCCTGATTATTTGTCCCGCTGCTTGGTCTTCCAGCTCTTTAAATACATCTTCTACTTCCTTCGCTCGGACGCGTTTTTTTGCATACTCTTTGTCAATCCTATCTTTCTGCGCCTTGAACACCAATAGCGCCCGATCAAAGTCTAAACGTTCTCCCCAGAACTTGTACCCGGCGAGGTCGTTTGCCAAAACATCCTCCGGGCTTGCGACCCTTACTTTGTATCCATTCACCTCAAGAATTTCGGTCCTTTCTGGAGCATGGCCACTCACGATGTCTATGGCATAATCTGCTTCTTCATGCCACCATACTCTGTTGCGCTTGAAGCCTAGCAACTCCAGCCCTTTCTTCACTTTCTGCAAGTCGCCGGCGCAAATCACGTCGGCGTCCAAGGTTCTGTAAGCGCCGAGCGAGTAAACGGCGGTGGCAAGCCCGCCAACAATGATGAAATCCCCACCCAGCCGTTCTGAAAGAAATGCTGTTATGAGAATGTACGACTCTGGGTGTCCAAGTTCTTTAGCCCGCCTCAATATATCCAAAAACTCGTCTTTAACTTCGGGTTCCAAGGTTGAGCCTCCAGCCGCCTTTTATTTTCTCAAGCTTGCCGGACTCCACTGCCTTCTCCCACCTCCGGCGAGCAAGTTCTCCAAGAATTAAAATCTCCTCCGTCCTGCGCTGCATGTCCTCTGGACGCGGGAGCTTGCCCGCCAAGGCAACCAATCGTGCGATGGCCTCGCTGAGACTGACCTGTTTGCCCGACTCCGCCATCATCTGGCCCTTGAACTTGAGCAGCCGGGCGTATATTGGGTCGTCAACTTTTATCGTTTTTACCACTTTTTCCACCATGTATACTTTTTCTACTTTAATAAAAGGCTGCGCCAATTAAGTTGGAAAAGTTTATAAAGTTTGAAAAGTATAACTAAATGGCGATTGTATGGGCGTCACCATAAAAGAACTTGATGAAGCGGTGTTCCGAAACTTCAAGGCGGAGGCAATCAGGCGCGGGCTCAAGGTTGGCGAGGCAACGGCCGAGGCTTTCCGCCTTTGGATAAACCACAAGAAGTACGGGCGGGTGCGCGACCTAACATGTATGGACGACGCCGCAAGACGCATGGATGCGCTCCGGAAAAAAAGCGCCAAAGGCTGGTCTGGCACCGAGGAAATCAGAAAATGGAGAGACCAAAGGAGGTAGTTTTGGACGCCTCGGTGGCGGTGAAATGGTTCTCAACCGAGGAAGGAACGGATTTGGCGGTCACGCTAAGAGACGAACACATCAACGGGCATTTGACAATCGTTTCACCGGACCTCCTTGTCTACGAGGTGTCAAATGCGTTGAGGTACAACCCCAATTTTGGCCATGCCGACGTCGAAGAGGCCGCAAAAAGCATTTTTGACATTGATCTGGACCTGGTGCCGCCGAACGAGGAGATATTTGAAAAAGCCGCTGCGCGTGCATTTGAGTTTGGAGTAACAATTTACGACGGATGCTACGTTGCGCTCTCGGAGCTGATGGGGCTTGAACTCGTCACCGGAGACAAAAAACTTTACAAAAAAATTGAAAAATTAAAATTCGTGAAGCTGCTGGAACAATTTTAGTAGTCGTGGGGATATGTTCGCGCTTCAAACGCCGCACAAAATTTTCAACTATATTATAGGGGGGTGCATAATTCTTTCTCCCTAACGCCCTAGATGGTTCGTGATAGACCAGCATTTTGATGCCGTTGCAGACATCTCGCGGATAGAAAGCTAACGGGTGCAAAGGCAAAATTTCAGATGCTTTGATTGCGAACCCGAACGCGACGGGCAAAATTTGAAAACTCGCTGTTGCCGCTTTGTGCCTTGCTGCTCAAAACAGCACATTGTTTAATTTATCTTATACTTTATAGAAAATTATTTATACTATAGTGTAAGTAAGATTATATGGGGTCCGGAAATGCCACATGAATCAGACTATGGGCCATATGGCTCTTTTGATGACAATAGCACTTTCAAAATCGCCTCTCAAACTCCCCGGACCCCGCCTCAATCTCTTCTTTCAACCCCCCAAGGGAGCGGCGCCATGAACATTGAAGGTGGCGCTGCTCCCTCGGACCCCCTTCACGCTGTTTTTATCGGACCCTCCGGTGGGTGCGGCGCCAGGAACTGTTCTGAAGGCGCTGCTCTCCCGGCAACCCCTCACGCTGTTTTTGCAAACCCCATCGGCGAGGGCGGCGCCCGGAACATTGCTGCGGGTGCCGCTCTCCCGGACCCCCATCAGGCTCTTCTCGGGGGGAGCGGCGCCCATGACAACGTTGAGGGCGTTGCTCCCCCGGACCCCCCTCAGAGGATGTTCGCGTGGGCGCTCGGAGATGCTCGCGGCTCCAAGAGCCCAATCAACTCCAGGGTCGAAAACACCCTGACCCGAGATTGGTCCTTGAACGCCTTTTCTTTGGACCAAATCCCACAATCAAAAGCCAATGCCAATGCGAAGTATTGCACATCCTTGGTGTGGGGAGACACCTTTTCTGCTTCATTCGCGTGCTCATTGAACTCCTCAAATGGGACGAACTTTATCTCCTCTTTTATCAGCTTGAACACCTTCGCAAGCTCCTCTGGCGACAACCTGCTCCGCTCAAGTATCTCGTCAAAATGCCTGCCAACCTCCAAGAACAAAAACTCTGGAGCTATGAACTCAAATCTTTTGAGGCGTTTATTTGCCAAAAACACGTCAAAGGTTTTGCTCCCGGATATCAACGCAGAGAGCACAGTATTGGCATCGACCACCAGCAGCAATTGCAATCACTTCTTCAATGATTCTTTAAACCTCTGCGCCAACGATTCGTCAACCTTGGCAGAGAGTTCTTCAACATCCTTTTCCGTGAGCTTGCTCTTTGACACGATGGTTTTCAAATCACGCATTCTCTCCAACTCTTCCTCAAGCAGCTTTCTCGCGACTACCTGCCACTCCACCTCTGGAAATTCCCCCATCTCCTGCTTCAGCTCCTCTGGGATTCTGACCCTTATTTCGGCCATCTGCACCACCAGTGAGGAATATGCCCTGGAGCCGTTAAATAACTTCTCCCCGTCCGCGCGCGGACGGCAACCCTTCGGAGGTGAAGGAAATGAGTAGCGTGGATCAGATCGAGTGGAGCGAAGGTTGCTCCCTTGCCCAACAGGCTGTTTTTTCAACCACCACCGGGAGCGGCGCCCAGAACCTTGAAGCAGGCGCCGCTCTCCCGGCAACCCCTCACAGGATGTTCGCGCCGCGGGAGCTGGCGCTGAAAACCTTCTCCCTTTGCCTTTGCTTCATGTTCCTGGCTTCCCCTGTCCCGGTGGCGCTCGCTGCCGAAGGCCTGCCTGCCGCAGCCGAGTGGGGCACCCACGAGAACACCGAGAATGTCGGCGGCGTGCTTCAGCTGGCATACGGGGCCACGAGTGGCGTCTACACTTCAGGAATCATCGACGCCGAGAAAATCGTGGCCTGGGAAAGCCTGACATGGATTGAGGCCGAGCGGTCTGTCACCAAGCTGAAAACCGCCTACGTCTGGGGCGAGCCTGTCGTCCTGATTGACGGCTGGCTGAGGATAGGTGCGGTCGTGAGCGGCTCGGTGGTCGACACGCGGCAACAGGACGGGGTCTACGAGGTCATCGGGGAGCTGCCGCTGGGGGCCTCTGAACTTACGGAAGGCAAGATCCTTTACTCTGCTTTGGACAACGGCTCCGCGGTTCCGGCTTCTGAAAACACGACCGTCGAAAGCACCCCGTCGTTCTCCTTCACTGTAGAAAACTCGACTCCCGACAACACAACCACGGTCGCCGATGTGCAGGCCGACAACTCTACACAGGCTTCCGCAATTGAAGAAAACGTCACCGCGCCGGAGAATGTCCAACTGCCTGCTGAAAATCAAACTTCTGCCGACAATACCCCGCCGGAAGCCGTCCAGATTGTTGAGAACAACCCAGTGGACAATGTCCAACTGGAGAACGTGCAAACTCCGGCCGAAAACACTGGCGCAACGACCACCGACAACTCGCTGACCGTGACCGACAACCTCGACAACCAAGTCGTGTACAGCATGAAGTGGGGGCACGAGATCACGGGCGTCATGCTGGGCCTTGACAGCTACACCCTGAAGGTGGCTGGCTACACTAGTGGGGACGGGGAAAGCGTCGGCGTCTACATCTGGAACGGCATGGCTTCCGCGTGGGAGCTTGTGGGTCACCTGACGCCGGTTGAGGGTACTTTGGAAAAAATCATTGACGGCACCCAGATTTCAAGCTACCTGGCCGGGGACAACATCCGCGTAAAATACCAGGATGAAGCGGCCGATGGCTCCCAGACCACCGTGAGCGTCGACTACTGCGCCGTCGAGGGGGGCGTGACCTACACTTCCGACGTGAAACTGCAGGTCCGTGCGAGCCGGGACGGCGTGAACTGGGGAGAGTGGCTCGGGCCGGACGGGACATCTGAAACCTATTTCACGACTTCGCCGGCGGACCTGTCCATTGTCAAGCGCGGGCGCTACTTCCAGTGGCGCGCCTACCTCACGAGCGAGGATCCCGCGCTGAGCGGGGCGGGCGGGCCGACAATACAAGATGTGGTTGTGAGTTACCGAGAGAAGGGAAAGAATGTCAGGATTGGCAGGATTGCCGCCCGCGGGAAGGGCACGGCTGACCTTTCATACAGCATCCTGAAGAGAGTCACCATCACCCCGACCCAGGAAGTGGACGGCGTCGAGGTCACTGCCGAGGTCTTGGACGAGTCACAGGTCGCCGAGCCGCTGGCGGGCAAGAGGGTCTACGCTTACATCGACATCTCCACCACCATCTCCAACAGCTTGATTGAGGGCGCGGACATCGAGTTTGAGATTCCGAAGGCCTGGATGAGGGCCAACAGCGCCATAGCCGTGGGCCACTACAACGGCTCCGGGTGGGAGGAGCTGCCGACAACCGAGACCGGGAAAGGCGCGCTGACGGTCAGCTTCTCGGCGCGGACGACCGGGTTCTCCGTTTTCTCGTTCTTCGACAATGAAAATGCCCACTTCGCCCTTGGCGGCCACGAGAACACCGAAAATGTCAACGACAACGTCAGGCTGATCCAGAACTACACCCAAGGCCGCTTCACCTCGCGGGTCTTCGACGCCGGGGGGACAGCGAGCTGGGACAACCTCGAGTGGAGCTTCACGGAGCCCACCAGCCCGGCTTCCGAGACAGACTATGTCGGGGGCGAGCCAAGCACATTGAGGGACGGGCAGCCGAGAGCGGGGAGCGCAGTTGGAGCAACGTGGTACGACAACACCCGGAATGCAGACGGCTTGTACGAAAACATCGTCGAGGAAACCTCCGGCGGAAGCGAGAACATAACCTACAGCTACCCGACGATTGAAAACGTGTACGAAGGCAGCGCCAGCGGCTTCGAAAACATATCGCCGCCGCCAGCCGAGCCGGACGGGAGCTACGAAAACATCTCCGAAAATCTGGTTAGTTTGGTCGCCTATATTGAGAACTTGGCCGAGCAGTCCACAACAAACCCGGAACCTGTCGACGCCTCTACATTGACATTCAACGCCACCGTCGGAGACTACTTAGTGATAGCCACCGCCGAGGTGGGGGATGTAACGGGGACCTTTGAGGGGATAAGGGTGGCCTTGGTGATCGACGGCACGCCTTACGGGGAAGGGATTTTAGAGTCTCAAGACGCAAACAACCGGCACAACGTGGGGTGGATCAAGAGAGTTACCTTGACGAGTGGAGAACACACGGTCATTGTACAATTCAACACGGAACTTGATGATGATGCTCGCATCCGGAACGTTCACATCGCGACTCTCAAGCTGCCTTACGGCTCCGAATACATTGAAAAGGAAACCTCGACATCTTTGCCAGACACCGAGGCCAATAAAATAAATATTGTCTCTCTAACAGTCAACCCCTCCACAACAGACAACTACCTGATACTCGCGTCGTACGAGGACTACACGGGCTCCACCTCCAAGGCCGCCTGGCACCAGATAACGATCGACGGCGCGGAGAACAACAGGGTGCTGTGGGAAGCGCAGGACGCCGACGACATAAGGCCCGGCGCCCTCATGGGGGTCAAAACCTTGACTGCCGGGTCGCACACCATCGCATTGACTGGATGGAGAGCGAGTACCGGTGGTGCCTCGGTGACAGCGGGAGTAATCTCCAGGAAGACGAGGCTGGCTGCAATACCCCTAGGAAAGTTTGCCCATTACTGGGCGGAGAATGAACCCGAAAGGAACGCGCCGGCTAGGGAGAATTTATTGCTTTACCAACCATCGATTTCACCGGCAGGCCCCCACCTGGTCCTTGCGTCCGCAGAACACAAAAACGCCGGGACGGCACCGTCCGGGATTTACTTCTGGTTCGATAATTCAACTGTCAGGCAGCTGTACCAGAACCACTGGGAGGAGGCGGCGGACGCTCTCAACTACGTGGGAGTTCTGGCAATAACAAATCCAAACCTACCCGCCGGAACAAACACCATCAACATCGAGCACGGGGACGGCACCGTCCAGACCACGAGAAGGGCCAGGGTGGCCGCCATCCGGCCGTTCGCCGCATACTTCGATGTTCAACACACTATCATGGCGAACACCTCCCAAGACAACTACATGCTTCAGCTCAGGTACTACATAGACCGCGAGGCCGGGGACACGGAGAATGTTTTTGTTTACGCCTGGAACTACGGGGCCGGCCAGTGGGACAAGCTCGGGACTCTGAGTTCAGCCGCACCGGCCAACTTCGAATACGACATGACTGGCTCGAGCTACATCCTCGGTACTGGGGAGGTTCGCGTGCGTTTCCAGCAAAACCAAGAGGATTCCACGCGCACCAGCCTGATGCTCGACTATGTCCGGATCAAGTCAATAAAGTACCTCGCGGGAGGCAACACCATGCGCTGGCAGCACACGATTGAAAACGTCACCAGCGACTACGAGAACTACAAGCTTAGGGTGAAGGGTCTTACAAGCGGCGACATCGAGCCCATATACATTTACGTGTGGGATAACATCGGTAGTGACTGGGTGATGATTACCAGCGGCTACCTGAGTAATACGGAGGCAACCATTGAAAACTACCTCGCCCCGCCGATTACAAGATATCTGGATGACGATAACATCTTCATTAGGTTCTACGACGGCGGCAATGTGGACTCCACCACTACAACAATATACCTTGACATGGTCAGGCTTGAGGAGGCCTTTTGGGGCACCAGCGACGTCAAGCTGCAAGTCAGAGTGAGCGAAAACGCCGACAACGAGAACAAGTGGAGCGCCTGGATGGGGAGAAGCGGGACCTCCACCGAGAACTACTTCGAGAGCTCGTTCACGAGCATGGAGAACATCCCTGACAACCGGTACATCCAGTACAGGATTAACTTCTCGACAAACACCACCATCCTTACAGGAGGCAACGGCCCACTGGTGGACTGGGTCAGGATAAACGCCTCAACAGAGCCGAACCTCGTCTCGCTGGCGAACGGCACGAACACAAACGACAGCACCCCAAGCTTCACGTGGGAGTATGCCCCGAACGAAAACTACGAGATTCAGATAGACAACGAGACAAGCTTCTCCGGCCCATGGCTGATTGACAACATACGCGTGGAAAACGACAACACCTACACCGTGCCGCCTGAAAACGCCCTCCAGGACAACCTGTACTACTGGCGGGTGAGGAGGTGGCAGAGCGGGGTGCCGAGCGCCTGGACGGCCTACTGGACCTTCCGCGTCGACACTACACCACCCGGGGCGCCGACTCTAGTCTGGCCTGCCGAAGCGGAGAATTTGGGTGACAACACCCCGACCCTCCAGTGGTCGGCGCCATCAGAGAACTCCCTCCCGTTGAAGTACCAGGTCTACGTTGACAACGAACCAACATTCAGCTCTCCCCGCGTGGCCGAGAGCGGCTGGATATCTGCAACAAGCTGGGAGGTCTCGCCATCCCTGTATGAGAACTTCTTCTACTGGAAAGTCCAGGTGCAGGACAACGCAGGGAACCTGTCCACGGCTGGCTGGCTCGACGACTATCCGACCATTGGCCGCATGTTCAAGGTGGACAACACCCCGCCTGACGAGCCTATCCTAACCTGGCCAGCTTACAATCAGTGGGTGAATGCCAACCCAAACCTCAACTGGGCCGCGGTCACCCTCGACAACAAGGGCAGGCCCGAGAACTCCCCTCCGCTAACCTACCAAGTCCAGACGGCAAATGACACGGACTTTTTGTTCGGCGTTGCTTATTCACCGTGGCTCTCAGACGACAACTGGCTCTCCCCCTACGCCGACAATGGCTCCACCAAGTACTGGCGCGTGATAGCGATGGACAACGTCAACAACCTTGACAACATTGGTGGCTGGTCCTCTTCCAGCAGGTTCAGAATAGACACCGACCCCCCGACCAAGGTGACGCTCTCCTCGCCTGAAAACAACACCGTGCTGCTGGGGCTGACGGCCACCCTGCAGTGGAACGCCGCTGCGGACACGGGGGCGGGGCTGGACAACTACTCCATCCAGATTGACGACAACCCGGACTTCTCGTCCCTGATCCTGGAGGACAACACCATCCCGGACTCCCAGACAAGCTACAACTACACGTTCCCGGGCGTCGGCATCTACTACTGGCGGGTGCGCGCGGTCGACAACGTCGGCAACTGGGGGGGCTGGGCCGACAACTTCACGCTGACATGCCGCAGGTGGTTCGCTGTTGAGACTTGGACGGGCACAGTGACGGCTCCGGCGGCTGGCTGGAAATACGTGGAGACGTGGGGCGGAACAACTAACGCGCCGGTGACAGGGTGGCGCACCGTGGAAACTTGGGTCGGGACCGTGAATGCTCCGGTTCCAGCCCCAATACTGCGCTTCCCGATATATGGAGAAAACACCAGCGATGCCACGCCTACATTTGAATGGGAAAACACCCGAGCCGCGGATTTATTCACAATCTGGGTGGACAACGACAACGACTTCAGCTCGCCAGAAATAAACGGAATAAATACTGCTGAAAACAAGTACACTCCTCTTGGCGCCCTCTCGGACAAACTTTACTACTGGCGGGTGCGCCAGACCAGGAGCGGCACCAACTCCGAAAACTCTGAAAATTGGATTGTGCGGGTGGACACCAAAGCTCCGGCCGCCCCGACCCTCATATACCTGGTAAATGGCGAAAACACCAACGACAACACGCCGCCGCTCGACTGGGCCGCGGTAACCACCCAATTTGACGCCACTTATGAAAACTCGCGGCCTGTGCTTTACTATGTCGCGATAAGCGACGACCAGGCCTTCCCCTACGAGAACGACAACTCCGGCTGGATAACCGACGACAACTGGACGCCCTCGGCTCTGAAAGACGGAGTCTGGTACTGGCGCGTGCGGGCAAGGGACAACGCAAACAACACTGGCGGCTGGTCTGAAAACAGGAGCTTCCGCATAGACACTGTGGCTCCACCCGTCCCGGTGCAAATCTCCCCAGTGAACGACGTCTGGACCAACTCCACGCCAACATTAAGGTGGGAGAACGTGACTGAGAACTCGCGGCCAGTGCTGTATCACGTTGAAGTCTGGGCGCTTGGCGTGAAGCAGAGGGACTCGGGATGGATCACCGACAACTACTGGACTGTTGACTCGGCGCTTCCATCTGAAGTGTACACATGGAAAGTGCAGGCCAGGGACAATGCCGGTAATGAAAGCGTCTTCTCCGGGACTTGGACCTTCAGGGTTGACGTCAACACTCCAAGCAAGGTTCAGCTTTACAAGCCAGATAACAACGCCAGCCTTGACTCGGCCGCGCCAGTCATAACCTTAAGATGGTACAACGCAAGCGATGCCGACTCCGGGGTCGCGAGTTACAACATCCAGATAGACAACGACTCGGACTTCTCGTCTCCAGAAAACGAGAATACCGTCATCGTGCCTGACAACTTTTACACTTACACTTTCCTGAACATCGGTGCATATTACTGGCGGGTGCGCGCGGTCGACAACGTGGGGCTTCAGGGCCTCTGGGCGGACAATTTCACCATTTTCATTAGAACGTGGTATGCTGTTGAAACCTGGACCGGGACGGTTGCTTCAGTGCCTACCAGCTGGAGAGGTGTCGAGACCTGGACGGGGGCCGTGAATGCTCCTGCGAGCTGGAAGATTGTGGAGACTTGGAGCGGGACCGTCGGGACTATTGTGCTTGGGTGGAAGGGAGTGGAGACCTGGAGCGGGACCGTTACTGCGCTGGCGAGCTGGAGGAGTGTGGAAACCTGGAGCGGTACCGTCGGGACTATTGTGCTTGGGTGGAAGGGAGTGGAGACCTGGAGCGGGACCGTTACTGCGCTGGCGAGCTGGAGGAGTGTTGAGACTTGGGCAGGGAGTGTTACCGCTTCTGCTAGTTGGAAGAGTGTGGAGACTTGGGCAGGGACTGCGAATGCTCCGCCTTACGTCGGCTGGGCCACGGTTGAAACTTGGATTGGAACCGCCAGTGCACCGGTTCCCGCGCCCATCCTGATAACCCCCTCAAACGGATCGTTCACCGCCGACAACACGCCGATTTTCCAGTGGGACAATCTCCAGGCGGCGAGCGATTACAGAATTACCATAGACAACGACCCGGACTTCACGTCGCCGACACCTCCTACAGGAGCGCAGGCCATCAGGTCTGCCAAACAGTACAACCCCGACGAGGACTTCATCACGCTGTCCGATGGACTCTACTACTGGTGCGTGAAGATGAGACGGAACACGGCCTGGTCAGAGAACTCCGTGACTTGGACCGTCCGCATAGACACCCTCGCTCCGGCCAAACCAACCATAATCTACCCGATTCCCAACGAGAACCTGAACGACTCCACGCCGACCATCAGGTGGGAAAATGTGGCCGAAAACTCAACACCGGTTTGGTACCAGGTGATCATCGACAACAACCCCGACTTCTCCTCGCCTGAAAATACCTCCTCGTGGATTACCGACAATTTATACACGCCGGGCGCGCTGCCGGACAACTTGTACTACATGCGCGTCCGAGCGAGGGACAACCTCGGCAACACGGGAGACAACTCTCAGACAACATTCCGCGTCGACACCCTGCCTCCGGCGGCGCCCACCCTCACTTGGCCTCCGGACGATGCTTGGGTAAACGGCACGATAAACCTTGACTGGACATCTGTAACAGACAACTCCCTCCCGGTGATGTACTTTGTCGAAATAGCGTCAGAAAACTTTGCGGCATTAATCAAGGATTCCGGCTGGATAACCGACGACAACTGGAACACCACGATAACACAGGGCACCAGATACTGGCGCGTCACGGCCAGGGACAACGCCGGGAACCAAATCGTGAGCAACGTCCCCAAGTTCAAGGCCGACACCACCCCGCCGTCCCAAGTTTCCCTCTACAAGCCGGACAACACGATGGCTTTTGAGAACAACACTGGGGTGAAGTTCGAGTGGTACCCGGCGACCGACACCCCGACTTGGGTGGCGCGTTACGTGATCCAGATAGACAATGAGTCCGGCTTTGACAACGCATACTACGTTTACGAAAATGAGAACCTCACAGACAACTACCGCATTTACACATTCACCGCCACCGGCACATACTACTGGCGCGTGCGTGCGGTAGACTATGTTGGGAACCAGGGCAATTGGTCTGACACGCGCGAGGTGAGAATCTCGACCTGGACGATCATCGAGACATGGGGCGGGACGGTTGGAACAATTGTACTCGGGTGGAGGGCTGTAGAAACATGGAGCGGAACCGTGACTACCTCTGCTAGTTGGGCGAGTGTTGAGACTTGGGCAGGGACTGTTACGACTTCGGCCAGCTGGAGGGGTGTGGAGACATGGAGTGGGGCCGTTACTGCGCTGGCGAGCTGGAGGAGTTTGGAGAGCTGGAGTGGGGCCGTTACTGCGCTGGCGAGCTGGAGGAGTTTGGAGAGCTGGAGCGGAGCCGTTAACGCGCCTGCCAACTGGTACTCCGTGGAGAGCTGGAGCGGGACCGTGAACGCCCCCGTGCCGGCCCCGACTCTCGTATCACCCGCCAACAACTCCGGCTTCGGCAGTGGCGCCGAAACTGTAACATTTACATGGCAGCCACTGAACCTGGCGGACAACTACCGGTTCCAAATTGATGACAACACCGACTTCGTCACACCTATCCACGACAACGAAAACATCACCAACACATCTTACATCTACACCCTGCCTGCGACAGGTTTCTACTGGTGGCGCGTGAGCATGACCAGGACTGGGGAAAACAGCGAGTGGTCCGAGAACTGGAAAGTCGCTCTTGACACAACTAAGCCACAGCCCCCTGTCCTAGTTTCCCCGAAAGATTGGGAGAACATTAAAGACAACACGCCGCTGCTCGACTGGAACCCAGTGGAGGAAAACTCGTTCCCAGTAAGATATGACGTTTTTGTCTACAACTCCGGTAACGACCAGCAGGTGGCAAACAAAACGCTCTACGACAATGGCTCGGGTGAAAACACCCAGTGGGAGATAACAGAAACATTGCTCCCTGATTACCCCAACACACTTCCAGACAACTTGTACTACTGGAAAGTCTACGTGATGGATAACGCGGGCAATCCAGCTCAAGATCCCAGCGCTGAATGGCGCTTCAGGGTAGACACCCTGCCGCCTGCGGCGCCGACTCTCGTCTCACCAGAAAACGGCTGGGCCACAAACCAAACCACGGTCGCGCTCGCCTGGAACTCCGTCACGGAGAACTCCCGGCCTGTGGTTTACCGCGTGGCCGTGAGTGACAACCAGTACTTCCCCTACGAGAACTTCAGCTCCGGCTGGACAACCAGCACAAGCTGGAACGCGCCACTGGCTGACGGCGTGTGGTACTGGAAGGTGGGCGCCAAGGACAATGCTGGTAACATCGGGGAAAACTCTCTCACGCGCTGGGTCAGAGTCGACACCGACGCTCCGGCAGCCCCGGCTTTGATATCCCCACCAAACGACAACAGGACGAACGATAACACCATGTTCCTCGATTGGGCCGTCGTTATAATTGAAAATACCGGCGCGGTTGAGGACTCCCTCCCAGTAGTTTACTATGTCGCGATAAGCGACGACCAGGCCTTCCCGTACGAGAACTTCAACTCTGGCTGGATAGATAATGACAACTGGACGACCCCTGAGCTGAAGGACGCAAACTGGTACTGGAGGGTGAGGGCAAGGGACAACGCAAACAACACGGGCATCTGGTCAGAAAACTGGAAGTTCATCATGGACTCGACGAAGCCCAATCCTCCGCCACAGCCGACCACACCGCCGAAAGGCGACAACACAAACGACAGCACCGAGAACCTCAAGTGGGATCCCGCGTTCGACCTGACAAACGTCGTCTACTACATCTGGATTGCTACCGACAACAACTTCTTCAACGTCGTGAGACAAACTGGTTGGACGCCACAGCTTTATTGGGACAACTTCGCGGCCCTGCCGGACAACCTCTACTTCTGGCGCGTGCAGGCCAGGGACGAGTTCCTGAACCTGAGCGACAACTCCGAAAACTTCTACTTCCGGGTCGACACACTCCCGCCGGCGCCTCCTACGCCCACATGGCCAAACGGGATAAAGACGAGCGACAACACCCCGAACTTCCAGTGGTCGGCCCCTCAGGAGAACTCCAAGCCGCTGCAGTACCGCTTCACATTAATGAACTTGCTGAAGTTCCCGATTTACACGAGCGGCTGGAACACGGATGAAAACTTCCAGTATTCAAGCGAGCTGTCGGACGACGAGTACTACTGGAAGGTTCAGGCCAGAGACGACGCTGGGAACGAGGGAAGCAACACCGCGGACATCTGGTTCAGGGTGGACACTAAGCCACCGATTGCCCCGTCCCTCACCACTCCAATCAATGGCGAAAACACCCAAGACAACACCCCGAACCTCAGGTGGAACTACGATTACAACGCCGGCGAAGTCGGCGGCGGCAACGAGAAATCTAAGCCGGCCGCCTACAAGGTCTGGGTCGCGAGAAACAGCCTGTTCACCGACATCGCGGCGGACTCCGGGTGGATGACTGACCCGAACACTGACGACCCGAGCGAGAACTGGGAAATCCCGTCCTCCCTTGCTGACAATCTTTACTACTGGCGGGTGGGCATCAAGGACGACGCTGGAAACATAGGAGAAAACTCCGAAAACCGCACGCTCCGCGTCGACACGCTCAAGCCACCAACCCCCTCCCTCTTCTCACCTGCCAACGGCAGCATGGCCACCTCCACAGAGAACCTCAAATGGGACAACCTGTCAAGGATAGACAACTCGAAGCCTGTGCTTTACAGGGTGTGGGTCGCGAGGGACAACCTGTTCACTTTAATTGAAGGGGACTCCGGGTGGATTACCGACAACTACTGGGTGATTTCGCCGGCAGTGGTTGACAACTGGTACTTCTGGCGCGTGCAGGCCAGGGACAACGCAGGGAACCTCAGCGACAACTCCGAGAACAGGAAGTTCCTCGTCGACAATCAAGCCCCAGGCAAGCCGCGTTTGTTCTACCCTGTCGCCGGAGAAAACGAGAACGACAGCACACCGATACTCGACTGGGAGGACAACACCGAAGACCCGTCGCAGCCAGTGACGTACAGAGTAATCGTGGCGAGAGACGCCGCGTTCACGGACATCATCAGGGACAACTACTGGATTGAGAACGACTGGTGGGAGGTCACCCCGGCCCTCCAGGACAACGTCTACTACTGGAAGGTGGGCGCGAGGGACAACCTGACGCCGCCCAACTACGGCGAAAACTCGGTCGTAAGATCGTTCAGGGTGGACACGCTTGCACCGCCAAGGGCGACGCCAATCCTGCCGCTCGACAACTCGGCTTCCGACAACTTCACGATCAAATTCTGGTGGAACTCGCAGGAAGACAACTCCCTGCCGATAATTTACACAATTCAGATTGACAACGAGCCAGGCTTCTCCTCGCCGCTCGTCCATGAAAACACGAACGTCAACGATAACAACTTCACCTACACTGGCGAGTACTATGGATATTATTACTGGAGAGTTCGGGGAAGGGACAACGCTGGCAACTACGCTGAGTGGTCCGTTACCATGCTGATTGTGATAGGGAAGTGGAGAACTGTTGAGACTTGGAGCGGGACCGTTACTGCGCTGGCGAGCTGGAAGAGTGTGGAGAGCTGGACGAGCACCGTGAATGCTCCGCCTTACGTGGGGTGGGCCCGCTTGGAGAGCTGGTCCGCTGCAGTGAACTCGCCGGCGAGCTGGAAGTTACTTGAGAGCTGGTCCGCTGCAGTGAATGCTCCGCCTTACGTGGGGTGGGCCCGCTTGGAGAGCTGGTCCGCTGCAGTGAACTCGCCGGCGAGCTGGAAGTTACTTGAGAGCTGGTCCGCTGCAGTGAATGCTCCGCCTTACGTGG
>JBFMBF010000001.1:0-100902 GCA_040755315.1 Hadarchaeota archaeon (SeqCode) | reverse complement strand
AACTCCCCAGAAGTGTTCAAATGGGTCACCTCCCTATCACCTGATTACGTCATACTCTTCGGCAGCGGCATCATCAAGGACCCGCTTCTGAGCTATTACAAAAACAAAATGATCAACATGCATCTTGGTCTGTCCCCATATTACCGCGGCGGGGGGACCAACTTTTGGCCGCTAGTAAACGGTGAACCAGAATGCGTGGGGGTCACCATTCATCTGGCAACTGCGGATGTTGATGGTGGCCCAATCTTGAGCCAGGAGAGGCCGGACGTGGAAATTGGTGATGGGCCGCACGACATCGGCTGCAAGACGATAATCGCGGGGACAGATTTGATGATAAAATGCATCCGAGAATACAAACGCGGCAGGATAACACCTACGCCACAGAAACCCGGTGGAAAACTTTACAAAAGAAAGGATTTCAATGCAGACGCTGTAAGAAAAATGCTAAAGAATTTTGAAAGTGGGATGATTGAAGAATATTTGAAAAACAAGGCGGAGAGGGACCGTAATTATCCAATCATCCAAAAATGTGCATAGTGATACAATGTATTTTTTAGCCGTCAACTTTCATTACGTCCATGAAGCCGGAAAATACCCTCATCCCGCGATATACCCTGTCACGCCGGACGGATTTAAAAAACAGTTGAATGAGCTGGGCAAACATTTTGAATTCATCGGTCAAAAAGAAATTCTGGCCGCAATTTCCGGAAAATCAACACTGCCCGGAATGTGCTGTTGCATAACGTTCGACGACGGTCTAAGGTGCCAGTATGAAAATGCGCCCAATTTTGGACTCTCTCGACATACCGGCTGTTTTTTTTGTGAATGCTTTGCCTTACGCTGAAAACAAAGTTTCTTTGGTACACAAAATCCACTACATACGCGCAAATCTTTCGCCGCAGGTTTTGTTCGACAAAATATCCGCTGAATATTCCAAACGCTCCGGTAAAAAATATGAGTTGGCTTCATTGGTTGACAAGGACATCGCCAAAAACTCGTACAGGTACGACAAGGATGTGGACGCGCAGCTGAAGTTTGTTTTGAACACAGCGTGGAACAGTGATCTGTTGAAACCAATCGTTGAAGAAATATTTCTGGAATTGGTCAGTGATGAAGCCGAATTCTGCTCCAAGTGGTACCTTGGGCCCGAACAGATTGTTGAATTGGCAGAAAGACAGTACTTTGGTTTCCACTCATATTCACACAACCCGCTAAGCAAAATGTCCACCGACGCTGTTAAAAAAGACATGAAAACTTGCTTCAAAACTTTTGAGAAATTGGTCAAAAAAACCATCCAAGGAATGTCTTATCCATATGGTTACACCGAGGCGGTTTCATTAGATGTCGCCAGAGCCTGCAGCGAGGTTGGGATAAAATTCGCCTTCACAATGGAAAGGGCGTTCAATCGCACTCTGCAATCTCCGCTTCTTTTTGCCAGGGCGGACACGAACGATGTTCCGGGCGGAAAAACCCTTTGTTCACAGTCTCGGATGATTCCAAGATAAAAATACCCGACATTGGTTTTTTCAAGCCGGGGAGAACGACATTCGTTAAAGATATTGTATTTTAGGCTCGCAAATTGACTCGCACGATTTTAGAAAAATTTTGACTTTATTTCTTCATTGATTTTTTTTCCAACATAGAGCCCGCTCAACCTCAAAGCTTCGGTGGCGGTTCCTCCCAAGTGCGGAGTAATCAACAAATTGTCATGTTTTTTGGAGTATTTCACGAGCGGATTCCCCCGCAATGGGTTTTCTTTCAAAGTTTCGGACACCAAGACATCC
The DNA here is from genome assembly GCA_040755315.1 of Hadarchaeota archaeon (SeqCode). Taxonomy (GTDB): domain Archaea; phylum Hadarchaeota; class Hadarchaeia; order Hadarchaeales; family Hadarchaeaceae; genus DYTO01. Next base: position 99,118 of record JBFMBF010000001.1, on the reverse strand, counting down.
AAGGCGGCGCCGGAAATTAGTCCTTTTTGCAGAGCTTTCAGCAGAGCACTTTCATCAACTATTCTTCCACGGGATGTATTGATTAAAATCGGGTTCTTTTTCATTTGCTTGAACTCGTTGAGACCAACCATTCCTTCCGTTTCCTTTGAAAGATGGATGTGGATTGAAATCACATCCGATTCCTTTAAAATAGTTTTTAGGTCAACGGGTTTTACTCCCTGGGCTGATATCTCGCTCTTCGAAAGAAAGGGGTCATGTGCAATGACTTTCATTCCAAATGCCTTCCCGTATGCCGCCACTTTTTTTCCAAGCCGGCCAAATCCGACTATCCCCAAAGTTTTTCCATTCAGCTCTCTTCCAAAGAATTTCTTCCTCACCCATTCCTCACGCCTCACAGAGTCAAACGCCCATGGGATTTTTCTGACCAGACTCAAAATCAGGGCGAAAGTGTGCTCGGCGGTGGAGGGAATCTTTTCCAAAAGATGTGTGGCTCCTCTCAGAGTTATTAGCTTGATTCCTTTGCTCTCGGCATATTTCACATCAATGTGGTCAGTCCCCGTGGTATTGCTCCCCACAATCTTGAGTTTTTTGGCCCTGTCAATCACCGATTTGTCAACGACCGTTTCGACTCCAACTACCAAGACATCATATCCCGCGACTTTTTCAAGCAGCTCCCGCCTTGACATTTTCATTGCCGTAACCTTTCCGAGCTTTTTCAACAATGCGAGATAATCTTCGTGGCAAGATTCTGGTTCAGTTACTAGTATTTTGATCAAGTTCACACGGTCCCTATTTTTTCATCTTTTCTCGCATTAACAGTTCCGCAACTTTGAAGTCAAACATTGTGTCTATGTTGATTGATCTCTCCGCAGGCATTATGTAAGGTCGGCTGTCCCTTCCGCGAAGGGTGTTTTGATTCATTAGCACGTCCCTTTTCACCGCGTAAATTGCGCCGTTCCTTATGTAAATCGGCGGCAGTTCCTGCCTCGGCGTGCCTTCGACTTCCTTAAAAATATCCACTAGCTTGTCGTTGACTATTTTTTTCATGCGCGCCGGATGCATGGCCCCGACATCGCACACGCTTATCACAGAATCCGCGCCGGTTTTAACTATTTTTTTAAGCGCCGCGTCTATGTCGCTCGACAGTCTAAAAGGCGTCGTCGGCTGGAGCACCACCACATAATCGTATTTTTCCATTTCCAGATTTTCCATAAACTTTACGGCGTGCTGTATTGCCGGAACAGTTCTTGCTTTGGGTGTCGCCAGGTCTTTCGGCCTTTTGAATGGGGCCTCCGCACCGTACTTTTTTGCCAGCGCGATAATTTTTTCACTTTCGGAGGAAACAACGACTCTGCTCAGCATCTTGCTTTTGCGCGCTTCTGAAATGGTGTAAAAAATCAGCGGCCGCCCGAGCAATGGCTTTATGTTCTTCTTTGGGATTGTTTTGGATGTCCCCTTTGCTGGGATAACCCCCAGAATCTTTACAATGTTCGTTTCAACCATCCTCACGCACTATACTGGTTTTAATAATCGCGGGCTTTAATATCCTACCCTTGCTCAACCTAAATTCTGAGGATATATACACGAACAGTAAGTGGATTTGGTGTGGAAGGTGAAGTTTGCCAATATTGTGCCGCATACAAAATCTGGCGGCATCATACGCGCTCCGGAAGAAGGACGGCAGCTCCGCGAAATGAAACCGATGGATTTGGGGATAGGCACTTTAACAAGCGTGTTAGGTGGAGAACACGTACCACTCCTTTGGTTCAAGTTAAGGCGAATTCTAAACAAAGTTTGGCACGGCCGAGTTGCGCCCCGGATGGCCAAATTCAATTACGCAGGGTATACAAAAACTACAGAAATGATGAACAAGGCGTTTCAAAGTTTTCACAACCTGAATTACCTTGAGAAATTTGATGTAGCGCTGGTAAATGTATCGCCCACCACTTTCAAAGATATGGCAAATCTTGTTGTTGAGGCCAAAAAACTTGGAAAGAAACCTATCATTGTGGGAGTCATCGACGGGGAATTCGGAAATGTTAGGACAGCCTTGCAAAGGAGCGACAATTTCAAATATTTCAAAATGTTCCTCGACAACTGCGATGTGTTCATGACCTATTACATACACAAAAAAATATCAGATTATCTAAAGTTCTACACTGACACGCCGACAGTCCATTTTCCACAGCTCTACCCCTTTGGATTGGCCAAGTCTTTTTACCGGCCTGTTGAAAAAAAGAAAAAAATAATTTTTGTTCCTGGACATCCGCGCGCGTTGGTAGACAACTTCTTTTCCCTTCTAGCAGCAAAAAAAATCCAAACTGATTATCCCGAGTTTTTGATTGAAGCCATAAAAATACCCAGTTTTAATGAGGCGCCGCTGAAGGGTGCAAAGTACAGGTTGATCCAATCAACAAAGTATGAAGACTATCTGAAACACACTGGAGAGACGTACATGATCATCGACATGGATGTTTCGTGGACGTGGGGGCGTGTCGCTGCTGACGCCGCGGCGGTTGGTACGCCTTGCATTGGCTTGAATTCTGGCGCACAGGCCAGACTGTTCCCTGACTTGACCTGCTCGGACATCACGGGCGCTAAAAAAGTGATAGAGCTGGCGGAGAGGCTGATTGAAGACAAAAAATTCTATGCAATGGTCCAAAAGAAAGCCTTCAAAAAACTGGGAGAATACTCCCTTGAAAACTACGAGAAATACTGGCAACGCGTTCTGGAGGCAGCACACAAATAAACCATCAATCCGGGTTAAATCTTTCTAAATTTCGGGTGGTCCACCTTTCTCCCGATTTTTTTGAGATGTTTTCTATATGCTTCGTCTACCGCCAACGCACCTTTTGAAAAAATGTTGTGTTTGCTCAACGACATCAAGTACCTTATGTCCTTAGGCAGGCAGTGCCCGCCTATACCGCCCATGGCTTTCGGAATGTCGATGTTCCATTTTGTGTTGCATGCTTCTCTCACGGCGTCGAAATCGAGCCCAATCTCTTCACATACCATCTTCAACTCTTCGGCAAATGCAATCTGGGTGTAGCGGTACGCATTCTCAGCTATTTTTGACATCTCGGCGACCTCTATTTTTGGAACAATGTGCAACGGGATTTTCAAGGAATCGCGATAAAGAGCCAGACCATTGCGCATACTTTTCTCGTCAATGGCCCCAAACACCCTCATCTGCCTCACACCATGTTTCCCCGGGCTCTTGCCCCAATACCTGTGCGGAACGTGTATCAGTGAAAGCTGACTTTTGAATATGTTTTTGTGCAATTTTTTACACGTCCCTGGGAGGATGGTGCTTTCAATGGACACTAAAGAACCTGCCGTGGATTTTTCGCTTATTTTTTTACATACGTCGAAAATCGGGGACAAATCCGGACGCTCGCCTTTCAGCAAGGTGCTTACGCACACCACGTATGCGTCGGCGGAGATTATTTTAGCCCAGTCTGTGGTTGCATCGACTCCACTTGCCTTTGCCCTTTTTACTGCGCCATCGCTAATGTCGTAACCCTGCAATCGGTGCCCCTTTTTGCTGATGTACTTGGCCGTCGGGAGCCCAATTTCACCGAGGCCAATTAAGCATATCTTCAAGCTAATCCTTTCACCAGTCAATCCTCTATTTATTAAGCTTTAACTTCATCTAACAAATTTTTTGAGAATATTGATGAGCAACTTTGGAACAGGCACGGTTTTTTTTAAGAGCTGAAGATCGCTCAACTCAAGCGTTCTCGAGAACAAGACCCATACTACATAGAAAAACAAACACGGCGCCATGACTACAAAAAACTCCAATAGTGGATGCAAATCAATCGCTGCTTTCAACACTACGACCAGAAGCAAAATTATCAGACTGCCTATTATTGTTTTGCCTATTGCTAAAAATGGGAACTTTGTCTTGACAAATTTCCTGGCAAAATAAACCGACAAGGAAAGCGCCACCAGCGTGGAAAAAAGTGTCGCTACCGCGGCCCCCTCAATTCCGTAAATAGGAATAAAAAGCAAGCTCAATGAAAAAGCCAGGAATCCTCTTAATGACAAGATAATGGTGTGTATCCGTGATTGTCCCATACCCAAAAGTGCTCTTTTGGGAACGACCAAAACCGCGCCAATTACCATGCTTATCACAAGGATTTGAAGAGCAGTGCTGGCGGCGACATACTCTTGGCCGAATATCAAAGAGATTACAATGTTCGGGAAAGCTATCATGATTAGCGCCAGAGGCACTATTGCAATAAAAGAGAATTTCATCAAAGTGGTCATTGCTTGGCCCAGAAGTCCATGCTCTCGTTTGGCCCAAAGTTCAGATGCCATCGGGAATAGCACGATTCCTATTGCCATGGGAAAATATGCCAGCAGGTCCGAAATTGGGTAAGCCACTTGGTAAAGTCCGGCTTCAGCCGGTGTGCGAATTTTTCCAATAAACAGCGTGTTCATCTGGCCGAATATCGCTCCCATTATGCCGCCAATCACAATCGGGATGGAAAACTTGAACATGTCTTTAACGAGAGGTTTTGAAATTTCTGTTTTAGTTTTTAAAATTTCTGAATGCTTTTTAAAAAAAATACCAAGAGCTATGACCGAAGTCACGGCCAAACCAATCATGTATGCTAACGCCACATTTGCTGCGCTTGAGCCAAGCAAGATCATCACAAAAATGAAAAAAACAAATGGCAAAAATACTTCTAAAAAACCAAGCACTGAAAATGGGGTCATCTCTCTAAATCCCTGAAATACTGTTTTGAAAACAGTAAATATGGCTTCAAATAAAAACCACCCTGCCAGCATTCTTAATATCCAAGCCGCTGCCTGTGCCTCGATGAATGATGCTGCGATTTGGTCAGCAAATACCACCAAAACCAGAGCCAATACTGTTGAATATGCGATTTGTACTACTGCGTAAAACACGATTGAGGATTTTAACTTGCCATGTTGTTTTTTGTGCATAAATTCTGGGATGTATCTCACAACCGCCTGGCCTATCCCAAAATCACGGACAGTCCCTACAATCAAAACAAACGCTAAAACGTAATAAAAAAGGCCATAATCTGTCGGACCCAAATTTCTGGCAAGGATTATCCGAAAGAAAAATGCCGTCACGGCGGAAGCAGCCAAAGCAGCAAATACTATCGCCCCTTCTTTGAAAAATCTCCTTGCATAGTGGTCACCGACGCTGGGTTTGTGCTCGACCATGTTCTCACTCCTACAAATTCTGGTGCCCCTCCTTCCTTAAAGCATTGGAGAACTCGCAGGCTAACATCCGCGGCACCCGTAAGTGTGCGGCGCTCTCCCGAGCACCGTTTTCACCTTGTACCCGAGGCCGGTAAGAATTTTTTCCAGTTTAACGTATGTTTGTTTCCCGTCCACGACGTGATACGACGCGATTGCCAAGTGGACATCGTTTTTTTTCAAAACCTCTTTCGCTCCCTCCACGACCTCGATTTCCGCCCCCTCGACATCCAGCTTCAGGAAATCCACCCTTTTTATCCCCATTTTTTTAATCTCATCATCGAGGCGCACCACCTGCACCGGCTTAATCGTTCCGCGTTTGGACCCGCCTTCAAAAAAGAAAGTGGATGTGCTTTCATGCTCCTCACTGAACTTCAAAGTGGTGTTTTTGCTCCAAAGGCCCTTTTTCACGGTGACGATGTTTTTCAGCTGGTAACGCCCGATTTCGTCCGACAACTTCTTGAAGTTCGCCTCGTCTGGCTCGAAGGCGATGACTTTTCCTTTGTCCCCCACCAACAGTGAGGCTATGACAGTGAATCCCCCTTCAAAAGCGCCCCCGTCGACGACGATGTCGCCTCTCCGCGGGATGTATTCCCTCAGATAATCCTTGAAAAAAGACGGGGCAAAGCTGTGAAACGCGCTGAATGATTTTCCGAAGATTCTGCAGAGCGAACACCAGAACGAGATGTAAGATAACCGTATTTTGTACCTCAGGGAAGACTCTGGAAAAGGCGCAAAAAGCTTGTTGAGCATGAACTCGACTGTCGGCTTCATCTCGGCACCCGCGCTACTCTCCGTTTTAACCTCTCTTCCTTCCTAGGCAGGCGAAAGCTAAATAACATTGCTTTTAGCAATTCAGAAGGAGATGGAGGATGGTTCAATGAAGGTGCTGATCACTGGTGGGGCGGGATTTATCGGCTCGCACGCCGCGGAATACTACTCAAAAAAATCTGATGAAGTAGTGATATTGGACAACCTTTCAAGGTGGAAGATGCTCGGCGAGGAAGTCGGCGCGCCAACGTTCAACTGGGACTACCTGAAAAAGCTCAAAAATGTGAAGCTGATCAAAGGCGACGTGAGAAAGCCCGAAGACCTGAAAACTGCGGCGAAGGGTTCGAACGCGATAATCCACACCGCCGCCCAAGTTGCCGTCAGAACTTCGATCAACGACCCTCAGCTGGATTTCGATGTCAACGCTCTGGGCACTTTCAACGTGCTGGAAGCGGCGCGCCAGAACGATTCTTCCGTGGTGTACTGCTCGACCAACAAGGTTTACGGGGACAACGTGAACAAGGTCCCTGTGGCCGAAGGTAGGAGAAGGTACATCTTCGCAGACAAGAAGTACAAAAACGGCATACCGGAGGACTTCCCGGTCGACAGGACCTGGCACACGCCATATGGCTGCTCGAAGCTTGTGGGGGACATTTACATGCAGGATTATTCCCACACCTACGGGCTGAAAACCGGGGTGTTCCGGATGAGCTGTATCTACGGCGCGCGACAGTTCGGCGTGGAGGAGCACGGCTGGATTGCCTGGCTCACGCTGGCGACGAAGCTGAAAAAAAAGATAAAAATCTACGGGGACGGGAAACAGGTCAGGGACGTGCTTTACGTCGAGGATTTGGTGAGGGCTTTTGACAAATTTTTGCGCAGCGGACCGAAGCATGAAGTTTTCAACATGGGGGGCGGGGTGAAAAACACCCTGTCGCTTCTGGAGCTGGTCGACCTCCTGGAACGCGTTACTGGGCAGAAACCAAAAATTTCGTTCGCAGATTGGCGGCCGGCTGACCAGAAAGTTTACATCTCAGACACGACAAAGGCTCAGAAAATTCTCGGCTGGAAGCCTGCCGTAAGCCCTGAAGAGGGCGTGGCGAAATTAGACGGCTGGATGTCCGAGAACATCGGCCTTTTTGAGTAACGCCCCGGGAGACCACGCTTCCCTGGTGCAGAATACATTTGTGAAATTTTCCTTTTCAGGAGTGTACACTTTTAGGAATTCGTCTATTCTGACCGGCTCTATTTTTTTCTGACCTTCGTTGATTTCGTAAAGTTTGAATCCCTCTTTCAAAAGAAACTCTAAAAAATCTCTGGGATTTGTGCCGACCTTTTTATGCCCAACTGGCCAGACCTCGATAACCATCTTTATATTTTTGTTTTCTTGGATGATGGATTTCATCCCCTCTATCGCCAGCCCCTCCGCACCTTGGATGTCCATTTTTACAAAATCAACCCGCCAGCCGTGATTCTTTATAAAATCATCCGGCCGCGTCGAGTCTACACTAACAAACTTTTTGCCACCCGAGTTGTAAATGGCGTGATCCACCGTGAAATCACCGGACAAATACAATTTGATTTTCTCGGTTTTGTTTGACACCGCCTTTTGGACCAGCGCCACGTTGCCGTAGCCGTTCGCCCGCACATTTTTTTCAAGCAACACAAAGTTGTTTGGCTCAGGTTCAAACGCAAATACCTTCCCAGTGCTTCCAACAAGCCTGGCAAAAATCAATGTGAAATACCCTATGTGGGCACCGACATCTAGAACCACGTCCCCTTTTTTTACCTCTTGTTTTACAAGCTCAGTTGTTAAAGGCTCGTAAACCTTGTTAATCGACAGGAAAAGGGAATCCTTAGGATCAAGAAACATCTTGTGCCCCAGAACTTCTACGGACTCTGGAGAAACGCTGGAGCGAACGAAGCTGTCAAACAATTTTGCTGGATAAAATCCGCAAATGCCATGGCCTGTGGGCTTGATTCCCAGCTTCGAAAGCAATATGATGCTTCTACTGAATATTTTTCTGTACATCTGGAACAAAGCTTCCCGCATTTGAACACCAAAAGACTAGTCTATGGCGCTTATTTTAGCCTTGCCCAAGAAGATTTTTATTGTCCAGTAGACAGAGCTTGGGTGAATGGTGCAAAACAAGGCGTTCGTGGACAATTATCTGCATGGTGTCGCTGGGATAGCGGGCAGCATTTCCCAGGAAAACATTTCTAGGGCTGTCGGGCTCTTGTTCAAGGCCTGGAAAGAGGGGAAACAGGTATTCACGGCCGGCAACGGGGGGTCGGCTGCAACGGCAATGCACCTCGCGGCCGACCTGTCAAAGTTCACCTCGGTCCACGGCAAGAAGAGGTTCAGGACCATTTCCCTCAATGAAAACATCCCTCTCACCACGGCAATCACAAACGACCTCGGATGGGAAAATGTGTACGTTGAACAGCTGAGGAACCTGATGAACCGGGGGGACATCTTCGTCGCATTCAGCGTCCATGGGGGGGCTGGCGCCGACAAGGCCGGGCCGTGGTCACAGAACCTCCTGAAGGCCGTCAGGTTCGTCAAGGACAACGGCGGGAAGGTCATCGGCTTCTCGGGCTTCGACGGCGGCATGCTGAAGAAGGTGGCGGATGTCTGCGTGGTGGTGCCGGCCAACTCAACGCCGCAGGTGGAGGGCTTCCACTCAGTGCTTTCCCACCTCCTCGCTGCGAGACTGCGTGAGCTGATAACAAAATCCTGAAGGGGCATCCGTGAGGGCAGTATTCCTTGACAGGGACGGCGTTATAAACGAGATAGTCTACTTCCCGGAGCTTGGCGTGGCGGACTCCCCGCTGAACCCGCGGCAGTTCAGGCTGCTCCCGAACGTCGCGAAGGCCATCAGGATTTTCAACCGAATGGGGCTGAAGGTCGTCATCGCCTCGAACCAGCCAGCGATAGCCAAGGGCAAGACCACGATGGCGCTTTTTGAAAAAATCCGGCAGAAGATGCTGCGGGGGCTCAAAAAAGGCGGCGCCCGCATAGACGCCGAGTACTACTGCTTCCACCACCCTCAGGCCAGGCTCAAAAAATACAGGGCCAGGTGCAGGTGCCGGAAGCCGAAGCCGGGGCTGCTGCTGATGGCGGCGAAGGACCTGTGGATAGACCTCAAAAAAAGCTACATGATCGGCGACAGCGTGACCGACATCCAGGCCGGGAAAGCTGCCGGGTGCAGAACTTTCCTGATAGGTTATTTAAAGAGCGATTTGCTAAGGTTAATGGATGAGAAGCGTGCGAAGCCAGATTTTGTCGTCCCGAACCTGCTCGAGGCGGCCAAAATCATCGGGAAAGAGGTGAGGTAGTGGAATTATTCCTTGACACCGCCAGCGTTAAAGAAATCAAGGAGCTGTTGCCATGGGGAATCTTTACCGGAGTTACTACCAACCAAAAGATATTCTTGGCGGAGAAGGGCGTCAACTTCAAGAACAGGGCCCGCGAGATACTCGATCTTGTGGACGGGCCGCTCAGCGTGGAGCTGACGGGGACAAACTGCTCCTTGAAGGATCTGCTTGACGAGGCCAGGGAGTACTCAAGCTGGAACCCGAAGAACATCGTGATCAAGGTCCCGATGTACCCGGATGGGCTGGGCATGAAAATCGTCAGCAAGCTCAGCGAGGAAAACATCAAGACCAACATGACGGTCCTAGTCAACACCAACCAGGTCTTGCTGGCGGCCAAGGCCGGGGCGACTTATGCCAGCATCTTCTTCGGCAGGACAAAGGACGCGGGGATAGACCCGGTGAGGATAATCAGGGAGTCCAGGAGCATAATCGACCAGGGCGGCCTTGACACAAAGATCATCGTTGGCAGCATAAGGGCGCCGGAGAACGTGGCGGAGGCGGCCGTGGCCGGGGCGCACGTTATCACAATCCCCTACAAGATACTGATGCAGATGGTGTACCACCCGAAGACAGAGGAGACCATTGCTGAGTTCGACAAGTGCTGGGTGGAGTTCAAGAAAGCGGAAAAGAAGTAATCCAAACCGCGGGCCGGGCGGGATTCCGGCTCATGAATGGGCGGGTTGTGCCGAAGGCGGATCCAATTTTTTCTTTTTTATCAACCCGTTCAAATCTTTCCAGACCTGAATTTTTCCATTATTTTTCTTTTACTTTGAGACATGGAGTTGTAAAAAAATCTGTTGGCTTCTTCCAACCATTCCAGTTTCTGTCTGGCTGATAACCCAGCGTAATTTGTTATTGTTTCTTTGGTAGTGTTGTACCTGAAACCTTTTCTTTCCATGTCAAGCCACCTTTTTCATTTTTTTCACCTTTCTTAAAGCCTCTACATCGGACAAATCCTGTAAACGTTTAGAGTGTTTTTTCAGTTTGATTAAATCATCCAGTGAAATGAGCGGGATGGACACGTTTTTGGCTGTTATGAACTCTATTCTTTTGTAAACTCGTTCGAAGTCCAATGGATGGTCTAAGATGATGTCCACTTCTTCGTACGGTACTTTGGGATTTATAAAACTGAACGCCTTCATGTGTTTTTCTTTGACCCACTTTTCTAGGTTTTCGAGAGTTATATCGGTGAAACTGACCGGCGCCCGTGGCTTGTACCCAAGTTTTTTCATGATGTCCACAAGTTTACCAACGTTGGAACTTTCCAAGTACAAAAGTATATCCAAATCGGACGTTGCCCGAGGCACGCCGTGTAGATTCACGGCTATTCCTCCGGCCACGATATACAGGATCCCCCTTGCGTTCAACTCTCGCAAAACTTTTTCGTAGTACATCAATATTAACAAAAGCTGAAAAGAGTATTAAGCTTTCTGCAGGTTGGCGTTCGTTTTCCAGTGGATAACCCGTGCAAAAGCGGACCGGACGGGATTCCGGCTCAAAATTGTGTGTGTTGTGCTGAAAAACATTTTTTGCCCAGTTAACCAAACATATAAACAATTATAAGTTCAGTTGAATCAATGCAAAAATTGAAAACCAGTAAAAATACCGCTGCACACATTGGCGCTTCCGGAAAATTGGGGCACCATTTGTCAACCGCGATGGTGGGGTGCCTGCCTTCAAATTTTGATTTTTCCTGACGACATCAGCGCTTCGAACTCTTTCAAACTCTCTGGCCCGCCGACCTCGTAGAACCTCTGGTCGGTCTCAAACGCAAGCAGCTCCCCCTTTTCAATGAGCTTCTGGTTCAAGTCCTCCAGGTCCACCACCTTATTCTTCGGCACCAAGGCCAGCGCCTCCTTCCTGAAGGCGGAGACCCCGAAATCTATGTAAACCATCCCAGGGGCCTTTCTCTTCTTGCTGTAGACCTTCACCAGGCCTCCTCCAACCACGACGTTGCTCCGGTCGTACTTGTCAAAATTCTTGTAGACGACCATCAGCCCGAGCTTTTTGCTCTTTTTGAAGCGTTGCATGACGCCCCTGTAGTCCAGCATGAGGTAGGCGTCCCCGTAGGTGACGAAAAACTCGTCTTCAAGCAATCTCTCGGCCTTCTTCAGCGCCCCGGCCGTCCCCAGAAGCTTGTTCCCCTCCTCGCTGTAGCTGATTTTCAGCCCGAACTTTTCGCCGTTGCCGAAGTGCTTCTTGATCTTGCTGCCCAAGTAGCCGATGCAGAGCACGACGTTGGAAATCCCACTCCTTTTGAGAAGGCTGAGCTGGTACTCGAGGAAAGGCCTGCCGTAGACGGGAATCATGGTTTTAGGTACTTTTTCAGTCAGCGGCTTGAGCCGAGTACCTATACCTCCGGCAAGAATTACGGCCTGCATTCAATTCCTCTTACCCTTCCCGGTTTTTTCACTGTTTCTGTTGCCCTGTCCTTGATTCCCGCCGGAGTTACCATGTCCTTGATCGCCTTGGCCTTGTCCCGGATGACTTACTGAATGGCTTGGCGGAGCGTTTGGCTTGTCCTCATGACTTTCATCGCAGCTCTGGCCGGGGTCGATTACCCGGATGCTGTCGCTCCCGCGGAATGGAATCTCGTTCCACTTCCCAACCACAACCAGCTCAACGTTGTCGCCAACACTCACCAGCCCCTGAACGGCCGACCTGTTGAACTTGACCATCAAGTCCGGGATTCCGTCGCTATCATGGTCGCCGATTTTCGTTGGCCGGGACTCGGCGAACAATGCCCCTTCAAGGAAGGTGTCGCCCTCGATGGCCACAGTGCTCACATCAATGTTTGCCACATCAAGGCTATCCGGCAGCTCAATGTAGGCCGTTATCCACTTGCCCTTGCTCTTCAGGTTCAGGGTGTCGGGGTCTATGTCGACTGTCGCCTGTATCAGGGTGGCGCAGCTGGCGTCGGCCCAACCCGGAGGCGCCTCGACGTTTCCCGCGACATCGGTGGCGACAGAGTAGAACTCATAGAATCCGTAGCCAGCTGGGATGTCGAACGACCACTCGTACGGCGCCGTGCCGTCTTCTCCAAACAGCTTCCACCCACCCCAGTTCAGTCCGTCGAACGAGCTTCTGTAGTACAGTTTCACGTCCGAGACGCCGCTGGTGGGCACGTAATCAACTCCGGCCACAACCACATCGTCAATCTCCAGCGTTCCCCCCGCCACGATGAACCCGATTCCCCCGCTCAACCACCTGTCGCTGGTAAAGGCGAGCCCCTGCGCCCCGTCGACACTTACCTCAAAGCTTGTCCCGTCGACCCTTATCTCGAAATCATGCCAGATGTCCGGCGCCACCCCGGGGCCGCTCTGCCACCAGCCGCCGTAGCCCGGGCCGTACCAGCCGAGCAGGGAGTAGGTCTCCCCGAACCTGAAAGCATAGCTCGGAATCAACTCTAACGATGTCGCCTCGACCGGGTCTCCCATGTGGAACAGCGTTACAGCTGCGTATGCTGAGTATCTCGCCCTGAAGGACAGCGTGTAGTCGGTCCACTCAGCCGGGTAATACAGGCCGTACCAGTTCCCAGAGGTGTTGGTCATCCTGAGCACTCCATCGACCACTTCCGACGATGGAGCAGGGGAAGAGCCGGGCTCTAGGTAGATTTTCCAGCCCTGCCCTCTAAGGCTCGAAATTGTTTTGCCCTCAAAATCTTCCCTGGGGGGCGCGGCCATCCCGTCGGAAGCCGTGGCTGTTATCGTGAACGGCGCCGAGGCCTGCCAGTAGGGTGAAATACGGTCAACGGACGATTTGGGCGGGACGGTGTCGATGCCGACGCTGGCGTCTGCCGAAAACTCCTGCACAATAACGTGGTCAAAGCTTACCGTGTAGACGGGCGCGACCTTCGTGCGTTCGACCAGGTAAAGGTAGGCGCTTGTGAAGTTCAGCTCGTGCGACCTGGCGGGCTCCACCAGCTCGCTGTCCAGCCAGACCGTGATGCTTTCGCTGTCAATGAAAATCTTCCATGTGCCGCTTAGCTTGGTGGTGGGGCCGGAGGTGTACATGTGGGACTCTTCGGCGGGTTCCACGTTGTCGAGGATTTCTTCGTTCTCGCCGAGTGTGCCGACTCCGCCACCGCCGCGACGTCGCTGGAGCATCCAGCGCACCCCGTCCCGGTCAACGCTCGCGGAGACCCGGATCCAGTTCGGCTGGTCGTGCGGGTTTGCCGTTGTCGTGTAGTCTGGCGCCAGGTAAAACTCGCTCCTGAAGTCGGCTGGCGCGTTGTCCGTTGGCACAGACATTGAAACGTCAAATATCAAGCCCCGGCTGAAGTCGAATGGAGAATTAGAAACCGCGTAAATCGCGCCATAGGTGCCCGCCGTGGCCGCCCTTGAGGCCAGTTGCAGGTGCCCGCCCGACACTGCCGCGCTGTCGTTCTTGACTTTCACCTTCCCGACCGCCCAAGTCGTTGAATCCAAAGTGCCGGCGAATTCGTCCACGAACACTGGCACAAGGAACTCAGCATTCCCAAGCTCATCTGTGGCAACGCTGCAGAACTCGTAAAATCCGTCGCCTTCGGGCGCATCAAATTGCCATTGCCAGGGCGACCCATTATCTGTGCCGAACATCGCCCAGTTGCCCCAACTCCGGTTGTCGGGAGAATATCGGTACCACAGCTCCACCCGCTTTACGCCACTTAACCCATCGAACGCCGTTGCGGTCACCTCAAACGGCACAGCGTTTGCGTTGCGCCAGTATGGTGTTATTGGGTTAGCGTGGGATTCGGGAGGAGTCGTATCGACGCCAGCTCTTGTATCGGCCGTTTCGGGGGGTTGCTCGCGGTTTCCGGCCCGGTCAATGGCGATGGAGTAAAAATCATACAAGCCGTCTCCCGCAGGAGGGGTGAACGTGATTTGGAACGTCTGGGGCGTCAGGTATTCGGAAATCATGAACGAGAAAGCCCGCTCGTCCGTCAAATCATGAATGACCATATTGATTAAAACATCCTTGTCCTCGATTGCGAGGGTTTGGTAACCCGTCCAGTATTCCACCTCTCCGCCTGCCCCCTCCACACACATATCTATGTACCACTGAACGGTGTCGCCTCTTCTGAACGCCGCGGGGGTCTCCAGCTCGAAGACTGAGTTCTCCTCGTAAGTCTGCTGGAAGACGTGATTGCCGACCATGACCCCGCCGTTCACCCACTTGACTTTTTCCGGGAACTCTATCCTGAGTTTCACCTTGTGCAGCGCTTCTCCGGCCGACATGTTTCCGTACGGCTTCCAGCCGCTCCATGTCACGTTGTCGGTCGAGTGCCGGTACCAGAGCTCTACGTTTTCGGCTCCACTCAGCGCGTCGGACGCTGTGGCGCTAACTTCAAGCGGCCCAAGCGTTCGCCAGTGGGGTTCAATCGGGGTAACGAGCGAATCTGGCGGAGCGGTGTCCACGCCGACTTGGACCTTTGACGGCTCGAAATAAAACAGGCTATTTCCGGCCGCGTAGTAAATCCCTCCTCCCGCCAGAGCGACCTTTCCAAAGCCCACATCTTCGTTCTTCCAGACAATTGAGTCATTGCCGCCGTTCAGGATGAACAACCCGTCTGGCGAGCCGACTACGAGTTTCCCGTCCACAGCGGCTAAAGACAAGTATGGGTGGTGCAAACTCCAGCCTCCGTCCAGCGGCCACCACCCGAAATCATAACCCCAGAGGAGTTCTCCGGTGGAAGAATCCACCGTGTAAATGGTGTGGTACGAAGTGGTTATCCAGCGCCCCCCTTCGTATGCAGAATACACCTCCCGCAAGTCGAGGTAAGCCCTGCCGTCCCCCACGGCCAGCGCCCCATCGTGCCGGACGCGGGTGTACCCCGGCAGCCTGGGTGTCTGGAGAAGCTCGGCGCTCCAGCGTGTCTGCATCGTTGCGGTGTCAACGGCACGCAGGCTTCCGTCCTCTCCGTAGATGTATGCGATGCCATCGGCCACCGCCAGGGCCCTCGGCTCGACAGGGAAGCGCTGCCCGGCAAACGTTTTTTCCATCTCCTGCCCTTCACGGACAACAACATGGCCATGTTTCGGGCACCAGAAATAGAACTCGTAACGCCTGCCGTATTCGACCTCGATCTCTTCTTCATAAAGAAAATCGAGACGGGTTGAGCCGTCGTATGGGCATGAAACAATCTCCCCGTCGACGAGGTACACGTAATGCCCCCCGAACTCCCCAGTGGCGGCATCCACCCAGTCAGCGCCGCTTGCCCCGCGGCTAAGATAAACGCGTCCGTCCTCCACGGCGTACAAGTTGCCACCCATGTCGCCGGTATCCCAAATGTAGCTGCCATTCTGGGCGTTGAGGGCGACGACCTGCGCGGGGTTGCCGTAGTCGTCCACGAAAACCCGGTAGACGACGCCGTCCGCCACCAGCACCTTCATCGTGTAGTCGGCGCCGTAAGGCGGGGCCGCGCGCCATAGAATTTCCCCCGTGTTTGCGTCCAGGCTGTACAGATATCCTTCGCCATCAACTCCGAAGAACGCGTACGCGTTTCCGCCGACTACCGCCGGGCCGTATGTTACTTCCGGTCCGCCGTACCCCAACCCTGAGTGCTCCCATACCGTGCTGCCGGTCGAAGCTTGGAGGGAAGCTATGCCGTCCTCTTTGACGACGTAAACCATGTTGTCGGCAATCACGGGGGCACATATCTCAGACTCGAAATTTCTGCTCCAAGCTAAAGCGGGACGCAGGGGCACGGACGAGTTGGAGTAAAACGTCTGACCTGGATTGGCCCCATACATCGACCAATTCCCTTTCCTCGGGCGTGGCTCGGCATTGCCTGCCCAATCGGTTGCCCTGCTGTAAAAGTCATAAAATCCGTCGTTTTCTGCCATGAAATTCCAGGAATATGGTTCCTCGTTGTTGAAGCCGTAAAGTTGCCAGTCAGACCACGAGAGATTGTCAGGGCTGTACCTGTACCATAACTCCACGTTTTCAATCCCGCTCAAATCATGCGATGTTGTCGCGGTTACCGTAAAGTTTTCTGTATTTTGCCAGAGCCGTGGGGACTCGACGAGCGACACCGGATAAGTGGTGTCAACAATCACTTGTGCACTTGCCTCGTCACGGTTTCCCATTGCATCCGCCGCGTCTACTCGAACAGTGTAAACTCCGTCTGGGGCAATGGCTCCATCTTCATCTCGGCCGTCCCATGTATACAAATAAAGCAGACCATCGCGGCCAGCGTTCTCCCAATCCGAAAACAACCTTTTAACCAGCTTGTTGTCGTCATTGTAAATGTCAATTAAAACCTTGGCCTTTTGCCAGAAGTTGTCGATAAGTAAATATGAAACAGTGGCCGTGTCTTTTATGCCATCGCGGTTCGGTGAGAAAGGCTTGGTGGCAATATTTTCTATTTTAACTCTTGCGGTGGTCGTGTGGGCAATTTCTTCACCAGGCATTATTTCTCGTCCAATTGCATGTGAGAAATACAGATTTCTGTTTTCATCTGTATGGGCCACTCTGATGGCATAGAGGCCGGCTTCGTTCTCAAGCTCAACGCCTGCTTGTATAGCCTCCTTCACATCGCGGCTGCTAACGACAAAAAAAGCATCGATGCCTGAAGGAACTGAAATCCATTCGCTCCCCTGGAATAGGTCGCCTGACGAAGTTGCCCCAGTTATTTCAATCTCATATTCGCCGGTTTCATAATTAACCCCCACATGTCTGCCATCTGCAGCGTAAGCATGCAAATCCAAGTCCGGCGACGGTTGCACAGAAGCCGACGCCAGTGCTCCGCGGAGTTCGTATGGAATCTGGAACATCACGGCTGTGGCGCTGCTTTTCGGGTATGGATACTGCACCACAAAATTCATGCTGGGAACTTTGCCCCAAGGAAACGCCTCGTCCGTGTGGTAAAAAATTTCTCCCGCAGCAAATATCGCTCCATTACCTATTCCCGAGTGGTAAATTTCCCAAGGTAAAAGCCAAGTTGGGCTGGCCGGGTCTTGATCGTTTTCTACAACATTTACGCGTGTATATGATTTTAGCCCCCACAGTTCCCAACTATAGTCTACTTGGTAAATGACCAAACCGGTGCCCCGCACATCTGTGTCTCCCTTACTAACACTTGGATCGTTTGTTCTAAACTCCAACGCGTACCAGACCTCGTTTCCCCAGCCCCACCACCACTGGTCCTGCCGATCGACCTTGAGGAAATATACGTTGTCACCATAAGCAAGAGTTGGTAGTGCATCTATATGGCCAGCGAGAACGCCGCCTAGAGGTGAAGTAAGGTCGCCTTTTTGATAGTTGAGCCACTTCAGGCGCTCCTTACTCCAAGAAGAATAGTGGACCGGCCAACGCTCATTCCCCATTGGATCCCAGCCATCTACATCTCCCCATGATCCAGTTGTATTGTAAAGCTCTGGAAGCTTTTCATTAGCAAGTATTTTTCCAAGCGCATGCCCAACTTCGTGAGCTAGCGTAAGGTCATTTGGATCTACATCTAACTCGTCAAAAAATATTGGGTTGTACGCTATTTCATCTGTGTTAGTCTTGACTTCTTCCAGTTTATAATCTGCCCCGCCATAGTAAGCAAAGAGCCCTGGAAAAGTACCAAGTGCTCCAACGACAATAACTGCTTTATAGTCTCCATACACGATATCAACATCCGCCGCGTTTATCGCATCTATGAGAAATTGATTTGAATATGTCCAGCTGCCCGCTGGTCTGTAAAAATAAAGATAGTTGTTTTGCGGCATGCCAAGCGTATACCAAATACCATTTGCATCGTGTATATCTTCGTCTTCTAACCTAACTGCCAACGCCCCAGATGAAACCTCATCGCAATAACTCTTCAGTATTCCAAAAGTCCTTCGGAAAAATTCACGAGTTGGTAAGTTTTCTGTTTGTCCAGTTTGTGGATCAACCCAATTCCGCTGGCCCAAATTATCAACATCGTTTGGTTCCGCGAAGATCACCGCCACTCTCACCAGATCCTTCGCCACTCTGCATCTCGCCTCCGCCAAGTTATCTCTAAACACGTTTTCCTTGTCCTCCCGGTTCCCACTCGAATCAGTCGCCACGCTGACGAACTCGTAGTACCCGTACTTCTCGGGTGTGAAGTTCCAGCTCCATCCATCGGCGCCGCTCACGTCCGCCCCATACAGCTGCCAGCCGCGCTTCTTCCATGCCACGTTGTCCGTCCAGTTGTCGAGCGAATACCTATACCAGAGCTGGACATTTCTCACTCCAACGTTGTCGGCCGCCACCGCGCTGACGGAAAAACTCTGTCCCGGCTCAAGCTCCTTCCAGTATTCCTCGCCATCGAACGGCAGAACCATGGAAGTGGGCGGCGCTGTATCTAGAACCGAAAACCCTATCTCAAACGAGTCCACGTCGTAGTCGCCTGCATCGTCTACAGACACAAACAAGTTGTTT
Source organism: Hadarchaeota archaeon (SeqCode) (assembly GCA_040755315.1). Taxonomy (GTDB): domain Archaea; phylum Hadarchaeota; class Hadarchaeia; order Hadarchaeales; family Hadarchaeaceae; genus DYTO01. The sequence continues at coordinate 80,359 of JBFMBF010000001.1, read as the reverse complement.
GGTATTGGGTTCAATTGACCGTAATCGCCGATGTCAAAAAACGCCAGGTTCAGGAGTTCGATGGAGCCATACGGCAGCGGAGAAACTGCTCCTCCAATATAGCTGGCAACGCCAGATGGATTATCCGCCATCCCGTCGTTGTCCGCGTCCACAGGGGCACCGAAACCAAAAGTCACGAGGTTCGGCAGGTCAAGGCTTCCACGGTCAAAGATGATCAGGTCAGTGCCGGGAGGGATGGGCACCCCGTAGTCTAGAAAAGCGTTCCTGGCCTCGTTTGGGAATCCCACGGTCGCCTGGCCGCCGTTGAGGTCGCAGTATACTCCATCCGGCAACCCCAACATGTTCTCCGGCAGGCCTTCGGTCGGGTCATAGGGCGCGTTTATGAAGAAAACCCTGTTGGCGAACGGGCTGTGCACCTCTGCCGGGGCCCACAGGTTTTCGGCGTAGTACCAGACGAGGTTCTCCGGTTCCGAGTTGTCCAAGTTCTCGCCGTTGTCCGGAGAGGTTGCGTCCGGACCCTGCGAGGAGTTTTCGGCCTGAGTGTTTTCATCTTGCGGGATGGTAAATGAGAACGTTGCACTTGAATTTTCTTCAAGAGCCGAGGAAAGCGGGGCGAGATAAGTTGACACGAACAAAAGGACCAGAGCTACAGCTAACGGCCTCAAGATTCCGCATTTCAGCCTCTCACCTTGGAAACTTCGGCCACTTATTATTTAAGACTTGGCGTGAATTATTAACTGAGGTTTGCTCAAAAGGTGTTCAACAGATGAAAGCCATTCGTTCTAAAAAATGGAAAATTGTAAGCATTGTTACAGTTATTGCTATCACGACAACTGTGATTTTGATTGTCACACAATCGCCATTTATTCCTACAGTAGATCCTGTTGTGGGGGAATTCAATGCAGAGGTATTTGACAGTGACACAACTTCTAGCGAAATATTTAGCAATGAAAATATGGTAATACGATTTTATACAACTGTAAAATCTCTTAGATATGTTGGAGACAAAGACCATGGTCTAATCGTAAAAATAAGCAACACCACGCGCGGATGGGGCACATTTGTCGCTGATGTGAAGGGGCAGGAGAATTACGCACGAGGGTATGTGGAGGAGAATGGCTACTGGGCGGCTTCTGCGGCCCAAAACGCATTTGTTCGCTGGAGTTTGCACGTACCAGTTACTGTAGTTGGAAAACTTGAGCATGGGGAAAACGCGTATCTTTATTTGTGGGTGGACAATGACAACGAAGAAACCAACAGTTACGGAACCGGTCATAAACCCGCCGCAATGCTGTGGAACAGAGGAGATGTGTTAGAACTAACAGCAAGCAGTTATGGAGATGGATTTTCCACCCCGCCTTCCGGACTAACAATCTCCGGTGTTAATCGGGTGGGATAAATTTCGCCCGCCGCTGTTTTTGCTACGAATCTGAGATTTGTACCAGCCGACTCAACGAAACCCCCTGTGTCGGATACTTTTCAGCATATGATCTGTCCAATCATCTACCGGATTTGAACGTGGCCAAAGTGTGCTAGATCCCCACGAAGGCCTTGCCGTCGAACGGCAGAACCATGGAAGTGGGCGGCGCTGTATCTAAAACTGAAAACCCTATCTCGAACGAGTCTATGTCGTAGTCGCCCGCATCGTCGACAGATACGAACAGGTCATTTGGTATTGGATTCAATTGACCGTAGTCACCTATATCAAAGAACGCCAGGTTCAGGGGTTCAACTGAGCCGTACTGCAGTGGAGAAACCGCACCACCAATGTAGCTGGCAACGCCGGACGGATTGTCCGCCATCCCATCGTTGTCCGCGTCCAACGGGACACCGAAACCGAAAGTCACGAGCGCCGGGAAGTCGAAGTACCCGCGGTCGAAGATGATCAGGTCAGTGCCGGGAGGGATGGGCACTCCGTAATCTAGAAAAGCGTTCCTGGACTCGTTCGGGAAGCCCACGGTGGTTTGGCCGCCGTTGAGGTCGCAGTATGCACCATCTGGCAATCCCAGCATATTCTCGGGAAGGCCCTCAGTCGGGTCATAGGGCGCGTTTATGAAGAAAACCCTGTCTGCGAACGGGCTGTGCACGTCTGCCGGGGCCCACAGGTTCTCGGCGTAGTACCAGACCAGATTCTCCGGTTCCGGGTGGTCCGAGTTCTCGCCGTTGTCCGGAGAAGTTGCGTCCGAACCCTGCGCGAAATTTTCAGGCTGAGCGTTTTCATCTTGCGGGATGGTAAATGAAAACGTTGCACTTGAATTTTCTTCAAGAGCCGAGGAAAGCGGAACGAGATAATTTGATACAAACAAAAGGACTAAAGCAACAGCTAATGGTCTCAAGATTCTGCACTTCAGCCTCTCACCTTGAAAAGTTATGCTGCCAGTTTTCTCATTTGGCCGGGTCAAGAGCCGAGCCGGAAAAATCACCCACTGGAAGCGGAGGACTGACGGAGTATTTGATAATCTAGTCTTTAATAACGGGAGTCGTATCTTTGAAAGGTGATTGTCTGAAAGTTCTGGTCACGGGCGGGGCCGGCTTCATAGGGTCCAACATCGTGAAGGGCGCCCTCAAAAAAGGGTGGGAAGTCCGCGTCCTCGACAACTTCTTCCTCGGGAAATCAGACAACCTTGACGACGTCGCCAAAGAAATAGAACTGATCAAGGGCGACGTCCGGGACGAAAAAATTGTGAAAAAGGCGACCCGCGGGGTGGACTACGTCTTCCACCAGGCCGCCGTCTCTTCATCCCAGATGTTCGTCCCCGACCCCGGCCTCGGAATATCTGTCAACGTGATGGGGTTCGCCAACCTCCTCCGCTGGGCCCATGAAAACGGCGTGAAGAGGGTGGTGCACGCCTCCACCTCGACCATCTACGGCTCCCTGCCAACTCCATTCAAAGAGGACGTTTTCATCCAGAAATGCGGGAACTTTTATTCCATGACCAAGTTCGCGGCGGAACACCTCGCAAAAACATTCACGGCCGAGCGCGGCCTCGAAACCGTCGGGCTGAGGTACTTCAGCGTCTACGGGCCGGGGGAGGGGCCAAAGGGGAAGTACGCCAACCTTATCACGCAGTTCGTCTGGGGGATGAAGAAGGGGGAGAGACCATTGATCTACGGCGACGGTAAGCAGACGAGGGACTTCGTCTACGTGGGAGATGTCGCCCAAGCAAACTTCCTGGCCGCGACCAGAAAAGGAGTGGCGGGAGAGGTCTTCAACGTCGGGACCGGCAGGACGATATCAGTCAACGACGCCACCGCCCTTTTGAGCAGCTACTTGGGCAAAAACATCAAGCCCAAGTACGCGCCGAACCCCATCACCGGCTACGTCTACAGGCACCAGGCGGACACAGCAAAGGCGAGGAAGCTCCTCGGGTTCGAGGCCAAGGTTCCGTTCGAGAAGGGCCTCAAGATGTTGATAGAGTGCTATTAATGAAGGGCAAAACTTGGGCAGTTGCAGCCCTGCTCTTGCTCGCCATCGCCGCGCTATCAATTTACAGCGGCCTTGAGTACAAGCGCCACCGGCCATATCCCACTTCTGATGAAATCGCCTCGGGCTACCAGAGTTACGTGGGGAGAGAAGTCTTCGTCTTCGGGACGGTCGCAAGCGTGGCGGAAAACGGTGTTGTGGTGTCGTCCGGAGAGCTGAACTTCACGGTGGCGCCGCTATCGGCAAAGGCCGGGGATTTAGTGGAGGTTCTGGGCACCCTTGGCGAAAACTACCGCTTGGCCTCCAGCAGCGTTGTGGTTTACGACCGCGCGAGCTACTACCTCGAGTTAGCCCGCTCGCTGGCCGGCGCCGCCATCCTTGTCTTCGTCTTTTTCAGGAGCTGGAAGTTCGCGGCGAAGAAGTTCATGTTCGTGGAGAGGAGATGATGCCAGATTGGATCGCCCATGTCCTGGTCCCGTGGATCGGCGGCAAGCTCTTCCAGCTCAAGAACCCCAAACTGCTACAAAAAGACATTGCCCTGCTGATGCTCGGTGGCGTCCTCCCAGACATAGTTTACATCGGGTACCTGCTTGGCTTTGCGGGCGTCGACGCCTCCGGCGCCCTCTTGCCCTTCCACACCATAACCGGTGGCCTCCTCTCTGCCGGGCTGATTTCCCTGATGTTCTCAAACAGAAGGCGAAGCTTCCTGCTACTCACGGCCGGCGTCGCCGTCCACTTTGCGCTGGACTCTCTGCTTCTGCACGCCGGAGGGGGGATGGTCCTCCTATTCCCCTTCAGCTGGGCTTGGGGCTTCCAGCTAGGTCTCATCCAGGCGGACAGCTGGGCCCCCGCAGTCGTCGCGGTTGTAATCTCGGCCGGAATCTTCATGGCCCTGAAAATGCGCCGGAAATAGCCGCCTTCAGCCGTGCTTCCTGCTCCAGCTGTAAACATCAAAAATTATTTTCATGGCGGCATAGGCATCCTGCAGGGTGCCCAGGGGCGCCTTGTTGTTCTTGATGGCGTCCAAGAAGTTCTCGAACTCGAGCTTCCACGATACGTCGTCTCCCGGCCAGCCGTAAACAAACTTGTCCGGGATGCCAAGCTCGGGCTTCATCTTATAGCAAGTCAGAGTTTCCTCGCCATAGCTGCCGCCGAGCCCGTTGACCTCAAGCTTCCCCCGCTTGCAGAACACCTCGAACGAAAAAAGGTTCTTCCACTCGGTCCAGCTGGCGTGCAAAGACGCTATCTGGCCCTTCTTGTTCTTCAGCAGCGCGAAGCCGTTATCCTCCACATCCATGTCCCAGAACATGGTGCCGCAGTGCCCGATGGCCTGGTCGAAATCCCCGGCAAACCACCTCGCCAGGTCGATGATGTGGATTCCCTGATCCAACATCTCCCCGCCGCCCGAGATTTTTGGATTGGCCCGCCACTCCCTGTCATAACCCTTCCTGCCACCGTGGCCGTACCTGGCCCGGATGTACATGAGAGGCCCGATTTCCCCGGAATCAAAGATTTGCTTGGCCTTGGCCAGCGCCGGGTGGAAGCGGTGGTTGAACCCCGCCTTGACCTTCACGCCCCTGTGCCGCCTAGCAGCGTTGATGACGCCCAGCAGCTCCCTAGGGTTCCTGGCGCAGGGCTTTTCAATCAGCGTGTGCTTGCCTTTTTTTATCGCCTCGATTGCAACGGGGGCGAGGGCGTTGTTTGTTGTCGAGACAATGACAATGTCGACCGAGTCGTCTTCCACGACCTCCCGCCAGTCGGAGGTAAAACTGCAGCCATGCCTTTCCGCAAGCTTCTTCGCCCGCTCGGCAACGACATCTGCGACCCAGAGAAGCTTCGCGGCCCCGAGGTTGTTTGCCCGCTTGTTCCCGATGAGGCCCGCCCCGATTATCCCGACCCTCATTTTTCGACCTCCTTGTAAAGCACGCCGTCTATCCTTCTCAGTGTGTAGATGGAAGTGTCATTTATCTCATCGAGCCTGGCGGCGAAGCCTCCGTAATCGTCCCACACCGCGCTGATCAGCTTCCCGGTTATCCCGTCCGACTCCTCTGACGCCAAAAACAGGGCGAGCCGCGCGGCCCTCTCAGGCGGAGTCCCCCCAGTCTTCCTCTGCTTTATGGATTTCTCAACGAATTTTTTGTCCATCCTGTCCCTGGCGGCAAAGACCTGGTCGAGCAGCCTCGTGTTGACGGCGCCGGGAGCGATTGAGTTGACATGGATGTTGTGGTTCTTCACCTCTTCCGCGACAACTTCCGTGAACCTGGCAACCGCTTCCTTTGAGGTTACATAAGCGCTTATCGTAGGGGTCGCGGGGCCTCCAGTGCCTGCGCCCGAGAGGTTGATTATCTTGCCTTTCCCGGCCTTGATCATGTGGGGAAGAACAGACTTCGTGCAAATCACGGTGCCGAGCAGGTTTATCTTTATGGTCTTCTCCCACTCCCCAAAATCGTTGCCGACCAGCGGCCCGAGAGGCCCGTAAATCCCCGCGTTGTTGACCAGGATGTCTATCTTCCTGAATTTTTTCACAGTTTTTTTGACCATTTCTTCAACTTCCTCAGGCCTCGACACGTCGCACTTCAAAGGAAGGACATCTACGCCGTGTTTCTTCAGCCCCGCCGCCGCCTTGCTCACGTCGCCCAAGTTCCTCGACACTATTGTCAGGTTGCAGCCCTCTTTTGCGAAAGCCTCAGCTATTGCCAGGCCTATCCCCATGCTGGCGCCGGTGACGATTGCGACCTTTCCTTTAAGCTTCAAATCCACCACCCACTCCAATGTATCTGAAGCCCAGTTTCTTAAACTCCTGTGGAGAGAGGAAGTTCTTCGCGTCGAAAAAAACCGGCTTTTTCATCAGTGATTTTATCCTCTTCAGCGGCAGGGCCCTGAACTCTGGCCACTCTGTGAGCAGCACCAGCACATCGCTCCCTCTGGCCACATCTTCCACGTCATTGCAAACTTCGAGCCTTGGCAGTCCCGGGATCGGCTTTGAAATCTTCGGGTCATACGCCCTCACCCTGGCGCCGCGAGCAGCCAGCCCCTTCGCCACCTCCAGCGAAAGAGACCGCCTGAGGGTGTCTGTGCCGGGCTTGTAAGTCAGGCCGAGTATCCCGACTTGAAGCCGCCTGACGCTGCCAAAAGATTTCTCAAGTTTTTTCAGGACAAGCTGCTTCCTGGCTTGGTTGATGTTGAAGACGGCGTCCAGCATTCTCGTGTCATATCCCACCTTGTCGCCGTAAGACCTCAGAACCTGGACGTCCCTGGCCAACGTCCCCCCCGAAAAGCCCAGGCCGGGATTTATGGGGGCGTGGGGGCTGACCCTCCTGTCTGTCTTCAGAGCCTTGACAACGTCCGAGGCCGAGGCCCCGCTGAGCTCGCACAGGTCTGAAATCTCGTTTATGAAGCTGATGCAGGCCGCCATGTAAGCGTTCAGCGCGTGCTTTGCCATCTCGGCGCTTTCCACCCCCATCGTGATCAATTCGCACCCGAGCGGCTGGAAAAGCTTCTTGACTTTCCTCATGGTGGAAACTTCATTCGCGCCTATGACCACCCTGTCCGGCTTCAAGAATGAATCCAAAGCGGTGCCGAGCCTCAGGTTCTCCGGAACGTGACAAATGTCCACCTCCGCGCCTCTGGAAACGACATTTTTTATTTCGGCGCACGTTCCCACGGGCACTTGACTGCTGACGACGATGACGGAACCATCTCTGACGTGCTTGGCAATCTCCGCCGCGGCGCGCTTTGTCTCCCCGAGGTCAGCCCTGTCTTTCTCGTCAACTTTCGTGTCGAATGTTATGAATATGAACTCCGCGCCCTTCAGGGCGGTTTTTTTGTCAAAAACAAAAGACAGTTTTTTTCTTTTGGCATTTTTCTTTATCAGCTCCTCCAGCCTTGGCTCGTAGATTGGCGGGCGCCCTTTTGACAGGCCTTCAACAACCTTCCTGTCGAAGTCGGTGCCCACGACATCGTGACCCATCTCCGCCAGGCCTGCTGCGCTGACACACCCCAGATGCCACAAACCGAAAACAGCTATTTTCAAGCTCATCTTCCCTTCTCACATTCCAACTATGACTTTTGAACCCTCGAAATCAAACCTGAACTTTACCTCTTCCAGGCCTTCTCTGGCCATGGTCTCCCTAAGCCATCTTCTATCCTTCGCGTAAAACATTAGGAAGCCGCCTCCCCCTCCGCCGACCAGCTTCCCGCCGATGGCGCCGTTTTTCAGCGCGATTTTGTACCACCGGTCTATTTTTGGGTTGCTGATCTTGCCGGACCTTTTCTTCTTGCTCTGCCAATGAAGGTTCATAAGCTCCCCGAAACGCCTGGTGTCACCGGCTTTCAGGGCGTCCCTAGACTTGTAACCAATCTCTTTTATCTCATCCAGACTTTTCAGCATCGCCTCGTCCTTTTCCTTGGTGAGCCTGTCCTGCCTCTTCAGGGCGACGTGGGAAGTCCTTGAAAACCCAGTGAAAAACAGGAGCAGGTTCCTCTCCAGGTCCTCTATTGTCTTTTTGTTCATCCTCAGCGGTTCCACTATCACCTTGCCGTCCTTCTCGAAAATCAGGGAAATTATGCCTCCGAAAGCCGCGATGTACTGGTCCTGCTTCCCAATCGGCTCCTTCAGAATGTCTATCTCTATCTTGCAGGCTTCCTCAGCAAGCTCCTGCGGCGGGACATACTCCCTGTTGTGGAAGTGAAGCGCCCTCAGCAGGCCGACTGTGAAGCTTCCGGAAGAGCCCAGGCCTGCCCTCGCGGGTATGTCCGCCATGCTTCCCACCTCTATTTTCTTTGTAACTCCCGTCAGCTTCAGGGCCTCCCTGATTATCGGGTGCTTCAGCTGGTTCACGTGGTTCACCATCTCGGACTTTGAGTAGTGGGCGATGACCTTGTTGATGAAGATGTCGTGGAGGTCGATGTAGATGTACTTGTCTATCGCCGCGCCGATCACGAGCCCCCCGCGCTTTGAGTAATAAGACGGCAGGTCTGTGCCGCCCCCGCCAAAAGTTATCCTGGCAGGAGTTCTTGTTATTATCATGACTATCCAATAACGAGTTCGCAGCGACATATTTAGGCGTTTGGTGAATGGCGCAAGTTTTAGCCAGGTACGCGTCGGCTGGGGACATTTTTCTTGCTTATAAGGATCGTTCACGCAAAGCTTCGGCGGGAAAAAATGAGCAAAACGAAGATTGCGAACGTTCGCAACTACGTGATATATGATTTCAAGGGCAAGGCGCCGCGCAGCCTGTACTGCTTGCTTGGTCGTCTGGAATCGATGGGTTTGGCGAGGCGAATCCAATACAGCGTGGTCGAGGCCGAGAAGCTGGGCGTCGCCTTGGAAGTGGCCCACTTCTGCCGCAACCGTGGGGCAAGGGTAAACCTCATCCGCGGCGCCAAGTGCGGCGTTGAATGATTGCGAACGTTCGCACTGCTCACAAAAACAATTTCTGGAGAAGTTGGCGCGATTGCGAACGTTCACCGATTGATGACGATGCAAGTCTCAAGGTTGCCAAACATGTGCTTAGTCAGAGTTTAATATCCGCGGATAGACCAAATATCGAGGGACTTAAATGAGAGCATTGGTTACTGGAATAAACGGCTTCATCGGGAGCTATCTCCCCGACTTTCTCACGGCGAAAAAAATGGAGGTGTTCGGGACCGTCAGGGACGCCGGCATGGGTGGCATCGAGCATGCGCGGGATAAAATAAAGCTGATAAAATGCAACATGCGTAGCCTGCCTGAGGTGAGAAACGCCGTTAAGGAAAGCTCCCCTGACATCATCTTCCACCTCGCCGCCCAGAGCCGCCCGGATGTCTCCTGGATAGACCCGGTCGAGACGATGGACACGAACGTGATGGGGACTGTCTACCTCTTCGAGTCCGTGAGGCAGCTGGGGCTCGACCCAAAGATACTCGTGGCCGGCTCGAGCGCTGAGTATGGGCTCATAAAAAAGGATGAGCCGCCCATCAGGGAGGACCACCCGCTCCTTCCAGTCAGCCCGTACGGCGTGAGCAAGGTGGCCCAGAACCTCCTCGCCTACCAGTACTTCAAAAACTACGGGATGAAGACAGTACGCGTGAGGATTTTCGGCGCCACCGGCCCGAGAAAGGTGGGTGACGCCTGCTCAGACTTCTGCCGCCAGATTGTTGGGATAAAGCGCGGGGAGGCGGCGCCAGTCATACACGTGGGCAACCTGGACGTGGTGCGCGACCTTATGGACATTCAGGACACGCTGGACGCCTTCTGGGTCCTGCTGGAAAAGGGAAAGTTCGGCGATGTCTACAACATCTGCTCCTCAAAGCCGCTCAGGATAGGGGACATTCTGGACAAGCTGCTCGAAATCTCCGGCCTGCAAGTGAACGTGGAGGTTGACCCGAAAAAACTGCGCCCGACTGACGAGCCCATCGTGGTGGGGGACAACGCCAAGATAAGGAGGGAGTGCGGCTGGGAGCCGAAAGTCCCCATAGAAAAAACCCTCGCCGACACCCTTGAATACTGGGAAAAAGTGGAAAAATGACGGACGGCGCTTGGTTCAACTAAATTTTTTGAAGTATTCTATGGTTTTCTGCAACCCAGCTTCCAGCGGCACTTTGGGTTCCCACTTCAGAAGCCTCCTCGCCTTGGAGATGTCGGGCCTCCGTCGGACGGGGTCGTCTTTTGGCAGGGGCTTGAAAACAATCTCGGATTTGGTGCCCGTTATTTTTTTCACCAGCTTCGCGACCTCGAGAACCTTCACCTCCCTCGGGTTTCCAACATTGACCACTTCCCCCTTCAGGCCTCCTTTGAATGCCAGCCTCACCAGCCCGTCCACCAAGTCCTCCACATAACAGAACGCCCGGCTATGTGAGCCGTCCCCATAAACCGTGATTGGCCTTCCGCTCAGCGCCTGGGATGTGAAGTTTGGGATCACCCTTCCGTCGTCCTTCCTCATCCTTGGGCCGTATGTGTTGAAAATCCGCGCAATCCTTGCGTCCAGCCCGTGGTTTCTGACGTATGCTGAAGTGAGGGCCTCGGAGAACCTTTTTGACTCGTCATATGAGGACCTGACGCCGTTGGGGTTGACGTTCCCCCAGTATGTCTCCCTCTGTGGATGCTCGAGAGGGTTCCCGTAGACCTCGGAGGACGACGCCAGCAGAAAGCGGGCCTTGTTTTTCCTGGCCAGCTCCAGCGAGTTCCTAGTCCCAGTTGAGTTCGTCATCAAGATTTCAACAGCATGCTCCACAAAATCAACCGGAGACGCCCGCGAGGAGAGATGGAAAACTGTGTCAACCCGTGCGCGGATGTTCATCGGCTCCCTCACGTCCTGCTCCATGAACTCAAAGTTTTCATTATCTCGCAGGTGGGCGATGTTCCTCCTGTTCCCCGAGCTGATGTTGTCCACGCAGATGACGCCGAACCCATCTTGCAGGAGCCGCTCGCAAACCCACGACCCTATGAATCCAGAGCCGCCCGTCACAACGGCCGTCTTTTTTCTAGCCATGTCAACCAACCGCCCGCTCAAACGATGTTTTCAGAGCATTCCAGTATGTCTCAATCGTCCCGATGTCCAGCCAGATGTCCCTGGACGTCAGCTTGATGGCATAGCAGGCCAGGCCGGAGTCTATCAAGCTCTGGATGCCGTCCGAAAGCTGTATCTCGTTGCCCTTCCCCGGCGGAACCTCCCCCAGGGCCTTGAAGATCGCTGGGCGGAAGATGTAGATTGGCATGATGGCAAGGTTTGTCTTTGGCTTTTCCGGTTTTTCCACGACCTTTTTCAGCTTGAAGAGTTTGCCCGCGACTTTTTCCACCTCCACGACACCGAACTGCCTCGGGTTCTCCACCTCGCGGATGAGGCAGGTCATGTCGGCGTCCATCTTTTTGTGGGTACATATCAGCTCCTTGAGATGCTTGGCTTCGCCGGAGATTATGTAAGTGTCTCCCGCATGCACGAACACCAAGTCATCGCCGACGAACGGCGCTGCCCTGAGCACCGCGTCGCCGAAACCCCGGGGCTCTGGCTGGTTTACCCATACCAGCTTTGACTTCTCGACCTTCCTGTAAAAACCAGCGAGCTCATTTGCCACATCGTCTTTCCCAAGCTTCTCCAGCATTTTGATGTAGTCTGGCTCAGGCGTGAAGTGATCCTCGATTGCTCTCTTTTCCCTCCCGATGACAAAGCAGAACTCGCGGAGGCCAAGGTCATAAAGCTGCTCAAAAACCAGCTGGAGGAGAGGCTTTAGGTAGGGCTGGCCATCGCTGGCCTTCGCAAAGAGGGGAAGCATCTCCTTCGGCTGCTCTTTAGTGGCTGGGAGGAGCCTGGTCCCGAGCCCCGCCGCAGGGATGACCACCTTCACTCTCTCACCCCGCGCTCCTTTCCGATCCTTTTGTTTATGTCGGCGACGGCCTTGAGGAGCTTCGGCTCGTGGCTAACGCTTCTGGAAAAAGCTATGAATGCATCGAGGTCTTTGGGCAGACACTTGCCTCCGAATGCCTTCCCGTGGATAGTTCCATACCTCCCTATCCTGCTGTCCATGCCCACGACCTGGGCCACGAAATTAGAGTCGACGCCTATTTTCTGGCATATGAAGAAAATCTCGTTCCAGTAGGAAATTCTGGACGCCAAGGCGCAGTTGCTCGCGTACTTGACGGTCTCGGCCGTGCTGAGGTTTGTCCGGAAGACCGGGGCCTTGAGGGGCCTGTAAAGCTTCTGAAGCGCGTCGCCGGACTTCTTGTCGAAACTTCCGATGACGATTCTCTCCTCGCTGAAGAAGTCCCGCGTGAAATCCTTTTCTTTTGTCCATGACTTCTGGATTTCCGTCAGGAACTCGGGGTTCATGCAGACGCCCATTTCTCTCCCGACCCTTTTGCCAGAGCTTTTCTGGAGCAGCGGGATGACGACCTTTTCCGTCGTGGTCGGAACCACCGTGCTTTTGACTACCACCAGGTGATACCTTTTCTTCTCGCCGATGCACCTGCCGAGGCTCTCCACCGCGGACTTTATGCAGTCCAGGTTTATTTTGCCGGCCTTTGAAGGAGTCGGCACCGATATGAAAGAAACGTCCGTCTTCCTGGCCGCCAAGGCGATGTCGGTTGTGGCGTCAAGACCCTGGTTCCTCAGCTGCCTCGCTTTTTTCTCGCTGATGTCGTAAAAAACCACGTCGTTGCCCAAGCTCCTGAATCCCTTGCCGACTATCGTCCCGACGACGCCGCTGCCAATTATGCTTATTCTGGCCATTCGTCCCCCTACAATATCCGCTGTATTTTAAAATAGCAGGTAAGCCGGAAAAACGTGCAAGATTTTTAATGGCGGGCCCGGTGGGATTTGAACCCACGATTTGCAGCTTAGAAGGCTGCCGCCTTATCCATACTAGGCCACGGGCCCACGATAAACTGCCTGTATCAGATTTAATACTCACTTAATCCGGGTCAAACAATTGAAAAAATTGTCATGGTTTTTTGGCAACGATGGAGTATGTGGAAACAAACAAGTTTGTAAAACGGGCGGCAAAGAACTTTTCCAAAGAAGCGGGAAATGATTTTGAGTGGAACCCTCCGGCATAAACTATTTTGAATCCTGCCTCTTCAAAAAGATTGGACAACACTTCTTTGTTAAAAAATTTTATGTGGAGATGTAAAGCACCCTTAGCATACTTTATGAACGGCTTCCCAAAAAACACTCTCATCCTGCTCCCCAGCCAGTAAAGATCGTTTGGAACCGTGGCGTAAATGTGACCGCCTTTTTTTAACACCCTTTTCATTTCGGACATTAGCAAAGATGGGTTAAACAAATGCTCCAACACTTCCATGCACAAAATCAAATCCATGTAATTGTCTGGGTACGGCAACCGATCATTTTCTACGTCCAACGCCCGCGCATCTATTCCTATTGCTCTTGCTCTTTTTACCTCCTTTGGGTTGATTTCTACACCATACTTGTTCTTGACCGGTAAAAGTGACAAAAAATCTCCACGACCACAGCCGATATCCAAAACTCTGTAATCGCTTCTGAGTTTAACGTGTTCATTGATCTGGGCCAGTGCTTTTCTGTTTCTCGACTCCTTGGCCTTTCGCTTTTTGAGCCGCACTCCCTCAGAAAATTTTGGATGTGTGTAAATATCCGCCTCGTAAATCTCGCGTATCTTACTTTTGCTCGCCATTATACCCCTTACTTAGAATTCTCGACGCCGAAATAAAGCTAACTTTGCAAAAAAACAGGCACGATTTAATAGCTGACAGATTATTACTCTTGGTGATCTTGGCAAAGCTTTTCGGAACATTCGGCGTCCGCGGGCTGGCCAACAAGGAGCTGACTCCTGAGATGGCTTTCAAGCTGGCGCTGGCTCTGGCCAACCACCTGGGCGGGAAAAAAAAGGTCGCCGTGGGGCACGACAACCGGACATCAAGCGTCATGATCGAAAACGCCGTCACGGCTGGGCTCCTCGCGGGCGGGTGCGATGTTCTGAGGCTCGGCCTGACCCCGACGCCTGTCCTATCGTTCGCCATCCCCCACTTCTCATGCGATGCCGGAGTGATCATCACCGCCTCCCACAACCCTGCGGAGTACAACGGGATGAAGTTTTGGGGGTCAGACGGAGCCGGCTTCGAGCGGGAGCGCGAGAAGGAAATAGAACGTGCGCTGGAGGTTGGGAAGACCGTCGGGTGGCAGGAGATAGGAAAAACTGCTGTTGCTGACGCCATCGCCCCTTACATACAATCAACCCTGAAGAAAGTGCCCAAGTTCAAGCGGAAGCTCAGGGTGGTGGTGGACTGCGCCAACGCGGTCGGGACTTTGGTCACGCCACAACTGCTCAGGGAACTCGGCTGCCAGGTGATCTCCATGAACTCCCAGCTGGACGGCACCTTCCCCGGCCGAAAGCTGGAGCCCGTGCCCGAAAACCTGGGAGAGCTTGCCAAGACAGTGGTCGCCTGCAAGGCTGATGCCGGGATTGCCCACGATGGCGACGCAGACAGGACTTTGGTGGTGGACGAGACAGGAAAAATACTGAGCGGGGACAGGGTGTTCGCGTTTGCTGCCATGCACCACCTCATGGGGAGAAAATCTCCAAGGATAATAACAACAGTCGCGACCAGCTCCGTGATAGACGACATGGCCGCGAGGCTCGGCGGCACCGTGACAAGGACCCGCGTGGGGGAGCCGGAGATAGTCGGAGAGTTCAAGAAACACGGCGGCGACCTCGGCGGCGAGGAGAACGGAGGGGTGCTGTTCTTCGACTGGACCTACTGCCGGGAGGGAATAATGACTGCAATCCAGTTCATGGCTGCTGTCGACGAGAGCGGAGGCACCGTCTCGGAGCTAAACTCCACCCTGCCAAACTACTACCAGGTGAAGCAGAGAGCCAAGTGCCCAAACGAGCTAAAGCAAAAGGTCCTGGAAGTCCTGTCCGAGAGGTTCTCAAAGTACAAGCTTAACAGGATAGACGGCTTGAGGGTGGACTTCGACGACGGCTGGCTGCTGCTGAGGCCCTCGGGCACTGAGCCCTTGTTCAGGTGCTTCGCCGAGGCAAAGACAGAGGAGCGAGCCGGGCAGCTTGTGAAAATAGGCATGGAAGAACTGGAAAAGGCCATAAACAGCATTACCTGACTGGGCTGTATTCCCCGCGGATGTTTATCTCCGCCCCGCACTTGTGACACTTGTGGTCTTTCAACTTGTACTGAAGGATGTCGAAACCCTGCCTTTCTACAAGCATCTCCCCGCACTTCGGGCAGTATGTGTTGTCAAACTCGTGCCCGGGGACGTTCCCTATGTAAACATAGAGCAGCCCCGCCTTCTTCGCTATGTCAAGGGCGCCCTCGAGTGTCCTGACCGGCGTGGGCTCGCGGTCGGCCATCCTGTAGTGGGGGTAGAAGCGGCTGAAATGGATGGGAACATTGGGACCAAGCTTCTCCGCCGCCCACTTGCAGAACTTGTAGATCTCCTCACTGGAGTCGTTCTCACCCGGAATCACTAGATATGTCACCTCTAGATGCTTGTCGTTCTCGACCAGCCACTCGCATGTCGCTAGGACCGGGCGGATGCCGGCCACATGGCAGACCTCTTTATAGAAGCGGTCCGTGAAAGCTTTGACATCGACATTCGAGGCGTCAAGGTATGGGCCGAGCTCCTCCAATGCTTCAATAGTGATGTAGCCGTTTGTCACAAATGAGTTGTAAAGCCCCGAGCGGTGGGCAAGCTTCCCCACGTCAATCGCGTACTCGGACCATATTGTCGGCTCCGTGTACGTGTGGGAAATCCCTTTGCACCCGTAGCGCTTGGCCAGCTCGATCACCTTCTCCGGCGGGACATCTTCAAACGGCACGCTCTCCACGCTGGCCTGGGAAATAGACCAGTTCTGGCAGTGCCCGCATGAGAAGTTGCATCCCGGCGCAGAGATAGAGAATGAAGTGCTGCCCGGGTAAAAGTGGTAGAACGGCTTCTTCTCGATCGGGTCAACTGCCATCGAGACAAGAGAACCATAAACAAGGGAGTAAAGCTTCCCGCCCTCGTTTTTCCTGGCCCTGCAGACACCAACCTTCCCGTCTGCTATCGTGCACCTCCACGGGCAGAGGGAGCAGCCGACCTTTCCGCCGGGCATTTCCTTCCAGAACTTTGCGACCTTTTTCATCCAACTCAATAATACAATAGCGCCCCATAACTAAAGTTTTTCATATGGCACAAACATATCAAGTGGGGTTAAAATGGCCGAAAAATTGAAGGAGATTGAAAAAAGCGCGGAGGAGATTGTAGAGTCGTTTGTCGAGGCTGCCAAGAGTCTTCCCGAAACCAAGGAGATGTACTACAGCCAAGAGGAGCACAACATCGTCAGGCCAGATGGGACGCCCACGCCGCCCGACGAGCTGGCGAGGTTCAGGAAGAGGTTCATTTCAGTGATGCCCGGCTCCGACGAGGCCGGCAACCTGAAGGTGGAGGTAGCAAAATGGGCGGGACGCTAGAGAAGCTCGAGAGAATAAGGCGTGGGGAGCTCTCGGCCGTGGAAAACATGTGGCAGACGCTCGAAAGGATTGAAAAGCTGAACAAGGAGATAAACGCCTTCATTGAGCTGAACCAGAATGCCCCAGCAGAAGCCGAAACGATTGACAGGAAGCTCAAAAGCGGCGAGAAAGTCGGGAGGCTTGCCGGCCTTGCGATTGGAATCAAGTCAAACATCAACGTCACGGGCCTCCGGGCCACCTGCGCTTCCCACACCCTTGAAAATTACGTCTCGATATACGACGCAGAAGTTGTGAAGCGTGTACGAGCTGAGGGTGGAATTGTCATCGGGATGAACAACATGGACGAGTTTGCGTGCGGCTCAAGCGGGGAGACGAGCGCCTTCGGCCCGACAGACAACCCTGCCGCCCCAGGCCACATCCCCGGCGGCTCCAGCAGCGGCGGGGGGGCGGCGGTGGCTGGGGGGCTGGCCGACCTGTGCATCGGGACAGACACCGGTGGCTCCATCAGGAACCCAGCGAGCCACTGCGGGATAGTCGGGGTGAAGCCGACGTACGGGCTTGTCCCAAGGCAGGGGCTGATCGACCTGGGGATGAGCTTGGACCAGATAGGGCCGATGGCTCCCGACGTCGCTGGCGCGGCTCTGCTTCTCGAAACGATTGCTGGCAAGACCTCAAACGAGTGCGTGATGCTGGACGTTGACAAAGTAAGCTACATGGGCCAGCTCGACGGCGGGGTCAAGGGGATGAGGGTTGGCGTGAGCCGCAAGTTCACCGAACTCACGGAGCCGGCGGTCATGGGAGTCATCGATAAGGCTGTTGAAAAGCTGCGGGACCTTGGCGCGGAAATTGTGGATGTTGAGCTGCCCAACCTCGAGCACGGCCTCCCAGCATATTACTTGATAGTCTCTGTGGAGTTCTTCTCGGGGACCAGGAAGTTTGACGGGAGGAAGTACGGGAAGAAGATAGAGGAGGTCTGTGGAGAGGAGGTTCTGAGGAGAATCCTGCGCGGGCGCTACATCAGCCAGAAGGAATACCGCGGGAAGTTCTACCAGCGGGCTCTCCAGGTCAGGACATTAATCCAGCAGGAACTGATGGCGGCATTGGGGAAGGTGGACGTCATTGTCGGGCCGACGGTACCGAAGCTTCCTCACAAGTTCGGGACGAAGCTCACCCCAATAGACATGTACGGATATGATTACCTTACCATCCCAACCAACCTCGCTGGAATATGCGGAGGTGTGGTCAAGGCGGGGGATGTTGGTGGAATCCCAGTGGGTCTGCAAGTTCAAGGAAAGGTTCTCGGGGAGTCTGAGGTGTTCCGCGTGATGAAGGCGCTGGAGGCTGCATCATGAAGATAAAAATCGGGCTGGAGGTCCACCAGCAGCTGACGACCGGGCAAAAGATGTACTGCAACTGCCCCACCAACTACCAGGATGTCCCGCCAAACACGAACGTCTGCCACATCTGCACGGGGATGCCAGGAGCCAAGCCATTGCCGCCTAATGAACGGTCGGTCGATGCGGCAATTGAAATTGCATTAATGCTTGGGTGCCGGATAATCACTGGCAAAACAATATTTGTCCAGAGAAAGCACTACGACTATCCCGACCTGCCTTCCGGCTACCAGCGCACCAGCCTGCCCATCGCCAAGGAAGGGGCGCTCGAGGGCGTGAGAATAAGGGAGGTCCACATGGAGGAGGACCCCGGGCAGTACGACCCTGTGGCCGGGACGGTGGACTACAACAGGTCCGGGGTGCCGCTCGTGGAAATCGTGACCGAGCCTGACATGAAGTCTCCCGAGGAGGCCCGGAAGTTCCTGCGCCTGCTCACGCGGGTGCTTGAGTACACGGGGAAGGTAAGGCCGGAGGCGGGCGGGGCCATGCGCGCCGATGTCAACATTTCACTCGAGGGCGGGGGAAGGGTGGAGGTCAAAAACATCAACTCCGTGAAGGGCGCCTACAAGGCCCTGAAGTTTGAGATAATGAGGCAGCGGGGCAAGCTCAAGCGCGGGGAGGCCGTCACGCGCGAGACCAGGGCCTACCTCGAGAGCCAGATGACAACTGTGCCGATGAGGACAAAGGAGATGGAGGAGGACTACCGCTACATTCCCGACCCGGACATCTTCCCGCTGATTCTTGACGAAGTTAGGGTTGATGGAGTCAGGGGGAAAATGGCTGAGGCGCCGCACCTCAGGGAGCAGCGCCTCGTGGAGCAGTACAAAATCCAGAAGCCCGCGGCGGAGGTCATAGCCAGCGAACGGGAGCTTGCGGACCTTTACGAGGAGGTGGCCAAAGAGGTTGACCCAAAGCTGGCCGCCACCTGGTTCAGAACCAAGCTGAAGAAGGTGCTTAACTACATGAACCTGCGGGCGGCGGATGTCAAGTTCACGCCGCTGCAGCTGTCTGGCCTGCTCAAGCTTGTGAAAGCCAAGAGAGTGACCCCAGAGCAGGGGGAGATGGTCCTGCGGGAGCTGGCCGAGCGTCCAGCTGAACCAGAGGAGCTGCTGGCGAAGCTGGGGTTGATTCCGCTGAAAAAATCGGAGCTGGCAACGGCTGTATCTAAAGCAATCAAGGAGAACCCGAAGGCGGTCAAGGACTACCGAGAGGGTAAGAAGGAGGCGCTGAACTTCCTTGCCGGCAAGGTCATGGGGTTGACCAGGGGAAGAGCCGACCCGAGGGCAGTCACAAAGTTGCTTCTAACAAAACTCAAAACAAGAAAAAAACGAAAAAATGCCGACCGGCTGATAGCGTGAAAAAGCGCCCTTCTGTTTTGCTTCCCATCCTGCTTTTTCTGATTTATTATTCCACTCTGCACCTGCTGGCTTGGTATGGCGTTGATTTGGAACAGCCTTCCGCTTTGACCGCCGTCGTATTGACGCTTTTTTACTACCCGTTCATGTTCGCTTGTTTAGTGATTTTTAACGGGTTTCAGGGGTTCACTCTGAAGGACTTGGGTTTCAAACGAGTGAAGGGTTGGCCCCGCCTGGCTCTTCTTGGAGTAATTTTGGGCGCCGTGAGTTCACTATCGCTGATGGCGCTGTTCGGCCTTTTCAGGTGGGCCGGACTGGTGTCGGTGCTTTCACTTCCGGCTACTGAAACCCCGGCAGTTGTGATGATTGCCACCCTGCTAATCACTTTTGAAGTGCTGCTGGTTCTCGCTGCGGTCGAGGAAGCCGCATTCCGAGGTTACATTCAGAGGATCTTCAAATTAAGATATGGGTACTTAAAATCTCTTATTGTTGCATCTCTGCTCTTCGCGATGGCTCATTTTTCTTTTGTCACCATCATTAAAGTTTGGCAGCTGTTGCCCGGAGCGACTTGGAGCATCGTCCAAGTCCAGTTGATCAACGCATTTCTGGGGATATTGCCAGCTGGTTTCTTTTTTGGTTACATCTACTTCAAGACAAGACAAAACCTGATTTGCCCGATATCATTTCACGCCACGCACAACTTCTTTTTGATTTTGACACAGACATTGCTGAACTCTTTCGTGTCGCTTACTTTCTTAACTTCTCCGGGGTGGAGCATCTTTATCCTGCTCTTGTGGGTGGCCGTAGTCTGGTCATCTATACTCCTGCTCCTGAATCGCTTCAAAATTAAAGGGAAACCGCGTCAGTAGCCATACATCTTTTCAGGCTTGGGCACGAAGTCCTGCACTTCCACAAACTTGTTCGGCGGGAGAACCTTCGCTATCGCCCGGTCAAAGTCTCCCTGCTCAACACAGCCCCTCTCGTCGCGGATGGCGAACATCCCCGCCTCTGTGCAGATGGCCTTTATGTCAGCCCCCGTCGCCTTGTCTGTTGAATGGGAAAACGCCGCGAGGTCTATACCTTTCTCCAGATTCATGCTCTTTGTATGGATTTTGAAAATAGTGAGCCTCGCCTTCTCGTCAGGCAGCGGGAAGTAAATCAGCCTGTCGAACCTGCCCGGACGCATAAGCGCCTGGTCAAGGATGTCCGGTCTGTTGGTTGCCCCTATGATCCTGACGTCCCCCCTCGGGTCGAAGCCGTCTATCTCGGCCAGCAGCTGCATGAGGGTCCTGTGGACCTCGCGGTCTCCGCTAGTGGAGCTGTCGAGCCTCCTCGCGCCGATGGCGTCCAGCTCGTCGATGAAGACTATGGACGGCGCCTTTTCGCGGGCAAGGTCGAACATCTCCCTTACCAGCCTGGCCCCCTCCCCGATGTACTTCTGGACGAGCTCCGAGCCTATGACCCTGATGAAGGCGGCCTTTGTCTCGTGGGCCACCGCCCGGGCCACCAGAGTCTTGCCGGTGCCGGAAGCCCCGTAGAGGAGGACTCCCTTCGGGGGGTCTATCCCGACGTTCTTGAAGAGTTCTGGCTTGAGAAGCGGAAGCTCCACCGTCTCCTTAACCTCCCTGATCTGCTCCTCCAGCCCCCCGATGTCCCCGTAAGACACTGCGGGCGCTTCCTCTATCTCCATCCCGAGGACAAACGGATCCCTCTTTGATGGCAGGATTTCCATTATGCTCAGGGTCCTCTGGTTGAGGGCGACCCTGCAGCCAGGCTTTATGTCGTCCGACTTCACAAAGTTGGAAACCGTGACGACGAAGTGTGGGCCTGTGCTGCTCCTGACCACAGCCCTGCCGTCCTCGAGCAGATCCAGGACTGTCGCAGCCACCATGGGCGGGGCCTTGAGGCGGTCAAACTCGGCTCGAAGGCTGGCGAGCGACCTGTCCACCTTAAGGTACTCCCCCTCGATGTGCCTTTTTTCCTGCTCCAGATCCCTGAGCCTCCGCTCAAGTCCCTGAATGTACTCAAGCACGTAACTCTCGTCAAACAATTTATCCTTAGGCTTCAAAGATTCCGACAACTTCTCCCTCCATATCTATCTGAAAAACCATTTAACCCTGATGCCAGCGACTCACTCAGCCTCTATCCTCGGCGCCAGCAGGAAGCGCAGTCTCCCCTTCCCCCCGGCTATCGGGAGGTCCAGCTGGATCGGCAGGTCGGAGCCCAAGCTTATGCTGACTTGGTCCCCTGATCCCGCACCGCCAACCATGTCCGCCAGATACCTTATGCCGAACGTCGCCCCGGCAGGCCTGTCCGCCTTGAGCTTCACCAGCCCCTCGTCCTTGTCCCCAAGCTTCAGCTCGGATGTCCCCTTGTCCCCCTCCGCCACCATGGAAAGCTCCTTGTCCTTCACGTCAAACCTCACCTTGTCCCCAACCAGCTCAGCATCCTTCAGCCCATCCTGGAGGACTCCGGCCAGCACCTCGGCCGTGGCCGTGAACTGAATTTTCGGCTCCTTCAGTTCCGCTTCCCTCACGTCTATCAGCGCCATGTTCAGCTTCCTGGTTGAAGCCCCCTTGAAAGTGAAGTTCAGCCTGCTCTGCTTGTCGTCCAGCTCCATTGCAAGCTCATCGTCCGGCTTCGCCCTGGAGAGAACCTTGTCCATCTCCATAAGGTTGACCCCGATGGTGGCCGGCTCCTCCACCTCATACTCGCTGAAAGCGGATGCCGGAAGCTCAAAGTCCACAAGGGCGACATGAGACGGATCCATCGCCATCATCTTGACCTTCTCGGGGGTGAACTTGAAAGAGGCCTCCTCGATTATGTTGACCATGGCCTTCACGCATGACTTCCAGACCTTCGAGTCCTCCATCTTCACCCTGACCATCAGCCGACCTCCTGCCTCAGCTTTTCCATCTCCTGCAATGCCCCTACGTAAAGCTCAAGGTTCAGCCTGTCCACCCTCTGCACTATCTCGGCGTGGAGCTCGGCCGACCCCTCTAGCCCCATCGGCACTCCAAAAACAATGACCTTGGCGCCGACATCGACAGCGACGGCCAGCGACGGATCCTCCGCAACCACGAGCAGCCTCCCCGACCCATCGTCAATGGTGAACTCTGACTCCTGCTTGTCCACGACATTCCCAGCCACCTTCACCCTTTCCTCCCCCGGGACCACCTCGGAGACCCTTCTGGGGACTGCGGGCTTCACGACAGGTCTGACCTCCTCCATTCAACCACCTACGCGTACTCCCTCCATACCTTCTTGCATTTCGTGCAACGGTAAAAGCGTGTCGGTGGATGTGGAGCTACATGTTTTTTGCATTAATCCACTTCAACCAGCTTTCCTCTTGCGTTTTAATCCAATTTTCGTTGTGTCATTGCCGTATAACCATCGAAGGGCTTTTTCAGCTTCTTTCCCCCAAAATCGCAACTCGGTAAAATCTCCATGCACTTTTTTGCTTTTGAAAACGGTGCCCCTTGCTCCACAAAATTTTTGGACAATACACGCAACCGTTTGGGTAAATCTCCCGTTCCCAACAAGTTGCCACTTCAGGTATCTATACTTGCCTTGTTGGTCGATGCTGATGCTGCCATCGCCATCAGAATATCCTAAAATAAAGAATCTGTGGAGCTCTTCATCATCTAAAATAGGTGGATAACGCTCTCTTAGCGATTTCCTCTGCTTCACTCCCCACCCAACTAATGATTCTGCCAATTTTTTTGAAAACACTATCAGTCTAATATCCGCAGTATTTCCTCGAGGGCGTATTCTTATTGGGTGTTCCGCCTTAAGTTCAGTCTTTAACATGTTAACAAGTTCTCTATCAGAAATTTTCAACCCCAGTTCTACCCCATAACTTGCCGTTTTATTCCCAAACACATAACCATCTGCCATCAGTAAACCAAGTAAATAAGCGCGTCTGGGGTGGTCTATTAGTTCAAAATAATTTTCATCCATGCTGTAACGGCGGCAGTGCCCAGAAAATCCTTTCAACCCTAACCTTTTGGCCTTTACATTTATTGCACATTGAGTTCTGTTCAAAACAGTTGTTAGGTATGGGCTCCCCATTTTTGAATATCCTTTTTTTAGCGTTTCTATTTCTTCTTCCGACCATTTCATTTTCATGATGTGTCTGTTTATGGTAATTGCTAAATCTTAAACTACTTTTGTAGAGGTTGCAGAAAGTATTCGGCTTTCTCCCAAGCACTTTTAAGCGCCGCCTAATTTGAGATTTGGCACACTTTTTTGTGTTTTGAGTCTATCTCATCTACAGAAGCACCGAAATAATCAGTTACTATGTGTATTCTCTCCAAGTGTGGGCACATTTTACACAGCGGTAAAACCGTGTTGCTGGTTCATCCCCTGCACGCGTCTGCCGCATCCACCAGTATGCAGTACCGTGGCCACATTTAGGACAATGTGCTCGTGTTGTAGGTAAAGCTGGCCCAGATTTTTCTTCCACGACCGTGACCTCCTCCTTATCCTCGCTTTTTTTCACCATCTTGTACTCCTCGGACCCCTCAGCCTTCACGGAGTGGCCGCATGAAGTGCACGTGAGAAAAACGTCCCCATCAATCTTCTTAGGCAACATCAGCGACCCGCACTTCTTGCAAAACTGCATAGCTTCACCTGAAACCCGCGTCCTTTAAAATCTTCGCGTGGTCGAACGCCACCTTTCTCCACGGTATTTTCTTGAAAAACCTGGCGCCGGCCGCGTCCGACCCGGCCTTCAGCCTGCCTCCCACCGGCCTCGCCAAAAAACACACTGTGACCGTGTGCCCGCGGGGATCCCTGTCCGGGGCGGAGTAGACCCCGACCAGCCTTTCAATCCCGACCTCCAGGCCCGTCTCCTCCTTAACCTCCCTGACGGCGGCGTCCTCTACCCTCTCCTTGTACTTCACGAAACCACCCGGGAGCGCCCATCCTCCCCTGAAGGGGTTCTTCCTCCGCTTGATCAACACCACCCCTTCCCGTGCCTTGATGACGACATCCACCGAAAGCTCCGGCTTCTTCTTCATCTCCTCACCTGTTCTGGAACCACAGAGCTATGTTCCCAAGCTTCGGGATGACAAAAACCACCTTGCCTGTTATCCTTTCTGGATAGATGATCAAATCGTCTGGCCAAGGGGTGTTAGAGTCATTCACGAGATAAGTGTTGTGGTCCCCTTTTGTGGTAAACCTCACTGCCCCACTATCCTCCCAAACGGCTAGAACCCTGTGTGTCAGAGGGATGGTGTATGGGCTGCGATCGACTATCAGAACATCACCAACGGAGATATCAGAAACCGAGCCCACGCCCTGAATAAAAAGAAGGTCCCCTCTCTCAAACCCTCCCTGAATCGGGAATTTCGAAGCATCAAATGTTGGAGTATTCTCCGCAACCTGTGTGAGGCCCTGGTTGACGAGGAAAGACTTGCGGACGTTGACATCCTCAAAATAAGACTCCCAGTCCTGCCCCTCGTGTACCATGCTGCCCGATGTCACGGCCATCCAGTAGGAGTCGGTTCTGAAAATTAGAATCAACGCCCCAGCGAAGACGAAGTATAGTATGCCGAGGGTGAGCAGGAACTCGAGCACCCACCTTCCTACTCCTTGGAACAACCGGCGCTCCACTGCCTTCCTTGCCCCGGAGAGCCTCCCGTTTGACTTAGACCCTGCCATGGCTCTCCCCCTTCACCATCGCCGTTGCTATCATGTGCGCCGCTCTAAGTGGCTCCGGTACCAGACTCCTAGTGGAGCTCAACTGCACTATCCGCGCGGCGTCCTCAAGCTTCAGCCCTACTGCCTGGATGTAAACAGCCCCCTTTCTCCGCCTGATTTCCAGCCGGTGTATTTTCCCGGCTTTTTTCAGTGCCAACCACCTCTTCCTCCATTCCGGTAGATGCCTGACCGCCTTCAGGATGTCTCCCAAGTTCGGCATCTCCCTTGAAACAACTATGACCGGTATGCTGAGCCTCCTGAAAACCTCTCTGACATCGATGACATTGAAGCCGGCGAACGTTACTCCGTCCACCATCACCACCCTCAACTGCTCCAAGTGGCGGCTCCCCCCCACCATTTCCACCAGCTTTTCAGTTGCGTCAGTTCCGTCCTTTGTTACAGTTGTCTTAAGGACGCCGTCTATCCACTTCCCTCCCCTGAAGACCACTCCCACAAGCGGAACCTCTTTTCCGGGGGCGTCCAGTGGCCCGTCGTCCACGCCCAGAATCCTTATCTCCGGCTTTACCTGCCAGAACTTCACGTCTTTCAAGCCAGACCCAAAAGAGTTTCCCTACTTTCCCTTTATCGCTTTCTGGAACTGCCCACGAAGCTCGTCAAGCTGTTCCGATACCCTCTCGGCCGCGTCCAACATGGCTTTTTCCGGGGATTTTTCCGACTTTACAAAGAACTTCGGGTGCTCGGTCAGGGGGTGCTCAATTGCGTACGCCGCCGCCTCGACATTCCTGTCCTGATGCAACTCGTGCCGGAGAAGGTTGCAGAAAGTGTGGTCCTCTCCAACTATCTTGATTTTTCTGCTTTTGTCCCCTTTTTCAACTAGCTCAAGCTGCATCCTCATCCCTCAGGGATTTCCCCCTCCGCTTATTTAAACCCTGCTTAAAAACGCTGCGCAACTTTGACTCGACCTCCCTTATCTCTTCCTTGCTTCCGGCCACGGTGACCTGCAGAGAGCTTGGCCAGAACTCGGCCTCGACCTCCAATCCCGATCTCTCGAGAGCCTCCATCGCCCTGATCACCTGGGCTGAACTGTCAACGTGGAGTTTTATCTTTTTCCTGATTTTTCCTATCAGAGGGCTCCCTGCCTGTAGTCACTGGCGGTCTTCCTGTTCTCAACATTGCCACAGTTCGGGCACCGGAGCTTCGTCCCGTCCCGATCCAGAGTCGTCTTGCATCGCGAGCAGCTGGCTACCAGAACCCCAAACTCCTTTGCTGCCGTTGTCAGCTGCGCCTGCTCCCTTTGGGTGCCGACCACTTTCGCCCTGACTATGTCTCCGACTTTGAAGAGATGGCTCAAATCCCTCACGTAACTCGTGTTCGCCTGAGAGATGTGGATTGACCCCATCTTAGGCGCTGGGAGCTCCCTGTCTTCTCTTCCCCTCATGGCACCTATCTCTACGTTTACCGACTGCTCCCTCACATCGTCCACGCGGCCAATTATCGCGTCCCCAGGCCTGAGTGCCGGCGGACCCTTTGGCCTTGAGAAAACTGAAATCTTCTTGTTTCTTGAGTCAACCAGAACAACGCCTGTGCTGGCGGCGTAGATTTTGCCGCCCTCGTCGTATGCGCCTTCACCAGGGACGAACTCCTCCGCGGTGGACAGAAAGTCACCTGGAAGGACAAAATCCCCCGTCTTTATCTCCGTCATTTAAATCCCACCTTAACTATCCACTCAAGGTTTAAAACTACCTGCTGAACTCGTCCAGCCTGTATGGTTCCAATTTTTCCAACCCAAGCATAACCTTGGCCTCGAACGGCGTGATGACGGGAAACTCAAACCTCTCCACGTCGTCCGTTGCTATCCGCGGGCACGCCGTGCAGACGGCCGCGTCCAGCCCGAAGTCCGCCAGACTTTCGGGGACAACATCGTCCACCACAAGAAGGCTGGCTTCGCGCCCCGCCTTTCTCAATGTTTCCACGATATCCTCCGCAAGTCCCAAGCGGGCCTGCCCCGGCTTTGAACTTGCCACTACACCCACTCTCTCGGCCGCGCTGGCTGCGGTTATCGCCGCCTTTCTTCCCCTGATGAACCCGCCCAAATCCGGCGAGATAGGCCTGGCTCCGTCAGTTGGATTGACCGCAAGGACCTCCTTTCCCGTGGCGAGAGCCGCGCCTAACGGATGAAAGTTGCCGGTACCAATGTAAATGAAACCGTCCACTTTGCTGGAGATTGAGGTGGCACAGCCAAAGTCACAACCGAGAAGCTGCCCGGGGTATCTGGCCCGCGGCCCCGGACCGCCCACCACTGGCTCCAGCCCGCGCGAGCGAAGGAGTTCTGTAACCTTTTCCAAATGACCGACATGCTGGATTGTGGTGATGAGCCCGACCCGCTTGAACCTGAAGCCGGAGATGGCCTTCTCGACGGCTTTTGACGGGTCGGACGGAGCCCTGGCCTCGACGTAAAGCGTCGGGAGGCAAGTTGACAGCCCCATGTCCGCGTGGCCATAATGAACCAGCACATCACATCCAAGCTGCTTTGCCTGCCTGTCCGCCAAATCGCATGCCCCGAAGCAGCTGCCAGCCATGAACACCGGCTGGACTCCCTTCTTCTCAAAAACCTTCGCCACCTCGATTTGGCGGAGTCTTATGCCACCCGGTAGCTGAATCGCTGCCTTCTTGGCGCTTTGCTGCTCCAGGAACTGGCACACCCTATCTTCCTCAAGATTGTACTCCAAAGACATCCCCTCAGAACTTCATTGACTTACAGGTCTAAAGGATTTATAGACTGGGGTTGCATTACTTTATGACGCGGGTGCCACTATGAAGCTGAAGTTTGCAATAACCACTTTTGGGTGATGAGACGATGAAGCGGCGTACATCTGTTTGCATTTGGAGCGGCCTCTTTGTGTTCTTCTTGATACTCCTGCTTTTCTCAGCGTCGTACTTCGCGATCAGGTTCGCCTGGCAAAGAATGCCATTCACGATAGCTACCTCTGGGGAGGTGCAGCCCTACGTCGTGGCAAGGGACAACGGTTTCTACCTAAGTGACACGAAAATCAAGTTCGAAGGAGTGGGGATAATGCCGCCCATCATGCTTGACAACAAGGGAGTGGATTTCTCAAAATACATGGCTGAGATCAAGGCCTGGGGTGCAAACACCATCCGGGTTCCAGTCTACCCAGTAATTTACTACCTCTGGGAAAATGTTCCCCCGTGGGGTGATGTTGACAGGGCGGTCGTGGAGGCGAGGAAGAATGGCCTTATGATTGTACTTGACTTCCACTCAGTTGGTTACCCTCCTGAGGAGACTTACCACACGGAGCCCACCGGCGAACAGACTGAGAACATTTTTCTTTACAAGAATGAGTGGCTGTTCAGCTTTTGGGAGGAGGCGAGCCTGCGTTACAGGTACGAAAACACGGTTGTGGCCTACGAGATATTCAACGAAGTAAAGTGGCCGAAAAACGACAACTGTGAAGTGGGGTGGCTTAGATGGAAGGCTTTCGCCGAGGAAAACATCATCGGCAGGATAAGGAAAAACGACCCTTACAAGATGATTCTGGTGAGCGGGCTGCACTACGCGAGGGACCTCTACTGGGCCGCCAAGTACCCGATCTCGGACAATAATGTGTCTTACAAGAGAACATCCTACTACGATTGGAGCCCCAAGGTGGAAAATGTCATCACGCTATGGGCGGAGACAGATGAATATTCCCTGGCAGCTTTGGAGGCAAGGGGCGAGAGCTGGATTGCTTATGTTTTCAGTGCTGACTGGGCGCCGAACCTGCTGCTTAGTTACGACAACTTCACTCCCAGCGTCTACGGACGCGACGTCAGGGGATACCTACAGGACGCGCCCCCGACATTTACCGGACCCAAGGCCATGGAAATATTGGCTGTCGTCTCAGCCACAGGAGTAATAATCTCAGGTTTGCGGCTCGGGGCATTGAGAGTTGAAGCATTTCAGCTCCGCCGTCGCCTGGTTAAATTTTTAAGAGCCCACCTTTAACATTCTCCCAGCATTTTTAGGGCAACCGCTCAAAGATAAATTGGGCCTGAAAACATGCCCATATACCAGACCCGGTGGCTGCAGGACGTAATATCGCGTGAATACCTGGGAAATTTTACGCCAAATGATTTCAAGCTGAACCCGGGCCGATCCGGCTCCATGTGTCTGCTCTGCAAGGGGGGTAGGATGCTCTGCGGGAAGCTCAGCTGCCCTGTGGTGGCGCGGGCGCAGTCTCTGGCCAGGTCGTCGCTGAAAATAACTTCCACAAGAATCGAGGGCTCCACCCCGCCAGGCGTCTTTGTGGGGAGAATCGGCTATCCTAAGGTCTACATTGGGCCGATGGTCCCGCCTTTCAAGGGGGACACGACCATACTTGACACGCCGGAACTGTGGGTCGGGAAGGACATTAAGGAGATCGTAGACTACCGGTTCTCACTGATAAGAGGAATGGCAAAAGCCAGCGTCCACGATGCCCGCGAGGGCGGCAGACTCATAGACTCTATGCAGGAGCTGGCGATGGGGAAGCAGCCGGTTGACGCCGAGGTCAATCTTGACAGGCTGCCTTCAAAAACAATCACCTTGGGAAGCGAGATTCAGCCATTTGGCCCATCGGCCCCTATGAAGTCTTTCAGCTCATCTGACGTGAACACCAACCCCAAGATAGAGAATGCGTATTACGACAGGGACCTGAAGGCTGCAGACGCCGTGCTGGACCTTTACCACGACGGCGTGCTTGTGACCCAAATCCAGCGTTCCTTCAGCCTCGGGATGTTCGGCACGGGGGACAGGCGAAGGCTGGTCCCGACCCGCTGGAGCATTACCGCCGTCGACTCGATAATCTCGCAGGAGCTGGTGGACAGAATAAAGCAGTTCGACACAATTGACGAGTACCGCGTTTACTACTTTGAGCAGCTTGACAACAGGTTTGTGGCCATCCTCGCGCCTGAAAAATGGAGCTTTGAGTGGATTGAAGCTTGGTTCCCTGGGACGACATGGAACCCTGACAGGTGGGCTACGGCACCAGCGATGCTTGCAGACTGGGAGCCTTACCAAGGGAGGACCACTTACCCGGAAGTTGGGGGCTGCTATTTCTCCTCCAGGCTGGCGGTGGCCGAGAAGCTTGAAGAGGAAAAGAGGCAAGCGTCGGCGCTGGTGCTCAGGGAGATCAGGCCGGGATACATTCTGCCCGTGGGGGTCTGGTTAACGCGTGAATCGGTCAGGGCATTGTTGGCGAAGGAACCTGTAAAATTTACATCCTTCCAAAAAGCGTTGGAATACTTATCAAACGCTTTAAGCGTCCCAATCAAAAAATGGATAAGCGTGAGCAGAATTTTGAAAGACAAACTAACCCAAAGGAAGCTATTGGACTTTACTTAACCATAATGTCCTCCTGCCATGTTTTCCAAAAAGTCTGACTTTCCCTGCCGCCCGGAGTTGCGACAAATGCTCTCGAACAGATGCGGCTGGGATAAGTATCCGTTCTGATAATTCCTGAACAGTCATCGGGCTTTGTAGTAATGACAATATGTTGTGTTTAGTAACACCATTATGCATCTTCTGCCATCCGCGCTTTTTAATTTTAACCCCCAGTTCTAAACAGGCGCTTTTATGAGCTAAACCGCACATTGGAAATCGCTCGGATAGGTCTTTGACATCTTTGTAAAAAATCAGCGCGCCTTGTTTCTTGATTAAAAATCTGTATCCATTCAAAACCCCATATCGGTACTTGGCGTGGATATCTGTTGAATCGTGCCCGAGCTTCTGGGCAATTTCTCTTATGTCTGCCAACAGATTGGGGTTAGATGAGTAGATTTCCAGATGGTCGCCGACATGCCCCTCGTCGACAATAAATGCCGCCAACCCAGCAACAAGAAACTCTCTCCCAAGCGCTTTAATGCGCTTGGGTATGCGTGCTGTGTTCCACCTGCACTTATTAATGCCAAAATAGTGCTGATAAAAATCTGTAATGATTCTTGGTATAATGATTTTAGAATCTTCCACTATCGTTTCCCTAAAATCTCCAAATGAGTTATGTAATTTACGTGCAAAGTTTTGGAATGCTGTTTTGTTTGTTTGCCTATAATGGGAAGTATCAGTTTCTGTACCAATATGCCCATCGCCGCATAAATGGAAAATAACGGAAACTAGTTCCGGCGTCAATAAAAGAGGAAATTTGAACCTAACCGGTATCGACTTGCCGCTAGCGGCGCAGTATTCAACTTCTCTTTCAATTTGGCGCATGATGGTGCCGCCATCGTTGACAGAACCAGATAACAACTTTGAAAATTCGATTAGAACCCACAGTGGGATACGGGCATCCTTTATCTTGCCATTATCGCTTTTACTTCCATTCTTCCAAGTACGAATGTGTCCTCTATTGTACCTTCGGCCAATGCCATAAGCCTTGCACCTTGTGTTCAAGATGAAGAGTAAATGACTGGTTTGACACCTCATATGGAGTTCATCAAAAAGCCAGCGCCGACAGGGCTCGTTCAGTTTTACAAAGACACGGGACGGGGGGAAATCCCATAAATGAACCTTTTCGTATAATAAATCAGGGATAGGTTGCAAATCGCTAACTTGCCAAAACATGCCGGAGAGGTCTCCTCGTGTACTCATCTAGCTCGATTTGACTTAGAGCATTCAAACGGTTTTTGGGGAGAGAGGTCGGCGAAAGTAATATTTAAGAACTTTCACCCGCTGCAAACACTCCTAAATCGCCTTTTTGGCCGCGTTAAAACCGCTTTTTCTTCGCGGCTTCAAAAAGCGCCGAAAGTATTCAATAATTTTCCCAACCAATCGGGGCCGCTGGTGAAGCCCATATGAGCGCAGAGTACTCAACAATAACCTGCAAATCTGCTCTATCCTTGAGCAGGCTGCCCGGGCTGAGGTACTCGCTCAACCCGTACATCGGTTGTGAGCACGGCTGCCTCTACTGCTACTCGCCTTCGGTGATCAGGGACAGGGGGCTCCTCAACCGCTGGGGGGAGGTGGTCCGGGCGAAGGAGAACATCGCCGAAGTCCTCGCTAAGGAGGTCCGAAGGAGGGAAAAGGGGACGGTCGGCGTAGCGACGGTGACCGATCCCTACCAGCCCCTAGAGGCGAAGTTGGAGCTGACCAGAAAATGCATCAAAATTCTCTCATCGCACGGGTTCGACGTCTGCATCCAGACCAAGTCGGCCCTGGTGCTTCGGGATAAGGATTTAATCAAGCCAAAGGGTTTCGAGGTCGGGTTCACCATAACGACGATGGACGGGGGAATCGCGAAAAAACTCGAGCCGGGGGCGTCGCCGCCGGAAGCCAGGGCCGGGGCGGTCGAAGAACTCTCGTCGCGGGGGGTCGACACCTGGATTTTCCTGGGGCCGATAATCCCGGGACTAACCGACTCCGAGGAAAGCATCAGGGGAGTCGTCGAAGCGGCGAAGAGTTCCGGGAGCCGCCTGATCTACGACAAGCTCAACCTCAGGGCGGGCGTTCTGGAGCGGATGACCCCGCTGCTGCAGAAGGAGAGGCCGGGGCTCGCGGGGCGCATGCAGTTCCTCACGGGAAAGGGTTCAAAGTGGTGGGGGCAGGTGTCGTCGAAAGTGGAAGAAGTCTGCGGGGAGATGGGAGTGGAGTGTGAACCGGCTTTTCCCAGATTCTTTTTCGGGTAGGTTTTCGGTTTCACCTGGAACTTTCTTTGGAGGGCTTGATTTGAAAATTTCGGGCGGGCGCCATCACGTGAGCTGTGTAATGAAAACAGGATTGTCACTCAAGACGACACTAGAAGCGCCTATGGTCTGTTCGTTGCCCAGATAATCCGTGACTTTAACTGTCCCTGTTATTTCCGATGGTAATGAACCCCCACTGCCCCACAAGACATATACTGGGTTGTTGTCCGTGAAAGTGAATTTGTACTGTTTATCCGAAATTTTTTGTGAAGAGACAAATCCGCGCAATTTGGAAGTCATTAACTTATAAGTGTAATATGCTTGTCTGGGGTGGTATACTGCAGATCCCTTCACATTCCAACCTAAAGTGACATTTTTTGGCACGATGCCGTTTACGGAGTCCTCTGCGGGCAATGGAAGCCCCACAAAAGTAAACCAAAACACTTTTTCAACATTTTCTCCGAAGGCCCGGGCGTACATTTTTACCACATCCCTTGCATTCTTATTTTGCCAATCTGGGTCTGCATAAGAAAACATGGTATTGGTTTCTGTGATCCACATCGGTTTGTTAACTCCAAACTGCGCCATGCGCTCTTTTACGTATTGCGCCGTTTCTGTAATCCCATTGTCGTAATTGGAGTAGCTGTGGAAGTTGACTATATCGTAATATTGGCTGTAATCTTGCAACATTTTGTCTATGAACACTCTTTCATTTTCCAAGACGCCCCCCGCATGATCGAGAGGGTCGAAAAATGCCCCGATTAAAACAACCGCGTTTGGGTTTCCTTCCTTAACTCCTCCATAACCGTTTATCAACCAATCTGAATATGTATCAATCGGATTTTGCTCATAGAAATTGGGGAAGGTAACTTCGTTGAGAATTTCTATGTATTTCATTTCTCCAAGCGCCGGATTGCTGCCATCATATCTTTTCGCGACATCTTTGGCAAATTGCCTGAAATCATTCATGTTGTTAATTTCACAGATATCTTGGTTAGAACTTGGATTTCTCTTGGCCCACTGGGGCGCGTAAATAAAATAACCAAGAAGTTCAACGCCGGCGTTTTCCGCACTTTGGACCATGGTGTCCAGCTGTGTCCAGTTGTACGAATCATTTGTCGGTTCTGTCACGCTCCAATCTATCCCCACCCTCACGATCCCAACCCCCGCTTCTCTCAGCTCATTTGGAAAACTGGGTAAAGCGCCTACCACTCCAAAATGGATATTTGTCCCAGTTGTTCCAGATTCCGGCCCAGATGGTGTGGGTTTTCCCCCTGGACTTCCTTGTTTCAACACTCCACCACTGAAAATAGCAAGCGACAAAACGGCCAGCAACGATGCCGCAAAAAGTCCTATTACTACTGCTTTGCTTCTTATCATTTTCGTCACATATTAGTGCGTGTTACTCTCATAAAGATATGCAACATTATCGGAACGGTCGCTTTCGTTTGTGGAGCCGCCGTTGAGATGCAGAAAATAGTTTAGATTCATCGTTTCTAGAGGGTGAAGAGTTCCAACTCCTCAAAATCTACATTCACACAGCTTGTATGTCATTTGAAGTACGCGAGCTTCACGTGCACGGTTTGTTCCTCCTCCATGACGGCGAAGTAAAACCTGTGGCGGCCCCCACGGAGACGGTAATCAAGGCCCCTCACCCTGTGTAGTTTTTTGATATCCACGCCTGGTCGAGGAGTAAAGGGATCTTTCGCGAGTTCTCTCAAGACTCCGGCACAACGCTCGGCCTCTCTCGGAGAGACGCTTCTCAGGTTCTCTAGGTACTTCTCAACCTGCTTTGAGAGCCTGATTTTAAAGCCCAAGTCTCTCGAGGACATCTTCGAGGGGTACATAAGGTTCCGCGTCCGCTCTTTTGGCCGCTCTCTCGAGTTCCTTCTTTGTTGCAGGCTCGCGAGGTAGGACAAGTTCGAGGATGCGATTCTCAATCAGACGGTTGATAACATCGTCGTATGTTTCGTCCATGCGCCCGAGGCTCTTGAGCCTTTTGCGTGTTTCGGGTCGGATGGGGATGAGGGTTAGCTTGCTTTTCATCAATTTATAATTGTTTTAAACACTTTTAAATGTTTTGAACATGGGTGGAGCCGCCGGAGGGGTTTGAACCCTCGACTTACGGTTTACGAAACCGTCGCTCTACCAGGCTGAGCCACGGCGGCCCAAAAATGACTCTCGCTCTCCGGAAAAATACCTTGCCCAAAATCAATTAAACCCTCGCGAAGACTCTGCGTGGTGAAATGCGGGAACAGTACGTTCACTACTCCATGTGGCTCCTGATAATCGGCAGCTGGGTCTTCGGCGTGGTATTCGGCAAGTGGGGCGGCGGAACCACAACTGTGTTCGCAGAGCTTGGCCAGGCCGTGGGGGTCCCCCAGCCTTCCGCCATGAGTTGGTGGCAGCCCCTGCTCTACTTCCCCGTCACCGTCATCGCGGCTTTCGTGCTCTCCCAGATATTCTTCGGCGCCGGCGCGGCCATCTTCTTCTTCGCGAGGGGAGTGGCTGACAGCTCCATCCTGCTGGCCATGGAAGCCATGATTGGCAGGTGGAACATCCTTTCCATCCCCGGGGCCGAGCTTTGGTCAGTCTTCTTCATCGTGCTGGTTCTGACCGTCAACCTTCCGCTCACCATTTGGGCGGCGCACCTAGGGACCCAGCGCTCCTACCAGGTCCTCTCCCGCCTGAGGGGCCGTCCAACCAAGCCGGGCGCCGGGGCCCTTCCATTCTCCAACCTGATCATGTGCGTGACCGTGTCCTTCCTTATCGGGTTAATCGGGTCCTTCGCGCTGGCATACGCCCAAACTGCTTAGGTTTCCAAGTCTCAGACGGGCACAAAACCGGGTTCCGCGACTGACGTAGGGTATTATTTGTGTGTCTGACGGTTCCCTTTGTGACTTGCCAATCAGCAGACGCGCCCTGCGCTTTTTCAGAAGTCCCTCGCCAGGTGGAACAGCTTCGTCAGCCCGTCCCAGCCCAGCTTGAGGCCGAGCCGCCCGAGAATTCTTTTCATTCTCCCCTTCCGGGAGAAGTTGTGCATGAAGTTGTACACCTGGAAGAACATGTCGCCGCGTTCGGCGCTCTTCACGCCCCGCATGGAGCGGACCTTCGGGGCGAGCGTTGAGTTGTAGCGCTCTATGCGGTTGTTGCTCAGCAGAACAACGCCCTTGCCGTGCGGCATGAGCTTGCCCTCGAAGTGGGCGGTGACGTGCTTCGTACGCCTGCCGAGCACGTTGACTCCCTTGTCGTAGATTGGGCAGTCGTCGCTCACGATGAAATCCGGTGAGAATCCCGCCGTCTCCTTCGCCCGCCTCAGGACCTTCTTGGCGGCCTCTGTGTTGCGCTCCTCGGCGAGAAAGCTCGCCACGACGTTGTTCTTGGAGTCCAGAACGGTAATCTGGTAGAGCCACTTCTTTTCGCCGCGCTTGCGCTTCGGTGAGGGGACGCGGTCGTGGGGCACGAACTTCTCGTCCACGTGCCAGACCTTGGAGAACCGGATTTTGTACTTCCTGAAGATGCGCTTCACGGACGGCCCGAACCGCTCGGGCCATCGCTCAATCTGCCTGGCCGAGACGTCAATCCCGAACAGCCCGACGATTTCCTTTACCTGGTAGCTCGACAGCGGATAGTTCGTATACAGCACGGTTGCCACCAGAAGCGCCTTCTCCGGCTTTCGCAGCCGGTGGAACGGCGTCCCGTCCCGCTCGTCGAACTTCCTGCCGCACTTCGGGCACTTGTAGCGCTGGTGGCTGGTCTTGCTAAGACCTATTTTCCACGAGCCAGCCCCGCAGGCTGGGCATTTTGGGTTTTGTTTGGGGTTCATACTCTCATCTCCTTTGGTTTTTCATAACCACCCCCAAACCCAGCCACTCTGTTATTGGTGTGCTACCCTTTTAAGAGCGCAGAACCCAAAACCGCATAGTTTAAAAACCACCAAAATCAATCAGATGTGTGGATGAATGAGAATAACTCTGACAGCCATCAAAGCTGACGTTGGGAGCATCGGGGGGCATACAAGACCAAGCGATGAATTGCTTGAAACAGTGAAAAATTTTGTTCAAAAGAATGGAAAAGGATTGTTCATCGACAGTTACGTGGGATATACGGGAGACGACATACACATTCTGTTGAGCCACACGAAAGGCGTGAACAATTCTGAAATACACAAGCTCTGCTGGGACGCCTTCAGGGCCGGCACAGAAGTCGCAAAAAAACAGGGTTTGTACGGCGCGGGGCAAGATATTTTGAAGGATTCCTTTTCTGGCAATGTCAAGGGCATGGGGCCGGGCGTCGCAGAGATGGAGTTTGAGGAAAGGCCAAATGAAGCGTTCGCATTGTTCACGGCCGACAAGACGGAACCTGGCGCCTTCAACTTCCCCTTTTACCGGCTGTTCTGTGAGCCCTCTGCAAACACGGCGCTGATAGTAAACCCATCGCTGGTAAACGGTTTGGTTATGACCGTGATGGACGTTATGACAGGGAAAAAAGCAGCGCTGAACATACCCCAAGACAATTTTCTTATAGCCGCTTCATTGATGTATCCAGGACAATTTGTCATAGACGCCGTGAGAAACAAAGACAATGAGCCTATTCTCGCCGCCACCACGGACAGGCTACACAACATCGCCGGCACCTATGTCGGGAAAGACGACCCTGCCGCGATAGTGAGGATGCAGAAAAAGTTCCCGGCGACTGAAGAGACATGCTCCGTTTTCAAAACAGTCCACTATGTTGCGGGCAACACGAGGGGGAGCCACCACCTGCCGCTGATGCCGGTGAAGATGAGACCGTCCGCAACCTCCAACTTCTGCATACCAATCGTGAGCGGCATACTCTTCAGCATGCACGAGGGGAAGTTCACGGCATACACGGACGCGTTCGACACGCCTGACTGGGACTACTACAGGAACAAGGCCACTGAAAAAGCCGAGTACATGCGCGAGCAGGGGTTCGTGCACCCGGCGACGCTGGTCCCGGAGGAGCTCGAATACGCTCCTGGATACAAAGCTATGATGGCCGAGCTTGAGAAAAGGTTCAAGTAATTCTGGATATAATTTTCACTTCTTGCGCTTTTCAGGCAGATATTTTTGGACCAGCTTTTCCCAGTCGATCCTGAACATGGCAAAGACTACCAGGCCCAGAAGCGCCGCCGTGACCACTCCAAAAATCCAGTTTTCCGTAACCTGCCCGACCGCCTCACCAACATGTGTGATTATGAGCGACATCACGACTTTCCCTGCCGCCGCCGCGACGAAAACTTTCCACAAGCTGTAGTGGACCAAACCTAGCGGGATGAATAGAATGCTGTCCGGCAGGGGGGTCAGCGCGAAGATGAAAACAGCGATCATCCCATACCTCTCAAAAATTTTCAACATCGCGTCCAACTGGCGCCTCTGTTTCTTGCTGACTACCATGCCGCCGGCGTAACCTACGGCATAGCTGGTTAGCTGCCCCACCGCCGACCCCAAGCCGAACGCCGCCGCAAGAAGCGTTGGGTCAAAAATCCTGGACCCCGCGATTGCAAGGAGAACTACGGTCGTCGGGATTGGAACGACTACGGAAGAAGCCCCGATGATCCCCAGAAGAAACGCGCTGGGATAACCCAAGCTCTCCCACGTCTCCTCCTGCGTGGAAGCTGCTATTGTCCAAAAGACAACGGAAACAAGCGCCACGACCGTTACCACTGCCGCGAAAATCCAGACTGACGATCTTTTGCTCGCCATCTTTTGCCCCGCCAGCCTCACCCTAACCTGAAACTGTAAAAGTCCTTCACCCTCACCACATCTTCTGGGTGTGGGGTCGAAACCTCTTTGAATAGCAGGTTGCTGCGGGCTATGAAGCTGTGGACTGTGTTGGGCTTTATGTGGACGACCGAGCCCTTCTTGATGCCCTGCCGCCTCCCATCCTCAAACTCTACCCAGCCAGCGCCCTGCATGACCGTCAGCGTCTCATCCCTTACCTTGTGGTAGTGGAGCGATGTCCTGTGCCCCTCCATTATGTAGAGCATCTTTTCCATGCCGCTTTTATCCAGCTTCAGGACTTTCTCGTAGCCCCAGGGTTTGTCCGTCCTGTTGGAATACTCCTGCTTGACCATCTCCAGCTCCTTTGGGGTGTCCACAGAGACCCAAAAGGGCTGCCCACCCTCCTTGTGATAAGTCAACTGCCCCCTCGCGGCCAGCTCAGGGAATGCAGTAGTCTCTATGTTCCCCAACTTGAACTTCTCAAGAACCGGCAACACATCTTTTGAAATGCAGTAAAAACCGGCGTTCATGTAGTGCCTCAGGAGCGGCTTCTCCCTGAAGGCCTGGATCTTTCTCCCCCCGAGTTCTATGATACCGTACGGGCTCCTCATCCGCACCACGAATATCGAAGCTTTGAGGCCGGACTTCTTCCATTCACCCCACATTTTTTTCAGGTTTAGGTCTGCCATCACGTCCCCGTTGCTGACAAAAGCGTCCTCGCCCACCGCTTCCATGCCGAGGCGGATGGCGTTAAGGGTCCCCATGGGGTGTTCCTCCCAAACATACTCCAACCTGACTCCCATTCGCTCGCTCCCGAGGGCTGCCTTTATCTTGTCTCCCATGTGGCCCGTAAGCAGGACCACTTTGTCCACGCCAGCGCTCCTGTACTGGAAGAGCTGGCGATCCGTGATTGTGTAGCCGGGCTTTATCTCGAAGAGCGCCTTAGGGATGTCCTCGCTGACCGCGCGGAAACGCTTTCCCAACCCGCCACAAAGAATCATCCCTATCATCACATCACTTATACATTTACGTGGTATGGCATATTTTAAAGGGAGAGCATGAGGATAGGATTCTTCACTGACACGTTCCTGCCGCAGAAAAACGGGGTGGTAACCTCCCTGCTCAGTTTCGGTGCCGAGCTTGAAAAGAGGGGGCACGAGGTCCATGTTTTTTGCCCCAAGACCAACGTGAGGCACATGGAAGGTATGGAAGTGCACTCCTATCCCGCCGTGTCCTTCCGCAGGTACCCTGAGTTCAAGATAGCCGTGCCGCAAGGAAGAGACAGGGCACCGAAACTTGACCTAGTCCACACCCACTCTCCGTTCACGATGGGATTCTTCGGCTGGAGGGTCGCCAAGTTCCAGAAAATACCGCGGGTCTCTACTTTCCACACGCTGCTCTCTGAATACTACCAGTACGTGTCAAGGGTTGGGAAGCCGGTGCTCAAGCTGGTCTCCTGGCGTTTCTGCAGGGCCTTTTACAAAAGGCACAAAAAGTTGATAACACCGAGCGCGGCCTTGAAAAGGCTGCTGAGAGAACACGGTATAAAGAAGCCGATAGAGGTCATACCCACTGGGATAGACATCAAGGCGCTGCACCCGATTGACAAAAAAACCGCAAGGAGAAAGCTCGGGCTGGAAGATGAAAGGATATTTTTGTGCCTAGGGCGGGTGAGCTACGAGAAAAATCTGGACCTTGTCATTCGCGCAATGACTGAAGTGGATGGAAAACTACTGCTGGTGGGCAGGGGGCCTGCGACAGGGAAGCTGAAAAAACTCGTGGATAAGAAACACCTCCGAAAGAGAGTTTCATTCAAGGGCTTTGTCCCCGAGAAGCTCAAGCCGCTGTACTGCTCCGCTGCCGATGCCCTCGTGATAGCGTCCAAAAGCGAGACGCAGGGGCTGGTGGTCGCAGAGGCCATGGCCTGCGGGACGCCTGTCATAGGCGCGAACGCCCTCGCTATTCCGGAGGTAGTCAGAAACGGTGAGAACGGCTACCTTTTCAAGCCCGAAAACATCGGGAGCCTATCTGCCTTAATGCAGAAATTTGAACCATCTGAGGGGATGAGGAAAAACGCCAGAAAGACGGCGGAAAGCTACTCAATAGAAAAGTGCACGACAAAGCTAGAAGAATTCTACAACGGCCTCCAAGTCATCTATTGAGCTGCGCGGCCGTCTCCATGGCACTTTTTATGGTGGCGTCCATGTTCAAATACTTGAACTCAGCGAACCTACCGCACAGGACAACGCCTTCATCCTTGAAATAGTCCCGGCAAACGTTCACGTTTTTTGAGTAGTTCAGGTCGTTTATCACATATGCATATTTGGTCCTCATGACTTTGGATAAACAGACTTCTGAAGCCGGAGCTAACCCATGCTCGTCCAGCTTCTTGACTGCGTGGTTCGCCAGCTTCTTGTCGCTGGCCCTCCACAAGCTCCCGCCAGGGGGGCAGGTTATCTCGACTATCGCGGAGCTCTTTCCTTTCGGAACCACCCATGGGCTGTGATTGAATGTGAAGTTGGCCCTGTTGAAAAGGCCGTCTCTCTCCCCCGGGAAGTAGAGCCAATTTATGTTGTTGATCTTCGGGACATCATAGCCAAGCAGCACCGTGATTAGAGAGTTGTACTTCAGGCTCCTTGCGGCCCTCCTTACTTCTGACGGAGTGTTTCTGTAGATTTTTGAAAAGTCTGTTACTGGCACCGTCGAGACGACAAGATCAAAAATTTTCTCTTCGTTTCCGTCTGACACGGCCCATTTTTTCCCGTCCTTCTCCACCCTCTTGACGTCAAAACCAACTGTTACCCTATTCTTCACTTGACTTTCAATCGAGTCGATCAGGGCCTGAATCCCGCCTAATTTGGGGTAATAGAAGAACAGCTGATGGGTGTAACCTTCAGTGGTCAGCCCAAGAGAAGATTTCACGATGTCCTCTGGCGGCGGCTGAGGGACGCGCCCCTTCACCCAATCGACGCCCATCAGCCTTGGCTCAAAGTTCCATACCTTGCGGTTGTAGGGTAGCAGATATTTTTCAGTTATTCCTTTCCCGAAGGTGTTGTACATCCACTCCTGAAAGTTCCTGGGCTCGGGCAATCCCTCTCGATTCTGCTTGAGCCATGTCTTCAGGAACTCGTAAAGGCAATCGTAGTTGTCTTTTGGCGGCAATTCCGAAAGCCCATTCTCAAAAGGATATTTCACTAGCCGCCCCTTAAAAAAAATTCTGGTGTTCCTTCTCCTCTTCAGGAAGTTCTTTCCAAGTTTTTCCAGCATGAACTTCAGAATCGGCTCATCGCGGGAAAAGATGATGTGGCCTCCGCCATAATCGAAAGTGAACCCTTTTTCTTTGTAGCTCCTGCACAGTCCTCCGCAATCTCTGTTTTTCTCAAGGACCTCAAAATCATGCTTCAAAAGGCTGGCGACTGTCAGGCCAGCAAGGCCCCCGCCTAGGATACCTATGTTTTTTCGCATTTTTTCACCTGACCGGCTTGAACTCGAACTTTTCCGCAGGCGTCTGGCCGGTTCTTAAATAATAAATTGTTGAACCCAAGTAAGTCTTGATGGTTTTTAGATACCCTAGCTTTCTGTACCGCCTCAACGAAGTGAAAACGGGCGCTTTGAGGAATGCGAACTTTCCGTACTGCTTTGACCGCATGGCCAGGTCGTGAGTCTCATTGAAAGACAGGTCGGTCCTGAGACCTCCAAGTTTCTCAAAAACCTCCCGCCTGTAAAAGAAGCAGTACCCCGGGTCCTGCGGCGTCCCGGTGGCTATCATCGCCCGCGCCGCAGCGTTTGTAATAGCGTAGACGAACCAGTCTAGGACGTTCCCCTGCGATGGGTAAAACTGGCAAGTACCCCCAATCACGCTTTTTCTCTTTTCCAACATCGCTTTCACCTTTGAGATGAGATGTGGAGAAGGTGTTGTGTCGGCATCTATGAAAAGAAGTATTTCTCCCTTGGCGGCTTTTGCACCCACGTTTCTGCCGACGCCTGGACCCAACCTTTCCGAAAGGACGACCCGCGCGCCGTACTTCTTCGCGATATCGGCGGTGTTGTCGTCCGAGTGGCTGTCGGAAACAATTACTTCAAAATCTTGGTTGTCCTGCGCCTTCAGCGCTTTCATTAACTTTTCCAGATATTTGCCTTCGTTCAGGGTAGGGGTGATTACGCTGATCATAGACCCACCTGTACTTCATGTTGGTTAAGAATATTTGGCGAAATATCTTCCGTCATTGAGTTTTCACCTTACGGGCTCGAACACAAACTTTGATTTGGGCACCTGTTTGCTTTGGAAGTAGGACAGGGCCGCATCGATGTAGATCATGATTGTTTTTAAGTATCCCTCTTTCTTGTACCTGCGCATGGAGGTGAAAGCCGGGACCTTGATGTAAATAAATTTTCCATACGGTTTTGTCCTTATCGCCAAATCATGGGCTTCGTTGAGCTTAAGATCCTCTCTTACCCCTCCCACTTTTTCGAAAACTTCCCGCCTGTAAAAACTGCAGCATCCTGTATCTTGTGGGGTGCCACCAAGCATTATCAACCTGAGGGCTGCATTGGCTAAAGCTAAAATCAGCCAATCCAACAAGCTCCCTCTAGATGGGTACAAGGCGCATGTTCCTCCAACGACGTCTTTTCTCTCGTTCGGTATTTTGTCCATTGTCTCTAGCACCTTTTTTGAGGGAATCGTGTCCGCATCCAAAAACACTAGAATTTCCCCCTTTGCAATCTCAGCACCACGATTTCTCCCAACGGCGGGCCCTAACCTCTCGGACTGCACCAATTTTGCGCCGTATTTCTTAGCAATCTCCTGGGTGTTGTCGTCCGAGTGGCTGTCGGAAACTATTATCTCAAAATTTTGGTGGGTTTGGTCCTTGATTGCGATCAGTATCCTTTCTAGATATGCGCCCTCATTCAGTGTTGGGATTATTACACTTATCATCACAAAATCTATACGATGGTAGATTAATGGCTTTATGATGAGAATCTCGGTGATAGTCCCGACCTTCAACGAGGGAAAAACCATAAGTCGGTGTCTGGAGAGCATCAAAAATCAGACTTTCAAGGATTACGAGCTCGTGGTGGTGGACGGCCACAGCAAGGACAACACTGTTGAGGTGGCCAAAATGTACACGAACAAGATAATCTTCGACGAGGGGAAGGGGGCAACGGCGGCTAGGAACCTCGCCGTCCGGAAGGTCAATTCAGAAATCGTTGTTTTTGTCGACGGGGACACCACAGTCCCGCCAAACTACCTAGAAGTCGTGGACAAGGCTTTCAAAAAGGGAGTAGTCGGCGTCGGCGGCCCGCTGCTCCCGGAAAGTGGAAGCTTTTTGGACAAAATAATCTTCTTTTTAGGCGCAGACTTGATTCGAAGGCTGTTCTCATTCTTTGGCTCACATCACTTCTCTGGAGCAAGCTGCGCCTATCTCCGAGAAACTTACATCAAAGCCGGCGGTTTCAGGGAAGACTTGGACATGCTGGACGACGTCGATCTTTCCATTAGAATGAACAAGTACGGGAAAGAAAAATTTGAACCAAAGATGCTCGCCGTTACCTCAATAAGAAGGACCAAACAGAAGGGACACGCATCAACCGTGAAGATGTACCTGCAGGGTTACCTCGGCCTGTTCAAGACGGGACAGGTTAAAAAGAAGGGGTACTTGAGAGAAATCAAGAAATAACGGGTCACTTCTTCCAGATCTTCACTCCCAAGTATGACAAAGCAATTGCGCCGACTATTATTCCCAAGACAAAAGTTATCATCCGCTCCACCAGTATTGCGCTCAGCGCCAAGCTTTGCGGGACGTTGAAAAGCGTGAAGATTGAATAGTAGGTGAAGTCAACCGTCCCCAGCCCTGCGGGTAGAACTGGGACTAGCCCGACAATGGCCGGAAGCGTCAGGGTCATGAGCAGCATAGGTATGGATGGGTGGATGCCAAGCGCCTCAAATATCAGCAGATATCTCATCATTATTGTCATCCATATCATGATTGAGATGAAAGCTACCGGAAGAGCGAACCTGTTATCAACTATCATGCGCAGTGGATTGACGAAACGGTTCAATGTGCGGCATATTTCGGCC
Source organism: Hadarchaeota archaeon (SeqCode) (assembly GCA_040755315.1). Classification (GTDB taxonomy): domain Archaea; phylum Hadarchaeota; class Hadarchaeia; order Hadarchaeales; family Hadarchaeaceae; genus DYTO01. The sequence goes on along the minus strand of JBFMBF010000001.1, from coordinate 36,124 downwards.
TCGCGCCTCGGCCTTTTAATGGCTTTAAGGGCCCTGTAAATCAAGTGTGCTATCTTCGGATGGTTCAATCTGCAAAAGGCGCGGGGTACCATGGACATGAAGAAGAAAAGCACGCACGCCCATACGACCAAAAGGACCAACAACGTTGACGCCGAGAGTGTCCCGAAACCAAGAACCAGTCCGAGAATCAGGAACGAGAAGAATATGGGGAAATCCATGACGAATTCCCCTATCATCGTGGCGAAACCTGCGGAGTATGGGACACTGTGGGTCTTTTTTAACAGATAAGATCGGGCGATGGGGTCCCCGCCGCTGTACGTGAACGGGGTGACGTTGTTTATGAAAACCCCGCTCAGTTGTATGGGGTATAGGCGGGAAAACTTTGTCTTATGGCCCGCGGATGCCAATATCATCTTCCAGCGGGAGGACCATAGAGCGAGGCCGAAGAAAAAAATCCCGACTGCAGAGAGAACCAAGGCGTAGTTTGCTTTTAAAATCGCGTTCATCATATCCGTGAGGTTCTCCTTTGAGATGAGGAGCAGGGCAAGCACTATGAGAACTGCGCCCACTATAACTGAAACGATTAACCGTTTCAGGTTCACCCTAATCTCCTTTTCCGGCATCAAATCTCAATATCTTGGGGTGGCAAAAAGAATACTGTTTATAAGCTTTTCACGCAATCACCACTTGATGGCAGTAGGTGTTGATCTCAAGGATTGGGGTAGAAAAAACCTCCATTACATAGCGGCTTGGATAGGCATGGGGTTAATCCTTTTCTTCTTGATTATCCGCGAGCTGGGTCTCTCCACTTTGGTACTGATTGGACCCTTTATCCCCTACCTGATAATAACCCTCGCGAGGATGGGCCAGGAGCTGAAGAAATGATACTCGCACACTTGACGGTGCCGCTGATAATCTACGGCGCCATCCCGCAACTCCACTTGCTTTCCATGCTTGTGGGCGCCAACATCTCAAGCTTGGATGCCCTCCCAACTCTTATCAGGGGGCGCCCGCCTAAAGAGCCCACGGCCGAAACCCACGCCGCCACAGTTCTGCACACGCTGTTTTTCTTCGCCGTTTTATCCGTGCCTCTATACCTGGCGTTTGGTATCATCGCCTCCCTCTCCTTCACTCTGGGGGGGTTCACCCACATATTCATTGACGCTATCGATGAAAAGGGGAGGATGCTTCTCTACCCCTTCAGCAAGAAATTTTGCGGGCTGAACATTCTCACGTATGACTTCTGGACCTACACCACAAACAAGAAGATACTGGCGACCGAAGCCACCCTGTTTTTCATCGCCTCTGGTCTTCTGCTCCTAAGGTGAAACCATGACGGACGCTATCAGTAAAGAACTGCTCGAGGTGCTCGCCTGCCCTTCCTGCAAGGGCGAGCTGAAGCTCGGGAAGAGCAGCCTGAAGTGTGTCAATTGCGGCCAGAGCTACCCAATCAAAAATGGGATTCCGCACCTTCTGCCGCCCGAACTCAGGCATGCTAAAAAACGCTGAACAACTAATATTGAAATCTTCTTATGATTGCGGCGTGATATTGCTTTGGTAGCATGTTCAAGGAAGAGCGGGAGGAGCTTGTAAATCGTCTTGTCGAGTGGGGGTACTTGAAAAAGCCTGAAATTATCGCTGCCTTCAAAAAGGTCCCGAGGGAAGAGTTTATTCCTGAAAGCGCCCGGGAATATGCTTACTCTGACCAGCCCCTTTACATAGGGCAGAACCAGACGATATCCGCACCAAGCATGATTTCAATAATGATGGAGAACATTGATCTCTCCAAAAACATGAGAGTCCTAGAGATAGGGACTGGCTCGGGTTACAACGCCGCGCTTATTGCCGAAGTCGTGGGGCGGGAGGGAGTTGTGGCAAGCATCGAAAGGATTCCGGAGCTGGCAAAGTCCGCAAAAGCCAACCTGAAGAAAACCGGCTATGGCTGGGTGGAGGTCGTGGTAAGAGATGGGACGTTGGGGTACTTAGAAAAAGCGCCTTGGGACAGAATACTCATCACTGCCTGCGCTCCGGAGATTCCGAAACCGCTGCTGGACCAGCTGAAAGTCGACGGAAAAATTGGCGCCCCAGTTGGACGAGACTACATGTTCCAAACATGGACAGTGGCTGAAAAGCGCGGCGATAATGAAGTCAAGATAACCGAGCACGGCGGATGCAGCTTCGTCCCTCTGGTCGGGAAACACGGCTGGGAAGAAGACTAGCCAAACCACTTCTCGATTGATGCCTGCCCCCGCTCAGCCTTTCCCCTTGTCAGCTTGTCTATCCCGCTCTGGACCCTTTCATCCGAGAAGTCGTGCTCGCCGCAAAGGAAGCTCCTTATCCCTTCCGTGTTGGGCTCTCCCCAGCTGATCTTGTACTGTTTGGTGACGTTGGGTTCCAGAAAAATATTCCTGACTTCCGCCGGATCCACCTCGAACTTCTCAAGCAAATCACCCATTTTGGAAACTGACCCATGCTTCCTCACCAGCTCCAGCGCCTTCTTTGGACCGATCCCCTTCACGCCTTCGTTGTAGTCTGTGCCAATCAGGATCCCGATGTCGACAAGTTGCTCCCGTATCAGCTCAAGCTCGCGCAAGACCTCTTCGAGCTCTATCACCTCTGGGAACACCTCCACGTAGTAATCCTTTGCTGGCAGCTTCCTTCTCCCTGTTATCGCGAGGTTTCTGATGAGCCTCGGAGCGCCAAACAGGAGGCTGTCGAAGTCCTGGCTTGCGGCGGCCCAGGCGTCACCCTGCTGGACGATCAACGCTGCTTGGGCCTCGCCCTCGCCGGGGGCCTGGACCCAAGGGATGCCCATGTGGTCCAGTAGTGTCTTGGATCGCTGCACCATTTCTTGGTCAACCCTGCCAGCTCTCTGCGCGAACTTCCTCGCGTCCTCCACCCTCCCCTCCTCCACGGCTTTTCTCCACTCTACCGAGGCCTCAGCCCTCGCGGCCTTGCGCTCCTCGACCGTCTTGCGCTTCAGGAAAGGAGGTTGCCCGTCAAAAACATAGACTGGCATGAGTCCGGCCTCCACAAAGTTTGCCGTGCGGTAGAAGAGCCCTGAAAGGTGGGAGGTTATCCGTCCTTTGGAATCACGAAGCAGCTCCCCGTCCCGTTGCCTAATAATGGACAAAAACTGATAGAGGGAGTTCATCGCATCCACCGCGATGACCTTCCCCCTCATCTGCTCAAGCCTGAAAACATGCTTGGCCACTATGTCGCCTAGCTGCACGCCCATTGAAACCAAATAGAAATGTTCTTTTCGGCTTTTTAATCCGAGGCAAACTTAGAAAAACCTGACACCTTTCTGGCTGGGTAGCTTCCTAACTACGGTTATTGGGATGGCTTCTTTATCCAGCTCATAAAGGGCGATGTTTATCGGGTCGGTCATCCCATTTTCAAGCTCGACCAGAACGGGCGCGCCCATAGCCACTTGAAGGGCCCTAGCACCGACTATTCTCGCTTTTTCATAGCGTGTGTACTTGTTAGAAATGGATGATCCCCCCGCTCAGAATCCCATTCCGCCCATTCCACCCATACCTCCAGGTGGCATGGGGGGTCCCTCTTTCTCTCCTTTTTCAAGCTTGGTCGCCGCTACAACATCATCTATCCTGAGTATCATCTCGGAGACTTCGCTCGCAGACTTTATGGCTTGGGTCTTGACCCTCAGCGGCTCCACTATTCCTTTCTCCAAGGTGTTTAGAATCTTGCCGCTTATGACATCAAGCCCGATATGCTCGTTGCCCTTCTTCTCGTGCTCGGACCTTAGGCGGACGAGGATATCTATCGGGTCAAGCCCAGCATTTTCTGCAAGTGTTCTGGGGATGGCCTCTATCGCATCAGCAAACGCATTCACCGCCAATGCTTCTCTTCCCCCAACCGTGTCAGCATATTCTCTCAGCCCCTTCGCCACTTCTATCTCTGGGGCCCCTCCACCTCCGACAACCTTGCCGTCTTCAATCGCTGCTGAAATCACAGAAACTGCGTCGTGGACCGCCCGCTCTACCTCGTCAACAACATGCTCTGTCCCTCCCCTCACCAGCAGGCTGACAGCCTTGGGGTTCTTGCATCCCTCAATGAAAAGCATCTCCTCCCCGGCGATCTTGCGCTCCTCCACGAGCTCAGCGTCGCCTAGGTCTTTTGCGGTGAGGTCTTTAAGGTTGGTAACTATCTTCCCGCCTGTGGCCTTGGCCAGCTTCTCCATGTCAGACTCTTTGCCGCGCCTCACCGCGAGGACTCCGGCCTTCGCAAGGTAGTGTTGAGCGATGTCGTCTATGCCTTTCTGGCAGATGACCACATTTGCCCTGGCGTTCTTTATTTGATCAACCATCTCCTTGAGCATCTTCCGCTCCTCCTCCAGGAATTTCTTGAGCTGTTCGGGGTCTGTGATGTTGATCTTGGCGTCCGTCTCTGTTTCTTTCACCTCCAAAGCCAAGTTGAGCAGAGCAATTTTGGCCTTCTCGACTCGCCGAGGCATTCCCGAGTGCACGACCTCCTTATCTAGGATAACTCCATTTATCAGCTGGGAGTCCGAAGAACTTCCGCCGCTCTTCTTCTCCACTTTTATGTTGTCTATGTCTGCCTCCACTTTACCATCCGACACCTCAACTATCTGTTTCACGGCATTCATGCAGAGCTCGGCCAGCTTTCCACCTAGCGCTTCGGAGCCTTTGCTGCTCAGGGCCGTTACGGCTATCTGCTTCAAAATCTTGTCGTCGTCTTTTGTGACGGGTTTTGCCATCTTCCCGAGTATTTTGAATGCCCGCTCGGCCGCAAGCCTGTATCCGGTGGTTATCGGGGCTGGGTGGATGTCCTGATCAAGCAGCTCCTCCGCCTTCTTGAGCAGTTCTCCGGCAAGAATCACTGAGCTGGTGGTGCCGTCCCCCACTTCGTCCTCCAGTGTCTTGGAAACCTCGACCATCATCTTTGCGGCCGGGTGCTCCACGTCCATTTCTTCTAAAATAGTGACGCCGTCGTTTGTTATCGTGATGTCCCCGAGAGAGTCGACGAGCATTTTGTCCATCCCGCGTGGGCCAAGAGTTGTGCGGATAGCCTCAGCAATAACCCTCGCTGCCATGATGTTCATCCGCTGAGCATCTCTCCCAACGTACCTCTGAGCGTTCTCAGGCAGTATCAGTATCGGTTGTCCCCCTAAACTTGCCACTTGATCACCTTACATCATTTGAATTGTGCTATCAATATAAAAAGTCGGGGCTTTAAAAACCTTACTGAGCGTCGGGTGCTAGACATTTAGTCCTTGTCTCTTCCGCACTACATCCCTGAGCATGCCATTTTTAGCCATGACGCGCATTTTATTTGGTCTCATGAAGATAGAACTGAAAGAGGGCCTCGGGTTCTCGGCGGCTCACTTTGTGATAGGGCACAAGAAATGCGAGCACCTCCACGGCCACAACTGGCGGGTGGGGGTGACTGTGGAAGGGGAGGAGGACAATCGGGGGCTGGTGGTGGACTTTATAGAGCTCAGGCAGCTTTTGGAAAAGATATGTCAGAGCTACGACCATCGTCTTCTCATGCCGGCTGACAACCCATCCCTAAAGCGTTTGGAGGGTGGGAAAAAAATAAGAGTCTCCGCGCGAAACTGTGAATACGAGTTTCCCACTGAAGACGTCGTCTGGGTGCCTGTGCTAAACATAACAGTCGAGGAGCTGGCGAGAGTCTTCATCGACGAAGTTGCAAGAGCGCTGTCAGCGTATCCCAACGTGAAAAAAATAACTGTTTTTGTGGAGGAATTTCCCGGGGAAAGCGCGACCGAAGAAAGAACAATCAGGAGCTGAATGGCGGTGAAGGGCGTCTACGTCCTCTTCAGCCATGTGCCATACGAGTTCTCGCTGAAAATCTCGGATGAAAATGTGACGTTCAAACCTGGTTACTACGCATACGTTGGCTCTGCCTTGGGCAGCATCGAAAAAAGGGTGGGGCGCCATTTCTCCAAGGAGAAGAAGCTGCACTGGCACATAGACCACTTCCTCCTCCACGCCAAGGCCATGGATGTCGTGACGGCCAATACTGACAAACGCGTGGAGTGCTCGGTGGCCGAGGGGTTGGCTAAAACTTTTCCGCAAATCCGAGGCTTCGGGTCCAGTGACTGTAACTGCGACAGCCACCTGTTTTACTCCAGAGATTTGCACGAGCTACTCAGGGGCGCCATAGGAGTTTTCAAGGGACTGAGCCTGAAGGCAGAAAAGAGGGTGGAGTATGGGTAGAAGGGAAGAAAGGAAGGGGGAGTTTTACTACCGGCGCGCCAAGCGCGAGGGGTTGAGGAGCAGGGCGGCTTACAAGCTCGCGGAGCTTGACAAATCTTATCACCTTTTCAAACGCGGCGACGTTGTGGTCGATCTCGGTGCGGCTCCGGGAGGCTGGCTCCAGGTTGCCGGAGATAGGGTGGGCGAAAGTGGGTTTGTTCTTGGGGTTGACATCCAGCCAATTGAGAAACTGCCCCAAAAAAATATCCTGTTTATTTCGGCGGATATCACCTTGGACTCCACGCTGGAACTGCTGAAAAAAAATCTCCCGCGCAAGGCAGATGTTGTCCTTTCCGATGTCTCGCCCGGCATCAGCGGCGTCTGGGATGTCGACCACGTCAGATCGGTTGAGCTGGCCCGGAAAGCCCTAAAGGTGGCTGAAATGCTACTTGCGCCAGGGGGCAAGTTTTTGGTGAAGGTGTTCCAAGGTGGGCTCTTCGCCGAGTTCTTGACGGAGACAAAAAGAAAGTTTGAATTCGTCAAGGTTTCCAAACCACCAGCTTCCAGGAAAGGAAGCGCCGAGACGTACATCGTCGGGATAGGCTTCACGCCGGGCGCTTGAAGGCTCTCGCCACCTCTTCAAAAGCCTTGGTCGGTGCGCGCGCCAATCTTTTCTCAAGCTCCTCCACAAACCTGCTGGCGGGGGCCCCGAGCTGCCACAAGTCCACGTATGTCTGGACGAGGGGAGCCACGCCGCCCTCGCTCAGTCTGGCGAGGTGCTCGTCCGGCGTGAGGACGAAAAGGTTGCGCTTCTTCCTGGGCGTGGGCCTGTGGACCCGCCGGATAGCCGCCGCGTCCGCATAGATAAAAACTTGGGAGTAGTCAGCTGGAACCGAGCCTATTTTGGCCTTGTATCCAGAATAAGCAGTTAAAATTGAACCTTTTGGCAAATCCGACTCTATTTCTTCCACTTTTTTTGGGACAAACGTGGCGTAGGTTATGTCTTTGGGAAGTTCACGGGTGACTGCCCAGTAAATCTGTGCTCGGCCTGGATTTATGAGGCGGAACCCGAGCGGCTTCCGATCTATGGCACCAATCTGCTCCAGTCTGGTTATGACCGGGTTGACCGTCCCGAGTGATAGATCGCATACCTCGGCGAGATTTTTCTGGTTGAAGAAGCGCTCGCCGCGTTCGTGGAAGTGGTGGAGTATCTCCCGGAGCAGCCGATCTATTTTTCTCATTTTCCCACTCAAATCTTGCCTGACTAAGTTTAAATTTGTTTCGTTTATAATCGAAACAATACCCAAGGCAAAAACCGGTGAGAGCTCGGGCGGGGCATAGAACAATCGGGTAACGGGCTATGGTGCGCACCAAACAAGAGCCCATCCTGGGCCCCGTTGGCGAGGGCTGTATCAAGCCCTTGGAAAATCTGGCTTGTTATAGTGGGAATACTCTTCTTACGGGGCCCAATCCCAATAACAAAAATTCACCATATGGATTCAACCCAACATGTGATGTCACAAGGCTGCAACGAGCAGTCGCTCTGATTCTGAGCATGGCAATAATCTTTTCCCCGCTTTCCCCATTGGTATCCGCGGCCTCGTTCACTGATACAACAAACGCGGATTTTGCACAGGGCGAGAACCATGAGAACACGGAGAATGTCGGGGATGTTGTGAGGCTTGTTTCTGGCTACCTCCAGGGCCAGTTCACTTCCAGAGTGTTTGACACTCTTCTGATTACAAATTGGGACAATTTGACTTGGACTGAAAACGAGCCAAGTATTTTCAAGCAGGAAAACGACAACGTTGGGGGCGAGCCGGATCCGCTCGCCGATGGGAGCGCAAGAATGGGCTTGGTAGCCGGGGGTTCTGTTGGGGACACTAGGACAACTGACGGAGCCTACGAGATATTTGGGGAAAACACCGACGACAACAGACTCAACTGGGGACACAGAATCGAGAACATCGCCGCGGGATATGACAACTACACTATAAAAATCAAGGGTTACACGGCGGGCGACTCCGAAAAGGTAGGGGTTTACATCTGGAATGTCGGCCTTGAGCCGGACAACTGGGAGTTCATCGACAACCTGACGACAATCGAAAAAACTATCGTAAAAACACTTGGAAGCCTCGGCAACTACTTGGTCGGCGGGAACATCAGCATAAGATACTTTGAAAACACCACGGATGCTGATCAGACTTTGGTCTATGTTGATCTGTGTATTGTTGAAGAAAACATCACGTATGATTCTGAAGTGAAACTGCAGGCCCGTACGAGTTACGACAACCTGAGCTGGACCACCTGGCGCGGGCCTGACGGAACCTCCAACTCTTACTTCACGAACGGGCCGAGCACTGGCTATTCGACACTGAAAATAGGGATGGAAAACATTCCCGACAACCGCTACATCCAGTACCGGGTTTACTTCACGAGCGAACTTTCTGACCTGAGCGGGGCGGCCGGGCCGCGGATTTACGACATCACAATAGACTACACAAACGTCAGCCCGACTCTCACGTCCCCTGTAAATGGGTCCTTCACGAACGACAACACTCCAACGTTTGACTGGGTAGATGTAGATGGGGCGGTGGAGTACCGTCTTTACGTCGACAACGACGCGAACTTCACCAGCCTAGAAATAAACGCCACCGTGCCGACTAGCCAGTATACTCCAAGCAGCGCCCTCGCCGATGAAAACTACTACTGGAAGGTCAGGGCCAAGGACGGCGCTGGCAACACTTCTCTCTGGTCATCCACCTGGACATTTACTGTAGACACCATCACCCCGCCTGCGCCTTCCCCAACCGCTCCTGACAACAACGCGACGCTGGTGGACGACCAACCAACTTTCTCTTGGACGGCATCCGGCGAGGGCGGCGTCTCGTACAGGCTGCAGATTGACAATGATGAAAATTTCGGCTCGCCGATTTACGACAATACAGGCCTGTCAGGTACAACTTATGAAATAGACAACAAAATCCCTGAGAACTTCTCGCCTTACTACTGGCGTGTGGCCTCGGCAGACAGTGCCGGGAACGAGAACTGCTCGGTCTGGTACAAGTTCTCCCTCAAGGTGCCGCCAAACTCGTATGTGAACGCGATTTCACCCTACTGGGAAAACTCCCAAGTTCGGGTAATAACAGCCACGGCGACCGACAACGACGGGACTGTAGAAAACGTGGAACTTTGGTACCATTACCGTGAGAATTCAGGGGCGGCATGGGGGGGCTGGACCTGGTACGACAACGATGCCACATTTCCATACTCTTGGCCATTTGACTTTTCCGTGTCTGGAAATGGCCTGTACGAGTTTTACACCCGCGCCTTGGACAGCCGAGGAAACCGAGAAAATGCACCATCTGAGGCCGACACTTCAAGTGGCTATGACAATGCGCCCCCTACCAAGCCTACCTTGCTTTCTCCCGATAACAATGAAAATATCCTAACGAGAACTCCGACTTTTTACTGGGCCTCTGTCAATGACCTCTCTGGGGTCGCCTATGATTTGGTGGTTGACAACGATAACATCGACTCTCCGCCGTACGTTTACTACAAGACTGGGATTTTGGAAAACTTTGACCAAGTACCTAACGAGAACTTGATTGAGATTGGCGTTTATTACTGGCGGGTGCGCGCTGTCGACAACGCCAGAAACTATGGGAGTTGGACGGACAACTTCACCTTCAGGATCACTATTTGGTTCCCTGTGGAAAAGTGGACCGGAATTGTGAACACGACAACCGCATGGCTGGCTGTTGAAACGTGGGTTGGAAGCTTGGACGCGCCACACGGCTTCAGGCAGGTGGAAAGCTGGAATGGAACAGTGGTTTCAGCAGGTTATTGGAAAAATGTTGAAACTTGGGGAGCTACAGTGGCCGCTCCTTCGGAATATGGCTGGCGTTTTATTGAAACCTGGAGCGGCGTCGTTGGGGCGACAGTCGTTGGTTGGAGGGCTGTGGAAATCTGGAGCGGGACTTTAACAGCCGCTGCTTTGTGGAGGGCTGTTGAGAGCTGGAGCGTGGCAGTTACGGCACTGCCGACGGCCGGGTGGAAAGGCGTGGAGAGTTGGACTGGGAGCGTTGCGACGGTCGCCGCCTGGCGTTCGGTGGAATCGTGGGGTGGAATCGTGAAACCTCAAATCCCTGCGCCGGTCCTGATCTCTCCGGTCAACGGGACCAACACGGACAACACCGCCCCTACATTCGACTGGGACAACACCCAGGCCGCGGACAACTTCCGGCTGCAGGTGGACAACGACTCCGACTTCTCCTCGCCCGCGATCGACATCGTGGCCACCGTCAGCTACTACTCCCCTGGCACTGGGCTCCAGGACAACCTCTACCGCTGGCGAGTGAAGCAGTTCAGGAACGGAGACAACTCGTCCTGGTCCGTTGAATGGACCTTGCGCATTGATACCGTGGGCCCTGCCACTCCAACGCCGGTCTGGCCGACACCGGGAGAAAACGTGAACGACAACACCCCGCTGCTCAGGTGGCAGGCCCCAGCTGAGAACTCGTACCCCTTGAGGTACTATGTGGAGATATCGCCCAACAAGTTCGACATCGTTGAAAACGCCTGGGTGCAGGCGGACAACTGGACTGTCGAGAACTCGCTTTCCGAGGGGGTCTGGTACTGGCGCGCCACGGCAAGGGACAATGCCGGTAACACGGGGCTGCCATTCACCTGGAGGGACTTCCGCGTCGACACCGTGGCCCCGGCCACGCCGACGCTGTTATCCCCGGACAACAACGGCTGGAGGCCCAGCACGATCAACTTGGACTGGTCCTCCGTCGCGGAGAACTCCCTGCCCGCGTTATACAACCTTGTCATCCGGTACTACCCGAGCCTGTTCCTGGAGAGGGATGTCTGGACCACGAGCGACAACTACCTAGTTACGCTCGACGAAGGCATTTATCTGTGGCGCGTGAGGGCGAAGGACAACGCCGGGAACGAGAGCGGCTGGTCTGAGAACCGCATTCTAAAAATTGACAATGCACCACCAACAAAAGTTCAACTCACCTCTCCGGAGAACGGCGCCAACCTCCAGCTCGGAACAATAGCTCTAAAATGGGAAAATGCAACCGACGGTGCAGGATCTGGCGTGGCTAGATATCAAGTACAGATAGACAATGAACCTAGCTTCACCTTACCATACTTGTACGATAATGAGAACGTAACTGAAAACACGTACAATTATACGTTCCTGGATGCTGGGAATTACTACTGGCGTGTCAAGGCCATAGACAACGTTGGAAATGAAGGAATTTGGGCGGACAACTACTGGCTCCTAATCTGGAATTGGAGCGCTGTCGAAACGTGGACAGCGACTGCGACTGCTCCACCAGCGTCAGCGTGGAGGGCTGTGGAGAGTTGGAGTGTGACTGCAAACGCTGCATCTTGGTGGAGAAGCGTGGAAACGTGGGGCGGAGCCGTAAATACAGTCAGCAGTTGGAAATCCTTGGAAACATGGAGCGGAACTGCATCCACAGTTGCGGCGTGGAAAATTGTTGATACTTGGTCGGGGGTAGCTTTGGCTGCGGTACAATGGGAATTTGTTGAAACTTGGAGCGGGGCCGTGGGCGCAATCCCCCAGTGGAGAGTTATTGAAACCTGGAGCGGCGTCGTTGGGGCGACAGTCGTTGGTTGGAGGGCTGTGGAAATCTGGAGCGGGACTTTAACAGCCGCTGCTTTGTGGAGGGCTGTTGAGAGCTGGAGCGTGGCAGTTACGGCACTGCCGACGGCCGGGTGGAAAGGCGTGGAGAGTTGGACTGGGAGCGTTGCGACGGTCGCCGCCTGGCGTTCGGTGGAATCGTGGGGTGGAATCGTGAAACCTCAAATCCCTGCGCCGGTCCTGATCTCTCCGGTCAACGGGACCAACACGGACAACACCGCCCCTACATTCGACTGGGACAACACCCAGGCCGCGGACAACTTCCGGCTGCAGGTGGACAACGACTCCGACTTCTCCTCGCCCGCGATCGACATCGTGGCCACCGTCAGCTACTACTCCCCTGGCACTGGGCTCCAGGACAACCTCTACCGCTGGCGAGTGAAGCAGTTCAGGAACGGAGACAACTCGTCCTGGTCCGTTGAATGGACCTTGCGCATTGATACCGTGGGCCCTGCCACTCCAACGCCGGTCTGGCCGACACCGGGAGAAAACGTGAACGACAACACCCCGCTGCTCAGGTGGCAGGCCCCAGCTGAGAACTCGTACCCCTTGAGGTACTATGTGGAGATATCGCCCAACAAGTTCGACATCGTTGAAAACGCCTGGGTGCAGGCGGACAACTGGACTGTCGAGAACTCGCTTTCCGAGGGGGTCTGGTACTGGCGCGCCACGGCAAGGGACAATGCCGGTAACACGGGGCTGCCATTCACCTGGAGGGACTTCCGCGTCGACACCGTGGCCCCGGCCACGCCGACGCTGTTATCCCCGGACAACAACGGCTGGAGGCCCAGCACGATCAACTTGGACTGGTCCTCCGTCGCGGAGAACTCCCTGCCCGCGTTATACAACCTTGTCATCCGGTACTACCCGAGCCTGTTCCTGGAGAGGGATGTCTGGACCACGAGCGACAACTACCTAGTTACGCTCGACGAAGGCATTTATCTGTGGCGCGTGAGGGCGAAGGACAACGCCGGGAACGAGAGCGGCTGGTCTGAGAACCGCATTCTAAAAATTGACAATGCACCACCAACAAAAGTTCAACTCACCTCTCCGGAGAACGGCGCCAACCTCCAGCTCGGAACAATAGCTCTAAAATGGGAAAATGCAACCGACGGTACTGGATCTGGAGTTGTGAAATACAAAATACAGATAGACAACGAGCCCGACTTCACAGCTCCGTTTGTCCACGAGAATGAAAACGTTGCTGAAAACACTTACAATTATATGTTTCCGACCGTCGGGTATTACTACTGGCGGGTGAAAGCGGTAGACAACGCCAACAACGAAGGTGTGTGGGCGGACAACTACTGGCTCCTAATCTGGAATTGGAGCGCTGTCGAAACTTGGACAACGGTAGTGAACGCCCCGCAAACTGCTGGGTGGGGGACTATTGACAACTGGAAAGGCACAGTTAACGGCGCAGCTTCGTGGCGGTTTGTTGAGAAGTGGGTAGGAACCGTCGGCACTGGTATCTATGTTTGGAGAAACGTGGAAAGCTGGACCGCGCTCGTCGGCGTGACAAAACGCTGGAACATCCTCGAAAACTGGGCGGCGACCGTGAACGCCCCACTCCCCAAACCCACACTTTCATCTCCGGGGAACGGAACCACAGCTACTGACAACACCCCTACATTCGACTGGGACAACACCCAGGCTGCGGACAACTTCCGCATCCAGATAGACAACGACTCCGACTTCTCCTCGCCGGAGAACGATACCACCGTAACCGTAAGTCAGTATACTCCATCTTGGCTGCCAGACAAGCTATACTACTGGCGGGTCGTGACCTGGCGGACAGGGGAAAACAGTGGCTGGTCTGAGAACTGGACCGTAACCATAGACACCTTGGCCCCAGCTGCGCCAGCGCTCTCGTCTCCGGCCAATGGGGCCTGGGTCACCACCACGCCAAACCTCGACTGGAACACCGTTCCAGAGAACGCCGTCCCGGTAACATACTACGCTGCCGTCAGCGACAACCAGGCATTCCCGTACGAGAATCATAGCTCCAACTGGGCAACGTCGGACAACTGGGTGACACCGCCTCTAAACGAGGAAATCGTTTACTATTGGAGGGTAAGGGCGAAAGATTTCCTAGACCAAGCAGGCGCATGGTCCGAAAACTGGTGGTTCAGGGTAGACAACACCCCCCCAACAAAAGTGCAACTCCTGTCGCCTGAAAACAACCTGTACCTCCCCGTGGGTGGAGCCACCACCTTCAGGTGGGACAATGCATCAGACACAAAATCAGGCGTTGCAAGATACTGGATACAGATAGACGACGAGCCCGACTTCACCGGCTGGCTAGTTCATGAAAACGATAACATAAAAGAGAACACGTACTCTGTCACATTGTCAGTTGGAACATACTACTGGCGCGTGCGCGCGGTCGACAACGTCGGGAATTTGGGCGCGTGGGCCGACAACTTCCGGCTTGTAATAAGCACATGGAAGGCTGCGGAAATATGGAGTGGAACTGTGGCCGCCCCGGTTCCTGCGCCAATTCTGCTTTCTCCGGCCAACGGGATAAACACCGACAACACCGCCCCTACATTCGACTGGGAAAACACTCAAAGGGCCGACGACTTCAGGTTCCAGCTGGACAACGACGAGAACTTCACGTCTACTTTGATTGACATCGTAATCGTACAAAGCAACTACTCCCCAGCACCACTTGGCGACAACCTTTACTACTGGCGCGTACGGATGACCAGAAGCGGCCAGATAGGCGCCTGGTCCCAGACATGGACAATCAGGGTCGACACACTTGACCCATCCATCCCCTCCATTCTCTCTCCGGCTAACGGCGTTTGGACCACAGCTACGCCCAATCTCGACTGGGAAAACGTGGCCGAGAACTCCCTGCCTGTCACATACTATGTTACCATAAGCGACAACCAAGCATTCCCGTACGAGAACGAGAACTCTGGGTGGATAACTAGCGACAACTGGGTGGTAACTCCAGCCCTACCTGACGGCACTTGGTACTGGCGGGTGAAGGCGAGGGACAACGCCGGGAACGAGAGCGGCTGGTCTGAGAACCGCATGATAATGGCGGACAGCACTCCACCGACACAAGTTTCGCTTTTTACTCCTGAAAACAACCTTGAGCTTCCAGTCGGGACGGTGGAGTTCAAGTGGACCGGAGCTACCGATGTCGGTTCTGGGTTCGCCAGATATTGGATCCAGATAGATAACGAGCCAGACTTCTCATCGCCATTCTATCACGAGAACCCGAACGTCTCCGAAAACACTTACTACTTCCTCCTCACCACAGGAATGTACTACTGGCGCGTGCGCGCGGTCGACAACGTCGGGAATTTGGGCGCGTGGGCCGACAACTTCCGGCTATTCCAGCGCAAATGGTGGGCGGTTGAAAATTGGGGTGGAAAAGTGACGGCGCCGGTGACAATTGGGTGGATTGATGTCGAAAAGTGGACCGCGACTGTGCAAGGGATGACGGCTGCATGGCGGGGTCTGGAAACCTGGCAGGCAACGGTGGTGGGCTTCGCAACTTGGATGAGCGTTGACAGCTGGACGGGTGCCGTGAGCGCATCCACTTCTTGGCGCGGGGTAGAAAGCTGGGGCGGAGGGACCGTTAACTCCCCAATGATCCGTGGATGGGCGCCAGTAGACAGATGGACGAGTGGCACTGTGTACTCCCCGCACGGCTGGAAGTTGGTGGACGGGTGGGTTAACATGAGAGTTGAGTCCCCAGTTCAGAAGGTGCAGGTAATATTGGGTCTGTCTCCCACGCCATCTGCGTGGAAGGTTTTGGAAAATTGGAAAGCCAGCGTGGCGACCAGGCCAGCTCTGCCAGGGGTGGTGGGTGAGCTTGGAAAAATGAGCCCGGGCGCGACTGCAACTGTCGACTTCTCAATGTACATGTCGTGCGTCCAGACTGTTTCCATAACGATAAACCAGAATGTTCCGGCCAGCTCAATTGGAAGCGTAAAAGTGTCTGTCAAAGAATACGCGGAAGTTCCACCTTGGGCGCAGCCGTCAACTGACGCGGCCCACATTTACTTTGAGGTGGACGTGGCTGGGGTCCAGCACTCTGACTTGCAGGCGAAAATTGCCTTCCGGGTGGAGAAAACATGGGCGGAACGAGAAGGTATTGACGTGGCAACCATAAATGTGATCATGTGGAAGGGCGGCTGGAATGGGCTCCCAATTGAGTTTGTTAGGGAGGACGAGAGGTACCTTTACTACACGGCTTCCTCTTCAGGACTTTCCCTCTTTGCAGTGGTCGGCAAAAAGGCGGTGACCCCGATCCAAATCGTGACCCCTGTTGAACCAGTTACCCCAACGCTCACCAAACCCCTAAGCCCGCCGGTTGAGCTTTTCGCAACACTGGGGATAACTGGAGTGGCCGCGGTGCTCGTGGCCTACAGAAGGAGCTGGAAATTCAAATATAACTCGATGTCCAGAAGGTTCCATTCTGCAACTACGGGGGCAGGTTACGCGCGCGTGGAGCCCATGATCCACAGGATCCGCAGGAGAATAAAGGGTGGCAGGAGAACGGCCCTTATGAAAGCTGCCGAGCCCCTCTTCAGGAAGCGCCCGCCCATCGAGATTGTGCCTGTCCGAGAACGCCTCAGCAAGGATGAACTGGTCGCGGTCAAGAGACTCGAAAAGTTCATGGAGGAAAGAAGGGAAGAGGCCCTGCCCGCCCCGATCAGACCGAAAAAGCTTGCAAAAATAAGGAAGATGGGCAGGGACGAAGCCGCGCTGAAAAGACTTGGACAATTCGTTGCCGAAAGGAGAAAAATTGCCAGACTGCCGCGGAAGAAAAAAAGCGGGAAATGATTAACTTTTTCTGATGTGGTCCACCAAAAAGTCCCCGAGCCTCCTGAACTCCACGGAAGCCTTCGAGTTTGGCGCATAGCGGACCACCGGGATTCCAGCGGCCGTTGATTCCCTTACCTTCCTGTCCTCTGGTATTGCCGCTATGACTGGCCAGCCGAGGGCCTTTTTTATCTCCTTCATCGGCAGCTCAAAGGGCTCCCCCGCCACCCGGTTGACCACGACGCCCAACACCGGGACTTTGTACCTCTCGGCCGCCCTGAAAGTCTTGAGGGTGCTGGCCACCGTAGGGACGTATGGGTTGGTCACAATGATGATGTCGTCGCATGCTTTGAGGGCCGCCACCACCTCGCTGCCTATCCCGGGCGCTGAATCAAGAAAAATCGCCTTGAACTTGCTTTTCAACGGCGCTAAGAATTCCCTCAAGTCCACCAAGCGGACTTCATCCTCGTACGCTATGGAGCCAAAGATGGCGTGAACCCCCATAATTTCTAAAATTGATTTTTCAATTGGAACTTCGTTGGCTATGACGTCGTGAATGGTCATCTTGGGCGTGAGCTCCCCAAAGTGAAGGCCGAGATTTGGTGCCCCTAAATTGGCGTCCACAGTCAGGACATCCTTTCCCATTTTATCAGCCAAGACTGCGCTCAGGTTGGCAACTGTTGTGGTCTTGCCGACGCCCCCCTTGCATGAGAAGACGCCGATTATCCTTGCGCGCTTTGGCCTTATCCTGACGCCTTTTTCCCTTCCATGTTTCAGGAGCGACGCGGCACCGCGCTCTTTCGCAATTTTTGCCATCACATCGGTCAAATGTTGGTTGGCTTTCTTTATAACTTGATTTCCAAGCCGCCATTCAGCTAAGATAAAGCGTCACGATGTCATGGCACCCGGTAATAGATTACGCCGATGACTATTCCTTTTAAATCGCCGCTCAAGCCCACCCAGTAGTCATCAGGCTGAGAAATGTTGTCCCCCTTTGTCTTGAATGTGTAAGACCCCAAAAATTGCTGGATTTCCACTATTCTGTGGGCGATGAGCTTGCCCGGATTTGAGGGATTTGAGTAGATTATTATGTCGCCCACCGCGAGCTCATGCGGTTTTACCTCGACCCACAGGGCGATGTCGTTGTCGTTGAGCGTCCGCGACATTCCCCACCCCTGCACATTCTCATAGTTTATTCTGCGGTCCAGAAATGCCCCGTAACCTCGGAAGATTTCCGTGCTGTTCTCAAAACCTGTCACCTGCACGCTGCGCAACATCAGCATCCTTACGGCTGAAAAAACAATTGCCCCGAAGAGCGCGATTATCAAAACATTTTTGACTTCTTTTATGGATGGCATGGTTTCACCCTAGACAGTATAACCTACATCTAGCCCCAGCACCAAGTTGTCAATCACAAGTTCTCCCCACGCTGGCAGCTCGTACCCCTCTCCATCGTTGTCCCAGACGGCATTCACCCGCATGTACCCCGCGGCAGTACCGTAACCGCTGGCGTCAAAAACGTATTCTCTCTCATCTGGGGCATAGCTGTACGGAATCGCGAAAGAGCCGCTGACGGAAAGCCAGACTTTCATGTTTTCCTTGCGGAGGTAAACTATGTTGTCCGGCGCTATCACCCTGGCCGCGACCACTATGTCAAAAATGTTTCCGGCCAACACTTCCACTACCTGGCCACTCTCTGAAATCACATTCTCCCATCTTTGCGAGTTGTCCGCCAGATTCTCGCCTGCGTTGTAAATGCCATGTTTCATCAGGTAAATGTTTTCCACTCCGCTCCAGGCGCCTTTTGAAATCGGGAACGGGATGAGCGGCCTTTTTTGGGCCACTGGGGAAACTGGGCCCCTTATTCTGGCGGTTGGGTAAACAGGCGGGGGAGGAGGCACTGGCCTTGTAGCTGCCCAAACTCCAATAAAAACTATTACAACCACAAGAACCGCTACCAGTGGATACTTCTTTTTTTTCATCCACTTGCGCGTCTTCCAAAGCTTTTCCATCTTGAAGCTGGGCTCAGCCTGAAAGATTTTGTTGCCTGATGGTTTGAACATCACCCGCGCCACCCCCCAGAAGAAGTGTAAATCACCCCAATCGCTCGCCCTTTAACGTTTTCAAACTGGACCAAATACGGATCATCCAGTGTAGTCGCGTCACCTTTCGTCCCCCAGCCCGTCCTATAGCCAAAGAACACGTTTCCACCTGTTACGTACCCAACTATTCTGTGCACTATTACCTGTTCATATGGGTTATTCGGGTTAATGAAAACTATGATGTCCCCGGATCTCAGCGACGCGTTATCTACGGCGGTGTACATCACAATATCGTCTTCGCTGAAAGTCGGCTCCATGCTCCCGCCCTTGATCAATATCAAGTTTATTCTGTTGTCTAACACCGCCAAATAGCCCCTGAAAACATTTTCCCAATTTACCAAGTTATCGTTCTCTGGAATGGAGAAAGTCCGCCCGTATGTGGTTGGTGGCGCGGCTGTAGCTCCAAAAGTGATTACAAGCACGACCATTTCAGCCAAGATTGCCATGTCCCTCGAGTCAAATTTTAGCATCTGGATTACACTCTACCTGTTAAAATAAAAAGAAAAAAAGGTTTGGATTCGATTATCGGCTGCTCGGTTTACTTCCAAGTCCACAGCGTCACGCGCTGTATGTCCAAGCTGTAGCCAGCGCCAAGTGTGTAGCCCGCGCTTAAGTTGTCCCAGTAGGCGTTTACCCATATGAACCCGCTCGTGGTGTTCTCGCCTGTGACCGACCTCTGGTATTCGATGCCCATCTCTGGATCTGATTCGAAGTTTCCTGAGTTCTCTTCCTCGGTCTCTCCTGGGAACACGAACTTCACATCCACTTGCAGGTTCTCTCTCCTAACGTACGCCAAGTTGTCCGGGGCCTTTGCTTTGACTCCGACAATGATGGCGAAAGTGTTTTCATACGGAATGTTCACGTTGCCACCGTTGCCGCTTATGATTCCCATTCGGTATGCCGGCGTTCCTGTACCAGTATTGTCGTCTCTCTCTGCTATACCATACGCGCCGAAGTCAAGTATGTAAATGTTTTCTATACCGACGTTGTCAGTGCCGCCCAGTGAAGCCCACCCGACTGAGTTGACTGCTCCGTAGGTAGCTAGGGGGCCGCTGGTGGAATGGAGTGGAGTCCAACCTGCGGTCGTGGAAACGGCTCCGCCCCAACCCTCAACGCGGTTTCCGATGGTGGTCGTAAGCGGTGTTGAAAGCATCCAAGCGCCAAGTCCTGCAGCCACAACAATTATCAAAGTTGCCGCAACCCATGGTATTCTGCTAGACATCCCTTTCCGCACCTCCTTTTCGAGTTTTTTAATTCTCGGCGCCCCTACTGGCCCTGGAACGTAATCGAGCCTCACCTTGCAGCGAGGACACTCCTTCGGGTTTGGAACTTTCGGTTCCCATTGGTAGTCGCAGCGAGGGCACCTCATACGGAATAATATCGTCTTTCACCCTTTATAAGGGTTTTCAGAAACCTACTATTATTATGATGATTTGGTATTTTCCACATCGGGAAAATTACTATGACTTGGCATGCCCTGCTTGGCTGTTATTATGATAATGCGATTCTGTGGCCAAACCATAGTAGCTGGTACTTGTCAAAAAACACGTGTGCGGCAGCTAGGATAACAAGTTTAGCAACCACGTGTTTTTGCTACTATGATGAAGCACCTGAGAAACACATCATAATAAGTTTCAGCTGAACCGACGAATGTTAGTAATCATTAATATAGAGTAAATCAGAATGGGGTGGATAAACGTGCAAACTCAGCTTGTAGCCGAAAACACGGCTAAACTTGAGGTCCCTGAACTTTCAAAATTCAGGACCAGCGCGGGAGACTATGCCCCGTCGCTGACGCCGGTTTTCTACAACCCGCAGATGGAACTCTGCCGGGACATTTCTGTAGCCGTGGCACAAGCCGCTTCCAACCTGCTGGGTGAGCTATCAATTTGCGACCCTCTAGCAGGGGTGGGCGTGAGGGGAATCAGATACAAAAAAGAGGTGGGCGGGGAGCCAAAAGTCATTCTCAACGACCATTCCCCCAACGCCTATGCTCTGATGCTCAACAACGTTAGGCTCAACGGGCTGGAAGGCCTAGTGGATGTACACCAAAAAGACGCAAACGTGCTGCTCTGGGAAAACCGGGGCAGGTTCAATTTTATCGATGCTGACCCTTTTGGTTCTCCAGCACCATTTATTGATTCCGCCTGCGCCGCCATGTGCAAAAACGGGATGATTGCAATAACGGCTACCGATACTGCCCCCCTCTGCGGATCTGGAGCGAGAGCCTGCCTGAGAAAATACGGGGCCCAACCTCTAAGAACAGAGTACTGCCGGGAAACTGGAATCAGAATTCTCATTGGGTTTGCCCAAAGAGTGGCCGGAAAACACGAGCTCTCTCTCATACCGTACCTTTCTCACGCCACCCAGCACTACTTCCGCGTCTACTTCTGGGCTGAAAAAAGAGCCAAGGCCGCGGATGATGTTCTTAAAAAACAGGGGTACATCTCACACTGCTTCAAATGCGGGCGAAGGTTTCCCACATCGGGACTTGCGGCAACACTTCCGGAATCTTGCGAGTGCGGGGCAAAGTTGTTCCATGCTGGACCACTGTGGCTGGGCCAGCTCTCGGACGAGAAATTCGCGGAGGAAGTCGTGAAAAACTTGGCCAAAATGTCTTTCAGGTTGGGGGCATCCGAAATCTTTCTCGTGAGAAGGTGCGCCGATGAGGCCGCTGGACCACCAACATTTTATGAGATAAATCAGCTTGCCAAGCTCACTAAAGGAAAGTCACCAAAAATATCAAAAATAATCGAGGCCATCAGAATGAAAGGTTTCTTCGCCTCTAGAACCCACTTCTCAGGGGGCGGACTCAAGACAGATGCGCCTATTACGGAAATAACAGAACTTTTCGGAGCTGTCTGAACGCATTTCAACTGGGCCCATTTCCTTGGCCCTTGCCAGTTCCGTTGCCATTTCCCTGCCCATTAGAATTGCCCTGACCGGAGGGTTGGTCGCTCAGGTTTGATGACGGTTGATTGTTGTTCTGCTCACTGTGTATAAACTCAAACAAACCCAAAACGACCCGCCTGCAGAGCAGCTTCGCTGATTGCCGAGTCACGAAGGGAACCTTCATGCGTGCAATCATGCTTGGCGTCAGTTGCAGAACCCACTATGCAACTTTTATCCGTTTGCTGGAGTATTCATATGAGGTATCTTGTGTCATGCAATTGGGAGGATGAATTGGCATGAACCGCCGCAGATGGCTAATAGTGGGGTACCTTCTCTTCCTGATGGTTTTCTCCTTTTACATCCTGTCGATTCCTGGAGAAAAAGGCCAAATTCTGACCACAGAAGACAGTGGCTGGTTTTATGACATCGCTTCAGTAATTGACAATACGAACGCGCTCGCCGAGAACAACCCCTTCTCGCACCCTCCCTCAGGTTTTCCCGTTTCCCCAACTGGCCAAGGACAGCCCCTTATGGCAGTTGTAATCTATCGAGGGCTTAAAACCGTCATTCCATCGCTGACTCTAATAGATGTCACCAAATACTTAGCGCCGTTTGTCTTTGCCCTCACTCTGATTCCGGTTTTTCTGACGGCGAGAGAATTTAAAGGAGATGTTGCCGGCTGCTTCGCAGCTTTTCTGCTTGCCACAATGCTTTCTACCATCCCCTATAATAAAATCGGATCATTCGACCGCGAGCCGGTTCAGCTGCTGTTCGGCGCTTGGACGGTATTTTTTGTCATCAAGTTGCTGAAAGCAGACAAACGTTCGATCCCGATTTTTGCTGTCCTTGGAGGGATGACCTATGGGTTTTTCATGCTCACGTGGAGCGGGGCGCTTTACATTGCAGCGATTGTGGTGCTTTGTGTGCTTTTGATGCTTCTTGTAAAGTTCGTGGAAGGGCTGTTTAAGCTTCGGAACGAGTTCGCCGCCATATCTTCAGCAATCAGAACTCACGGATACACCATCGCGGGGCTGTTGTTCATGCTTCTAGTGACAACTGTCATACTTTGGACCCTTGGGCAAAGCCCGACCTTTTGGGCAGCGTTTTTCCAAACACTCTTGGGTTACGTAGGTATTCAAACTGGTGGTGCTGGGGAAGTCACGTTTTCCCGGTATGCAACTGAAATGGAGGCGCCACAATCGTGGAGCAGTATTTTAACAGATTTTTATCTTGATTCGTTTATCACAATTTTTGTTTTAATCATCGCCACAATTGCCTTCATCTTGTTTGTTCGGAAAAGGGAGCCGCATCATTTGTTCGTCTTCGCTTGGCTTGCAATTCTCGCGGCAATGATTCTGCCGGGGAGGGGACAGACAAGATTCGTGCGCCTCTGGTGGTCGTTTCTCCCAGTGGTGGCCAGCGTGGGGGCGGCCACCTTGCTGTTCTGGCTGCGCGACCATGCTTTTACCAGACGAAAGAGGATTGGGATTCTGAAGAGGTTCCGGACCCCGCTGATTATAGTGCTTGCAATAGCAGCCGGCACACCTTTTGTTGCTAACGCATATTCCTACGCCAAGACAACGGTGCCTGTTATTGATGTGTTGAGAGTCGGCGGTTTATATGCCGATTTGATGGAATCCTTCGCTTGGATTAAAGAAAACACTCCACAAAACTCAGTCTTTTCCGTTGAATGGGCAATCGGGCACTCTTTAACAGGGGCGACTGGGCGGGCGTCTGTGGTTGATGGAGTGGAAACGGCCGGCAGAGAAGGAGAGTGGGAAAACAATCCGTTCTCCATCCTGACCTTCGGAGCCTATACCCCTGGCCTCGCTAGGTACGAATGGGGCGGCAGTCCATCAGCCATCCCGAAGCCTCCGGATTACATTTATTACACACAAAATGGCCGGGGTTACATTTACGGCTTGGACTTGGAGGCTGTTCCAAAATCTTTCAATGTAAATGGCAGGAGGACAGATGTCCAGCGTTTCCCACGCGTATATGAAAATGAGCTTCGATGGTACCTGCGCACTTACAGGGAAAATTACAACATTAAAATTGATTACGTGATTTTCAATTATCATGAATTTTGTTCTGCATGGTACGGCGAAGTGCAAAAAAATGCCACTTCCGCAGTACAGATAACTGAGAACTATGTCAAATTTGGTTTTGATGGCGGGAGGGACAACATCATGCTTGATCTGGTAACGAGGGAAGTTTACCGGAAACTGGGTGAGAATAAAGAAAATTTGCTGGGATGGAACGCGACAATCGCTGACAAACGCGGAAACATTTTGTTTGTTGACAATAATTTGGATACAATGTTTTGGTCTACACCTGCAGGTGTCGGGAGCATTGTGAAGGTCAAGGATATCGTCGGCGCTGAAAAACGGTTAAGCGATCGCTTGATCAAGCGGAACCAATACCCAAACACTGGAGAGCTACTGACCATTGTTTTCTATTCTCTGAGCGAGTACCCTGACGGAGAGTTCTATGGTTCCCTCGCCCTATCCCCTGTAGGGGCAGGACTGACTAATCTACAAGACCTGCAAATTGGCATACGCGCCTTTGAGAATAGGCTAGATAATTTAGACTACCTCAAACTCGCTTTCACGAGTTCAAACAACTTGGTGCGGGTTTTAAAAGTAATCCACGAAAACATCCCGTAGCCAGAAAAAGTGATTCCACTATGCTTTCTCACCCAACGCTAGTTTGAACCTTCTTCTCAAGTAGACAAAACTGCCGCCGCCGAGCGCGGTGACGTAACTCAGCGTCAGCGCGCGGGTAACAAGCGCCACCGTTACGCCTGTTGTTTTTTCAACCCCCATCCATCCAAAAAATGTGGCTATAACAAGTTCGGTCGGCCCCAGCCCTCCAGGTAAAAAGCTGAAGACTCCAACCAGAACGGATACCGCGTAAACACCGACCACTGCGAGAGGGGACAGCACAACACCAAAAGATAAAGAAATCGAGTATAGAACCAAGCCCTCCAAAAACCATGTGAACAGCGTTAAAAAGAACGATGAAAGCTTTTTTGACACGGAAATTTTCTGCGCATAAAAAGCTGCCAAGAACCTGTTTCCTGCCCTTTTGTTCAGTGCTGGCAGTTTCCTGATTAAAGAAAAAACCCGCCCCCCAAACGCCCTGCTGTACAGGAGAAGAAGCAGCAGAAGCACCGCTTCAATGGTAATTCCGATGCTCAGAATCAACGGGCGCAAAAATCCCAAAGCCCCCAATAGAAAGACCGCCCCCACGGTCCCCAGTAGGAGCAACGCCAGCAGGTCCAAGATTCTTTCCCATATGATGGACGGCAGGGTCTCAGAAACAGCCCTTTTTTCCTTTGCCTTCAAGATAACCGCTTTCACCGGCTCCCCGACTTTGGCTGGAGTAAAGTTGCTTATCGCCACGCCCAGCACCTGAACCAAAAAAAGAGACCTGAAAGATATTTTGCAAGCCGACGGTAGCAAAACTTTCCATTTCATGGCCCTCGTCAACAAAGAACAATTTAGGAACGCGAAGGCCACAAGCAGGTACCCCAAGTCTATTTTGGGTATGGTCTCCGCAAGAAGAGAAGGGTTGGCCCAGTATATGAGGCCGCCCAAAATCAGCACTCCGAAACATGCTAGCAGAACGGTTGAGGCTCTTTTGAACACGAGAGATTCTAGGCTCGCTGCTAAAAATACTTTTGGCATTCTAATGGGTAATCTCCGGCCTTTTCGGATTAAGTGAGAAGTCCAAAGCTGCTCCAATGGCTTGAACCAGCTTGTCCGGCAGCTCGGGCCGTGTTTCATTCTTCAGCTCGAAAATCTTCACATCATGGCGCGCCTTCACAGCGCCTATGAAACCCGAAACAGTGTACTGGTGGATGACTGCCAACAGCGGTTTATTCGAGTCTAACGCAGATAGCACAGCTCGCTTGAAACCCTCGCTGTGAATCTCCATTGGGGCGATTTCATCTATGACTGCAAAGTCCGCCTCCCTCAACGCCCGGCCTATCGCGGCCTCGCTGAACTTATCTATGCCAGCGACGTTCACCCGATACTTGCCAACCTGGGGGCCAGCTCGAAGTTTTATGTGCGCCAGAAGCTGCTCCTCGCCAGTCATCAAATCAACCATCTTGAACCCGACCCTTACTCCACCTTCCCTGATTTCTGGACAGTATACTCCGCCAGCTCGAAACCCCCTCGAACTCAAATTCTTCACGACCAGGTTGACCACGGAGGTCTTCCCGCTGCCCGGAGAACCTGTCATGAGAAAGTTATTCGGCATGTGCTTCAGGTTACACGACTGGGAGCAAAATCACATCTTTGTCAGTTTGGTGAAACTCGTATTTCACTATCTCCTCGCCTACTGGGTCGGAGACTTCAATCATGTAAAGGACGCTGGACGAGTAATTCCCGACATTGGACGTCAGGGACCTGTCCATAACATCCGCCCCATAACCCTGCCAGCCCAAGCCTTCAGCCGTGGCGTCGCCGGCTGCCGCGGCCTTTATTGTCTCCCACATGTCGACTGAAAATGTGGAAACCCCATAAGTCCAAGAAATTGTGCCAATATCTGCTCTTGAGTAAACAACATTTTTGACCTCTGCATTTCCGAACATCTTTGTAAGCGTTTTCTGCGTTGTATCATAAACATACACATATATCACAGAGCCAACCTTCAAGGTTGGCGTCCGCTGGAAGGTATCCATTATCGGAACCCTGACGGTCGCATCCTCAAACTTCATTTTTCTGAGGTTATCGTAAGGCTGATTGGCAATGAAAGCCAATGCATTATCTTTAGACATGAACTCTCCGTAAGGCAGGCCGTTTAATTTAGTCATGCTCAACCTGTTGTCAGTTATCCCGTTTATTATTGTGGTGAAGACGCTTCGCCAGCTTGTGGCCGCCGTGCTGGCTAGCTCAGTCTCGTAAGCCTCCAAATCCGCAAGGGAGGTCTTTGAATTTATGTCTCCCTCGAGGGTGGTCTTGAGGTTCGCCAGAGCCGTCGTGGTGCTGGTGTTGTAATAAACACCGTTCGCAGCGGTGTCCGCCAAGCTCAGGAGCTCTTTCCGCTTCTGCTCCCGTACGGTCGCTGTGTTGATCTCACTCAATATTGTCTGAACTTCACCTTGGGAGCCCGCAGTTTCTATTCTGGTGGCGAACGTCGCGGCCTCGGTCGCCGATTGTGAAGTGCCGACGGCGCTGAGGCTGCTGATTTGAGTCTGGGCCGAAAGCTTCGACGCCGCTAGAGCATCTGCTGCAGGCTTGGCCACCAGCAGGTAAAACGCCCCAAATACTATGGCCCCAATTATGAGAAAGACAACCGCCGCGCCAATTATCGGCCGGGTATCAATCTTTTTCTTTGCTATGGAATCACCAGTAAAAAAAGGTGGTTGGGGGCTTATATATAAATTTGGGGTTGAAGCTGGAAAACAAACAATTTGTGGTGGACCCAGCGGGATTTGAACCCGCGACCTCTCGCCTGCGAAGCGAGCGCTTTCGGCTTGGGTTTACCCAATCTACCGCTGAGCTATGGGCCCACCGAGCGGGAGCATTCTCCCTGTGCTAACCCACTCGTCATACTTCTTAACGATTTTGGGGTTTGACGAACCTATGTCAAACATCCATTTACGCAAGTTAGCTGAACCTCTCACAAGTACATTATGAAAAGCCGAAAGTAATCGTTGCCTCTCAACACATGCACAGAAAGCGCTCGTGCAGCCTTGTGTCCGATGTGAGTTCCGGGTGAAAGGCCAGCGCAATCATGTTTTTTTGCTTAACTCCCACAATCTTGCCCTGGAACTCGGCTATTATACTGGCATCCCCCCATACCTCCCTTACAGCTGGCGCGCGAATGAACACACCATGGAACGGCGCCCCCCCCAACTTTTTTATTTCAAGCTCTGCCTCAAATGACTCCCGCTGCCTGCCAAAAGCGTTCCTGTCCACGGCCATGTCCATCATCCCCAAAAGGGGCTGCCCCGTCCGCTCGACCTGACGATCTCCGCGCTTGGCAAGCAAGACCATGCCAGCGCATGTTCCCATTATCGGTACGCCCGCCTTCCCAAGCCTGAGAACCTCGTCAAAAATCCCGGAAGCCTTCATAAGCCTGCCAATAGTGGTGCTCTCCCCACCGGGGATTATGATCCCGTCTGCTCCGCTGAGCTGCTCCAGCCTGCTCGCCCAAACGGCCTCCCCAACCACGCCGAGCTTTTCCATGGCCTTCCGCACGGCGGCCAAGTGCTCGGCCACGGCCCCTTGGAGGCCCACAACCGCTATCTTCATCTTTACACCATTCTAATTCATGTGATTACAAATTAAATTATCCCGTGCGCCCAACATTACTGCTTTTTTTCCATCAGCCCTTTAAGCTCTGAATGGAGATGCTTGAACCTCTCGATTGCTGGATGTTCAGCCCCGAGTTCCGACTTGAACCAGTCCAGGGCACGGCTGTAAGAGATTTTGCGTCCGCCCATCACCAGCTTGTCCGCATATGTGATAATCTTCTCTTCCAAGGTCCGGGGGATGAAATCTCTTCTAGGCAAGCCAAGCGCCACAGCTTCCCCGGCAGGGATGCCAGCGCCAACATGTCGCTCTGCCACACAAACAAATTTTTCCAGCCCAAGCTCCCTAAGGATTTTCCCGCCCTCGACGCCATGCCCTATTCCATGGCCGCGTGATCTCCCAATATCATGCAGGAGCGCCCCAGCGCCTACAAAATCAATGTCGACATGGTGGCCATTCGCACTTATTTTTTTGGCAATCAAAAGAGCGACTTTCTCCACTACCATAGCATGCTGGATAACATTGTCAGAACATCCCGCCCGTCGCAAAACCCGCACGGCATCCTCACGAGAAATCAATCGACTCACTCCATTAGGTGCTCAACTTTCTGCTTATAATCGTGCTGTTAAACTGGCTGAAGATGTCGCTTAACTTTCCATGAGTTGCTGGCGTAGGGCATTAACCCTCTGCTCAAGCGTGGTAATGGTGCTTGAATTGTCGTACTGCGCTAGCTTTTCCCCGCATCTCGGGCACTTGAAATCATTTTCAACAGCGACGTCCAGCGGGACCTTCGGGCACCCGCCGTTGTGGCCAAAAAATGTGGTGCTGCGCTCCATCTCCAGTTTTTCCTCAAGCTTCTGAAGCAAAAGGCGCTTGTTTGTGGCGAGGTAGTCCATGGCGCGAGTTGGCTCCAGGTGCCAATAGTAAACATACCACCCGCTGCTTTCATCCCTAACCCTCCTGTACGCCACCACCCTGTTGTCGTACATGTCGTAGAGAATCCTTCTCACTAGGTTTATGGAGATGCCGGTCCTTTTCGTGACCTCCTCATCTGTAAGTTCCTTGCTGAAAATCGCCTTTGCCACGACCGCCCCGTGCTCCCCCGCCACCTGATGTAGAAGACTGGTAAAAAGGGGGTCCTCGGGAAACTTGGCCGGGGGCCCTTTCGGCGTCTCGACGGTTTTTTTTGTCTTTTTTGGTTTTTTCTTTACCTTTTTCGCGGGCATTAAATCAGCTCTAACTTTTGAAACTATGTTGGAAACTTGTAAATAAAGCTAACGGCGGGAAGAAAGCTTTAAATGGAGGTTTTAGCCAACTTTTTCAACTTTTTTTCCTTTTTCTGACGGGACAACATTTAATTTGGCTTTTTTAAACTTGTTTTTTAATTCTGACCCTTCAAACAGCCTGTCTAGGAAAACCGCCAGGGCTGCTACCTCTGAATGGGGCTGGTTCCCAACCGCCACATTGAAGTCCGCAAAACCAAACAACTTCCCTGGCACTTTTTCGGCCCCCACAACCACCATAATGTTTTTCCCACGGATTTTTCCAACAACCTCGTCCAGAGGCAACCCATACATTGTGAGGTGGACCAGAAGCCCGCCCTCCGATTTCCATTTTTCAACCTCTTTTTCCCAACCCATGCCGCTCCGGACGAAGAATGGTCCTCCCCATTTCTCAACAACTTTCTTGATGCTGTCCTCCACTGCCGAGTCCTTCCTGCCGCAAAGGATCAAGCCATCCGCGCCGAACGCCCTGGCCACCAATCCAACATGGGTGCTCACGCGCCAGTCCCGCTCCAGCCTGTGCCCAAGTCTCAGAACAACTGCTCTTGTCATCGTGTTGCCTTCAAGCCTTTGACCTTATCACATTTACCAACACTCCGAGGTTTTCGCGCTTCAAAGCTGAAATGGAAATTATGTAGGATGACATCCCGTTCAGGACTTCAAGCCTTTTTTGGAGTTCCTCATTAGAGAGCAGGTCCATCTTGTTGACTGCCGTGACTGTTTTTACAGGATGATTTTGGAGCGCCTGCAGGGATGCGCGGTACTTCCGTATGATTTCAGGAATCGGGTCTGACCCATCCACCATAAGGACCACCAAATCTGCTAGGTAAATCTCCTCAAGGGTGGCCTTGAAGGCTTCGACCAGCAGAGGGGGCAGCCCATCGATGAATCCAACTGTGTCAGTCAGGAGTATTTTCTGGCTGGATGTGACCGCTCGCGTCCTCGGCGTGAGTGTCGTGAAGTACATGTTATCAACCTCCGCTTTTGCCGCAGTCAGGGCGTTCAACAGGGTTGACTTCCCAGAGTTTGTGTAACCTGCCAGGGCTACCAGCTTGAACCCCCGCTTTTTCCTGAGCTTTCTCTTCTGCTCCCTGGACCTTTCCACCGACTTCAGCTTCTTCCTTAGGTTGGCCAGCTTGCGCTTGACTGTGTCATAGTGGACCTGGACCTCGTACTCGCCTCCGCCCATCAGGCCGGGCTGCTCCACAGAAAGCAGTGTTCTGACACGCTCACGAATCCTGGGCAGCTCATAGCTCAATCTCGCGTACTCGACCTGGAGCTTGGCCTCCGGCGAACCCGCCCTCTTTTCAAAAATTTCGAGGATGAGCTGGAACCTGTCTATGACTTCGCGCCCGGTGAGTTTGTTGAGCTTGAAAGCCTGGGAGGGCGTGAGCTGGTTCGAAAAAATGACGCGATCGGCGCCCATTTCCTTCGAAAGCGCCGCCAGCTCTTGGGCCTTGCCCTTGCCCAACTGGTAGGCTGGGTCTGGTCCTCTGACCTGCTTGAGCGAACCCACAACTTCATAATCCATGGTCCTAGCAAGAGCAGCCAGCTCATCCAAACGGGACTGCTCACCCGGAGCAACCCTTTCGGCAAGAACTACTCGCATGGAACCGTTAATTAATAGCGGCTGTAATCAAAAAAGGTAGGGATTGCATGAAAGCAGCTGGACTGGCCTTCACGGCAGTTGTTTTGATTGGTTTGACCACTTCCACGGCTGCCGCTGGCTCAAGCTACTACAAGCTTTACGGTCTGTCTTTTGAAATCAAGGAAAACAAGTCCTTAGGGGTATCTGACACAATCACTCTCGTTAACACTGGCCCTAGCACGATAACGGGCGTCACTTGGACCCTCCCGACAGCGGATGTCAGCGACGTCCAAGTCTGGGATGACGTCGGAACCCTGAATTACACGAAAACAACCATGGACACAAGCACACGACTCCAAATTTTCTTCAGGGGTAGTGGAATAGGTCCGGGGAGCGAACTCACTTACCATGTGTCCTACACCGCTGGCGGGATGGTGTTGGGCAATGACATAGAGTATCGGGCCAGCCTAGGAGGGATCACGGCAGGAGATTCACGCTACGACAATTATATTGTAAGGATACGGGGACCAAGCGGCTCTCGCTTTTTCCTGTCCAACCCGACGGCCAATCTTGTGGAAAATGACCCCCCGCTGGTGGAGTACTTTACCTCAATTCCGGCGGGGGGAAGCTTCGAGGGACTCTGGGTCAGGTTTTACCGCCAGCCAGCCTACTACAACGTCAGACTCAACTACACTTTAACAAACGCCAGCGGGTCCAGCACCACTGGCCTAACATTGGACACCATCCTTTTCAACCACGGCATCCCATGGCAGTCGTCAGCGGCGGCGTCGTCAAGCATCCCTATGAAGACAATGTATCTTGATGAAGAAAACAACCTGCACGGAGTGCTGGAAATAAATGAAATCCAGCCGGGTCAAATTTTGACTTTTTGGGTTGACCTCATTTACGATGTCTCACTTTACGATCCGAAGATAAACCCGGGCGATGTCGGCGACATCTCAGATGTTCCACAGCCCCTTTCTGCATACCTCAAACAAGACAACATGTGGGACTCGAGCAACCTCCTCATACAACAGCATGCGAACCAGGCACTAGAAGGAGAAACAAATGTCTACCTTGCCTCGGAAAAAATATCGCAACATGCCGTGGACGTTCTTGATTATGAGCTGCAGAACGTCAGACAGGGTAGCCTTTGGGCCCTGGCCAACGGAAAAGGAGACTGCAGCGAATACACCGATGTCTCAATTGCAATGGCGAGGGCGGCGGGCATACCGACAAGGGCCCTTTACGGGTGGGGGTACTATGAGGAAGAGAATCTAAGGGGCCACGCCTGGCTGGAGTTTTATTTCCCGAACAAAGGGTGGCAGCCTGCCGACCCAACCTGGCGGGAAACGGCTGGAGATTACTTCTCCAGGCTTGACCCAATCCACTTGACCAGAAACGTCAACGGCCTCCAGTCTTCCGAGTCGGGGGCCAGCGTATTTTACTACGGATCGCCGCCGGTATTCAACGAATCTGAAAACATTACCCCCGTAAGCTCATCCGACGCCGCCCAGCTGTACCTCTCGGCCGCGGCCCTCCAAGCCGAAATAGCTGAGAACCTCCTCGGAACTCGGGATAACGCGTCGCTCAAGTCAGCGCTCCTGAAAGCCAAGACCGAGCTAGCCCTCGCGCAAAGCTCCACAAACGAGAACGATAGGATTCTGCGCGCCAAAAATTCCATACAGAGTTCTATGGGTGTCATAGATGCCTTGGGGGTGGCGCCCACAACCCAGCCGACAATAAATATGGAGTTTTTAATCCTGATAGTGGGTTTTTCCGTGACATTCGCGGCGGTGGGAATCTCGGCCCACACCGTATGGAAAAGAACCCGCAGACGCTGAAGCTCTCCGCCAAGGTTAAATCCCCTCCGCTAGAGTTTAGAAAAAGATTAGGCGAGGCTGGGCGTTTGTTCTCGCGGGAATATCTGGCTGCACTCAATCAATTCTCAGACGAGGCGAGAGAGATAGTCGAGTCCTCACCGCCGCTGGGGTCCATGCCAGCTGAGATAAAGGAGCTGGCCGTGAAGCGCGTCAAGTGGGAGGACAAGGAAGCGCTGGTTCAGCCAGACCTGAATAGCGTCCGGGCGGAAGTGCTTTCGTACTACTTGATGTGCCAGTCCGTGGCTTCCGTGTCTCACCCCTACTCTAGAGAGACCAAATTTGTCTCGGACGCCACAAAGAAAATCATGAGGTATAGAATTTACGACATGTTCAGGAGGGGACATGGGGAGCTTTGCCTGGAGGCCGCCCGGCGCTTTGTAAACATTGTTGAGCTGGAAAAAGAGGGGGACAGCAGGATACTCGGGGGAGAAATACCGCGCGACGATGTTTACAGAATCAGGGACTTGGGGCTGAAAAAAGACGGAATCGAGCTTGTTGACGACCGGCTCCTCCCGCAGTATCTGCCTAAATATGCCGTGAGGTGGACCGGCATTTCCCCCCTCATGAGGCACAGGCGGGTGGAGATCACGGATTTTTACTTGATGAACGGGTGGGTGGTAATCACCCCTCGCGACCTCTGGAACATCTACTCGGAACTGGTCGGCGTGAAGACAGAAGAGTACATCCAGTCTGTTTACGAACGATTTGAAGAGAGCGGGGCGCCTCCTCAGCTGTTGCTTGATGTGGGCTCCAGAATCTCGTCTTTTGTCCCGAAGCTGCCAGAGTTCAGGGGGGCGGCCGGGCTGGTGATCGGCGGGAGGCTAAAACCGGAGTTCTTCCCTCCCTGCATAAACATCTGCCTCGGGGGTGCTAGTTCTGGTGCCAGAAATTTCGCGATAAACATGCTTCTTGCGCCTTTCCTTTCATATGCTAGGGCGGCGCCATCTGGCAGGACTGTCACCAGAATGGCGGACTTCATAAATGACATCTCGGTGGTGAATGAAGAAATAGCGCCGCTGATATTTGATGCCGCCGAGAGGTGCAACCCGCCGTTGTTCAAGGACCAGCCGCAAGAGAAGGCCAATGTCTTTTACCACATGGGGTTCGGCATGACGACTGAACCAAGGCTTGAAGACTCGGGCAAATCCAAGTGGTACAGGGTGCCAAACTGTATCAAAATCCAAATGTCGGCGCCACCACTCTGCCGGCCGGATGAGTTCTGCAGGAAGATAAGAAACCCTTTGACATACTACTTCAGGAAAAAAGCTGAAGCGTTCGGCGGAGGTGTAAAAGATGCTGATGAAGGCAAGCACACCTGAGGAGAGAAAGAGGTTCTACTCCGAAGAGTGGAACAAGAGGGAGGTTCCAGACTTCATCCTCCATACTCTTTCTCTGAGAGAGTTCGGGTTTGATCTTGACGGTACTGGCCCCAGCCATCGCTACATCCAGTTCAGGACGCTGGAGCAGCTCGAGGAGTTCATGAGGTACAGGGCGCCATTCTCGGCATATTCCAGCGTTGCACTTTACGAACGGCCGTCGATGAGAGAAGGATGGCTGAAGGCAGAGCTTGTTTTAGACATTGACGCGAAGGATCTGCCCGTCAAGTCATGCGGGTGTGAAAAAGGGAGCGTCTGCGATGTCTGCCTGGACGAGGCGAGGAAGGTGGCCGCTGAATTCGCCGACACCCTGAAGTCGGACCTGGGGTTGAGGGTGATAAACTTTGTTTACTCGGGACGCGGTTTCCACATAAGAATCAACGAGGAGGCCGTGATGGGACTGGAGCAGAACGAGCGGGGGCAGATAGTCAACTATGTCACTGGGGGGAAGATACCTTCCGACATCACGATGGCGCTCGGCTACTCGAAGGTTTTTCGCGAAAGGGCCGCTAGGACTCTCGAAAAGCTCAACGAGGGCGCCATCTCCGGGGCCATTAAATCAAAAGCTGTCGCGCAGAAACTCTTTGCCGAAAAAAGTAAGGTGGTTGAAGCCATGAAGTCAGGAGGGATTGGACAAATTTCCATGAAAGGAGTAGGGCCTGGCACAATTTCACGGCTTTTGGAGCTGCTCGCTAGGCTGAACTCCGAGTTCACGGACGGGAAGGTGACCATAGACACCAAGAGGATACTAAGGTTGCCCTCCAGCCTCCACTCGGGGGTCAGCATGAAGTGCATGGTGGTAAAAGACATCAACAAGTTCAACCCGGAAGATGCCGTTCCTAAGTTCATGAAAGAAGGTGGAGCGTGATTGTAGTCCCAAATTCACGCTACTTGCAGCTTCGCTAATCTCGCCGGAGAACGGCGCCGCCACCGACAACACGCCCGAGTTCGAGTGGTCAGCTGTGGATGACCCTTCCGGCGTCTCCTACGAGATCCAGTACTCGAACGGCGATATTGCGAAGCCCGACTTCGAGATATCCGCTGGCTCGGGCGCGAAGGTGGCTTTCGGCGGCGGCAGGTTCATGGTCGCATGGTCGGTCGGGAACGAGGCCCGCGCTAAAACTTTCGACGCAAGCGGGGATCCCATCAACGGCTTCACCATATACTCAGACCCCTCCCACGCCCTGACCGTGGAGAGCGCCTCCTTCACCGATGGCAAATTTTTCGTAAGCTGGACCGGCTACGCGAGCGGGAGCTTCAAGGTGAGGGGCTGAAATGCGGAATCTTGAGGCCGTTAGCTGTCGCTCTGGTCCTTTTGTTCGTGTCGGCATCTCTTGCTCCACTTTCCTCAGCGTTTGAAAATTCAATAATCCCCACGTTCTCGTTCATGCTGCCACCGGAAAACGCTCAGCCTGAAAATTTCGCGCAGGGTTCGGACGCAACTTCTCCGGACAACAGCGAGAACTTGGACAACTCGGAACCCGAAAACCTCGTCTGGTACTACGCCGAGAACCTGTGGGCCCCGGCAGAGGTGCACAGCCCGTTCGCCAACAGGGTTTTCTTCATTAATGCACCCTATTACCCTATTGAAGGCCCGCCGGAAAACATGCTGGGATTGGCAGACGGCGCATACTGCGACCTCAACGGCGGCCAAGCCACCGTGGGCTTCCCGAACGAGACAAGAGATACTTTCCAAGATTACGATGTCTTCATCCCGCCAGGCACTGACCTGATTATCTTTGACAGGGGAAGTTTTGACCTGCCGAACTTCGTGACTTTTGGTTTCGGTGTCCCATTGGACGCGGACAACGACGGGATGGCGGACAACCCATCCGGCGTTGCCACCTACATTGGGGGGGCTGTTTCTTCGATACAGTATGGCTCCGTTGAAAACCTGAACCTGGCGTTCTTTGACATGGGTGACTACGGTCAATTGAATCCGATACCAAACAATTTGTTTGTGTCTGTCGACGATGCGGGCGACTACGACGTGGACTCGTTCGAGATAGGATTTTCGGTTTTTGATATTGTGCCGCCCACTTCCATGGCTCTGCCGTTCGATGGCGAGG